>JBGSHW010000001.1:0-6168 GCA_041751975.1 Pirellulaceae bacterium
CAGGGCGGTGGCGGACATGGCGGCGGCGGGTATGGCGGTGGCGGTCAGGGCGGTGGACGCAGTCGAGGTGGCAACTCGGCTGGAAATCGCAGCAAAGGTCGACCGCCGCAAACTAAAACGGTGGTCGTCACCAGCAAGAAGCCCAAAGCCAATATCACCGATGCCATGAAGGAAGGCGAGGAGCCGTTGCGTTCGTTCTCCGATCTGTTGCAGTTTTACGAGCAGAAGCGCACTGATGAACCCAATATTCAACAACCCGCCCAGCCACAACCCGCTCAGCCACAACCCGCTCAGCCACAACCCGCCCAGCCACAACCCGCCCAGCCACAACCCGCCCAGCCACAACCCGACGAGGTGCAGTAATTCCTGCCTGGGCGATGGTGTTCCCGCGCAGGATTTCGCTGCGTGGATGGGCGGTTGCCGGTTCCCCAGCACTGGGATGCTTTTTCAGCAGCATTGTGTTGGCTGTCACGATGCCCCAGCGCCCGAAGCGGGCCTGGACCTCAGCAGACTAGACTATCCCAGCTTCCGACGCATCACTTGGAAGTAAACCAACGAGCCCGAACGGATGGTGATTCCCGTGCTGGGCTACGAGTCTCAGTACGAACTTTTTGGCTCAAAAAAATGTCCGGCGGCAGGGCCTGACGAACCTATCGCGCGCGAGCTGGAAGGTTTTGTGCAGATCGCCAGTCAGTCCGAATCTTACTGGATGTGGTTCGACCAATTCTCGGCACCGACCACGGGGCGCTACAAGTTGCGGTTCCATACCTTTTCAGCTTGGATCGGCCCCTCGGCGACCGAGCCGGGCATGCCGGAGACTTGGTGGATTCCAGACCTGAGCCATGTGAAGTCGGATCAAGTTGGCGCGATTCCCGCGTTGGAAATTGCTAAAGCGACGTAGTCATCAACCTCCATAACGCCCACTACCGCCACACCGGCCAGCCCGACCAATCCCGTTCCCAAGCCATGCATGGCTGGGTGAAGATAAACACAAAGTGGGTATTGGTGTCCCGCCATTCCACGCGTTTCCTGCCGTATTAGCGTGCACCGAGAGGGTCCGCTGGGCTCACTCTCGATTTGCATCCAGGACCATTTGGACAACTTCCTTCAGGTTTTGGCGAGTTTCGTCGAGGGTTGCTCCCCGAATAATGGCACGGGGTAACTCTTCCACAAAGCCAACATAACCCTCTGGCACCGCCATAAATACCGCCGTCATGTTCATGCTTGAGTCTCCTGGCTCTCATTTTGCCATGGAAGCCCATCCTATCAAGGGACCGCCGAGCCACAACAAATACCCCTCCCACCCCCCCTCAGAGGAGTTCTGTGAAGGTTGGCATTCTCGGGCTTTAGTTTATAATCGGAGCAAGTAAACTAGGGAGGTTAGGGCAAATCTTTTCGCCTCATCGAACTTGGGTAGGAAATACGACTATGTCGCTTTGTGGATTTTCCTCGCGCTGGACCGAGATGGGCCGAGCCTGCTTGGCATTCCTGGCCGTCGCAATGATGGTCGAGGCGGCGGTTGGCCAAGCAATCCCAACGTCGCTGGGCGGCAGTCGCTGGCTGGCCCCGGACGCCTTGATTCATATTCCGCCAGCGATGGAGTATGGCGAAACGTTCCAGGGCCCGATCGATTTGCCGATCGTGGTTAAAAATCCCGATTTGGCTTGGACGCCCGTCTACGCCCCCAAGAGTGATACGTTGGCCGAGATGGCCAAGGACGTGACCTTTCGTGGTGATGTTGATTGCTTGGATTTTGCTTGCAAACCCGTGCGGATGATCGAGGTTCAAGGGCAGACAGTTTGGTATCTGTTGTACCGCATTCGTTATCTCGGTGGCGACTTGCATCCTGTCGCGGAGCCAGATGCGTATGACAATCAAGTCTTCGCTCAGCCGGAGAAGCGGGCTGCGGGTTCGGTCAACGCGCTGGGCAGACCATTTGCGCCTCTGTTTAGACTGCACATCAAGAGCCTCAGCAAGGAATACTTGGATGAAATTGTGCCTGCGGCCAAGCAGATCATAGCAGCCAAGGAACGGATCGGCAGGCTCTACGACTCGGTTGAAATCCAACGCGTACCGGTCAAGTTGTGGTTGGACACGGATACCGTCGACAACTCGATTTGGGGGGTCGCAACTTGGACAAACATCGACTCCCGCGTCGACTTTTTCTCAGTTCACGTGCAGGGGCTCACCAACGCTCAGCGATTGAAGCTCGAAGGCGACAAGATTCGCTACCTGCAAAAGAACTTGGTGCTGAATTTCTCGCGTCCGGGCGATACCGTCAATGAGCTGGAGGATCGCATCCGCTACGGCATACCCGCGTTGTCCGATCCCGTTCGCCAACGTTATGTTCTGAGCCAATATGGAGTGGAAGAACGCCTTGATCATCTATGGATTTACCGCTAGAATTCGTGATTCGCGTAAAATGCATTCACTTTTGATAGGCGTTGGATCTAAGCCATGGCACACAAGAAGGGTCAGGGCTCGACTCGTAACGGTCGAGACAGTAACGCGCAGCGTCGCGGAGTAAAGCGATTTGGCGGTCAAGCGGTCACACCGGGCAGCATCATTGTTCGTCAGGTCGGTACAAAATTCCGTCCTGGTCGGAACGTGGGCATGGGCAAAGACTACACGCTTTTTGCTTTGACCGACGGCACAGTGTACTTCGATCAAGAGGGCCGCCGCGTCAATGTCAAGCTGGCGGAACTCAACTAAGCCGCCCCTATGTTTGTCGATCGCGCTGAAATTGAAATTGAAGCTGGCAAAGGCGGTGACGGCTGCGTTGCCTTTCGCCGCGAAAAGCACATTCCCTTCGGTGGCCCCAGCGGCGGAGACGGTGGGAATGGCGGCAGCGTGGTTGTTAAAGCCCAGGAGGGCGTCAATAGCCTAGTGGCGTTCGCGCACCGCAAGCACTGGCGAGCCGAGCATGGTCGGATGGGCGGCGGTTCGGATTGCCATGGGCGGCGCGGCGAGGATCTAATGATCTACGTTCCGCCTGGAACCATGATCATCGATTCGCAAAGCGGCCTGACGATTCGAGATCTAGTTGCCGATGGCGACGAAACAGTAGTGGCACGCGGTGGTCGAGGCGGCAAGGGCAATCCGCATTTTAAGAGCTCGACCAATCAAGCGCCGCGCGAGTCAACTCCGGGTTCACCAGGCGAACTCCGCCGCGTCATCTTCGAATTGAAGGTCATCGCCGACGTCGGTCTCGTCGGCAAGCCCAATGCGGGCAAGAGCACGCTGCTCAGCCGACTTTCCCGAGCCAGGCCCGAGATAGCCGACTATCCATTCACGACCAAATTCCCGAATCTCGGACAGGTTGTCGTAGATATCGACCACACCTTTGTGATGGCCGATATCCCAGGTCTGATCGAAGGCGCCGCCGACGGAGTTGGTCTGGGTCACGATTTCTTGCGACACATCATGCGTGCAGGCATCCTGGTGCACCTGGTAGAACCGCTGCCAATGGATGGTAGCGACCCGCTGGAAAATTATGGGATCATTCGCAAAGAATTAGCCCAGTACAGCGACGAATTGTCGGCGCGGCCGGAGATCGTGGTGGTCAGTAAATCCGAAATCCCAGAATCGCAGGAAGTTTACGAACAACTCGTCTCCGAAGTCGAAGGCGAAGTTCTGCTGATTAGCGCTGTCACCGGCGATGGACTCAATCGCCTAATCCGCCGCATTGCTGTCGAACTGGCCAAAATCGACCCACAAGCCAAGGTCGCAGCACGGTAGTACGAGAAACTACAGCCTTCGTCGAGCGATTCCAATGCAAAGATTCCTGGGTGTGGACATTGGAAACAGCGGCCTGCGGGTCGCTGAGCTGGACCTCGTCGCTGGCGACCTGGGTGAGATGTTGCGCATCGATTGGTGCTTCGCCGATCTGTCTGGCCCACAGGGCTGTACGGGGGACAAAGAGCGTTTCCTGCCCCATGACGCAGGCTGGGTGGAACGGCTGAAAAGGTTTGCTCAACCCTACGCGGCTTCGGAAACTAGCTGGCTGATCAGCAGCGTGAGACAGGATGCGTTCAACGTTTTGAACGGCTATTTGGACTCCATCGCGGCTGCGGTGCAGGTGGTGACCTATCGCGATTTGCCGCTGGAAGTGGACGTGCAGTTCCCGGAGCGCGTTGGCATCGATCGCTTGCTGGCGGCGCTGGCTGCTCTCGAATTTTCAACAAATCGGCCCTTGATCGTTGTTCAAGCCGGATCGGCGGTCACGGTGGATCTTGTGACCGAGGCTCGGTTTGATTCGGAACTCCTGACCGATGCATTGGCGCGCTTCGAAGGTGGCGCGATCGTGCCAGGAGTGCCCATGATGCTGCGTTTGCTGGGCAAGGCGGCTGATATGCTACCCGAGTTGGACGCAGCCGATCTGATTGGCTTGCCGTCTCTGCCCGGCAAGAACACCGAGGAGGCCATGAAATGCGGTGCAGCCAGCGCCTTGGTGGGCGGCGTGGCGCACCTTATCGATCGCTATCGCGATACGCGCGGTCACGGCACACCGGTCATTCTAAGTGGAGGCGATGGCATGCGGTTGAGTCCGTATTTGCAGCCGCCCCTAATCGTCCAACAGCACCTGGTACACCGCGGCCTGCTTCGATTGGCAGAGCGGCAACAGCCTTAGTTGCCCAGAGCCAATTAGCCCGAGAACGACCACGATTGCAATTTCCGCGATTACAATTTCCGCGATTACAATTTCACTGCAGCATTTTCGGAATATTTTTGGGAGCGTCTGCAGCTGGTGTCTCGGGGTTGCCGGGTGCCGCTGGCTGGACGGGTGACGCTGTTGGCCGCACAGGCCTCACGTCGGGGTTTGTGCCTGTGAGTGGCGCTCCAGACAGCCAAGCCAACACAAAGGTAATGCCTAGATACAACGCGTAATGTAAGACGCCCTGTGTGATTTCGAGTTCAAAAATCAGCACGGATGCCGCAGTGCCAATCGCCAACATGATCGGCAGGAGCATTACGATTTGTAGGCCGCTGATCTGTGAATCGTCATTCAAGTAACGCGGCACGTAGACGTAGACCGCCCAGATACTTGCAAAAATCAACGAGCAAATGCCGCAACGCATGAGTAACTGGCGTCCGTTGTAGCCTTCCAGTTCGTCATCGTGCAGGAACCAATAGCCCACGAAAACTAGCGGTGGGGCCAGTAAAATTGCAGCTATCACGAGCAGCAGCGTGGGTGGGCCGTCGCCGAGTCCGAGCCCCAGTGCGATTCCAAAGACAACCAAGGTGCTCAAAGAAGCAGCCAGGATCACTGGCAAACTGAGGTTGACCTCCTTGCGACGGATCGGCTTGAGAATCGACCTGCCCTTAGAGTCCTTTGGGGCAGCGGTGTCCGGGGCGTGGATGACGACTTCATCCGCCTTCTCCGGAATCTTGATGGTCTTCTGGCAGCTTGGACAGGGTCCAGACTTGCCTGCAAATTTTTCGCTGACTGCGAAGCGTTTGAGGCAGCTAGGACAAGTGACTGAAATTGGCATAAAATACACTACTGCGGAAGATGTCTAATCTGAACCGAAAGCAATTCTACTTTGCTTTCGCGGCGGGTCACCACAAAATCGCACCATTAAAACTTGCGGGTGTGCGCGCACGCGGCACTATTTCGGCGACTGCCTACGCGATCCCAACGAGCTCGTCTTTATAAAAGAGTTGTCGCATGACCGCTACAGGTAGCCAGCCGACCGACGCAATATCTTTCCCTTTGCATGTGGTTCTGTACCAACCAGAAATTCCACCCAACACGGGCAACATCGGTCGGACCTGCGTGGCCCTCGGAGCCAAACTATGGATCATCGGCCCTACCGGCTTCAGTTTGGATTCAAAGCAAATCCGGCGTTCGGGCTTGGACTATTGGCAGGATCTGTCGTGGGAGCTCGTCGATGACTGGAAACAGCTGGTCGAACGACTGCCGCCGAGTCGCATTTGGCTGGTTACAAAATTCGGAAAACAGGCACATTGCGATGTGGCTTTTCAACCGGGAGACACGCTGGTCTTCGGGCGCGAATCCAGCGGGCTACCCGAGGCGATCCACGCGAAGTATCCGGATCGGCAAATTGCCATACCCATGCCTGGGCCTGTCCGCTGCCTGAACCTGTCGACTGCAGCCGGGATCGTCGCCTACGAAGCAGCCCGTCAGATCGGACTGCTCAAACTTAT
>JBGSHW010000002.1:0-2908 GCA_041751975.1 Pirellulaceae bacterium
CCCCCCAAAGGGTGCATTGCATTGAATCAGAGATTGCCACCGCACCACAGCACCAGACTGCCTGGGATTTACGCTGTAAATTGTGGAAACTACACCGAATCAAACGCGTTTTCGAACCTAACTGGTGATTTCCTCGCGTAATGCTTGACTTGCTTGTAGTCACGAGTAAGATCCGACATATGGGTCCTTCTTCAGCCTTGGAAAGGGATTCAAGCCCCAAAGGATCAAACGATGAACGCTCACGACAATTCGCTCCACGATCAATCTTCCACCTCGGATCGTCCCCCACAAATTACTCGTCTCCCAGAAATTACTCGGCCGGAGAATCAACGGCGGCGCCTGATGATCTCTGCCATGGTGGGTGTTCCGTTGATTGTCGCCAGTTCGGCGCAGTCGGCCTTTGCGGGGAATGGCAATGGGTCCGCGGGCTCCACCGGGGCGTCGACACCATAAGCACCGAGTTTGACAGTGGCAAACCTGCTTGTTCCCACAATGCTCAGTGGCGGTGGCGTTTGAACTGCGATGCGCTTCATATTGAACCGCTTGGGGAGAATGAGTTTGCTGTGTTTAATGAAGACTACTGGGATTCCACGGTTTTAAACGCTATCGATTTTTGTCTATTGCGATTGCTTATCTCCAGTACTCAGAGCGTGAATGAGGAGCAGTTGGTTCACGAGACCTCGCAGCAGTTGACAATTCCTCTAGATGAGGCACTGCTTCGGTATTGTCGCTTAGCCCTTGAACAGATGGCCTTTATCGGTCTGATTGGCGTCGACCAAAACGAAGTGGATGTGGTCTTTTGAAGCTCGGCGAGGTTGCACCGCAGACTCTTCGCAAACAATTGGCTGCCGAGGGGATTGGATTGCAGTTTGGAGCCTTTCAATTCCGACTGCAGTCACGTATTGGCTTAATCTCCGACGCCGTGCAAATTCTATACGCAGAGCATCCATTCGCTCCCCCGGCTATTTTTTCTGATTTCCGCTTGCTGTTGGAGCCAAAACTGAAGCATGGTTGGCCCGGCGTGGCTGGAATTGTCAATGGCGAGACGTGGCACGTCTGGCCTAGACGATTGACGGTAGCCGCCTTGGAATGGATTTGCAGTTGGTGCTTCTTCCGCGGAGCGACGCGCCAGTTGGCAGTTCACGCGGCGGCAGCAACGCTACCGGGTACCGAACAGGCGCTCATTTTCCCTGGAGCTTCCGGGGCTGGCAAAAGCACTCTGGCTTCCACCTTGATGCTGAGCGATTGGGGGCTTCTAAGCGACGAAATTGCCCTATTCAATCTCGACGATGGACTGGTGACCGCCCTGGGGCGCCCCTCCATTCTGAAAGGCGAATCGCTTGAGCTGATAAAAAGTCGCTACGGCAACGCGGCTAGCTTTGGGCCTCGTGGGCGGATGCTGGAACCCCGCGTCGCTGTGGCTCATCTCAGCCCCACGGCTGCAAGCGTTGAAATGCGAGGGCGATCGTTCCCGCCGGTAGCCATCGTCTTTCCGCGCCGCGCGGACCGTGCCCAGCCTCAGCTCGACTCCCTTAGCCCTGGCGAAGCATTTGCAAAATTGAGCCAGTTTGGCATCAACTATCGATCGTTGGGTCGTGAGGGCTTTGATCGCGCCGTTTCTTTGGCCCAGAGCTGCCCAGCTTATCAGTTAGTTTACGATGACGCAGCCGAGGCCGAACGTTTTTTACGCAAGCAATCCTGGACACGAGCCGATGCTGTCCCACCCGTAGCTGCCTCCGCACCCAAGCTCCGCCCGCCAATTCCCAGGAGAGCGGAAAGCTCAAACTCTTCTGCTGAAGCGATGCGTCCCACGCCGCGTCAACTGCTCACCACACTCATCGACGCATTGCGCAGTCCGCACAAGCTTTCCAATTTGGATTTGGCCACTTGGGACGAACTCATTCCGCTTGCCCAACAGTCTTCTCTGCTGCCGCAGCTAGCCGTATCCGTCATGCGACATCGGGTGGCAGGTGAGTTGGACCCAGCGGTCCGAGAACGGTTAGCACTTGAGGTTCGGTTGAGCGAATTTAATCGGCGGGGTCTGGCGGTTGAACTGCGTCATTTGTCTGCCGCGCTAAGGGAATACGCTGGGCCGGTGGTCTTGCTCAAGGGGGCTGCCTACCATCAAGCTGATTTTCCTTGGTCGCGGGGGCGACGCACCAACGATGTCGACCTATTGGTCAGCGAAACGTCGCTTGAGCAGGCTCAGCAAGCCTTAGCACTGGGCGGCTATGCCGCACTTGAAAAACTCTCCGCCGCCGATCAAAGCTACTATCGGCGCTGGCTGCACGAACTCGCGCCAGTCAGGCACCCGTATCGACGTCTGGAAATCGATCTGCACTTTCGGCTCTTGCCGCAGTTTGACATTAAGAGCTTTTCTGCCGAGCCGCTGATCGAACGCTCACTGCCATTGACCGGTTCTGCTTTTCGCATGCTTGATCCAATCGACCGGGTAATACACTCGGCAGTCAATTTTGCGCGGACAGGCGAGCTCGAACGTCCGTTGCGAGATCTCTGGGATTTGCGGTGCATGATTGATGACGCACATGACCATTTTGATTGGGAAGAACTGGCCCAGCGTGCGTGCGGATTGCGGTTGGGCAATTGCCTGGCGATGGTGTTGTTGCTGGCCAATGAATATGTCGAACTACCCGTACCAGCTAGCGTGCTGGAATTGCTGTCCGGTAGTTCAGCCGTACGATTGCGGCGCCGCACTCTTTATCGTTTGATGTCGTTGGCGATCTGCCCGACAACTCCCGCCGAAGAAACTCGACGCCGTAAGTTCGCGCATTGGGCTGTCGGTCGTTATCCACCCCCCCGACTGCGGACCTGGATCGATCCCTTAACGTGGACGAAACGGATCCGATTTCTTCGCGAACCGTAGTTCGCTGGTTTCCTAAACGGCAAC
>JBGSHW010000003.1:0-73159 GCA_041751975.1 Pirellulaceae bacterium
GAGCCAGGCGGCAGCTTTCACTCTCAATGCCGATGGCTCGTTCACCTACACTCCGACTGCGAACTTTTTTGGCACCGATACATTTACTTATCGCGCCGATGATGGGACGGCACAATCCCCGCTCGCCACGGTGACGATTACTATTGTGCCGGTAAATGATGCTCCCATGGTGAGCGATGCGACACTACCGTCCATGAATGAGGATACGGTCAATACGGGGAATACATTAATATCGCTGTTTGGACCAAGCTTCCAAGACCATGATCCAGGCGCAAGCCTGGAAGGGATGCTGGTGGTTGGCAATGCCGCCCCGGCGGGTGAGGGAACGTGGCAATACTCGACTAATGGATTGAACTGGTTCAATGTCGGTAGCGTCAACGGCACCACAGCGTTGGCCTTGAGCGATACGTCGCGGTTGCGATTTGTACCGGCGCACAACTACAATGGGTCACCAACTTCGCTGGTACTCCGTGCCGTGGATGAAACCTACAGCCAAGGCTTTTCCATTGGCTCAACACGTCGAATCATTGACGCTTCCAGCCCCGGAGACACTTCTCCGATCAGTGCCAACATGGTGACCCTGGGTGTCAATATCGACCCGGTCAATGATGCAGCCACGATCGTTAATTTGAATGGTGATATCCTCTTCTACACCCAAGGCCAAGGGGCCACATGCCTCGATCAGACTGCGGTCGCCCTGGTGGCTGATATTGATTCAAGCGATTTCAATGGTGGTTCGCTGACGGTTGCCATTTTGTCTGGGGGAGACATTACCGAGGATGTAATCAGCATTCGCCATCAAGGGATCGCCACAGGAGAAATCGGAATTAGTGGCGGTGTGGAGAACAATGGAAAAGCACAGCGAGTAGGTGAAGTGCGACGCGGGAAAGAAGTCGGAATTAGTAGCGGCGAGGTGACCTACGGAGGAATCGTTATCGGCAGCTTTACAGGTGGAAGCGGCGTCACGGATCTGGTGATCGCGTTCAATGCTCATGCGACGCCGGCAGCAGTGACTGCCCTGGTCCGCAATATTCAGTACGAGAACTTGAATCCCCTTGACGCGACGACGAGCACCCGCCACATTGGTTTCAGCCTAAGTGACGGTGATGGTGCGGCCAGTATCCAAAGCATCATGGCCGTGAACATTGGGGCTACCAACGTTCCGCCCGTGATGTCCCTGCCATCCGGCCCATTGAGCTACGTAGAAAACGCTCCACCCACTCTGCTGGACGCAGCTGCCACTTTGGTCGATGGCGATTCTCACGATTTCTTCGGTGGCTACATCCGCGCAACACTGACCAGCGGTGGCAGTTCCCAAGATCAAATCTCTATCAGAAACCAAGGGAATGGACCTGGGCAGGTCAGTTTGAGCGGCGGTAATGTGTTGTACGAAGGAGTGGTGGTGGGGACACGTACGGGAGGTGTCAATGGATCTCAACTGAACATCTCGATGCAGGCCAATGCCACTCCGGAGGCTGCACAAGCCGTTATCCGCAATTTGACTTATGAAAATAGCTCGGACAACCCGACCGGATCGCGGACCATTACCGTCGCGTTGAGCGACGGTGATGGGGGCATCAGTTCCGAAGCTGTGGTCGTCAACGTAACTCCCGTTAACGATGCGGGCTCGATTCGCAGTGGTTTCCAAGTCTTCAACGGGCTCTTCGGAGGGCAAACGACTCGCTCCGATCTGGCGAGCGCCAACTATTGGGCCGATGGCCGACTGGCAATCGATTCGAGCGGTATCTATCAGCTGAGCGTGGCCGCCGTGTCGGGAGACGGCGCAGGTGATAGCTACGATCCTAGCGAGATTCACTATTTGGGATTCGTAAGTTTCGATTCTGATGGCAACACGATCGAAGCTATCCATGTTCATCGGCATTCCACCGCTGCTGATACAACTCTGGCAGTTGACTTGGTACCGGGAGCGACTCAGATTGTATTGAATAGCGCTGCGGGCTGGAGCAATTCTAGTAGTGGATTAGCCGCTTCCTTGGCTTGGTATGGTTATCAAAATACGTTCGGGGAGAGCTACGCAGACTACACCTACACTCGCAACGTGGCCACAGATCTGTGGGACGCGGGAAGTATATCGGGCAACGTTATCACGCTGCGCAATCCCTGGGCTGGACCGACCTTATTGGCCGGAGACGCCGTGCGGAACGCGACGGGGGCTGGAGGGACCTATCAGTTTCCACTGCTGAACGGGGCCGCTATTCCCCAGATAACAACCAATTACGCGGCAACTATTGGCGGTGGAGAGATAAGCAATGGACTATCAAGTTCTACCTTGTTCCGGCCCGGCACTGCCTACATCAGTCCCGTTGTGCTAGCCAATTTCAATGACACCGCGACTGAATTGGCTGTAAGCAACTTCAGGATCAACGCTTCGCAGGCTGTCACCGTTTTCACAGAAAATGGTGGTCCCATTCCGATCGTCGACGGCGACGTGCGATTGTACGATGTCGATGATACGTTCACTGAAGCGGTCACCATCACACTGACGAATGGCAAGGTAGGTGACATGCTGCTGGTCGACGAGGCAGCCATCAATCTGTTGGGAATTTCGGTAGCGGGTGTTCCAAGTACTGCGCTTACCTCCGAGGAGAGTATCACCCTCACGCTGACGAGCAATATTGCCAAGAGTGTCCGTCTGGCGACTTATCAGACCGCCTTGGGACACCTCAGCTTCAACAACCTATCTGAAGATCCGGATACGACAGATCGCTTGCTTTCATTTGTTGTAAGCGATGGGGAAGACGATTCACTACCGCATAACTTGTTCATCAAGCTACAGGCGGACAATGATGCACCGCAACAAGCGACGATCGAAGTTGCCCCAATCAGCTATATCGAGAACGACGGACCTGTGGCCATCACTGCAACGCTCGAACTTTCCGATGGTGACGACACGGATCTGGAATCAGCTTCGGTGCGGATCATCGCTAAATATGCCAATGGTCAAGATGTTTTAACGTTCGCAAATCAAAACGGCATCACCGGTTCGTGGAACGCCGCGACAGGTACTTTGTCCTTGACCGGTTCCGCCACGCTAGCCCAGTATCAGGCAGCCCTGCGGTCGGTCACGTACGAGAATACCAGTGATGCACCTTCCACAGCAACCCGCACGATCAGTTTCAGCATCCGCGATGGAAGCGACGGCAGCAACACGCTCACTCGCGATATCGCGGTCACCGCAGTCAACGACGCACCCACCCTGGCTGATACCCCACTGGAAATGGCCGCCACGGAAGGGGCAGGTATGCCAGTGGGTGCCGTCGGTTCGCTGATCGGTAACTTCACCGCTGGAATCAGCGATCCGGACAGCGGCGCGGTGCGCGGCATCGCCATCACGGGCACTAACGAAGCCAACGGTACTTGGTACTACAGCACCAACAACGGTACGACGTGGAACGCGATCGGCGCGGCCAGCCAGACCTCGGCCCTGTTGCTGGCAGACAATCTGGTGACTCGGCTTTACTTCCGTCCAGACGAAAACATCGTGGGTGTCAGCAGTTCTGCCTTGACGATTCGCGGTTGGGACCAGACCGCGGGGACGGAAGGGACCAAAGTCTCAACAGCCGTCCATGGCGGGACAACAGAGTTCTCCGGCGCCACCGCTACGGTCAATGTCAATGTCAAAGGAATCAATAGCGCACCGGTTCTGAGCATTTCTGGCAGTGAGACACTGCTCACGGTTGTCAATGCGAGTTTTGAAGCGGATGTCATTGGCGACGACACCACCCTGTCGGGTTTTATCACCGGTTGGACTGCGAATGGAGTAACGTCCGGTGTGTGGAATCCCAGCGGCGGCTCCTTTGCACCTGCGGGTGATAACATCGCCTTCATCCAGGGCGCAGGCACGTTGTCGCAAACGTTGAGCGCCACGCTGGCGACTGATACTAACTATCAATTGAACGTGGCAGTTGGTGACGAGCTAGGGTACGGCGACACGATCGGTTGGGAGATTCGTCTGTATGCAGGTAGCCAACTGCTTGGCATGACGGCACATCCCTACCTCGATCCAGCCGATGGGACCTTCGCCGATGCAAGGATTCATTTGGGCGCTAACGAATTATCCAACTATTCGGCCTACTTCGGGCAGTCACTGACGATCGTGCTGGCCCACAATGGCATTGGTCCGAGTGTTCAATTTGACGACATACGTCTTGTGAGTTCGCTGCAAGCCAATCCAACTTACACGGAAGACGGAACACCCGTCGTTATCAGTCCAACGGCGACGGTTACCGATCGCGAGTTGGCTGCGGGAGACAACTATCAAGGGGCCGTGTTGACACTTGCACGGCAAGGCGCGGCCAATGCAGAAGACCAGTTCAGCGCTACTGGCACACTCGCTGCGATAACACAAGGGAGCGCATTGATCGTGGATGGGGTTGCCGTGGGTAGCGTCGTTACAAATTCTGGCGGTAAGCTGATTCTGAATTTCAATGCGGACGCCACTCAGACGCGTTTAGATAGTGTTGTCCGCCAAATTGCTTACAGCAACAGCAGCGATACGCCTCCTGCCAACGTTCAGATCAGCTGGACACTCAACGATGGCAATTCGGGGGAACAAGGGCCTGGCGGCGCGCAGAGTGCATCGAGCAGCACAACGATTAACATCACGGCGACGAATGATGATCCGACCAATGCAGGGGAGTTGCCAACTGCCCTAACTGTCGTCGAAGACACGATGAGCAACTTGGATCTAAGTGCTATTGAACTAAGCGACGTTGATCACGGTGATGGCCTACTGACGTTAAAATTGAAGGCCGACGCTGGTGGAAACCTGCATGCGAGCAGCGGCAATGGTGTCACGGCGACTCTCAGCGGCACGGACAATATCACCTTGACCGGTACGCTGGCAGATTTGAATACTTACCTGAACTTGCCCGGCAAAATCAGGTATCTTCATCCAACGGCTAACTTGTCGGGCAATGCCGTGGACTACCTTCATGTTTCCGTAAATGACAATGGTAATACAGGCTTAGGTGGAGCCAATGATGTTTCTCTGGGGACGGTAGAAATCAAAATCTCGGCGGTCAATGATGCGCCCACGTTCACGACCAGCAACAGTGCGCTGCTAACTCCGATCGGTGCGGACAGCGATGTGGGCTATGCGGTCGTCGTGCAGCCCGATGGCAAATTCTTGGTCGCCGGGAATACGACGACCTCTGGCAACTTGAATTTTGCCCTCGCTCGCTATAACGCCGATGGCTCGTTGGATACGACCTTCAACGGTACTGGATCTGTAACCACGCCGGTTGGTTTTGAAGCGGATGAAGGTCGCGATGTGGCGTTGCAGGCGGATGGCAAGATCATCGTCGTTGGTTACAGTTCCAACGGTGCACACAATGATTTTGCCGTTGTGCGCTATAATAGCGACGGTACGCTCGATACCAGCTTTGGCGGAGGCGATGGCATTGTTACCACTGCGATCGGCATGAACCACGCTGTCGCAACCAGCGTTGCGATTCAAAGCGACGGGAGGATTGTGGTCGCGGGCACAATGCACAATGGCACGGATACCGATTTTGCGGTCATTCGCTACAACACCAATGGCACGCTCGATTCCAGTTTCAATGGAACGGGGATCTGCACTCATGCAGTCGGAACGGGTTTTGACATTCTGTCCGCGGTAGCGTTACAAAGCGATGGTAGAGTCCTGCTGGTTGGTAGTGCCACGATCAGTGGCAGTACGGATATCGCCATCGTGCGGCTGAACCACGACGGCAGCCTCGATACTAGCTTCAATGGTACCGGAATGGTTACTACTAATATCGCAGGTGCGATCGACTCTGCGTCGAAGATTCTTCAACAGGCGGATGGTAGGATCGTAGTGGCAGGGAGTTCGGGTGGCGATTTTGCATTGTTGCGTTACCAACCCGATGGTAGCCTCGATACAACTCTGAATGGAACCGGTTACGTGCTCACGCCGGTAGGTACGGGCAATGACGCAGCCGCGTCGTTGGTAATTCAAGCGGATGGCAAGTACATCATCAGCGGCCAATCGGAAGTGGGAGCCAACTACGTTTATGCCGCAGTACGTTACAACGTAGACGGTTCGCTCGATGCCAGCTTCGGCGGTAATGGCGTAGCGACTGCAGCCTTGGGAACAAGTTCGGCTTTCGCTCAAGATGCGGCCATATTGGCAGATGGAAATCTGCTAATCGTGGGAAGTGCATCAAACGCTAACAACACCGACTTTGCGATGCTCAATCTCAATGGCGATCTTGGAACACCGAATACTGAATTCAATCGCCTTCCAACCCTCGGTGGCACCGTCAACTTTACCGAGGATCTGTCCCCGGTTGTGCTCGATGGCAACGTGCTGATCTTTGATCAGGAACTGACCGCATCGAACAACTTTGCCGGAGCCAGACTGACACTTGTTCGAGGTACCGGTGCCAACGTGCAGGACGTCTTCGCTCACACCGGCACGCTGAGTGCCATGAATCAGGGAGGTGCCTTAATCGTTAATGGTACGACCATCGGAACCGTTACAAGTAAAAGTGGTGGACGGCTGATACTAACGTTCAACAACAATGCATCCAACTCACTCGTCAATCTGGCCATGCAGCAGATTACCTATCGCAACACGAGTCACGCACCTCCAGCCAGTGTGGCCATTGCGTGGACTTTTAGCGATGGTAACACGGGAGCGCAGGGAAGTGGCGGCGCACTGTCCGAAATCGGGACCGTGACAGTGAATATAGCTGCTCGCAATGATGCACCGGTAATCGATAATAGCGGCACGATGATGCTAACGACAATTTCCGAAAATAATACGCACAATAGTGGCCAGACCGTAGCTTCGATGATTGCCAGTGCCGGAGGCAATCGCGTCACCGATGCGGACGGGCCGAGTGCGCGGGAAGGGATTGCGATTACACAATTGACAAGTGGCAACGGAACATGGCAGTATTCGATCGATGGTGGTACGAATTGGCTTGAAGTGGGGGCAGTATCCAATAGTTCGGCGCTGTTACTGCGCGACACGGACCGGATTCGCTTTGTACCGGACGCTGAGAACGGCACGACAGCCAGTTTGACATTCCGGGCTTGGGATCAAACGTCGGGCACAGTGGGTGACTACGCGAATACGTCTTTGAACGGCGATACAACGGCGTTCAGTATCGCGACCGAGGTGGGGTCGATCACGGTCACATCCGTCAATGATGCCCCGCACGACCTGTACACAACCGTCCCGGTTGAGCAGGGAATCGCGATCAACTTGGGAGTTGCCGATAATCAGTACTTTTTGGCAAACAACGCACACCAGTGGCTGGGGGGCCTAAGTGATTTTACCCTTCGGGGAAGCATCGCGACGCAGCAGACCGAACAACTGTTTCTAATGAGTTACGCGACGAATGGTGAGTTCGCAGGCAATACACTGCTGCTCCATACCGTAAATTCTCAGATTCATGTTTCTCTACACGGTCAAAATTGGAATACGGGTATCAATCAGTCCGTCATTAATGATGGGCTACCCCGCGAATGGATTCTAACGCGAACCGCGTCTACCGGTGGAATGGCATTCTATGTTGATGGTGTTCAAGCGGCGACGACGACCGGTTTCCTCACGGGCCAAACTCTATCTTCCAAACCTGGCGCTTTGGTTTTGGGGCAAGAGCAGGACATTGTCAACGGAGCCTTCGATCGCTCCCAAATCTTCAAAGGCACCTACTTCGACCTGGCCATCTATAACTCGGCTTGGAACGCAACCCGAGTCGCGAATGCTGCGGGTCAAGTCCCCAACGCGGCTACCGACTTGATCGCCCACTGGGACTTTGACCGTCTGAGCGGCGGGCAAGTGATCGAGCAGGTAGCGGGCCGGCATTTGTTACTGACATCGATCGCACCCGATGGCGATTGGGTGGCTGGAAACGCCAGCGAAGTTTCCAATATTGCGATGGCAGAGAACTCCGCCAACGGCACCTTGGTCACCGCGGTTGCCACCCGAGACGTCGATGCCGGTGAGACGTTCACCTACACATTGACGAACAACGCGAATGGTCGCTTCGCGATCGATCGCACCACCGGGGCCATCACCGTTGCAAATTCGCTGAAACTCAATCACGAATTCCATCCGACGCATAACATTTCCGTCCGTGTGACAGACTCGGGCGGGCTGAGCTACGACGAACAATACGCGATTCACGTAACCGACGTTAACGAATCACCAACCGGTGTTTTGATCGACTCTGGCAATGTCCTATTGCTCGACGATTTCAACGACGGCAATGCTAACGGCTGGACGATGAGCGGTGGATTCGGTGTGTCGAACAACGCGATCGTCGACAGCGGCAATGCCTCTAGTCGCGCGTTCTGGAATGATCCAGCGGCATTAACGTGGACCGACGCCGCAGTCTCGGCAGACATCATGCTCAACGACGACGATCACTCGGGGTTGATCTTGCGTTACACCGATAGCAATAACTTCATGTATGCATACATCGCCGGTGGTTCGAACTCGGAAACATCGAGCGTTATGTTGATGAAGGTCGTAGGCGGTGTGTCGACCATTTTGGCAAGTGTTAGCGATCCTGCCTACATTCAACCCGCTGCAGACATGGAAGTTACAGGGAGTTATCGCCTGACTTTTTCTGGAGAAGGCAATGCCTACCGCGTCTATGTCAACGGTCGTGATGTATTTGGTGCGGTTGCCGATAGTTCACTGAATCAAGGAACGGTAGGGCTTTATAACGTAGCCAATCATCATGCGGTCTTTGATAATATCCGAGTCACAATGCCACGCGTCGCTATCGATGAGAACTCTGCCAATGGGACTTTTGTAGCCAGTGCTGTCGGCTTCGATTCTGACTTGGCCGATTCGCTCACGTACAGCCTACAGGACAATGCCGATGGACGCTTTGCAATCCATAGTACGACGGGCGAAATTACCGTTGCCGACGGCAGTTTGCTTGACTACGAAACAAACATTAGTCGCTCGATCGTTGTTCGCGCTACCGACGGGTCGGGACTGTTTACCCATCGATCTTGGGTTATCCATCTGAACGATGTCAACGAGTTTGCGGTCACCGCGATTTCCGATACGAATACCAACGCTAATTCGGTGTACGAGAACAGCGTGAGCGGTACTCTGGTTGGCATTACCGCTTATGCCATCGATGCGGATGGCACCGACTTGCTCAGCTATACACTCGATGACAACGCCAACGGTCGATTCGCAATTGATCCAACAACCGGTATTGTCAAAGTTGCAGGTGCGGTCGACCGCGAACTTGCCGCCTCCTACAACATCACCGTCCGAGCGACATCGACCGACACTTCGTTCACCGTACGAAGTTTTACGATTAATATCAATGATCGCGATGAATTCGACGTTACTGCTCCATTGGATAGTGACACTTCTGATAACGAAGTGAACGAAAACGCCCTTAGTGGAACGACCGTAGGTATTACCGCCAACGCGTTCGATCTCGACGCTACGAACAATACGATTAGCTATCGCCTAACGAGTAATCCGGATAACTTATTTGCGATTGATCCCAATACAGGTGTGGTGACAACCTCCGCGGCGATCGATCGTGAAGTTCACGGGGCGATTCGCAGCATTACCGTTCAAGCCACCTCCAGTGACGGGTCCACGGCGACGCAAACATTCAATGTCACGATCAACGACTTGGATGAATTTGATGTCGGCCTTCCCACGGACACCGATGTAACGGCTAACGAAATTAATGAAAATGTAGCCATCGGAACCACTGTTGGTATCACAGCCAACGCGTTTGATCTCGACGCTACGAACAATACAATTGCCTACAGCCTAACGAGTAACCCGGACGGCTTGTTCGCCATCGATCCCAATACGGGTGTGGTGACTACTGCAGCGGACATCGATCGTGAGGCCCACGGGGCGACTCGTCGCATTGCTGTCCAAGCTACCTCCAGTGACGGTTCGACCGCGACGCAAACATTCAACATCGCGATCAATGACCTCGACGAGTTCGATGTCACGGTACCCAGCGATGTTGAATCTTCGTCCAATGTCGTGGCTGAAGATGCGGCGGTCGGAACAGCGGTCGGTATCACGGCGTTAGCGAGCGACGCGGATGCCACCACCAATTCGGTGACTTATACACTTGACGAAGATGCCGGCGGATTGTTTGCGATTGATAGTAGCACCGGCGAAGTGACTGTGGCCGGAACGCTCGACTTCGAAACATGGACGTGGCATACCATCATCGTTCGGGCAACCAGCGAGGATGGATCGCAGGCGGTCGGGTTCTTCACCATTGATGTAACCGATGTTAATGAGTACGTTGTCGGACCGATTAGTGACACCGCTGCGGTTGACGACTTCGTGCTAGAGAATTCTGCATCGGGAGTCTACGTTGGCATCACCGCTTTTGCAGTGGATCCTGATGGAACCGCTACGGTAACCTACTCGCTCGACAACGATGCTCAAGGACGATTCTCCATCGATTCCCGTTCGGGGATGGTGAGTACGCTACGGAGTTTAGACTTTGAAACGAGCGGGCAGCACAACGTTACGGTTAGAGCCAGTAGTTCCGACGGTTCGTTCCAGACGGCCGACTTCCTGGTTTTGGTCGGAGATGTGAACGAGAGCCCAGTTGCTATGAATGACTACTATGCGACTAGCTTCATTGATCGTCTGGTGATTTCTGTCCCAGGAATGTTGGTTAATGATAGCGACCCGGATGGCGATGTGCTGAGTGTCGTCCTGCT
Organism: Pirellulaceae bacterium; assembly: GCA_041751975.1. Taxonomy (GTDB): domain Bacteria; phylum Planctomycetota; class Planctomycetia; order Pirellulales; family Pirellulaceae; genus Aureliella. The sequence continues at coordinate 10,714 of JBGSHW010000003.1, forward strand.
AAGTCTTCCGAGTAGCGGCGAATTGATCGTCAATCGGGATGGAAGCTTCACCTACACACCTGTGCCGGGCTACATCGGGGAGGTGAGATTCGCTTATGCGGTGACCGATGGTCTGCTGCAATCCTCGGGAGCAATTGTAACCATCAACGTTATTGTTCCAACGAATGTTCCAGCCCCGGAGACGGGCGGTTCTGGCGGAGGCACGCATTCAGCAAGTGTCAGTGCTCCGGTGGCAGACTCTACGCCGGATGCTACCGCAGTGAACACGGCGCAATTAACCGAAGGTCTGGCCGTCGCGGCCGGTTTGCTCATCGATGATCGCACCGTATACCGAGGACCTACCGCTCCTGCCGCTCCACTCGCCACAATTGAAGAAGCCATCCAACGGCTCGCGCGCGAATTTACTTTGGATATGAATTCCAACTTAGGTGATGTCGAGGATGATTTGAATGGGATTCAATCCAACTTCCGGGTGACCACCAACACGCGCGGGAGTCTATTGAAGGAAGAGAGCACAAAGTTGGTGCTTGAGGAATTGAATCAAATTCAACTAATTCTGGCGGATGCCCGGCAGGATTATGAAGAACAATCCGAGCTGATGTTTTTTGACAACCTCAATCCGATCGTCACAACGGCAGTAGGTACTGGCCTCGTGATCTGGCTGCTTCATGCGAGCCAAGTGGCAGCAGCGGTACTATCCACCGCTTCCGCTTGGGTGCAACTCGACCCACTTACCGTCCTGCAAGGTGCCAAGCTTAGCGAAGAACCGGCATCAGCTGAGGAAATGTTGTTCGACACGCCGCAAGGCCAGAATAAGGCGGAAGTGAAGTCCTAAGCAGGTAGCAGGAGTCTCTCGGTCGATTGGCCGCTTGGTGTTAGCCGCAGTTGCCAACCCGAGCCGGGGCTAGGGCCAATGGGTTTATCTGGCTTCACCCAACAGTTGCCACCTACCTGCTTAGCGCAGCGGCCCCGGAGTTGCTAATTAGAAGTGACTGCCTAACCTTCGCCGAGCATCGGCATGACTAGGATTTTTCCGTCTCCCATGCGACCGCTGCAGGCCACTTCGCCGATTCGCTTAAGGACCTCTTCAACCCGATTGTCCTCAACCCACAGCGTCACCTCCACCTTGGGCAAAAACGCCAAGCTGTATTCGCTGTCGCTGTAGTCCTTGAGGTAGCTCTTTTGCCGTCCGAAGCCTTTGACCTCGCGAACGATGAGCGCTTCGAGTGGCACGAGCCGCAGGTTCTCGAGGACTTTTTCAGCCAGATAAGGTCGAATGACGGCGATAACTTGTTTCATCAGTGTGGAAGCCAGCTAGTGCATGATTTCGTAGTGGACGTGGCTACACGTCCTATGATTTCGTAGACGTGGCTACAGGTCCCGTGATTGACGGGCAATCACCCCACTTTCCTATATTCACGTGAAGCAAGCGAAAAATCAACGGGAGGGCCATCGCTGGGGCATCATCAAGCCGCACGCGCCCCTGGTTCGCCATTATCAAAGGTGCCTTTCGCCCCCCCGTTTAAAATGAGGTCTATGCCGTGCGCTGAAAGCAAACTGCGTAGAGTGCATATACACGGGTTCCAAGCCACCATTTCCAGGGTTGCGTCAAGGTCACGTTTGTGACCAAGGCACTCAAGCCGGGCTCCTGAATGAGTTGTTGTCGGATCACTAGGGGATTGACTCCGGTAAAAAAGTTTGAGCGTCGCAGGGGATCCGTCCCTCGAGCGCACCGTCGCGCACCGCTCGATCAAATGCATAACCCGCCCGCGGTGCCCGGCAAATGAATCCCAGGCATCGCTCGTTTGGATGTTTCGCTGCCGTTGGAGTGCCAGGACTTGTGACATATCGGTTGTTTTGTCCGAGGCTAAAGGCTGGCTATCTCGCGAATGGCGGCTAACGTCCGATCGATCTCATCGGGAGTTGTAGTGTGCATGATCCCGAGTCGCACCATGCCATCGGTTTGTTGCCCTAAGGCGCGGCAAACATCAACCGCATAATAGTCTCCGTGCCAGCAGTAGATGCCGCGTTCTCCCAAATGCTTGGCGGCGATCTTGGATGGAACGGAACGAATAGCCAGAGCCACGGTCGGGACCCGTTTTGCAAAGTGGGCTGGATCGGTGATACCAAACAGTTGCACGCCGCTGATCTGTTGCAGCCCTTCAATCAGTTGCTGGAGCAAGGTGCGTTCGTAGTTTTCGATCGCGGCAAAGGCGATTTGCAACGCTTCGCGACGGGACAGGGCGCGAGGCAGCGGCGCGGATTCAATGTCCGTTAATTGCCGTCCGATGTTAGCCAAGTAGTCGATGGCCGCTACCGTTCCAGCGATGGCCGCAAAGTTCTGGGTACCGGTCATCCATTTGCCGGGGGGCGCTGCGGGAGCGGGACGCAGCTTGTATGCGGTTAATTCTTCCAAACGTTCGTGGCGTCCCCACAACATGCCTACGTGCGGTCCAAAAAATTTGTATGCGGAACAAACGCAATAGTCCGCATCCCATTGGGCCACGTCGATGAGGCAATGAGGGGCATAGTGTACGGCATCCAAGTAGACCTCGGCTCCCACTGAGTGCGCGATGGCGATCAACTCTTCGATCGGCGTTTTACTCCCAACGCTATTGGATGCACAGGTGAACGCCACCAACCGCGTGCCAGGGGTCACTTGCCGTCGGAAGTCATCGATGTCCAGGGTGGCATCTTCGCGACGGACGCGCACGGTGGCCACATGCACTCCTGCGTCGGCCGCAGCCAGCTTCCATGGGGTCACGTTGGCATCGTGGTCCAATTCCGTGACTACAATCTTTTCGCCCGGCTGCCACGTTTTCGCCAGAGCTCGCGAGAACGCCAAGGTGAGTGTGGTCATATTGGCACCGAAAGCACATTCCCGGGGATCGCTGGCGCCGAACCAAGCGGCCGCAGCCTGATGAGCTCCGGTCATCATAGCCGAAACCTCTAGACTCGTACCAAACATGCCATTTGAGTTGGCATTGTGATGCGCTAGCCCGTCACTGACCGCGTCGATCACCCGCTGCGGAACTTGGCTACCCGCCGGACCGTCTAGGTAGACGACCGGTTTATCCTCCTCTTTGTCGCGCCGCTGCAAGGCGGGAAACTGCTCCCGCAGGCTAGCGTGCAGTTGCTGCCAGGCGGAACAAACCGGTTGCGTTGGAAGCGTTTGGGACATGATGCAAGTCATCTCTGCATTAATTTGATTTAGGAGACGGTGGGTTACGCGGCCGTGGCCGTTACCCGCCCAATCGCAATATGCCGACGGATTCTACAATTTCCCACTGGTAATGGCTATCGGTTTCGAGTTTCCACTGGGCCTTGCCGTAGCAAGTTTGTAGCAAGTAAACCCTCAGGGGCTCGTCAAGGCGGATGTGCAGCATGGTACACTGAAGTGCTCATCGGGCGTAGTTGCTAAAACTTCTCGCTGAACGCCACCAGCCTTACTCTTTCATGCGGAATGCATGGGAGCAATGCTTGAATTCCCTCGGGGAGGGTCCGTTGCACAGGAAGTAGGGTGGCGACCAGCAGGAACTGCCTATTTACTTCGTACTTTTAAAACCTTGCTAGGAGGGCCGCTATGCGCCGCTCAATGATTCTTGGACTTTTAACTTCGAGTATGTTATTGGCTGCTTGGGGTTGGGGCCAGTCGGGTACGTTGCGTCAGAGTTCGATCGATACGCTTCCCCCAGGCAAAGCGCGAGACGCAGTGGCACGCGAAGCGGAATTGGCCGGACAACTCGAGCGACTCAAAGAATCCGTTTCGGGCATGGGACCCAATCATCCTCAATTGTCGAAGTCGTTGGAACGCATCAAGCAACTGGAAAGTGACTTGGCCGCATTCGTCGCAGTTCCAAACCCATTTGCGGATTTGGAACAACAAGGTGTTAAGCCACAGGATATTGTGGAACGCTTGGACGAACGCGAACTACGAACATTGGCCGTGCGTTTGGCCGTTGACTTGAAAGACCTGCAACAGCGTGTGACCGAGTTGGAAAAAGCGAATCCGCGCCGGTTTTAGCTGCCCACGCAACGGGCAGATCACCTTAAATCGGCAGCGATCGATTAAACCTGCAGGCTCGGTGGCGATCTCGTTGGAAGGAAGCTCATGCGAGTTGTCCGCGGACCCATGGGGTGGACTCCTTGTTTTGCTGCTGCCATACGCACTGAACGGGCAGCGACTGCCAAAAAAACAATCATTGTTGCACCCCGCTCAACACGCAGTTCTCGTGCCAGAGTAAGTGCCCGTAGCGAGTCGCGGGTGGCGGTACCCCGAACAACCGTGGAGCAAACTGGGCGACCAGAATCATCGCTTTTTTTCCGGCCGCTCAGCAGGCCGGAGGTGGCTCGGAGGTGGCGAGCAACTATAGTTTAAGCACTGACCGGACTTACTCTATCTAACTGGTTTTAACTTCCTTTGAGGTCCTCGATGAGACAGTTTGCGTTGCTCTGCTGGCTGGGTTGTATGTGGAGTTGGACAGCGAATGCGTCTTGGGCCCAAGAAGCCCCGGTCCCCGCAACAACGCCAGCCGCCATAGCAACTCCGGCAGCCACGGATACACCCGCAAGCCCAGCAGTTGATGCGACTCCGCAATGGAGCGACTATCCGACCTTTGCTGAAGTCAGCGGTTACACCGACACGGCCCGCGGCGAACAAGTCGAAGGCTACCTCCGCGGTTTGGTCACGCAGTGGGATCCCTCCGAACTCGTCTCGATCGGTACAACCGTTGAGGGGCGGCCGATATGGGGGGTGGTGGTTGAACCGACGGTGGCGACTGAATTCCGACCGATTACCGTTCTGCTGCTGGGTGGCATTCATGCCGGTGAGTGCGATGGCAAGGAGGCGCTCTTGGCCCTTGCCCGCGACTTGGCCCAAGGCAAAGGGGATGACTTGGGGTGGCAGTCACTGCGGTTGATCTTCGTCCCGAACTTCAACGCCGATGCAAACGAACGGCGGGGAACTTTTCACCGACCGGGACAAGCGGGCCCCTCAGCCGGGATGGGGCTTCGCGAAAACGCGCAAGGCTTGGATCTCAACCGCGACTTTGTCAAACTGGAGACCCCCGAGGTGCGGAGTTTGGTGGCCGCGATCAATGTCTACGACGTGGACGTGTTGATCGACATGCACACCACCAACGGTTCACTGCATCGTTATGAACTGACCTACGATATTCCGCACAATCCTGCCACGCCCGTGGCCGTCGACAACTATCTGCGGAAGCAACTGATTCCAACCGTTACTCAACGCATGTCCGACGTTGGTTACTCGACCTTTTACTACGGGAACTTTGATGCAGCCCATCGCCGTTGGGATACTTACGGTCATGAACCACGCTATAGCACCGAATACATGGGGGTTCGCGGACGGATTGGAATTTTGGCCGAGTCCTATTCGTATGCTTCTTACGAAACGCGGGTGAAGGTCAGTTACGCCTTTGCGGCACAAGTGCTCAAGCAGATTTCCATCGATGCAGCCACCATTCGCGAACTCATTAACGATTCCGCCGCCAGCGTAGCTCCAGGCGACACGGTCTCCATTCAGGGAAAAGTGGCCCTGACGGCCGAAGAGGTGTTGGTCAAAGGTTACCAAACAGCCGACGGGGCTCCTCCACGTCCACCCTACGGCCCGGAATCGGCCAACGAACACGTCGCCAAGGACTACACGGTCGATCTGTGGAACCGAGTGGCGGGAAACAAGCAAGTTAACCTCCCCGTGGCCTACGCGCTCGATCCCCAGTACGCCTGGGCCGTCAATCGTTTGATGCGGCATGGAGTGGTGGTCCAGCAACTCAAAGAGGCGACGCGGGCGCAGGGGGAGGAGTATCAGGTGACCAAGGTCGCCAAACAACGCGCGTTCCAAGGGCATGCGGCTCTGCAAGTCGAAGCCAATGCCGTGAACACCTTAGTGGACCTGACAGCCAAAACCTACTTCATCAAGACCACTCAACCGCTCGGACGTCTGCTGGCCTACCTCCTGGAACCCGAATCCGACGACGGCCTGGCAACCTGGAATTTCTTTGATCCTGATGTCCGCGAGGGAGAGCGTTTTCCAGTCACGCGGATCATGGCACCGGTGGCTGCGGAGCTGTTGCAAGCAGTGGAAAGTATTGTTCCTGCGGAAAAGATCACGCTCGAGCGTTTGATGCAACCGGGGCAGTCGGTCAGCTACAGTGGCAACCCAGTCCGCGGCGCCAATTGGCTCAAGGGAAGTTCCGAGTACGTCGTGTCGCAAGGGACTTCGGCCTACGCCGTCGATGCAGCCAGCGGAGCCATGCGGCCGCTGACCGAGCTCAATGCGCTCAAACGCAAACTCACGGAATTGGAGGCCTTCTCCGCAGAACAAGCCACCGCGGCGGCGAGTATCAACGTGTTTACGGATGATTGGGGACATGCCCTGATACCGCATAAAAACGATTTGTACTTTTTCGATGCGGCCGAGGCCGTAGCTCGACAGCTGACCCATACCCCCGACCGCGACGAACAATTGGCCACACTCAGCCCCGATGCGCGGCGCGTGGCTTTTGTGCGCGATAACAACTTGTGGGTCGTTGATTGCGAAACGACCGAGGTCAAACAATTGACCCAAGATGGCTCCAGTGAATTGCTCAACGGTATCTTGGATTGGGTTTACCAGGAAGAGTTGTATGGCCGCGGTAACTTCAAAGCGTTTTGGTGGAGTCCCAATGGAGAGCAGTTGGCCTTCTTACAGTTGGATCAAACGCCGGTTCCCGAGTACAGGGTCTCGGATAGCATTAGCTTCGGACAGTCGCTTGAAGGAACTCGCTATCCGAAAGCGGGCGAACCGTTGCCGACCGTTAGAGCTTGGATTGCAAACGTCGCCAGTGGTAAGTTGGTCGAAGTGGATTTGGCTACGTTTGCCAGCGATGATCGCTTGATTGCACGCGTCTCTTGGTCGCCTGCGGGTGAATTGTGGCTGCAAGTCTTCAATCGTGTCCAGAACCAACAGACATTGGTGCGGGTTGATGCAAGCACCGGTCGCGGTGTTAACTTTTTAAAGGAAGAAAGTACCGGTTGGATTGAAGTGCGTGGAACACCTGAGTTTTTGCCCAACGGTGACTTCTTGTGGTTAAGCGATTTGCCGACTGGCCGCACGCACTTGCAACGCGTGTCAGGGACGACCGGGCAGAGTCGGCCACTCACCTCAGGTGAATGGGATGTCGAGAGCCTATTGTCGATTTCCGCAGATCACTCGACGGCGTTTGTCGCTGGCAATATCTCCAATCCGATCGAAAGTCATTTGATCGCGGTTGACTTGGAGTCGGGGACGTCGCGGCAGATCACCACTGCACCGGGCAGTCATCGCGTGAGTGTGGATGCATCGGGGCACTTTTACACCGATGTCTTCAGCAGCATCAGCTCACCGCCGTTTGCCGCAGTGCATGCGATCGACGGAACCCTGCTGCGGGTGATCGATGCACCGACCGTCGATCGCCACGAATACTTGGATATCCGCCCGCCGCAACTGCTGGCCATTCCTGCCCGCGATGGACTGGAGTTGCAAGCGATGGTGATGTTGCCAAGCGAGCTCGATTTAGAGAAGCCGCAGCGACAGCTGCCGGTCGTGTTCCATGTCTATGGCGGACCCCAAGCTCCGACCGTCCGCAACGCGTGGCAAAGTGGCAACTATTGGTGGCATCAAATGTTGTGCCAGCAGGGATATGCGGTGGTGCTGTGCGATAACCGAGCCGCCCGTGGTCGTGGTGTGGCGGATACCTGGACGATTCGCGGAGATATGGGGCGAGTTGAGTTGCAAGATCTTGAAGATGCAGTGAAGTGGGTTGGAAGCCAGCCTTGGGCCGATGCCGAACGCATCGGCATGTGGGGTTGGAGCTACGGTGGCTACTTCACCGCTTACGCCTTAACGCACAGCCAGTTGTTCAAAGCCGGTATCGCTGGGGCGCCGGTGACCGACTGGCGCAACTACGATGCGATTTACACCGAACGCTACATGGATTTGCCGCAGACCAACGCAGCCGGATATGCCAGTAGTTCAGCGGTCGAGGCCGCCGGCAACGTGCATGGTCGTTTGCTCATCATTCACGGTGAGCGGGATGATAATGTGCACATGAGCAATGCCCTGCAACTCTCGTATGCCCTGCAAAAAGCTGGTAAACAATTCGACTTGATGATCTACCCCAAAAATCGCCATGGCGTGGTGGATCCCGATCAACGGTACCACATGCACCGCCTGATGACCGATTTTTTGGATCAACACTTAAAACCTTAGCGGGTAAAGCCCATGAAGAAGCTGAAGATCTGACGATCGTCGGTCTCGGCATGGTTGATCGGATAGGCAAAGTCAAACGCCAATGGAGCTGGCCCTAAAGCTGGGACGGTTACACGGAGCCCCAAACCTGGTGCAATCCGAAAGTTCTCACTGTTGAATTCGATGTCGCGTTCGACGGTACCGTAATCGACGAAGGCCACCCCTCGCAACATTTCGTCCGCGGTCAGCGGGAACACGTACTCCAAGCTGCCGAGGAACATGAACTCACCACCCACCTGGATATCACCCTCGACGGGGCTTGCACCGCGGAAGCTAAAGCCGCGCAACGTGCTGTAACCACCCGCAAAGTAATTTTCAAAGATAGGTGTTTGGGAACCGGTAGCGCCCACCCGCCAGGAACTAGCTAAAGTGTGGCGTCCACCACCGTCCAGACGTTCGCGCATCATGAAGTACTTTGAGTAGTTAATCTGTCCGCGCGGGTAATCGAACTCACCGAAGACTTGATCATACACAAGCTCCAGCAATGAGCCTTCGGTGGACATAAAGGGACTGTCGCGGGTGTCGTGGGCGATGCGAAAGCGGGCCGTGTATAGATCGGTGCTCCCCAGCGCGTCATCCAGTTCTTGAACGCCAGCTACTCGTGGCTCAAACATCTTGACATCTTCCAGTCGCAGTTCGGAGCTCATCGACAAGTCTTTTGTTAGCTCGTAGCCCAGGGCGGCGCGGCCACCGATTCGCTGTTCGGTCCAGTCGCGAAAGCGACGGGTGTAGTAGAAGCCCCCGACCGAAAAACTGTAGGGCAAGTAATCAAACAGCCGTGGAGTTGACCAACTCGCCGTGTAACGCTCGACAAGGTTTCCGGGCATCAACTCGACGCGGAAGTTCTGTCCGTCACCCCGGAAAGCTTGACCGCTCCATAAGTCTTGCCAGCTCCGCGGAAGCCGGCGAAAGTCGAAGTTGCGTTCTTCGATAATTACATTACCGGCGACTCCCAAGTCGCTGTTGACCGAGCCACCGAGCACGATGCGTCCTGTACGGGCTTCTTGCAAGTAAAGGTCCAAGGGAGCGATGCGTTCGCGAGGGCGATAAGTAGGAGCCATCACGTCGGGCGCCGTTATCCCAGCCATCGGATCGACATACACACCCGGTGCAATCGATGCTTCATTCGTGACAAAGCCCTGTGTGGCACCTGGGGCTATGGTCGTATTGTAACTACCCGGTGCACCGTACCCGCCGGGCGTTCCGTAGGCTTCTCCACCGTAACTTGGGCCTCCATAACCCTGCGCCCCATAACCGAGATTGCCATTGTTCGGGATGGAGTTCATCGGTGGTTGGAAGACGGTTGTCGGCGGAGCTTGTCCGGTGGTTGGGGGTGGTTTAATGCCTTGAGGTTGGCTAGGGACTCCGGTGTTGGGGGTCACGTAGCGATTCTGATTTGTATCGGTGGCGACCATGGGCGATCGAAAGTTGTCGAACTCGTCCGTGGAGGAGGAGGCCCAGTCGTCGCCGGTTTGGCCACGAATCTTAGCTGAGGAAGAAAGGGCTGGTGCGGTTCTTTCCCTCGGTTGAGTTGCTGGCTGTGGATCTTCGACTGCGGGCGCGCTAGTGACCTGCTTGGGTGCTGTGAGAGCCGTTGGCTGCGCGGTTGGCTTGAGATTGGCGGGAAGTTGATGGTGTGTTTGGCCGGGAGAACCGTAGGGAAGGGCTGGCGGCTTGGGCAACTGGCAGCCGACAGCGCCCAGAAGCATCCACACGCAGCCTAGGCCGCGTGCAAAGTTCTTTGAAGTCGGATTGTGTGTACAGACAACCTGTCTCATCGTGTGTCCTAGCTTGGATGCCAGCTCTTCGTTTCCCGTTGGAATACTATTCAAGTGAGTGACTGCTCAGTTCGCCGGTTTAATCGTCATACTCCTGGTCAGGGCGGCGCACTTCAATTCGAGGTGGTTCGCCCTGAGCGGGGTTGGTTTCGAAGATCTGAGAGAATCTGAGTCGGCGTTCGGAATTCTCTAACTCTTGCAAGTCGATCAACTGACCCTCGCGGATACCAAGTAAACGCAGGGCGACGCGATGCCGCGTGTGGCTGGAATCGCCGTCGATATGCACGTTGATATCACCCGCGCGATACTGATCACCTTCACTGATTTGGTATACAAGGTCGAGCAAACCGGGCTCTTCCAGGAAGACAGGTTGAGGAACGATGTCGACAAAGACAAAGCCGATGCGACCATAGAACTCATTTCGCATGCGGCGTTGATCGCGGCCCATTCTCCCTAGGTTGAAGGCATCGCCGGGTTTTAGTTCCATCGAAGCCAATAGGAGTTCGTTGGTGAAGTCAGGGTACTCATTGCCCACAACCGAAATGTTGCGGATAAAGAACTGTTGGCCTTCGTCGATCACAAAAGTGAGATCGAGAAAATCGCCCCCATCGTAGTAGCCAATGCGATAATCGGCGCGGGCTTTGAAATAGCCGAGCGAACGGTAGAAGGCTACGATCGTGCGTGCATCGTCTTCGATCTTTTGCTTGTTTGCGAGGTTTCCAAAGTAGCCGGTCACTCCGCTCCGCGCATCACGCGATGAGATTTTTGTCTGCAGCTCTGGACCGGTGAAGAGTGTATTGCCAACGAAGTTGATCGACCAAATGCGCTCGACGGGCCCTTCGGAGATCTCGAAGTAAACGCGGCGGTCGCCCATCTTGTTTCCCTCGACCACCTCGATGGCTACCTGGTTCATTCCTTTTTCCTGGTAGAAATCGATCAAGCGTTGCCGCGCCATGTCGACCGAAAAGGGGCTCGCCGGATCACCTACATTGATGCCGCAATGCTTCTTAAGCATGCGGTCTTCCAAGCGCGTATTGCCGTGGAAAATTACTTCGGTGACGAGCGGCTGTTCGGAAATTTGCAATTTTACAATGACCCCGTCGGCGTACTCGACGATTTCAGGGGAGATCTTCACGAAGAGATCAGTGCGATATAGTTCGTGCAAGTCCATTTGCAGCTGTTTCTCATCGTAGCTGCGATCCTGACGTGTCTGCATGTGCGACAAAATTTTGTGCTTGCTCACCGACTTGTTGCCGGTGATCTGCACATCCTTTACCAATTTGCCATTGTGAAGTCCACTGAGGCGTGGACCGCCCGCCTCCCAGACTCGGTCTCGGAACTTCGGGTCATTGAATGCCGGAGCGCCGGGTTGTCCACCCGCACCTCCTCCGCCTCCAGGACCTTGAGCCATCATCAGCTGCGTTCCAAAGCAGACGCAGACAACCGTCAGCCATCCGCAGATTACGGCAGTTTGATAGGTATGTCTCAACGTTTTCGCCCTCGGTGAACTCGCGGATTTAGTAAGGTCAATCGCCTGCACGTCCCCCATCAGTCCGGCTGTGAACTAAACTGAGAGGCTCGCTTCCGCACCTTTTTTCGAAATGGACGCGGAAAAAGCAAAGACCAGGTGGTTAATTACCGGATGCCACTGATGGGAACAAGGTGGATTCTGCCTTGAATGCATGTGGACAACCACTTTTCACAACATCAAGACAATTTTTAACCGGAATGACTTAACGGTACCGGAAGGCTCCTGCCGCTCACTCGCCATTTTTTACATAGGCTCGAATTAACTTGACCACCGTCAATGAACTCTCCAAACGTATCATCGCCAACGTCGAAAAGGCGATTGTTGGCAAACGCAAGCAATTGATCTTGTCCCTGGTGACTTGGCTGTCCGGCGGCCATCTGCTGCTGGAAGATGTCCCTGGAGTTGCCAAAACCATGTTGGCCCGCGCTTTGGCTTTGAGCCTAGGGTGCAACTTCAAACGGATTCAATGCACTCCCGATTTGCTTCCTACCGATATCTCAGGCGCGTCGGTCTTTAACCCCAAAACGGTGCAATTCGAGTTTCGGCCGGGCCCCGTCTTCACACAGATCTTGCTCGCGGATGAGATCAACCGGGCCACCCCCCGCAGCCAAGCCGCGTTGCTCGAAGCGATGGCTGAAGCCCGCGTCAGTATCGACGGAGTGACTCACGTTCTGGAGCAACCGTTTCTCGTGATCGCAACTCAAAACCCCATCGACCACGAAGGAACCTTTCCACTTCCTGAAGCGCAGCTCGATCGTTTTCTGATGAAGTTCTCGCTGGGTTACCCGACCATCGAGGAAGAACTGAAAATGCTCGAGCTCCTGCAGCACGAACATCCGATCGATAGCCTTGCGCCAGTGGCCAGCGCGGTGGAGTTGCTCGAGGCTCAGCGGCAAGTCCGCAAGGTCTTTGTGGATCCCAAAGTTCAGCAGTACTTGTTGCAAATCGTCCACGAATCGCGGCACCACGAGGCCCTGACGCTCGGTGGTAGCCCGCGTGCCTCCATCGCTTTGTACCGCAGTTCGCAAGCCATGGCAGCCGTACTTGGGCGCAACTATGTGTTGCCCGACGATGTAAAGAAAGTGGTCTCTGCTGTGATGGGACATCGGCTCATCCTGAAACCCGAGAGTCGCCTGCGGAAAGTCACCACCGATCAAGTGCTCGACGAAATCGTTTCCGAGATCGCCGTCCCCACGGTTCGAGTTGACTAGCCAGTTGTTCAGTCATTCATTTTCACCGATTGTTCCTTATTATTGCTTTAATTGAGTTGTTTAACATGTTGCAACGCGATGTAGTTCGGATTGGAATGTTGTTGGGTCTGTGCCTCGTGTGGACTCCTGCGTGGCCAGCCAGGGCTCGAGAAAAGCTCGGTTCGCAAGAACTGCCCCAGTCTAAGGAGTTGACGCTGCCTAAGGAGTTAACGCAGGCTGAAGAGTTAGCCGGGGTGTCGGGCTTGCAAGGGGCTCGACTGTGGCGAAGCGCGGCGTCTCTCTTCTTGCAAGTGGAGTCCACCGACCAGGCGGGAGAAGTGCAATTGCCGAGGATCGCTGCGCCGCTGCGCACATTGGCGTGGCAGCGCGCACTCGACAGCCAAGCGATTCCGGCCGCCACCCCAGCCACGTTGAGCGTCGTCCCTGAACAAGAGACTTGGAGTGTACGTTGGTCGGATCGTCCCGCCGAGGCAAACGTGATTCGACTCGAGTTCGATGCAGTGCCGTTATTGCTGAGTGAGCTAACGCCGGTTACTTCGGCTGCGGACGGTTCGTTCATGCTGGCCGCCCACTTGGCCACAACGCTGGGGGAGAAAATTCGCTACGAGCCGCAGAGCTTTAAGAACACGGTCGGCTATTGGGTCGGTCGCCAAGATACAGCCATGTGGACAATCGAACTCGCCAAGGCAGGTAAGTTCAATGTGGCGGTGCTGCAGGGTTGCGGTGCTGGCCAGGGTGGTAGCCAAGCGGTGCTGGAGTTTCGTTTCCTGGGGGGGGAGCAAGTCAGCGTCCATGGCGCCAGTGGTGATTCACCAACCGATTCGGACTCCAGTCAGGCACCCACCTCCGACCCCCAAGTCGAGTTTGAGGTTCTGGAGACCGGGCATTTTCAGAATTTCCAGTGGCGGCATTTATCGGTCGTTGAACTGCAGATGCCGGGGCGATACGAAGTCCGTATCCGGCCGCTCAACATCAAGCACGCTGCCTTGATGGATGTCCGCGCGGTGCACTTGAGTCCCCTTCCCTAATGGGCGACGGGGCTGGTCGTTAACGACAAACGGCAGCACCTGGATGGGGACTGCCGTTTGCGTGTTTTCGACGTTTTATTTTGCAGTCGCTGGGCGACTAAGCAAAATTACATGCCACAGCCACAACCGCAGCTTGGAGCGGCGTCGCAACCACAGCTAGGAACTTCGCAGCAAGACGACTTACGAGCTGCACAACGAGCGCGGAGCTTAGCGAACAGACCTGGGCCATTGTCGCAGCAAACGGGAGCTGGTTCGCAGCACACAGGTGCTGGCTCGCAGCATGCAGGTGCTGGTTCGCAGCAAACTGGCGCTGGAGCTGGTGCACAGCACACAGGTGCTGGTTCGCAGCAAACTGGCGCTGGCTCACAGCAAGACGCCTTGCGACCGAACTTGCTGAATAGACCACGGAGCTTGCCACCACGCGCACAAGGATCGCAAGCTGGCTCGCATACGGGTTCGCAGCATGGAACAACGACTTCGCAGCAGCTTGGAGCAGCTTCGCACCCACAAGCTGCGGCACGATGACCGAACAGGCCAGCCGAAGCGCTAGCGGGAGCGAAACAGAAAGATGCAGCCACAACCAAACCAACAATCAACTTAGCGGACATTCGGAATCTCCAACAAAACATAAACGGTTAAACAACTGCGATTGAATAGGGCCTCGCTGCCACAATCAGCCAGGTTGCGGGAACCTAGCTGATCGCCACAGCGAAGAGCCGACGGCGCAGATCCGTGGGTGTCGCACAAGTGTTCACTACAAGAATCAGTCTGGCTTGCCAAATCGTTGAATTTACCGCAGAACTCAAGGTTGTAAGGGTTGAATCGTAAGCTTTAGTCCGATTGCATGGATAACGCGCGGGGTTTGATAAATCGTGCGGCGGCTGACAAGTGGTTCAGAGGCAGTACAATCGGTTCCCTAGTTAGATTTCGCAACCGTGACTGCAGTTTACCAGCAGGGGTTTGGACTGTGATTGAGTGGCAATGGGATGAGGCTGAGATCCGGCGTTGGCAGCTCGCGCAACTTAATGAGCAGCTGACACGCATACTCCCCCACAACGAATTCTACGTGCGGAAGTTTGGTACCCCGTCGCTGGTTTTGGACAACTTGGATGCACTCGTAGATCTCCCGTTTACAACCAAAGAGGAACTGGTCGAAAGTGCCGATAGTTCGGATGAGTTGTTGAGTTCCCACCACACGTTTACGCGCAGTCATTACTCGCGCATTCATCGCACGAGTGGCACGACCGGGCATCCGTTGATCATTATGGATACCACGGAAGATTGGAAATGGTGGTCGTCGACGTGGCAACATGTCTTGGAAGCGGCCGAGTTGACCAGTGATGACCGAGTCTTTATGGCCTTTTCGTTTGGGCCCTTCATCGGTTTTTGGAGTGCTCATCAAGCCTGTGTCGATCGCGGGGCAACCGTCATCCCCGGCGGAGGCTTGTCGTCGCTGGCGCGGTTGGAATTTATGCGGGCTTCAGAGGCGACGGCCATCTGCTGCACTCCCTCGTACGCCTTGCATTTGGCCGAAGTGGCACGCTGCGAACATTTTTCGTTGGCGGACCTGTCCATTCGACGCTTGATTGTGGCAGGGGAGGCGGGAGGGAGTGTCCCCAATGTCCGCAGCCGCATCGAGCAACTGTGGCAGGCCAAGGTGGTCGATCACTGCGGAGCGACGGAGATTGGACCCTGGGGATTCGGCTGGCCCACGGGACCGGGCTTGCATGTCATTGAGAGCCGGTTTATCGCTGAGTTCCTGCCGCTGGCCGACGCAGCATCTGCAGACTTGTTCGAGCTGGTGCTGACCTCGCTCGGCCGCTACGGTGCTCCGGTCATTCGCTATCGCACCGGTGATATCGTCAAGCATGAGCGTCCTACCTCGGGCCGCTGTCGGTTCGCTTGGCTGCCAGAGGGGGTGGTCGGGAGAGTTGACAACATGGTGACCATTCGTGGGGTCAACATATTTCCAAGCAGTATTGCCGAGTTGGTCCGCGAGATACCGAGCATCGATGAGTATCGCGTGACGGTCACGCGGCATGGTCCGCTCGATCAATTGCAACTGGATGTTGAAGCGGAAGAGCCTGCGCGGCAAGCGATTGAAAAACTGCTGACCGCCCGTCTGGGGCTTCGCATCCCCGTGCAAATCGTGTCGCCCGGGACACTCCCCCGGAGCGATGGCAAATCTCAGCGTTGGCACGATCACCGCTAAACTTTTCTCAGTAACCCACTCGCTCCGAAGGCCCCAAAAAAACCTCCTAAATTGCTATTGGGGGATTTGGGGCAGTTGTGGTAGCTTCTGGGGAAGACCCAAACCGCGCCTATCTTTGTTCCCAGACTCGATAAGCAGCGGACGATCATTGTTGAAAAGGCATAAGGAGGAGCCTTCATGCAACTGGTAAACATGGATGTAGACCCATACGGCGCCCAACCGCGCTGTCATTTCGGCCCACTTTCGCCTGGCTTGAACGCCATTTACGGACCCCGCGGCTCCGGAAAAACGGCTTTGCTGAGCTGGCTGCGCCAGATCGCGGTCGAGAATCAATCGACCACTCCCTACTCGTCGACCACTCCCTACCCATCGACCACTCCCTACCCATCGACTTGGTCGGGCCCGGCGACTCCGTTGACCGGTTCCAGCGGCCAGCCCGTGGTCAGCGGACGCGTTGAACTACGCAACCGAGGGGTCACCTTCCAACTTGCCAGCGACCGAGACGGTCGAGTCAACTCTGGGGCCTCAGTGCATGGCTCGCCAGCCTACGGCGACCGCTCAACGGCCTGTTCCGTCCCCACTCAAGCATTATCCGCTCGCCAGCGCGATGTGTTTCAATCTTTAGCGCATGCCTCTGGTGCAGCCGATAACGAAGCCACCTTGGAAGCTCTCGCGCGACGTCTGCGCCTGACCGATCCACAACCGACCGAAGCTTATGAGCGACGGCAACAATTGCTTACTCGGGAGCAAGCACTTGTTCAGTCACTGGGTCGCCTGCCACTCACGGGGGCTGGCCGTGACGCGTTGCTGGCTGAGCAACGCGAAGTAGAGGTCGAACTACATCGCCTATCGCAAGTACGTCCGACCAGCGATTTTGTGAGCGATTCACGCCGCTTGGGCGAGCGTTTCGAACGGATCGAAGCGGAATTGCGCAACCGCCAAGAAGAACTCGCACAACTCGATCGCGAGATCGCTGCCGTTCGCGGTGAGATAGCGCGGTGCGAGGTTGGCAGCCACACGCCCGAGATTGGCGAGTCGTTTCGCAGTCAACTCCAGCAGCTTGATGATCGCTTAAATCGTTGGCGACAGACGCTCCGAGATCTGAAGGCGCACCGTGAGCGAGTGGATCACAACGCCACCGATGCGCGGCTCGATAAGCAAATTGGCGATCAGCTCGGAAGCACCAAGGAATCCGATCCGCGGGCCGCTCTCCGCAGTTTGGAAGCCCACATCCTCAATACGCGTGCTCAACTGGATCAGCTGGTTGAACGTTATGATGCTGCTCCGCAGTCGCTGACGCCTGAGAGCGGCAACGCAACACCAGCCCAGGGTTTTGATGTTCGCCGAGATCTGTCCGGTCGCACTCGTATCGCTTACGGTGAGAGCTACACTACGGTACCCGATGCTGGGCTGCTCCCTGAGAAGCTCCGCGCGATGCAACACGACTTGCATGAGGTCTGTCAGCAACTGGCGCGGCATGAAGCCACAGCGGCTGCAGAAACGCTCAAGCAACAGGCGCAGCAGCTGCAACGCTGCGAAGCCGAACTACTGCTTTCGGTCGAACGCTTGATCGACGAACGGGCGGCCGTATTGCGGAAAATTGCAGATGAACAGCATCTTTCCATGGAGCAACTGACACTTTCCTTCGGTCAGTGGTGTCAGTGCCATGACCACGTAGGCTTACAAGCTTGGTTGTTGCGCGAAGATCAAACGGCGGCTCTAGCAAGTCAGTCGACTGCGCCATCCAAGCCCTACTTGCTGGACGATCTGCAACGGCTTGAAAACCAACGCAAGCAGGTTAGCTTGCGGTGCGAAGAGTGCCGGCGGCAACTTCGCGACAATGACATGGTACGTCGCAGCCACGCTACCCAGCCGTGGGAGCTAAAGGTGGTTCACGATCACGCGCGTCACGACCAACTGGTACGAGAACTCGAACGGGTGTCGGGACAACTGCAGGATCTCCAAGCCCGCGAGCAATCCCAGTCGGAACTCGAACGCGTTCGTCAGGAACTCGCGCGGCTTCCGTTAGCGCCGGTGGCCAACGATCGTTACATGTCTGCCTTCAAGCGCCATGTCGCGGGTTTGGTGGGGCCACACAACCGACAGTATTTGCCTCGCGCCGCGCCCCCCTCTGCCGCAGTCGATGCGCGGTATTACGATAATGTCAATGGTAACGTCGTCACGCAGCCGGTGGCATACGCGGAGTACGAGGTGCCAAGTGCCATCGTACGCGTCGCGCAGCGGCTGTCGATTGCGGAAGCCATGGCGGCGCAAGGTGAACCAGTAACGCTCATCCTTGACGAAGCTTTGGAAGGCTTGTCCGTCGATGTTCAGCGGGCAGCAGTGGCCTACTTGGCTGCGGTGGCACACGGACATCAGCAGATCATTCTGCTGACAGCGGACGAACAGATCGCCAACCTTGTTCGAGCACAGCATGGCTATGTCGGCTACTTGCCAGTTGCAACCCTACCGCAGGTCGAGTTAGACATCAACCGCCAGTTGACCGCGTACGCCAATGATCATGAAGCGGCGAAGTGGTCGCATCCGCTTGAACGCGAACCCAGAGCCTCCGTCCGAACGCCACGCAGCGATTACTATTTAGACGACCGTTCTCTGATTGAAGACTTGCCAACCCTGGATGCAACCTCGGCCGCCCGCTGCCGCGCGCTGGGTATCGATTGCATCGGCGACCTACTCGACGTCGACCCATATTGGTTGGCTGATAACATGCGACTGGACGGAATGAGCAGTGCCCAAGTTACGCGCTGGCAAGCTGAAGCGAGATTGCTCTGCTCGGTTCGTAAGCTTCGGCCGTTTGACGCTCGCGTTCTAGTTGGGGCTGGCATTCGCACCCCGCAGCAATTGTCGGAAATGCACCCCAGTCATCTGCTCGATCGGGTTGAACGTTTCCTTTCCACCGATCACGGAAGAAACATCCTTCGCAGCGGTAGTAGCTTTGAGCTAACGCGCATTACCTCATGGATCGCTGCCGCCAAGACAGGGCCGCAACGCTATCAACGCACGAGTATGATCAACAACGAACTCGGCTACGACGAGGTTGAATTTCCGGAGGATGAAACGGCTGGCTTGGTGGACGACCGCGACGACCGCGAGCGTGGCTACGCGGATCGAGATCGCAGTTCAGCTTATGTGCGCAATGGTGCTCCGCCTGACCTACGCAATGGCGAGCGTCGCACCAGTCCTCGGAATGTAGATCGCAAGGCAGCGGAACAGTCCACCGATACGGAATACCCTGCTTTACGTCGTGAACAACGCGGTGAACAACGTAGCGAACGAACCGACGGAGCTCGCGGTCGAGCTGAGGGCACAACACGCGGACCGCGCGTTTCGCGCAGCGAGAATCGCCAGTTCGAACGAGCGCCGCGAGCGCCAAGAACGGAGCCAGCGCGGCGTGAAGCCGTGCGTGGTGAAACGGTTCGACTGGCCGCCACACACGACTCGGTTCAATCAACTCAGCGTTTGAAGTTCTACTTGGAACTAGCTAGCCCGGTGGTAGATGCCCCCTCCATTGGCCCTCGCATGGCATCGCGTTTGGAAGCCTTCGGGATTCTGACGGTAGACCAATTGCTGGCTGCCCATGCCGAGTCTTTGGCCGACAAGCTGAACATGCGACGCATCGATGCGGATCTGATTCGCGGTTGGCAAGAGCAAGCCCGACTCGTCTGCCGCATACCCAACTTGCGTGGCCATGACGCGCAACTGCTCGTCGCCTGCCAGCTGACCTCACCGGAGGAGCTGGCTCGCATGGATGCCCCGCAGGTCTTGGAACAGGTACTTGAGATCGCTCACAGCACTGAAGGCCAACGCATTTTGCGAGGCAGTCAGGCTCCCGATCTGGCGGAAGTCAACGATTGGATCGCGTGGGCAGCGAGTTGTCGCTCACTCCACGCCGCTTAATGCTCGTGTAGCAATCGGCTCCTACGGAGTCGATTGATACTCCGCTCGTTCCCAGGCTCTGCCTGGGAACGCACTGCACGGAGGCTCCCGCCTCCCTTAAAACTATTCTGCCGCGTTTTCTATAAGCTTCCTTTGGGTTCATCCCGCACCGAGCCCCGTCGTCTCATTGACGCGTTGCGGCGCGCAGCATTTGCAATTGGATGTCGGCCAACAGCGACCGATTTTGATAGGCTTCGACCGCGTTGTTCCCCTGCTCATGCTTGCGGAACAGGGTGAGATAGGTCTCGTTTTGAGGGCGATGCATATCAAAGAAAATACGTCCCGCTTGCCGCGACAGTCCAGCGATCCGCTCTGCTTGCGAAGACGTGATGAGGGACTCGCTGCCGAAGGCCTTAGTGGCGAATTGCTCACTCCACATCGCATAGCCTTGGGGACTCAGGTGCTGGGCTGCTTCGAACCAACTGGTCCGCAGGGTGGGCAACTCGAGGACCGTGATCGGCGGAGCCCCCTCGACTTGACCGGGAAGCGATCTGGCAAGCTCTTCGATAATGGCATCGAACTTCCCGCATCGCTCGTTGTAGCGCGTAACCACGCTTGGCCAATCGACAGTCGTTTGCGATGAACTGTCAAACTCTAGGGGCGGGACTCGGCACAAGGCGACGCGTCTTCCGGCTCGCAGTTGCTGTTCGGTCAACTGGGCCAATTCGTTTCGGAACCATTCGTCGTTGATGCTCGTGTCAAAGGCTTCGCTCATGCCGTAGGCGATCACGACCACGCTGGGCGCGGCCAGGTCGAGATCGCGCGTCCGCCGCGATTTGCCTTCTGCCAGGTCGCCAAAGACGTTGCGGGCCCGCCCGCGGACATCATCGCCGCTCCAGCCAAGGTTGCAGAACGTCAAGCCGCTAAAAGGTGCACGTCCCAGCCAAGCCGCCTCAAGTCCGCCGGTTTCTTGCACGCGTTCGATCAGTGTGCCACCCAGCCAAGCGACCCGATCGCCTGGGGACAACCAACTCGGCAATTGAGAATCCGGTAGCTGATCACCGAGGTAACTCGCATAGACGAAGAACGCACCGGTGCTCGCGGCGGCACGGTCGGTGGTCAGTAGTTCTGTCGATAAGCTGGCCGGTCCAGCCGGTAGCTGCATGGTCAGCGGCGCGAGAACGGCGGACGGGGAGAGTTTAACCCGAGACTCCAGGCCGTCCACCCGGACAATCGCCTCTTGGCAATTCAATGGAAGAGGCTCGTCCAAAGGCTGGCGGGCAAGCCAAAACTGGTAGACCCCAGCCCGCTCGAAGGTGACTTGCCAAGTTCCGTTGGTTTTGGGCTGCTGGCGCACGGCGGTTTGACTCCAAGGTGGCGAGTCTCCATGCCAGTCGTGTCCGGTCAAACGCACCACGTCGCTTTGCGGAGCTCCGATGGGGATCCTCGAAAACTGCGTCGCATCGGGGGCACAATGCGACCACCAGGCTTCATACGAGGCCCGCAACTCATCCACGACCTCGGGGTGCTGGGCCGCCACGTCGCGCGTTTGCCCCGGGTCTTGACTGAGATCAAACAAGGCGGTCCCATCGATCAATCGCCATGAATCTTTAAGCACTGCGCTTTTGGTCCATTTCTGCGGGACCTCTACGCGATGCGATTGCACGACGAGGGTCCGTGACGGCGCTCGGGCAGGCGGTGCGGCAATCAACGGCAGTAGGCTCAGTCCATCAAGCTGTTCTTTTCGGCTGGGTGAAGTGTTTTCAGCTGACTTGCTGTCGCTTGCTTGACTATCTAGTGGAATATGCGACAGTTCGGCCAGCGTGGGAAGTAGATCGACGTGGGCTGTCAGTGTCGACAACTCGACCCCCGCATGCTTGCCGTCGGGAAAGCGAATGAAGCAGGGGACGCGATGCCCTCCCTCGTAGGCTTGCCCCTTAGTCCCACGCATACCCGCATTGAAGCCACTCCATTGCGCGCTAGCGTTTTGGTTGGGATTGTAGCCAGCGGCGGTGCCGTTATCGGTCAGGAAGACGACGATCGTCTCGCGGGCAAGCTGTTGTTCGTCGAGCAGTTTAAGGAGCTCACCTAAGTTCGCGTCGATGTTGGCAATCATGCCGTAGAAGCTGGCCATCGGTTCCGAGACCCCTTTATCCAGATACGGCTGTTTGGCAGCCTGGGCTACTTCATAGGGGCCATGCGGTGCATTGGTAGCGAGGTAGCAGAAGAATGGCTTGTCACTCTCCGTAGTGATGAATTCCTGTGCGGCAGCGAAGAACACGTCGGTGCAATAACCACGCACGGGCTGAAGCTTGTCGCCCGACCAATAAACGTCATCGAAGTAATTGTTCCCCCAGACATCGGGCGTTTGGCCCACACCACCGCCACCGTGGTGCAAAGTCGTTTCGAAGCCGCGATCCTGGGGACGATAGGGATAATTGTCCCCCAGATGCCATTTACCAAACATGCCAGTGCGATAGCCGGCGGCTTGAAATCTTTGCGGCATCGTAATCGCATCGGCGCGCAACAGACTGCGCCCCATGATCGTATGCCACACTCCACCTCGCAACGGGAACTGGCCTGTCAGCAAAGCCGCACGCGTTTCAGCACAAGTGGGATCGACATGAAAATTGGTCAGCCTCAAACTTTGGCGTGCCAATGCATCGAGCGCGGGGGTTTGCAACATCGTATTGCCATGCAGACCAACATCTCCATAACCTTGGTCGTCGGTCATGACCACAATCACATTCGGCCGCGTTTGAGCAAACGCCGACCACGAAGTGCAGGTCACGACGATGAGCAGCGCTACTAGTGAGTTGCAACAAACAGCAGTGCGCGCTGCGGAGCAATGGAAACGTAAGGACATGGCAGGGTTCGCGTTTGCGGTGAGTCGGCGGGGAGTGAGATGCGGTTGGATTGTCGTCGAGCGACCGACACAGTTTGTTCGCTCACTCTACCCACGTCAATCACAAGTGCTCAACGTGCAACCTCCCTGCCCACACGGTGCCCTCAGCCAACAAGCGGCCTCAGTCTTCTTGGAGCCCACAGCCAACACAGAGCCCTCAGACGAGGAGACGCTCTTCTGCGGCCAAACGAATTACACGTGCTGTTGGGTTCAACTGAAACTAGCCCACTCGATCCCCATCAGGACACAAGCGACCAACATAAAGAGGGTCGATGCGATCAACATCACGGTGTAAACGTTATACGGCTGCTTTGGTAGATCACTCATGGTGGCTTTCTCGGATGTCTTTTTCGCCGGGGTTCATTCAGGTCGCTGGCGCCATGAATTAGTAAAGTTTCGAGATGATACGGTCACCAGCGCGGATGTAGCCTTTCTGGTGGCTTGTCAGGATTTCAGCAACCGACTGGTTGTCTTCAACCCGGCTGACTTTGAGGCGTCCGACATATTGACCTTCGCGATGAACTTCCAGTGTGAATCCGGCACGCATTCCATCGTCACGTCCCAGCGAGATTTCAACCAGTCCGTTGGCAGCCACAGCAAGGACTTCGCCTTTGACCAGCGGAGTCTCAAGCAACGTGGTGGGGGAGATGTCGAGGATATCAAGCTTCTCTTTCGCCAGGGTGTAGCTGTCGAGCGTTTGACGCTCGCGTTCTTCCAGGGTCTTGAAGTTTCCTTGCAGGCGGTTGAATTCGTCTTTAACCCCGACCAACTTTTGGAAGGTTTGGTTGCGATCTTCCTTGGCAGTCTTAAATTGCTGGCGGAGGAGTTCGTTGTCGTCGGTTTTGGCCTTCAGTTCTTGTTGCGTGGCTTGTTCGGTTTGGACCAGCGACGTATGAGCGGACTGCAAGGCGGCCAAAGTCGATTCTTGCATCTGCAGTTCGCTCTGAGTTTGAGCCAACTGCGTTTGCAGCGACGCCAAGGCGGAGGTACGAGCGTGCTGCTCGATGGCCAAATCGGTCTTCATTTCTTCGAGCAACGTCGTCAGCTGCGTGTTCTTTGACAGTGAATCAGCGGCTTGCTTTTGCAGCGCATCAGCACGGGTCTTCTGATTAATGTGGGATGCATTAACGGCCACCGCCAATGAGAAGAAGATCACGCTGAGCAGGAAGACGAGTCCGGTAAATACTTTTCCGAGCAGTGTCATGCGCCATTACCTCGAGCGGGTACGCCCCAAAGCCGACGAGCTATGAAGCGCAACGTTTTAAGAGAAGCCTGAAAATACGATCGATCTGACGAGCGGGTGACGGCCAGAAATGCGAACCGCCAGTTAGCAATATAATTCGATCCGAATTCGACTGTCAACGAATTCTGAGAAAATAGAGGTTTTGGGCTAAGGTGGCGGAACTTTGGCGACGGCTCTACGGGTGGCAGGTCGGATGGCTGGGGGATTTATGGTGTTTCAGCCCCCTTATGACCAATTTGACGGGGTTGTCGGGGTATTCACAACCAGAGTTCTCACGAGCTGGGCTTCGGATTCACGGGGGCCGAAACCGACTCGACGAAATAGGGCGGGATCGGTAGACTACTGGATTCGCTGTCGAGCCCGAGAGGATATTGCTCAAGTTCCTGTCCCACTTGGACTTAGGCAACTCGCGCAGAATTCCCGGGGGCAGAATTCCCGGGTCGGATGGGAGTGCGGTCTGAATCACCCCCTTTGCCGAATCATGCTTTATTTTGGTCTTTGATTACTAGAGGAATTTACAGCTTGATCCTGATTCTTCGCAACGGGGCAACGGACCAAGAAGTCGCGCATGTGATTCAACGTGTCGAGTCGATGGGCTTTACAGCTCACCTCAGCCGTGGAACCCATCGCACGATTGTCGGGATTATTGGTGACGAAGAACAGACGCGGGAAGCGCCGTTGCGGGCCATTCCGGGAGTTGCGGATGTGATTCCAGTTCTACCGCCGTACAAATTGGCGAGTCGCGATGCACACCCGCAGGACAGTATCGTTAGGGTCTCTGGGGTAAAGATCGGGGGGGGGAATCTGGCGATGATCGCCGGGCCTTGCTCGGTCGAAGAGCCCGAGCGGATGCACCGTATTGCAAAAGCGGTGCGTGCCAGCGGAGCCAACATATTTCGCGGCGGAGCCTACAAGCCGCGGACCAGCCCCTATGCCTATCAGGGGATGGGTGAAGAGGGGCTTAAGTTGTTGCAACAAGTGGGTCAAGCGCACGCGATGCCAGTGGTGACGGAAGTAACCGATCCGCGGAACGTAGAACGCGTTGCTGAGTATGCGGACATGATTCAGATCGGCGCCCGCAACATGCAGAACTTTGTGTTGCTCACCGAAGTCGGCAAGACCAAGCGGCCAGTACTGTTGAAACGAGGGATGTCAGCGACGGTTACCGACCTACTGATGAGCGCTGAGTATGTGTTAAGTCAAGGAAACTCCGAAGTGGTGTTGTGCGAGCGCGGCGTTAAAAGCTTCGACTCGGCAACTCGCAATTTGTACGACGTGGCATCGGTGGCTTTGGTCAAACGACTCAGTCACTTACCCATCATCGTCGACCCGAGCCATGCTACGGGACGCCCCGATTTGATTCCCCCGTGCGCTCTGGCTGGCATAGCCGTCGGTGCCGACGGTGTGCATATTGAAGTCCATGATTGTCCCGAAGAAGCCAAGAGCGATGGTCCGCAGGCGCTGTTGCCGACACAATACGACGAGCTGATGGGCCAGATGCGGAAGCTCGCCGAGCTCTTTGGTAAACACATTTCCTAACCCTGATATTCAAACCCAAGTCGACTTTACAGGTTGACGACCGCCACGTTCATGTAGGAGAAGCCGTTTTGAGAAAGCCGTTTATCGCAGGCAACTGGAAGATGAATTTGTCGCGTGATTCAAGTGTTTCGCTCGTTCACAGCTTGCTCGACTGCTTGCCGACCAACAACAAAGTTGAGGTGGCGGTTTGCCCACCGGCGGTTTACCTGCACGACGTTGGCGCAGCCATTCGTGGCAGCCAATTGGGCTTGGGGGGGCAAAACATGCATCACGAAAAAGAAGGTGCCTTCACGGGCGAAACCAGTGCCAGCATGTTGATCGATCTAGGCTGCCGCTACGTCATTTTAGGTCACAGCGAACGCCGCCAATTTTTTGGTGAGACCGATGCCTCTGTCAACCTTAAAACGCTGGCAGCCATCAACGCCAACTTGACCCCCATTGTGTGTGTGGGTGAGACGCTCGAGCAGCGCGAGAGCGGTGCGACGGCAGAAGTGATTTCGACTCAGGTCCGCGGCTCGCTAGCTGGCTTTTCCGCAGCTCAAGGGGGAAAATTGGTGATTGCCTACGAACCGGTGTGGGCAAGCGGCACGGGCAAAACTGCCAGTCCCGAACAAGCCGAAGAGGTGCACGCGCAGATCCGCAGTCTGCTGACGGAGTTGTTTGGAGCGGCCACCGCTGAGGCAATTCGTCTGCAATACGGTGGCAGCGTTAAGCCGGATAATGCGGCTGAACTGATGAGCAAGCCGAACATTGATGGTGCTTTGGTCGGAGGAGCGTCGCTTAAAGCCGACAGCTTTGCCGCGATTATTGCCGCAGCCGATTAAACGATACCGCCTTAAAATATTTATGGGCTCGCCATCGTCAGGCCTGTCCCCCAGTCAATTGAAGGAATTTGAGTCATGTTGATTGCAGCCCTCGGGCAGTACTTTTTTGGAATCACGATTTTCATCACCTCGATGTTCCTCATCATGCTGGTGCTGGTCCAGCGTGGACGCGGAGGTGGCTTGGCCGGTGCCTTGGGTGGTCCCGGCGGGCAAAGCGCCTTCGGTACCAAGGCGGGTGACCTATTCACGCGGATCACTATCGGTGTCGCCGCCGTATGGATCTTTCTGTGTGCCGCTGCCGTTGTCGCGCTCAAGGACAAGAAGTTCACCACCGGTGTCACACGGACCGAAAGTGGTGCCGGATCAATGGGAGGCACAGGTGATGTGGGCACAGGTGATGTGGGTGCGGGTGATGTGGGTGCGGGCGATGCAAGCTCTGCCACCACTGTCCCGGACGCTGGCAGTGCGCCGGAAAGTGCACTTCCCAACGCAGCGACACCGGGCCTTGGCATTACTCCTCCCGCTACCACCCCTGCTCCAGCAGACGTAGACGCGGAAGTATCGGAACTGTCGCCAACCGCTTCAGACGCTTCAGACTCGCCGCCTGCCGATTCAGCTCCGGCAGACGCCCCAGCCACCGAAGCACCAGGCGAGTTGTCGCTGGATGACCCAGCTGGAATCCAACCCCCCGAGCAACCCTAGAGCAGGCGCTGGGTGCAAGCAGACTTAGGGCCGGGGTATCCGCTGAAGGCGTCACCCCCGGCCGATACTGGGCAACCGGACTCTAACCCGTTTCCGGGCCAATTAACCCGCAGCCCACTGTTGGCCAAGTGTTTTACTTACTTCATCAAGCACCTCCAATTTTGGCAATTTTTTGCTCGATGGGACCAACGCCTTGCTACTGAGTATGACTGGACAAGGGCAAGGCCGAACACCCTATGGCTCGGCCGAAATTACAGCGGAGGTGCGTGCGGTTAACAACCGTCACCTCAAGCTCCACCTGCGAGCCAGCGACATTCTCGGTTCGCTCGAGCCACAGATCGAAGCGTTGGTCCGCAGCGAGATTCGCCGCGGCTCGCTCCAGCTCGGTGTTCAATTGACCGGCGGCCAGTTCGCTTTTGAGTACGAATTGCAACTAGGGGTGGTCGAGGGCTATTTGCGACAGTGCCAGTTGCTCGCCGAAAAACTGGGAATTGAATCCAATGTATCGGTGGCGGATGTCCTGGCCCTGCCTGGCGTGGTCAACGATGTGCGCTCCTCGGGGGCCGGATCTGCCGCACTGGCCGATGAGCTGATCGCGAAAGTACTTGAGACAGTCAAAAGTGCGCTCGATTGTCTTAATCGCATGCGGGCTGTCGAAGGGGAGAGCATGCGTTGCGAATTGTCGCAACAACTGGCGAAGCTGGACGTTTCAACTGCGGCCATCGAACAGCGGGCACCGGCGGTGATCGATGAGTATCGCGAGCGACTGTCGCTGAAACTCACCAAAGCCCTGGCCGAAATTGGGCAAAAAGTGCAAGAAGCGGATTTGGTGCGGGAAGTCCTGCTGATGGCCGATCGCGCCGATATCCGCGAAGAAATCGTGCGACTCCGCAGCCACTTTTCTCAGTTTGCGAAGTTGCTCGAAGCGGACGAAAGCCAGGGGCGGAAGCTGGATTTCCTGATCCAAGAGATGTTCCGCGAAGCCAATACCATTGGCTCCAAAGCAGGCGATGCCGAAGTCGCACAGCGAGTGGTCGACATCAAGACCATCATCGAACAAATGCGGGAACTCGTTCAAAACGTGGAGTGAGTGCGTCATGATAGAATCTCAAAGTGGGGGTAGCCCAACCCAAACGCTGGCCGACCAGGCTCAGCAGTCCACCGCCCAGCAGACCAACCTCAAGCCGTCGACCCTCAAGCCGTCGACCCCTAAAACGTATAGCGGCCATGAAAATGAAAGCCACGCCGTGACCCAATGTGGGCAATTAATCATCCTGTCTGGGCCATCCGGTGCGGGCAAAAGCACTGTGCTTCGCAAGCTGATCAGCGGCTGCCCACTGCCGCTGGAGCTCAGCGTCTCGTTCACGACGCGTCCGCAGCGAGTTGGTGAAGTGGACGGTCGAGACTATCATTTTGTCTCCAAGGAACATTTTCAGGAGTTGCGACAGGCAGGCAAATTCTTGGAATGCAAAGAGGTGTTTGCTCGGGGCGATTGGTACGGCACCCCGGCTGAGAACGTCGATGGCAGCTTGGCAGCCGGCAAATGGGTCATTCTGGAGATCGATGTTCAAGGTGCCCTGACCGTGTTCCGGCAGCGCCCAGAGGTGCTCAGCTTTTTTGTCCATCCCGGCTCGCTCGAAGAACTCGAGACCCGCTTGCGTCGCAGAGGAACCGATAGTGAGGCTTCGATTCGCCGCCGCTTGGAAGTCGCGTCCGAGGAACTGCAGGCGATCAACCTCTACAAATTTGAAATTATAAATCGTGAGGTCGAACTCACGGCCAACGAAATATGTCAGCTACTACAACAACAACACCCTTAAGGAGTTGCGCATGCTTGAAGCCCTAAAAGAAGAAGAGATCGTCAACAAGGTTGGCGGTCGATTTAAGCTTTCGACTTTAATTCAAAAACGTTTAGTGCAAATCAATCGCGGCAGCCGTCCGTTGATCGAGAACCCACCCGAAAACAAAATGGAAATCGTTTTGCAAGAGATTCTGCAGGACAAGATCTTCCTTACCCAGTCCGGCGATATGGCCATCATGGGCGAGACCGAGCAAGGCGATCTGTTGGATATGGATAGCCTCGAACTATGACCGCTGGGCGAATCGTAGTCGGCGTCGGCGGCGGCATCGCAGCCTTCAAGGTTGCGACCGCAGTGAGTCGCTTGGTGCAACTGGGTTACCAAGTCGATGCGGTGTTGACGTTGGGTGCCACAAAGTTTGTGGGGGCGGCAACCTTTGCCGCCCTATGTGGCCGCGCCCCGGTGACCGATACCTACGATTCCCGTTTCCCACTCGGCGCGCACATCGAATTAGCTGAGTCCGCCGATTTGTTGGTGGTGGCTCCAGCCACAGCCCGCATCTTGGGGAGTTGTGCACATGGGTTGGCCGATGACCTGCTGACCACGCTCTACCTAACCTGCGAGTGTCCGGTGCTCATGGCGCCAGCGATGAGCAGTTCGATGTGGGAGAAATCAGCCGTCCAGCGCAACGTGCAAACATTGACCGAGGACGGGGTTCGCTTCGTCGGCCCCGACAGCGGTTGGCTCAGTTGCCGCAAACAAGGCTATGGGCGAATGGCGGAACCCGAGGCGCTGGTGTCTGCGATTACCACGCTTTGCGGAGCCACTTAGCCGACACTCATTGGCGTGAAAGAATATCGTGGCCAAGATTCTCATCACCTCCGGTCCAACCCGACAGTTTCTCGATCCCGTGCGCTATCTGACCAACGCCAGTAGCGGTCGGATGGGGAGCGCTTTGGCCGAACGTGCTCTCGCCCATGGGCATCAAGTCACGGTGGTGTCCGGTCCCGTCTCGGTTGCCTATCCAACTGCGGCCCGAGTCGTAGAAGTGATGACAACCGATGAAATGTTGCAAGCGGTGCAAGCCCTATTTCCTGAGCACGATGGCTTGATCGGCGCAGCCGCACCCTGCGATTACATGCCCCGCCGCGTCAGCTCCGCCAAACTCGCCAAGGACGGTCAACCGCTGCAACTCGAACTGATTGAAACGCCAGACATCGTTGCTACGATTGCGCAAAGTAAATTGCCTCATCAATGGGTCGTTGGCTTTGCGCTGGAGACCGAAGATCAACGCTTTCGAGCCATCGTAAAGATGCAGCGAAAGAGCTGCGATTTGATGGTCTCAAATGGTCCGACCGCCATCAACTCCTTGACCAATGAAGTCGAAATCATTGCTGCCGACGGCTCCACGGTCGCCAGCGTTTCGGGCGATAAACTAACGGTCGCCGATGCCATTATTCAAGCCACCGCACCACTCATCCACAACTGCGCCACTCGATGACAAGCTCTGCCATAGAAGTTGATCTCAGCGTGCAACTCGGCCGCTTAGCACTCCGCAATCCCATCTTGGTGGCCTCTGGCACGTTTGGCTATGCCCGCGAGATGGAACACTTTGTTGAACTTAAAGCCCTCGGGGGCATTCTCCCAAAAACAATCACCCTCGCTCCGCGTGTGGGAAATGCACCGTGGCGGACGGTAGAAACGTCGGCTGGGCTGCTCAATTCAATCGGACTCGACAACGACGGCGTCGAGACCTTCATTACCCAGCATTTGAGCTATTTGCGAACACTCGGAACAACCATCGTGGTGAGCATTGCCGGCAAGAGTGGCGATGAGTTCATCGAGTTGGCGCGGCGGATCGAGGCCGCCGGAGGAGCCCACGCGCTGGAGCTGAACATCTCGTGTCCGAATGTCAGTGGCGGTGTCGACTTTGGAACCGATCCGCATTTATGCGAACAAGTCGTGCAAGGGGTTCGCGATAACTGCTCGTTACCAATACTCGCTAAACTCACCCCCAACGTGACGCGCATTGTCGATATTGCCAAAGCGGCCGCCAGTGGTGGTGCCGATGCCGTTTGTTGTATCAACACGTTGCTCGGTATGGCCATTGATTGGCGCCGCCGGAAGCCCATGCTCGGGAATGTCATGGGAGGCTTGAGCGGTCCCGCAATCAAGCCCGTGGCCTTGCGCTGCGTCTATCAAGTTGCCCGAGGAGCGGGAATTCCGATCGTTGGCATCGGAGGCATTTCCACAATCGATGATGTGATGGAGTTCATGGCGGCAGGGGCAAGTTGTGTACAAGTTGGCACCGCCAATTATTATGATCCCACCGTCAGCCAACGCTTAATCGCCCAGTTACCAATCGCCCTGCAGGAATTAGGGGTCGCAACGGCCCGAGAAGCAGTAGGAACCTTATGAGAGTTTTGTCAGGCATTCAGCCCACCGGTCGCTTCCACTGGGGAAATTACTTCGGGGCGATCCAACAGTACATCGAGCTGCAAGATGACAATGAAGGTTACTACTTCATTGCCAACTTGCACGCGCTGACCACGATTCGCGATCCCGCTTTATTGCGAGAGCTGACCCACGAAGCCGCTTTGGATCTACTGGCCCTGGGCTTGAACCCCGAGCGGGCAACCTTGTTTGTTCAATCGGATGTACCCGAGGTCTCTCAGTTGACTTGGATTCTGATGACCTGCACGCCGCTCGGATTACTGGAACGCTGCCATGCCTATAAAGAAAAGAAGAGCCGTGGGATTACGGCGGATGCGGGCTTGTTCACGTATCCCGTTTTAATGGCGGCCGATATCCTCGCCTACGACTCCAATTGGGTACCGGTGGGGCAAGACCAAGTGCAGCATATTGAAGTTTGCCGCGATTTGGCGAACAGCTTCAATCATCACTACAGCGAAGCCTTTGTGCTACCCGAAGCCCGCCTGCTTTCAACCGCAGCGAAAGTACCAGGAACCGATGGCGAAAAGATGTCGAAGAGTTACGACAACACCATCGGAATTTTTGAAGATGAAAAGGTGGCCCGCAAGAAGATCATGCGTATCGCCACCGACAGCCGCGCCATGGAAGAGTCCAAGGAGCCTGCTGAAGATCATCTATTCCAGTTGTTTCAGCTTTTTGCGAGCCCAGCCGAAATTGAGCAAATGGCCGCCATGTATCGCCGAGGTGGCTTCGGTTACGGACAAGTCAAGAAGTCGCTCGCTGCCGCGGCAGAACAGTACTTTGCACCTGCACGGGCACGCCGCTTGGAATTGGAAAAGCGCCCCGATACGGTGAATGATATCCTCCGCGACGGCGCTCAGCGCGCCCGCAAGAAGGCGGCCGAAGTTTTGGCACGCGTCGAGGCGGCTTGCGGCATCTCCGCACCCAAAGCCAATTAAAGATCGGTCGGGAAATAAGTGTCCGGTACCTTTTCCTGTGTAGCGGCCCACAGGCTGCCTTGCAGAAAAGCTAGTTTGTTTGCGAACAACTGCAGAAGAAACGAACCGTGACCAACCTGAACACCCCCTCCCCATCCCTTGAATTGCCCCCCGCTGCATCCGGACAACTTGCTTGCCGGGTCACGGCACTCACGCATTATCTGCCCCCCTACATGGCGCGCGTGCATTACTACCTAGCGCAACACCTTCAAGATTTTCGCGTGCTATTATCGGTTGAGCAGGAGCCCAATCGGCAATTTGGAAACACCTGGCAGGGGATTAACGTTGCAGTGCAAAAGAGCTGGATGTTCAGCCGACCTTGGAAACATGGCAGTGGGTTCAAAGATGAACTGTACGTGCACGTTCCTTACGACACGCTGAGCCAACTGCGACGTGCGCGCCCCGATATTGTCTTTTCGTACGAACTAGGCTTCCGCTCGCTGACCAGCGCCTTGTACTGCAAACTGTATCGCAAAAAACTCGCGTTGTGCGTTTGCGTCAGTGAGCACACGGAGCAGGGACGCGGCGGGCTGCGTCACCTTCTACGCCGAGCCTTGCTGAAGTTGGCCGATGCGGTGACCTACAACGGTCCAAGCTGTTATCGCTACTTAAAGCGTTACGGTGTTCCCCACGAGCGACTGTACTATTTCCCTTATGCCACCAGCGATCTATTCCGTTACACCGGGCCGCTCGTACGCAAATCAAACGCCGACCATCGCCTGCTCTGCGTCGGGCAATTGACGGAACGCAAAGGAGTCATGCCGCTGTTGGATGGCTTGGCCGAGTATTGCAAGGCACGTCCCAATCAGAGCGTTGACATCGACTTTATTGGGACCGGCAATTTGGAGCAAGCCATGCGTGAGCGCGTGCTACCGCGCAATTTGCACATGCGCTTGCTCGGGCACATGCCGTACGATGCTTTGTCGCGGGCGATGGAGCATGCGGGCATCTTGATCTTTCCCACCTTAGCCGACGAATGGGGATTGGTGGTCAACGAGGCCATGCAGGCTGGCATGCCGGTCATTGGCAGCGGTTATGCCCAGGCCAGTTGCACCTTGATTCGCGAAGGGGAAAATGGCTGGCTGTACTATCCCGACCAGCCGCAGCAGCTTTGGCAAAAGTTGGACAGCATGTTCGCCACCGACGCCGAGCAGTTGGGGCAGATGCGTAGTGCAGCACAGGCAACGGTGCAACACATCACACCCCAGCGTGTAGCCGCCAGCGCCCTCAGCCTCTTCGCCCGCCTCCACTCCCCGTAGTGGATCTTGCCAAGCGGTTCGCCATGTTTCTTTGGGGATAACAAGCTGTTTTTATGGCGTCGGGACACGGACTGTCCAAAGTGTCGTGGCAGCCAGCTTAACAAAGATTTTTCGCTAGCACGGACGGAAAGGTAGGGGACTCGATCAAATGTACGGAAGCAAACAAACAAACAAACAAACACAGAGGCACAGAGTACACTGAGTTTCCGCACACCGTGCTCTGTGAACTCCGTGTCTCTGTGTTTTAAGATTTAATCAGTGTTCGCCATCGATCGCCAAGAGGCCAAGGCATTGATCGGGCTTGAAACGACATTGTGTAGAGCGTTATACCGAAAGACTCGTGGTGGGCTGCATAAAGATCCTCTTCCGCCTCTTCCCTTTCCCCCGCCCCCGTACTCCATCTCGCTAAAGCTCCTCCCCTTACCTACAGCCGACTATACTCGACTTCGAAGGGAAGATTGAGGTCATTCAGATTGCCCGACTGCAGCCCTTTGGTAAACCAATAAATACGTTGCTTGGAGGTTCCGTGGGTGAAGGCATCGGGGACGACCCGTCCACCGGTAGCGGCTTTTTGGAGCGTATCATCGCCGATTTGCTGAGCGGCATTCATCGCTTCGCCGATATCGCCTTCCTCCAGGATCTTCATTTTCCGCTGAGCATGATGGGCCCAAACGCCGGCCAGGAAATCTGCCTGCAATTCCAGTCGGACACTCAATTGATTTGCTTCGATTTTGCTCAAGCGCGCTTGTTTCCGTTGGACTTCCATAGACAGCCCCAGCAGATTTTGAATGTGGTGTCCGACTTCGTGGGCGATTACATACGCGCAGGCAAAATCCCCCGGCGCCTTGAACTTAGTTTGCAGTTCGGCAAAGAAGGTCAAGTCGAGGTAGACTTTCAGGTCGGCCGGGCAGTAAAACGGACCGACGGCGGAGGTGGCTGAGCCGCACCCTTGCGTCGTCACATTGCCAGCGTAAAACACCAGGATTGGCTCCTGGTATTCCTTGCCCAGTACCTGCGGGAACAACTCGTTCCACACATCTTCGGTGTACTTGAGCACCACTTCGCTGAAGGCCTGCGCTTCAGCCTGTTCAGCCAGTAACGCTTCATCTACTCCCCCCGCCGCAGCTTGGCCGGCCTGACGCTGTTGCTGTTGTTGCAGCTGCTGTCCTACTTGCTGGGCAATTTGTTGAGGTTGAGCCCCGTTCATGAAGGCGATGATGGCACCGATCAAAATGATCAGAATCCCGCCACCTCCGATGGCAGCGGGGCCTTTCATGCTACGACGATCTTCGATGTTCTTGCTGCGTTCTTGACCTTGCCAACGCATGGGGGCCATCCTGTTTAAAAATTGAGATTATGGAAAGCAAACGGTTGAGTGCAATTGGGGCTGCGACAGGGGGTGGATTGCGGTCGCGCGAGGCTCCTGCCGATCCAGTTCAATATCGCACGCGGCTAATCGCTCCACCGAAACACCTTATCAGTTTAACCGTTGGCCGGTTTTTTCAGATAGCCCGCGCTGGTTTGGAAGTAACGTCGGCGGCGGGTCTGTGCTGTCGTTTGCTGTTCGGTGCTTTGCTGCTGCAAGTCATCCAAGTTCGCTTGGCAGACCCGGCAGCCGACGGTCTGTAGGTGAAAATGCAAGTAGTCGCGTTCGGCCGTATCGATCGCTCCCAGCAAGTAGCTCCCCAACTGTTGACGGGTCGGGCAGGTGAGTCGCTGGCGGCGCCAGATTTCACCGAGTCCATGGATTCCCGCTTCACGCATGCCAGCCACGCCAACCAATCGCTCGCGGAGTGCCCCGTCGCTGCGCAAGTTTTGTTCGATGCTCGACATCAGTTCGCTGGCGAGCGATTCATCGAGGTAGGCGAGCAATTGTTGATCGGAGAATTGCATCTTAGCTGCCCGCTCCAGCTTGCATGTTTGCCTCTTCATACGGCTGGATGACAACGAAACCATCGCCATTGAATTCCATCTGAATCGACTCGCCGCTACCACGGCCGAAGAAGCTCTTTAGTGAAACGTCGGTCTTGAATTCAGGCTGCAGGTTGCCGGACCAGGCGATGGTGGCATTGGGGTCGGTGCGGACAGGTGCCCCCGGCTTCACACGCAGCGTAAGCGGTTCGAAGTGCGATGTGATTGCGACCAGTCCGGTGCCGGTAAGGCGGACGTTGAAGAATCCACCAGACACGACCGCGACCAGCTTTCGCATCATCTTGATTTCCCAGCTGACCGTGGGCTCGAACGCCAGCAGATCGCTCCCGTTGACGAAAATCGAGTCCCCTTGCAGTCGCAGGATGCGGATGGTCTTGCCCGAGTCGGCGAGGTACAGACGCCCGCGTCCCTCGGCTTTGGTCAATTTCGCCCCTTCCCCCGTTACGCTTCGCTTGAGCAACGATCCCAAACCTTGGTCGAGCAGTCCTTCGCGGGTGAATTTGATTTGGCCAACGTAAGCCACCATCGCTCCAGCCTTCATCCAGACCATCGAGTCCAAGTTGACCTCCAGCATCCGCTCATTCTCGAGCTGGAAGAAATCTTTGGCCGCTTCATCTTGGGCCGTCGCCTGGATAAATTCTTCGATCGTATAGCGAGACATGCGCGGAGCTCCGTAGGGAGGAGAGTAACCAAATTTAGGCACTGGCTAGAGGAGTCTGTCAGTCGCGGCCGGACCGGTTTGCAGAATCGGCAAGCTTTGACAGCTTGAGCAATTCGTTGCAGCTTGAGCAATCACCATGCATGAGCTTTGGGCCTCGAACGTCCACTACCAGGGCGCAATTTACAGCATATCTTCGATGATTGCAGATTTGCAGCGGGGCGCTGGGGCTGTCTTGTCAATTTGGCAGTAGTTTAATTGAGTCCAAGTCGCCAGTTCTGGTGGCCCATGGCTGCCGGTGAGGCACTCCGGCTAGCCTTGCGAATGTTTGGTCATGCAGCAGGTTTCTAGCCCCCGATCGAGCGTGGCACGCCTTTTGCAATCCTTGAAGCCAACCAAAAAAACATGCCTTTTTGACCGGCTACCACCGCACCTACTGCAGTTGGCCGTTTCAGCTCGTTTTTAATCGACCCAAACGTTTTTAACCCACCCAAACATTGTGGAGGAGTGCCGCACATGGCGACGGCTACGAAGAAGAAAGACGCGAAGCAAATCAAGTTGCAGCCACTTGGAGATCGCCTAGTGGTTCAGCGGGAAGTCTCTGAAGACAAGACTCAAGGCGGAATCTACCTGCCTGATTCGGCCAAGGACAAGCCGACTCGCGGCACCGTGGTCAGCATCGGCAATGGCCGGCTGCTGGACGATGGCTCGCGTGGACCGATGCAAGTCAAGCCTGGAGATCGTGTTCTTTTCACCAGCTACGCTGGCGAGAACATTGAGATCGGCGACGAAGAATACGTATTGATGGGTGAAGGCGAAGTCCTGGCCGTTCTCGAGTAACGACAACCGCCATTTGGCAGCCGGTGCAGCCCTTCGGCTTTTGAGTCCCATCCATTCCCTAGGTTCCTTTCGCGAACCTTCCCCCGAAACAGCATTCATTCCTGGAGCAAAATAAACAATGGCAAAGATCATTGCATTTGATCAAGAAGCCCGCGAAGCCATTCGCCGTGGCGTTTCCAAGCTAGCACGCGCCGTCAAGGTGACCCTCGGACCAAAGGGCCGCAACGTCATCATTCAAAAGAGCTTTGGTAGCCCCACCGTGACCAAAGACGGTGTGACAGTCGCCAAGGAAATCGACCTGGAAGACGTCTATGAAAACATGGGTGCCCGCATGGTCCGCGAAGTGGCCAGCAAGACCAGCGACGTGGCTGGTGACGGCACCACCACAGCCACCGTCATGGCCGAAGCTATCTTCAACGAAGGGCTGAAGTCGGTAGTCGCTGGCTGCAATCCAATTCAAATGAAGATGGGCATGGAAAAGGCCGTCGCCGACATCACCGAAAAATTGCACAAGATGACGATCAATATTCGCGACAAGAGCGAAATGGCTACCGTTGCTTCCCTCGCAGCCAACAACGACCGCGAAATCGGTGAATTGCTGGCAGATGCCATGGAAAAGGTTGGTAAGGACGGCGTGGTCACTGTCGACGAAGGCAAGAGCCTGCACACCGAACTCGAGTTCGTCGAGGGGATGCAGTTCGACCGCGGTTACCTCTCCCCTTACTTCGTCACCGACTCCGCCAGCATGGAAGTCGTTCTCGAAGATCCTTACATCCTCGTCTTCGAAAAGAAGATTTCGAGCATCAAGGACCTGGTTCCCGTACTCGAGCAAGTCGTTCAACAAGGCAAGCCATTGTTGATCGTCGCCGAAGATGTCGACGGCGAAGCGCTGGCGACTTTGGTCATTAACCGCCTCCGCGGCACGCTCAACGTAGCCGCTGTTAAGGCACCGGGCTACGGCGATCGCCGCAAGGCCATGATGGAAGACATCGCCATCCTCACCGGCGGCACCGCGATTTTCGAAGCACTCGGAACCAAGCTCGAGTCGATCGGCTTGCCTGAGTTGGGTCGCGCCAAGAAGGTGATCATCGACAAGGACAACACCACCATCATCGAAGGCGCTGGAAAGAGCTCCGAAATCAAGGCTCGGATCGACCAAATCCGTCGCGAAATCGAAAACACCAGCAGCGACTACGATCGTGAAAAGCTTGACGAGCGCTTGGCGAAGTTGGCCGGTGGTGTCGCCAAGGTCAACGTGGGCGCTGCCACCGAAAGCGAAATGAAAGAAAAGAAGGCTCGCGTTGAGGATGCGTTGT
This sequence comes from Pirellulaceae bacterium, assembly GCA_041751975.1. Classification (GTDB taxonomy): domain Bacteria; phylum Planctomycetota; class Planctomycetia; order Pirellulales; family Pirellulaceae; genus Aureliella. Next base: position 49,109 of record JBGSHW010000003.1, read on the forward strand.
ACGCAACCCGTGCAGCTGTCGAAGAAGGAGTCTTGCCCGGCGGTGGAGTCGCTCTGCTCCGCGCCAGCAGTGGCCTGAAGCCAAGCGAAGAACTCAGTGCCGATGAGCAAGTGGGCTTCAATATCATCATCCGCGCCTGCCGCGCTCCACTCACCATGATCGCTGAAAACGCGGGCAAAGATGGTGGGATCGTCTGCGAAAAGGTCTCTGAAGGCAAGGGGAACATGGGCTACAACGCTCTCACCGATGTCTACGAAGATCTGGTCAAGGCCGGCGTAATCGACCCCACCAAGGTCGCTCGTACAGCCCTCGCCAACGCCTCCAGCGTTGCCACATTGCTGCTCACCAGCGATGCCTTGATCGCCGAAAAGCCAAAGGGCGATAAGGGTGGACACAAAGGCCACGGCGGCGACCACGACATGTACTAAGCCAGTACGCGTAAAATAGTTCAGTGTCTAAGAGGCCCGCACCTGACGAGCCTCGCAAGACACGGACTGAACACGTTATGAACCCAACCAGAAACGGCATGCTCAATCGCATGCCGTTTTTTCGTTTAACAGCAAACCGAGTCGCTGCCAGAAAATTATGATTTCAAAAAACGTGTTGCTGGCGACTTCGGTGCTCGATTGGTTCGCCTTGATTCCAAGCTAGGATCGCTCCCATGTGCAGCAAACTCTAGCGAAGTCTTGACTCGCCAAGTCGTCTTTGCGGATCCAGAAGTGCAAGTAGCCGTCATTTCCATCAGGCCAAATCTCTTTCCAGTCCAAATAGAACTGCGCAAGTAGTTCCCACTCATGCGCCTTTTTTCGCAGTTCCTGCTCGGCCGTGAGCATCGTATGATAGTCATATCCTTGGGTATAAGCTTCGCACTCAAGTTGCAAAAAACCGTCTTGCTCGCGCGAAGGGAAGCCAAGCAATTGCATTGCTCCGGTGGAACTCCCAGCGCTAATCAAATCACATGCTACGGACGCACGTTTGTCCTGAGGAATGCTCAAATAAAACGACACTGTTGCAAGATGATCTTCGTCGGTCGGCGTGTCCCAGTATTCCACAGGGGCTAAATCGAAAGGCGGTTGAATGTGGGTGTCATCCGGCGGCGTAGCGCGAATAAGGTGGCATTCAACAAAGTGGTACACACGTGCGACTTGTTAACCAATCGCACAACACTTTCGCCCTACGCGTTGAATGAGATGCGTTTTCCCCAAGCCGCTAAGGCAACGAAGGCAGCGTTTTCTTTCCGTGCGATGAACTGGCCGCTGGCTAGTTCCAAGAATGTCTCTTTACGAATCCCGTAGGTCAAGTCTCGCTGAGAAGCTGTGAACTTCTCAGCGAGGCGATTTGTTAAATAACGACGCGTTCACTCCAGTTCGTTCAAACTGCGATCAACCCTTCGCAACCAACCCAGCCCATCTTGCCAAACTGGATGGTTCTGAATTGTCAGTGACATTGTAGTCCTAGTTGCCCTCACTATTCCCCCCTCCATTCGTCTTCGGCTCTATGCGATTCAGCATACCTGGGCAATTCGCTTCCTGTTTGTTTGGGAGATATTCTATCGTCAGGCTCAGCAGGTTCAGATCTGGTGGTCGGGGAGCGGGCCAAGAGAGAATCCTTTACATTGATCGAATCCTATTTGCTGCGAACACCGAAACAGGCTCCGCGCTCGGCGCAGACGAACTTCTGTACATCCCTAAGCATATACCTTTGACCAAGCATGAAAAAACCGCAACGTTCGCGAGCCTCCAGACAGCATCAAGCGAAACTGCAAGCCAAACAAGAGTCTACGGGCAACCTGGATGAACTCGGCCTGCGCCCAGGCGGGCAGTCGTCGCAACTGGATCTCGCCACCGCTGCACTGTCGTCGGGGGATCTCATAACCGCCGAGCGCATCTGCCTGAGCGTTATTCAGCCCGATCCAACGAACGTGCTGGCGGTCCATCTGCACAGCCTTGCCCAGTTCCGCCAGGGGAAGTTCGGGGTGGCCATCGAACAACTAGAAATTCTAACCAAACGCGAACCTACTTATCTGGCTGCGTGGAGTGACCTGGGAAACATGCTGCACGAGGTTAAACGCCGATTGCCACCTTCCGCTTCGTCATTGCTCAGGATGCAGCGCAACCTATCGTTCTCAATAATTTCAGCGTTGTTTTGAAGGACAACGGCGACTTCTATGAAGCCCTCGCCGCGCTCCGCCAAGCGATTGCCCTAGCACCCGAGTACCTCTCCGCTTGGCTCAACCTTGGCTACTGTCACTTAAAGAAATCGGAACACGTCGAAGCGATCCACCGCAGAGTTGGTTCGCCAGTTGCCGCGCTCGATGTATTGGATGGCGGATGCGGGACCGGAGCAGCAGGACAACAGCTCCGCCCGTTCGCTCGTCGTTTGACTGGCGTTGATTTGTCCAACAGGATGTTATCGCATGCGCGACGCACCTCGGCTTACGATGAACTGAGCGAACTGGAGTTGGTACAGTTCCTTGAGTTGCATCCGCAACAATTCGACTTAATCACTATCGTCGATACATTCAATTACTTTGGTGAGCTCATTTCGCCGCTGTCGGCGGCCGCACGTGCGCTGAAACCAGCTGGACTCTTGTTCTTCACGGTTGAATTGGCAAAGGAGGCTCTTGAAAGGGGACAAGGTGGATTCGCTTTGGATACGACCGGTCGTTTTGTCCATTCCCAGGCTTACATCGATCACTCCCTGAAGGACGCGGGTTTTGTTGGAATCGAAACATCCGTCATCGAATTGCGGAAAGAACGGGGCGAACCGGTCATTGGGCTATTGGTGTCTGCTCAAATCGCCAATGCAATCATTCGCAACCCTTTCCAATCCGATAAGTAAGCGAGGGAAGAGAATTACGCAGTCTAGAAAGTGAGTTAGAAACGAATCCATGCCGCTTTTTCCGGCTACGCCAGAATCGCTTTGACCACCGAGGCTGCTTGATTTTCGACCAACGCAAGGGTGCGATTGCCGACGCGGAACTTAAGCTCTTCATGCGATAGCCCGAACAAATGCAGTACGGTCGCCAGCCAATCATGGTTGGTCACAACACCTTCGACGGCGTGATGGGAAAAATCATCTGTCTTTCCATGCACATGCCCGCGTTTTAAACCTCCTCCGGCAACCCACATGCTGAAGCCATGGGTATTGTGGTCGCGTCCTACCACGTCCGTGCCTGTTGTCCCCACGGGAACTTGGATGGTTGGCAGGCGTCCCATCTCGCCGCCCCAATGCACGAGCGTGGAGTCGAGCATGCCGCGACGCTTGAGATCCCCCACGAGCGCTGCTGCTGGCCGATCGATTTCCGAACAACGCCGCGGCAACTCGGTTTTGATTGATGAGTGATGATCCCAGCTCTGTCCATTGTTAAATATCTGAACAAAACGTACCCCCCGCTCTACCAAACGCCGTGCGATGAGGCAGCGCGTGCCGTAGTCGCGGGTTGTCTCTTGATCGATGCCGTAATAGCGAATCGTCTCGGTGGTCTCTCGCGAAATATCAAAGGCTTCGTGCGCGGAGGATTGCATCTTGGCGGCTAACTCGTAGGTCGACATACGCGCCTGCAAATCGTCTTCATCAGGGAATGCCTCTGCATGGCGACCGTTCAGCTGCGCGAGTAGGTCCAGTTGTCCGCGCTGCGCGGCACCACGCAAATGTGCGGGTGGTTCCAAGTTAAACATGCGCGGCTCTTGAGGGCGCACCACCGTCCCCTGATAAATTGAGGGCAAGCCGCCGTTGGTCCAACTATCGCCACCCACAATGGGCAAGCCCGCGGGATGGGTCAGCGCCACATAGGCTGGCAACTCCTGGGTCTCGCTTCCCAGACCATACACCAACCAACTCCCCAGCGTGGCCCGTCCGCCAACGCCGGCACCCGAGTTCATGGCATAGAACCCAGGGAAGTGGTTGTTCACGGCGGAGTGCATCGAGCGAATGAGCGTGATGTCATCGGCAATCTCAGCCAGGTGCGGCAGTAAATCGGAGATCTCCATGCCACAACGACCTCGCGGACGAAACGTCCACTGCGGACCCATGATTTGACGACTGGCTTGGGCTGCGTTATCAAACTGGATGTCCCCCTCAAACTGCTCACCGTTTCGTTTGGTCAATTCCGGTTTGGGGTCGAACAAGTCGATTTGACTGGGGCCACCCATCATGAACATGGAGATCATGGCGGTCGCGGTGGCTGGCTGTGCTGGCGGCTTCGGTATCAAGTCAAAGTGCCGCGGCTCCAAGTCGGGTTTAACCGGACCATCGGAGGCCCGTAGACCATTGGACACCAGGAGACCATCTTGCCGCATGAGCCACGCGGCACCCAAGCCCCCTAAACCGTAAGCCGATGACTGAAGCAAGTGGCGGCGTGAACACAAACCACCAGACAACACAGATGCTGGCTGCAGTCGATTGGAAGATGAAGAATCCATCATGAGTCGCCTACGTGCTATTGGATATATAAAAAACGATTGGACGCAAACAGTACCTGACAAAGACTGGCCAACGCTCGCCGTTCTGCCGCTTCGGGTTGCTCGCTGAGTTGCTTTTGCCAAGCTTCATCCGGGTGGTTGCGGAAAATCTCAGCCTGCTCATTTAAGAAGCTTACGCATTCAAGCCTCTCTTCCTCAGTCGGCGATGTGGCGAAGCAGCGAACGAAGACTGCGTCTATTCTGCCATCACTCTCCGCTGCCTCCTGCCACAATAAGTCTGCCATGCGTTGCGAAGCATCTACCACAAATTGATCATTTAAGAAAAAGAGGGCCTGCGGTGCGACCGTAGAAGCATCGCGTTGCTGGCAGTTGGGGTTCATGGCTGGGAGATCGAAGGTCTGCAAGCCGTTGAGTGGCATTTTGCGACGATTGGCAATGTAAACACTGCGTCGATTCGCCTGTTCACCGACATCTTCAATTCCCGCGAAGAGGCCATCGCGCAAGAGGCGATTGCCAATCACCGCCTTTCCCTCGCCATCTTCGGCTACCGGTACACTCGGTCCATCCAACGTGACATTCAATTGCCCACTCACTGCCAAGATTGCATCGCGCACCGCTTCGGCTTGAAGCCTTCGGACCGACATGCGGCTCAACCATTTGTTTTCTGTGTCCAGCGTCGCTGCAGATTCGCGAGGTGGTTCAGCCGATTGTTGGTAAGTCCGCGACATGAGAATCTGCTTGTGCAATCGCTTCAAGCTCCAGTTTCCAGCAACGAAGTCGCGGGCTAAACGGTCGAGCAACTGCGGGTGTGAGGGCAGATCACCATTGAGGCCAAAGTCACCCGGTGTGGTAACTAAACCCTCTCCAAAGTGATGCATCCAAACGCGATTGACCATCACGCGCGCCACCAGTGGATGCGACCCGTCGGTCAGCTGCCGAGCGTACGCCAACCTGCGTCCAGTCGTCCGCGGCGTTTCATCTGCCAGAGCCGGAATCGCAACATGGCTGCGGGCACTGGTCAACACGGTCAATTCTCCGGGCTCGACGGCGTGAGTCGGAGACTCGGGGTTCCCGCGAAAGAAGACTCGGCTTTCTGGAATGGACTCGCGCGACTCGTCCACGGTCATGAGCAGACGTTCAAGCGGCTTTGTTTTGCGAACCGCTGCGACCTTGGCCTCTTCCGCTTCAAAGGCTCGGTAAGTCGGCATGTCGTATTCGATCAATTGCCCGATAATCCACTCGATCGTGCGAACCTTGGGGAAACGATCGAGCAACTGCTTTTGCTCCTGCGTTTGCTCTTCAGGCTTGGTGTCCACGGCAATCCGCAATTGAGGACGGAGCCCTTCCGGCGCTTGTTCGATTTCACGAGTTTGGATGCCACGGCAATGTTCGCGGCGGCGCTGGTTGATATCCTCTTGCATGGCCACCGCCTCAGCTTCGATGGCCGCCGATTGTTCACGCGTAAGATCGTCGGTCAAATCCAGTAGTCGACTGCGCGGTTGCTTCCACTGATGAAGCGGAAAGGCAGGGTCAAAGACCGCCCGCAGCCGATAATAATCATCGATCGTGATCGGATCATAACGGTGATCATGGCACTGCGCGCAACCTACACTCAAACCTAAGACAGCACTCCCGACCACGTTGATCACATCCGCCACCGCTTGATTGCGATCCATGAGCGAATTGTCGGTTTGCGTAATGTCCGGGGCCATCCTCAAGAAACCGGTGGCGGCGATCAACGACACGTGCTCGGCATTGTTTCGATCGGGCGGACCGACGATCAGTTCATCACCCGCCAGTTGCTCAACCAAAAATTGGTCGTAAGGCTTGTCGTCATTGAGCGACTTAACCACATAGTCGCGATAATACCACGCGTGCGGTCGGGGCTGATCGTTGGTAATATTCCCATCGCTCTCAGCGTACCCGACGACATCCAACCAGTGCCGCGCCCAGTGAACGCCGTATTGCGGTGAAGCGAGCAAGCGGTCCACTACTCGTTCGTATGCGTCTGCGGCGTCATCACGCTCAAAGTCAGCGATTTCGTCAGGCGTGGGAGGCAAGCCATGCAAGTCGAAGGTCAGCCGGCGGAGCAGGAGCCCGCGAGCGGCTCGAGGTGAAAAACTCAGCCCCTCCGTTGCTAGGCGATCGGCTATGAAATGGTCCAGCGCTGTTAGCTCCGACGCGCGGGGCACTAGAGCTTCACCTAGGCTGGGTGGGGCGCCGTCTGCCATCGGTTGGAATGACCAATGCCCAAGTTCTTCCGCAGTGAATTTGGCTTCATTGGGATCAGTCGGTTCGACTCGAGCCGTTGCGGCGCCAGCGGTGAGCCATGCGGCGATCGCTTGCTTTTCATCACGCGATAACTTCTTCGGTCCCGACGGCATCTCGTCGCTCTCGATCCGTTGCCAGAGTAACGAATGGTCAGCTTCCCCAGCGGCAATGGCCGCGCCCGAATCACCACCTTCGCGCATGAGCCTAACCAGTCGTACATCAAGCCCACCGGACAGTTCCGGTTCCTCGCCGTGGCACTGAAAGCAGTTGGCTTTGAGGATCGGACGAACATCTTTTTCAAACGTCAACAATGCTCCGGGGACGGTTGGAGCCGTTTCGCTGGTTCCACTGTGTGCGTGGTCCGTTGAGACTCCACTCGGTCGCTCATCCGTTCCAATCTGGAACCCAAACAGCAAGCTGCACGCAAACCCAGCAATGAAAAAACTCATTGCCAGCGAGAGTATTGCCGAATATCCGTACAGGTTGCGCATGATAATTCAGTCAATGAGGGTGACTGGAAAGGTAGGTAAGTTTTCGTAGGCAGGTCGTCGAAGTGGAGCTTGCTAGAGCTCCTCTTATTGTAGCGGATTTTGGGCATAATCGCGAACGGAGGAGCGGGAAGAGGGAGCTTTAGCAAGCTCCACTACAGGGGGCGGGAGTCGGAGCTTAGAAGCAAGCATTTCTCTCATCTCAGTGTCGAACGATTGTCCCCACTCGTTTCTTAAGCGATTGAGGACAATCGCTCGACTGTCACAACTCCGAAATCTAAGTTAGAAAAAGCACTAGGCGAGTATATCGTGCAGCACATGGGCCTCTTCGACACCCGTTAGCCGGACGTCGAGCCCCTGGAAGCGGACTTTCAAGCGTTCGTGGTCCAAGCCGAGTTGATGCAGAATCGTTGCGTGAATGTCGCGGACATGCACGGACTTGTCGATCGGCCCAAAACCAAACTCATCGGTTTCGCCATAGACCACACCCCGCTTGAATCCGCCACCCGCAAACCACATTGTAAATGCATCGATGTGGTGATTGCGACCCGTTGATTCCCGAACCTCACCCATGGGAGTCCGGCCGAATTCGCCACCCCAAATCACGAGCGTATCATCCAACAGTCCCCGCTGATCCAGGTCTTTGATCAGGGCCGCCGAGGCTTGATCGATCTCCTTGCAAATCGCAGGCAGGTGGGTTTCCAGATTTTCTGTGGGACCGCCATGATGATCCCAATTCGTATGATAGAGCTGAACGAAGCGAACACCCCGCTCAACCAATCGGCGGGCCAACAGGCAGTTGCGGGCATAGCTGGCTTCATTGGGATCTTTAATACCATACAGGGCCAGTGTTTCAGCCGTTTCGCTGCTGGTCTCCATCAACTCGGGTGCACTCGATTGCATCCGATAGGCCATTTCATAGGCATTGATCCGTGTCGAGATTTCGTCGTCGCCCGTCTCTACCAGTCGCTTTAAATTGAGCGCGCGGACGGTTTCGACCAACTGCAACTGCTCGGCGGCCGAAATGTTAGGGGGGGTCGACAGGTTGAGGATCGGATCACCCTGGCTGCGGAGTGGTACACCTTGATAGGTCGACGGCAGCATGCCACTACTCCAGTGCATGGCCCCGCCGCGTGGGCCCCGCGGACCACTTTGCAAGACAACGAAACCTGGCAAGTTATCGCACTCACTACCAATGCCGTAAGTCACCCAGGCGCCCAAACTCGGGCGACCAAACAGGCCACCACCTGTGTTCATGAACAACTTGGCCGGTGCGTGATTGAATAAGTCGGTTTTACAAGTCTTTACGATACTGATGTCATCAACGATCCCAGCGGTGGAGGGGAGTAAGTCGCTGACCCACGTTCCATTGTCGCCATACTGTTTGAACGCTGGCCGCACTCCCAGCAGATCATTGCGATGGCTACTCGACATAAATGCAAAGCGTTTCCCTTCGACAAAGCTTGTAGGGATCGGTTGGCCGCTCAGTTCGTTGAGCTTCGGTTTGTAATCAAACGTCTCGAGCTGCGACGGTCCTCCGGCCATGAAGAGGAAGATCACGTTCTTGGCTTTGGCTGGAAAATGGGTCGCCTTGGGGGCCAACGGATTGCTTGTTTGGCTATCCACCTCGGATCCCAAGCCGTGCTCGGCAAGCAAGGAAGCTAGAGCAATCGAGCCCAGCCCCATCGAACACTGACTGAAGAAGTGGCGACGTGTCGCCTCGCGCAGTTGATGCTGCCGATCAATAGGTGTAGTACTCATTCGCGGGTTATCGTTTCGTCAAGATTGAGCAGAGCGCGGGCCTGGTTCAACGGATTGAGTTGTGCGAGTAATCGCAGTTCCTCCACGGTCGGTTCCCGTGAGGTACATAGCTTGAAGGCGGTTTCCAGCCCCTCGCTGGCAATCCGCCGCTCCAGAGCCACAGCAAAGTCAACGAAGGCAGGATCGTTCAGCAGCGCGAGCGCTTGCAAAGGCGTATTACTACGGATGCGTCGTGTGCAACTACTCAAGCCGTCCGGAGCATCAAATACGTTGAGTGCAGGTGGAGGAGTCACGCGGTAGACGAAGGTGTATAAGCCCCGCCGATAACGATCCTCCCCTTCGCTCGTTTTCCAAACGCGGCTGACTTGCCCTTGCGTCATCACCCCCTCGGGGATCGGAGGATAAACCGGTGGCCCACCCAGCTTGGGTGAAAAAAGGCCGCTGGCCACCAACGCCACGTCCCGGATGACTTCGGCATCGAGACGCAGACGATTTTGTCGGCCCAAAAGTAGATTCAGCGGATCCACAGCGACCAGCTCTGCGCGCACATGCGAACTCTGCTGATACGTATGGGAGGTCACGATCTTTCGCAACAGTTCTTTTAAGCTCCAATGGTTCTCGCGTAATTCTAACGCCAACCAATCCAAAAGTTCTGGATGGGATGGCACGCTCCCTTGGTAGCCAAAATCGCTTTCCGTTTCCACGATCCCCCGACCGAAGAGTTGCTGCCATACGCGATTGGCAAGCACGCGAGGAGTGAGTGGATTGGCATCGTCAACCAACCACCTTGCTAGGTCCAGCCGGTTCGGAATTCGCTCACTGCTGGGTAAGGGATGCAACACTGCAGGGGTGCCGGGCAAGACCTCTGCGTCAGGCCGCGTAAAGTCGCCTTTGATAAACACATGCGTCGCTCGACGTTCGGACAACTCTTCAAGCACCAGCGTCGAAACCCCGCGGGCTAGGTGAGCCACAACTTGTGAATGACTCTCGAGCAATTGCTCCAGTTCCAGTTGCCGCTGTTCGCTGCCGCTGGCAGCCAACAGACCGCTGCCAATCAGCAACCGAGCTTGAGCGTCGACTGGCCGTTTCTCAGCCTCCGCTTTCAAAATTCCTTGCAAAGGCTCTGACAAAGCCGAACGACTTGCCTCTCCTAGTTGCGATTCCCACTCTAACAATGAAGCGACATAGTCCGCGAGGATATTTTGTAACGACTGTTCGTTTGCAAGCTTGCGTTCGACGAGTGGTTCTTCAAGCTGCAGTTCTTGTGTGGTCTCGTCCGCGTAGATTTTGAGCGCGGGTTCGCGTTGGTTATTAAGGAACGCGAACAGTCGGTAGTATTCTTGTTGAGTGATTGGATCGAATTTGTGATCGTGGCACTGTGCGCAACCGATCGACAGGCCGAGCCATACATTTCCGGTGGTCGCCACACGGTCGAAAACGCTATCAACGCGAAACTGTTCGGGGTCGACCCCACCTTCTTGGTTGATTTGTGTGTTGCGATGGAAACCGGTGGCAATTTTTTGTTCGACGCTGGGGTCGGGAAGAAGATCACCTGCCAATTGTTCGATGGTAAATTCATCAAAGCCCATGTCCGCGTTGAGCGCTCCAATCACCCAGTCGCGATACTTCCAAATTTCCCGTTCACCATCAATCGAATAGCCATGGCTGTCAGCATAGCGGGCTTGATCGAGCCACCAACGTCCCCAACGTTCACCGAAGTGAGAGCTGGATAGCAAGCGTTCAACCAGTTGCGAGTAGGCACCAGCCGGATCGATGGCGGCTGCTTGCTCAAAGTCCGACACTTCCTGCGGCGAAGGAGGCAAGCCGATTAAATCGAGACTTAATCGCCGAATGAGTGTTGACGGTGGTGCCAGTGGCGATAGTGATAATCCTTCCTTGTGCAGCCGACTTTGCACAAATCGATCCAGCGGATGATCAAGCCCAGCGAACTCTGGGATGGGGCGACGTTGCGGGGGTGCAAACGCCCAGTGTTCTTCGTACTCAGCTCCTTGCTCGATCCAGCGACTTAAGATCGCTTTCTGTTGATCAGTCAACGCCTTGCCGGTATGTGCCGGTGGCATGAGCTCATCGGCATCCGTTGAGACGACTCGCACCATCATTAAACTCGAATCAGGGCTGCCGGGCTCAATCGCCCCCCCTTCTTCAACAGCCCCCAGACGCGTATCCAAGCGCAGTCCAGATTCGCGCGAGTTTTCGTCGAATCCGTGGCATGCAAAGCAGTTCTCGGAGAGGATCGGGCGAACATCGCGATCGTAACTTAGAGGTTCGTCCGCCCAGCTTTGCACAGAAGCGAACCAGAAACTAGATGATGTCCACGCACAAGCGAGCACCAAGCGAAAAATACAGGTCATCGGCATGAAACTATCTTGAATTCGCGAATCGAAAATCAACCGCAACAAATCAACCGCAACAAATAGTGCGGTTCGGACCGGAACTCACATCGCATCGGCTCATCGAGCCCCGTAGTGCCTATGAGTAGGTCCTCAGATCACTCATTGTACTAGAATGCCCATCCACTGTCGCCAACGGTCCTGCTTTGGGAAAACCCACCCAAAAAGCTCTTGTTCATGACAATCTTTCTCACCCAGTCGGACCGAACACTCGACCAACTGACCGCATACGGCGATTCGCACAACAACGCCATGGCTAACATGTCGCTTCCCCACCACGCTGCCGCAGAACCTGCCATGACGGTCGATCAAGCAACCGAATTGGCTTTCCGATCGTACGTCTAACTCACGATATCGCTGACGGCATAGGTTTTGCCATGTCGGAAAGATTACAAGCTTGCGGTCTCTAACCGCCATCTGCCAAACCAGCAAACACGTATTTGAACACACAACTTCGTAGCCACACGACCTTCACCTCTTGGAGGCCTAAGGCGGACTCACACCAAAGGAGATTAGACATGCATGTAGAAGATCGAGAAATACACACCGAGGCGCGCGATGTAGCAAGCCTTTCCGTTGGACGTCCGTACGGCCTACCCTCCATTTCTTGGGGGGCGGTCTTCGCGGGGCTGTTTGTCATCCTCGCGTTAAGTTGGCTCATTCAAATGCTGGGGCTTGCCATCGGCGTCTCCGTGGCCGACGCCACCAATTCAATGACGCTGGGTGGTACCCTGGGGACCGCTACGACTGTTTGGACTATCGCTTGTTGGCTGGTGAGCTTCTTTGTGGGTGCCCTGGTTACTGCGCGCTTGGCAGGACGCATTGACGACGTTTCTGGCATGCTGCACGGCTTCACAGTCTGGTCAGTCGCTACGGTCGTTTTGGTCGTATTGACTTACTACAGTGTGGCCGCTTTCGTTCAGACGAGCATTATGGTGGCAGGGAGTGCGGTCCAAGGTGTTGGGGCCGCGGCAGGGGCGGTCGGGCAAGGGGTAAGTCAGACTGTTTCAGGGGTCGCCGGCGTAACCCAGCGCATCACGCAACAGTACGGCACCCAGATCCAAGATCGTCTCTACGATCGAGCTGCAGAAATTGCAGCCTCTAGCACGGAGGGTGTATCGGAGACCGACATTCGTGCGGCGCTCGACGAGTTGGACGCGCGGACTCTTCGGCGAATTGTAATAGATCTGCAGAACCAAGACGTAGACGGTGCAGCAGAGCTGTTGGCCCAAAACACTAAGCTTTCCCAAGAAGACGCCGCAGCGCTGATTCAATCGGCTTACGATTCGCTAGAACAGCAGTTTGGGGATCCCGAGAATAGCCAGAACTTGGCTCAGGATGTGAAAGCACAGCTTATTGCGAACATAGACGGCTATATCGCCAGCTTGGCTGCAGCCGGCGGGCCAAGGGTTACCGAAAAAGACATTCAACAAGCGTTGAACCAGCTCGACGGCGAAGCGGCCCAACAAATTGGTTCGCAGTTGATAACGGGCGACACGCAAGGCGCTAAACGAACCATCGCTCGAAACACTAACTTGACGACAGCCCAAATCAATGAGTTGGTCGATGGCGCCACCAGTGGCATCAACGATGAGATCGCCGAATACCAGACTGCTGTGGAAGAAGCTGCTGAAACAGCTTCAGCCTACACCGTAGCCATACTGTGGTTGATCTTTGGCGCGGCCGCTGCGGCTCTAGCGGCTGCAATCGGCGGCGGATACGTCGGTGCCGACAGCTCACGCCGGCTCTATCCTCACCATCACTAGGAACCTCAATGCAGCCACTTGTTACTCTGGCCACTTCTTTCCACGGGCCGCTACTTGAATTCATCCCGCGCGACTCGGCCTTAGGTTGCTTGACACGAACCGGGGCTGAGGCCCATCTGCTCACCGCAACTCTTTCGTACTGCATTATTTAACCACGGGGAAAACCATCATGCGAATCGGTTTAATTGGACTGGTCCTTATTGTGCTCATCGCAGCTGCCGTCGTTCAGAACGTGGCGCTTGGCGGAATTGGGGGTCTGCTGCTTTTGATACTTGTTGTCTGGCTGCTCGTCGGCCGCGGTTAAAAATTGCAAGTAGTTGGTGATGAACTAGTTACGTAAAATTGGCAGGTACGGTTGTCAGGGAATTCCGAGGATTGCGCCGGATAGGTATCCCATAGATCATAGGCAGTAGGAACAAAGCAAAAGAATGATGACTCGCATAGCAACGAGCTTACGCCATGTTTGGATGGAAATGCGAGCGAGCTTCTGGTTTCTACCTTCGGCGATCGTAACTTTGGCCATTGGCTTGGCCGGGGCGCTCATCGCTCTGGATGCCAGCGCGGATTGGAGCATCCCCCACCGGTGGAAGCTTTTTTTTGGCGCAGGTGCCGCAGGTTCGCGAGGCTTGTTATCGGCAGTTGCCACATCGATGATCACTGTGGCAGGGGTGGTCTTCTCGATCACGATCGTCGCCTTATCGCTGGCATCCAGCCAGTACACATCGCGGGTGTTGCGGAACTTCATGCGAGACCGTGTGAACCAATCCGTACTGGGTGTCTTCCTCGGTATTTTCGCGTATTGTCTCGTCGTGCTCCGCACCATTCGCGGTGGCGACGAAGGAGCGTTCGTTCCATCCTTCGCGGTGATGGGTGGACTGCTGCTGGCGTTCGTAGGGATCGGAATGCTGATCTACTTTATCCATCACATCTCCATCGCGATTCAAGCATCCAGCATCATCGCTGCTGCCGCTCATGAAACCATCGAAGCAATTGATCATTTATTTCCCGAGGAACTTGGCTGCGGCCGCGAGGGAGCACAAGAGCGTCGAGCAGATGGCGAAACTGAGCAACTCAACCGCCTGAGGTGGACGGCGCTGCTCGCAACGCGTACAGGTTTCATTGAGAGTATCGAGGGGGACATTCTGTTCGCCTTCGCCTGCGATCGCGACTTTGTCATTCGCATGGAACGGGGCGTTGGCGAGTTCGTTATCGAAGGCACCCCCCTGCTTTCGCTGGCATCACCCACCGGTGATTCAAACGAAGACGATTGCAAGGAGGAATTGCTGGCTGCATTTGTTGTTGGGCGACAGCGGACCGTTCAACAAGATGTAGGATTCGGCGTTAGACAAATCGTCGACATAGCACTCAAATCTCTATCCCCTTCCACTAACGACACGACAACGGCTGTTACTTGCCTCCAGTATTTGGGCGCGATCCTGGCCCGTCTGGCCTCTCGCAATATCTCATCGGCCAATCGAGAGATACAAGGTCAGCTGCGGATCATCGCCCGCGGCCCAAGCTTTGAGAGTTTTCTCGACGAAGCACTAATCCAGATCCGGCAAAGCGCCCGCGGCAATGCAACTGTTCTACGGCAGATGCTGCTGACATTGCAGGAAGTCGTTAATGCGACCACCTCACCAACTCGGCGCAGGGTACTGAAAGGTCACGCAACGTTCGTTCGAGAGCTTGCCCGCCGAACGGTTGACGACTCCGAGCTACCTCACATAGAGCAGGCAATGGCAAGCTTGACTAAGAGTTTAAGTCCCGAAGCGGCAGACGAGTCGACGGGCACCGACCAGCCTGGCCAGCCGACAGCCAAGCAGGTCGAAATGTAACTTTTACGATAGGTGGCGCTCACAGGCTTGATCCAATGTTCGGGACACACACGTGTTCCTTCAACGCGAACAACTGCGATTCGAAAATTTTCGGCGAAGTGGGACGGCTTGCTACCATGCATCGTACGCGTTAATTTAGTTAAAGCAGGTAGCTGGCAGGCAGCCGCGTTCCCCGAATCCGGCCGCCTCACAGCGGACAACACTGCCAGTCCAACACCCACCGGTGGAGAAGCCCCAACCCGATCAGAGTAACGCCGCGCCCAATGCCGCTAGCTTACAAGTTGCCCCACCCGCCTTGTTAACCTCCCAGCCACCCACCCAGCGATTGAGATCGCGATAAGAAGACCTAATGAAAATGGGCTACTGATCTGTGTAGGGACTGATTTTGGAAACACTGAGTTTTTAAAGATCACGTTCTGCTTAACGGCCAAGACTGCGCCCAATTACGATCGAGTTTCGACCGCTAATTTTTTTCCACGTCCACACATTTTTCTTACATGCCAGTACATCACGCGAAGTAAAGCGAGTGGACCGCTGATGGTCGCGATTCCAAGGCGTCTAAGCGTTCTCTGCTTTTGATCCCCAAGATGGTTGCATAACCCAAACTGAGTTCCCAGCATGTTGTCGGGCTGTTCTCTGCTCACCTTGCACGTAAAGGATTCCTAATATGTCGCTGCCGATTCGAGCTAAGTCACCCGGAACTCCACGCGTCCGCGAACTCTTTAAGAACCGGGCTTACGATGAGCTCAAGTCGCGTTTCTTCAATAACCAGTATGAACCTGGGACCAACCTCTCTGAGCGTCAACTGGCCGAAGAACTGGGGATGAGCAAGACTCCGGTTAAGGCGGCTTTGGAACGCTTGGAAATGGAAGGCTTCATCACCGTTTCGCCCCAATCGGGAATTATTGTCCGCGAACTATCCGATGCCGAGATCGCAGATATCTACGATATCCGAATTGCTCTCGAGGGCTTTGTACTCAAGTCGATCGCAGGGAAATTAAGCCCGGGGCAAATGCAGCTTTGGAACCAAAACGTGACCGCCTTGAGCGATGTCGTCAAGTCGCCCGAAATCCGTCAGCGCGCCGTTGCCCTGGATGCTGAGTTTCATCTGCTTCCGTGCGAATACCTCGGCAATACGCAGATCGTGTATACCATGCAACAGCTCTCATGCAAAATGCAGGCAGTCATCAATCGCGTCTTTAAGCTCCTACCCGATCGGGCTTCACAGAGCCTCCGTGAGCATCAGGAGATCGTGGATGCTGTTCGACGCGGCGAGGGGCAGCGGGCCAGCGATTTGGCCGAGGCGCATCTGCGAACTGGGCACCAGATTCTACGCGAGGCCAGAAATTCCTAATTTGTTTGACCGGTTTTCGCGCTTATGGGGTCCCGCCGATGCTCGCTGTAAAAACACGATTGCTTTTCCTGTGCCTCCTCGCCCTCGGGTCAATCGGCATGAAAGCATCTGCCGCCGATACGCCGAATGTGGTCGTCATTTTCTGCGACGACTTGGGCTGGGGGGATCTGGGCTGTTATGGCAGCCCCACGATTCGTACGCCTCACTTGGATCGCATGGCCAGTGAAGGTCAAAAATGGACCCAGTTCTACGTGGCAGCGCCGGTTTGTACCCCAAGCCGGGCGGCACTCATGACCGGCCGATATCCGATTCGCAATGGCATGACTAGCAACAAACGGGGTGTGCTCTTCCCGAATTCCGGCGGTGGCTTACCCGCCGATGAAGTAACGCTGGCCGAACTGCTCAAGCAACACGACTACGCCACCGGGATTTTCGGGAAATGGCATCTGGGGCACTTGCCACAGTACCTGCCCACGGCACAAGGTTTCGATACCTACTTCGGCATCCCCTATTCAAACGACATGGACAAAACGTCAGGGCCCAACTACCGCAGCGAAGTGGCCAAGGACCCGGATTACTATCCCGATTCGGCTCATTACAACGTCCCGTTAATGCGCGATGAGGAGATCATCGAACGCCCCGCCGATCAAAACACCATAACGCGGCGTTACACCGAAGAGGCGCTTCAGTTCATCCATCAGAACAAGGAACGCCCTTTCTTTGTCTACTTGCCCCACTCGATGCCGCATATTCCACTGTTTGCACACGCGTCTTTTCGTGGTAAATCAGCTCGAGGCTTGTACGGAGACGTGATCGAGGAAATCGACTGGAGTGTCGGTCGAGTGCTTGATACGATTCGCGAACTGGACTTGGCCAAGAAAACGCTGGTTGTGTTTACATCCGACAATGGACCTTGGCTTAGCTTTGAAACTCACGGCGGTTCGGCGGGACCATTGCGGGCTGGCAAGGGGACAACCTTTGAAGGTGGTCAGCGCGTCCCCATGCTGTGCTGGTGGCCTGAGACGATCGCGCCCGGCGTCGTGCATGAGCTCGGCTCCACTCTGGATATGCTGGCCACACTCGCGGCACTTACCGGATCGCAGTTACCTAGCGATCGCATATTGGACTCATACGATCTTTCTCCGGTGATGCTGGGCACGGGCCCCGGCCCGCGAAAGGAGATGTTCTACTGGACCCAAGCCGAGCTGCATGCGGTCCGCAGGGGCCCTTGGAAATTGCACACCAAAATGCGCGAGCCGGTCGACTATGGGAAATCAAAGCAACTGGAGCGCCCCGTCTTGTACCATGTCGAGCGCGATCTGGCGGAGGCCTTCGACGTGGCCGATCAACATCCTGAAATCGTCGCGGAACTGCTGGAAATAATGGCCACCCACCGCGCCAGTATCACGCCACACGAGGACATGTTGGCCATACCGCTACCCAGTGAAAACGCTCGCTAATCACCATCTGCGCAGAGAGCGTTTCACCCACCCTTGTTCCTTAGCTCTGCCTGGGCATGCGCTGCTGCGGAGGCTCCGCCCTATAGCAAATTCGATTGCGATCTCATAGCGTTTTGCCACCATCGACGACCAATAACTGTCCGGTGGTCATCGAAGTTCCGGTGGCCAAGTAGAGCACCGTGTCGGCAATATCCGCGGGTTGCGACGGACGCGGCAAAGGAAGCTGAGAAGTCATCGCTTGCAAGTCCCAGCCGTTATTCGCTTCGCGAATCCACCGCGAGTCGATGGGACCAGGGAGTACCGCGTTGACCCGTACATGCGGAGCAAGACTCAGCGCGAACGACTTGGTGAGCGTATTGAGCGCACCCTTGCTGGCGGCATAGGCAATCGAAGATCCTTGTCCCGTGGTACCTGCAATGGAACTGACATTAACAATCGCTCCGTGCCCCCCAGCAGCCAACATCGTTGCCGCCGCCTTAATGCAGAAGTAAGGGCCCTTTAGGTTAACGGCCAGTATCTGATCCCACTTGCCTTCGGTCAAACTTTCCAGGTCATTTGCAGCAATAAAGTGGGTCGTAGCTGCGTTGTTGACCAAGGCATCCAATCGGCCAAAGTGCTCCTCGATCGTCTTGATCATCGCAATAACCTCCACTTCTTTGGATACATCGCAACGGATGACCAAAGCAGTAGCACCCAGGTCGCGTACTTTTTCCGCCGTTTCTTCCGCTTCCAGTTGGCTCCGCGAGTAATTGATCACCACATCAAACCCTAGCTCGGCGAAGCCAATCGCACAGGCCCGCCCCACCCCAGTGCCAGCACCCGTAATCAAGGCCACCGGTCGAGTATCGTTGTTATCTGCACGCGTCATCAGCGAATATTCCTGTTCTTTTGCCATCTCGTTGCCTCCTCCTCCCGATTGCATATTCTACAGATTTAAACCCCAATGAAAGACGTTTAAAGCGGTGGGCTCTGCTTTGATCAAAACTCTACGGCAAGCTGTACTCGCCTTAGAGACTCAAAGTTGATCCGATCCTACCCGTCATCCCAAACGCTGGCTAGTGCTATGTCAGCGCTAAAAATTAGGGTGCATGCTGTGGTTCTCTGGCAAAATCGAATGCGGGATCTTTAGCAAGATCCACTACGGGATTAGTGTAAATTGGGAAACAGCTCGCTAACCATTAATACTCAGCCTTGAGCTTTTACGCACAAGAGGATCACTCGACCATGAAAAATGATTCGCTCGCTTTCGATCTGCTACGTAATTTTGCACTGGCACCCGCATTGGCCCTGGCCCTAACTCTGGCCGTCGTCTCGCCGCCGCTGCTAGGACAAGAAGCCAAGCGTCCCAACATCCTGTTTATCCTCGCCGATGACCAGTCTCCGTTTGACTTAAAGTGCTACGACACCACGTCGCAGCTCGATACCCCAAACATCGATCGACTGGCTCGCGAAGGGATGGTCTTCGATGGCGCCTATCATATGGGCTCCAACTCAGGCGCCGTCTGTTCGCCTTCGCGACACATGCTCATGTCGGGCAGAACGGTCTGGCATCTTCCGACCGCCCCGCAGGCTGTGGAAAAAGGACTTTGTCCAGCCGATCTTCCTGAGTACACGCTCCCCGCCGTTTTCAATCGCGCGGGCTATGCCACCATGCGGACCTGCAAACAGGGAAACAGTTACGAGGCGGCCAATCGGCTGTTCACCGTTCGACACGCTGAAACCAAGCGCGGTGGTACCGCCGAAACCGGTAGCCCCTGGCATGCTGACCGAGTGCTCGATTTTTTGAGTCAACGCGAGGCCGGTCGCGACACCAAACCTTTCTTGATCTACTTTGGCTTCTCGCATCCCCATGACGAGCGCGATGGCACCCCCGAGTTGCTGGCCAAGTACGGCGCGACCAATCATACCGATCGCGCGACGGTTCCGCCTGCGCACCCCAAGCAACCGCCGCTTCCCACCAACTATCTGCCGGAACATCCATTTCATCACGGGCATCCCGACTTGCGAGATGAGGTCGCCGTCAGTGGTGTGTGGGAGCGGCGCGATGAGCAGACCATCCGCAACGAGATAGGCCGACAGTTCGCGTGCAGTGAAAACATCGATGTGCAGATTGGTCGAGTACTCGCCCGATTGGAAGCCACGGGGGAACTGGACAACACCTATGTTATCTATACGGCCGACCATGGCATGGCGATTGGCAGGCACGGATTGCAAGGCAAGCAGAATCTTTACCAACACACTTGGCGGGTCCCATTCATCGTCAAAGGCCCAGGCATTCGCTCGGGCAGTCGCGTGCAAGGGAATATCTACTTGTTGGACCTGCTCGCCACCTTGTGCGACTTGGCAAGCATCCAGCCCCCCGAAAGCAACGAAGGGATCAGTTTCAAACCGGTACTCGACGGAAAACAGGAAACGATGCGAGATGTTCTTTATGGCGTTTACAACGGTGGCACAAAGCCTGGGATGCGATCGGTCAAACGCGGAGACTGGAAGCTGATCAAGTACGACGTGCTGGACGGCGCCGTTCGAGAGACACAACTGTTTAACTTAAAAGACAACCCTGAGGAATTCTTGATCGAGCATCAGGCTGAGCCGGCATTGACCTTAAGCGGTGCGAAGCCTGAACCGCATCAAGTCAACTTGTCGTCCGATCCACGTTACGCTGAGAAGCTTGCCGAGATGGAGGCTTTGCTGTTGAGCGAGATGCAGCGACTGGACGATCCTTGGCGTCTTTGGAATCAGCCTCCTCGGAACACGGATTGACGTTTGGCCTCGTCTCGAAATAAGTTACCCGTTTTCAAGAAGCCACTCAGTTATGAACTCATCATTCGTCAGATGCGGATAAGACGAGCATGGGCAGCGCCGCAGTTTTCACAGACCGAACGGACGAAAGATGGCAGACGAAAAATGGAGGGAGCAACAATGCCGGTTAGTTTAACCCTGGCCCATCCGTTGCCTGCGGCCTATTTTTCGACTCCCATCTTTCGTCAGCCGCCTTAAGACGAGCATGGGCAGCGCCGCAGTTTTCACAGACCGAACGGACGAAAGATGGCAGACGAAAAACGGAGGGAGCAACAAAGCCGGTTGGTTTAACCTTGGCTCATCCGTTGCCTGCGGCCTATTTTTCGACTCCCATCTTTCGTCAACCAGCTTTCGACGAGCATGGGCAGCGCCGGAGTTTTCACAGACCGAACGGACGAAAGATGGCAGACGAAAAACGGAGGGAGCAACAAAGCCGTTGGTTTAACCCTGGCCCATCCGTTGCCTGCGGCCTATTTTTCGACTCCCATCTTTCGTCAGCCAGCTTATCATTGACATGTCAAGAATGGAGGGCAGAAGTTTGAGAAGTTACTCGATCGTGACGAAGGTAATCTCGGTTTGATGGATGTTTATCCACTGAATGAAATTCAATGGCGTGTGGTGAAGTAAACGTTGAGCGTGGGTTTGAAAATTGGCATGGTAGGGGCTGCCAGGCGGAAAAGCGGTGAGTTTGAAGGCTGAATAGGGGTTGAGCAAACGCATCGTTTGCATGGCAAGCTCACCGCCTGTCCCTGTAACGGGAATTCGAGTCAGCACCTTTGGCTCGCCTCCGAAGAAATGCGTGATAGCTTCTTCATAAAGAGAAAGGTCCAGTCCGGTTCCCCAATCATGAACCAGTCCCAGTAAAATCTCTTTCAAGTCACGTGCACCAGGGGTTTTGCAACAATACAGAACCTCATTGACTTCGGGGTTCCGTAGGTCAGTCAGATCAGCTTGGATGTTAACGAACTCATGCTCGACCGACTCGCGACGCATATTGATGACTTTGCCGTGATGCAAGCCAAAGAGCAATAAATAGTTTGTAGTTTGCGCACGATGACGTGCATGGATGGCTTCTGCAGCCTTAAATTCAAACAGTCCAGAACGGCTGGCAATAACGTCCGCAAAGTAGCGTTTGAAAAAGGAATGATGGACAACATCAACACCCACTTCAATTTCCATTCCGGACATCCGCCGAGCCAACTCGCGTTTGTAAACGAGCTCATCGAAGAAGCGACCGTACTCGTCGTGAATGGCAAAAACATGACGCATCACCTCGAAGGCTAGCTTGCCGAAGGCGACTTGAGATATCGGGGTTGTAGCTAGCGAGGGAAGGATCGGCATGGTCTGGCTGCCTCGAAGTTTGGTCGGCATCTACTCCCATTTTTCGCCTCAGATTTTTCGCCGACCTTAGGTCGTGCTGCGTGGCGGTGCGATCGGGAATCGGGGATTATCCAAGCTGCAACCCTCCGGCAAAAATACGGGCATGCGAGTCGGCTTGCCATCCACATGCACTAGAATCTCAGCATCGCTCGCCGGCAACTCGATGGCATCGCGTGAGATTAGGAAATCGCGTGACATTTGAACCAGTGGAATCTGGCGGTCGCCAACCAGCAGCTCTAAAGTGACGACGGACGAATGGCTTATACCGGATGCAATCATGGCAAATACTCGCTCGGAACTTCCTGCTAAAGCAATGCAATACTGCAGCCTACGAGGCTGTCAGTTCATCGAAGACATCTCTTTGGGCTTCGGCGATTATGGTAGCGTATTTGCATGCACTAGTATCAGCCCCATGGGTTACGATGCCCTGAAAATCCACGAACGTAGCGGACCCTACCTCCGCGAGAGGGACGTGTATTTTCGCCTCAAAGATATTGGAATCATGGAGGTTGAGGGGCATCATGTTCCGGAGATGATCGACTTTGTAAGCTAGAGTTCGCTCGGCCATTCTTACGCAGCCACTCAACCACATAGTCGTCATGGATCAGATGCGGATATCCCATCCCAGAATACGGCGGCTTTGTAATTAACTAATTGTCATCTGCCTTCGAAGTTTCCGGGTTGGGAACGTTCGCGTCTTCCTTAGCTGGCTCATTAACCTTGACATCGCTCTTAGTGTCATCCACCGGTTCGGGGATGCGAATGAGGATTTCATTGCGGCGCAAGGCGGCGGGTGTGAAGGGAGCGTCGTAGCCGGCGGCCTCCGACGTTGACTCCACCTCGGTGCCACGCGATTTCAGCCACTCACGCAACTTCGTTTCCTGCTCCTTGGCGATCTTTGAATTGAGCTGGCCGGAGAAGCGGATGACGGCGAAGCGACCACCTGGTCTAGTGCGGATCTTGACCCCTTCGCCCTTTGGGTCGGGAGCCCCTGCAGCGGCTACCTCCTTGGGCATGACAAAGCCCATGGAAACGTCCGACTTGCCGAGCTCACCTTCCATGAACACGGGAGTCGTCATGGCGATCTTCTGCTTGGCTTCATTCGAGCCGCTGATGTATTGGAACAGCCGCATGAAGCTGCCGTCCCGTCCTTGTGCTTCCATTTTGGAATTGGTTGCGGCCAAGATCAGATCCGGGTACTCTCGGATCTCGATATTACCCTCCTTTTCGATGACTTTGTACTCAGCCGACTCGTAGGCCGCGCGGGCAGTCATTGTCCAGAGTGTCGTTCCGGCCAGCAGTACGCCAGCCACCACAGCTAGGTAAATCACTTTTCGTCTCATGGTCTTGTGTCCTCAGTTTGTGTTCGCCCCTGCCATTCTAGGGGCCGGGGAAGCACCCGCGCGATGGCGTTTTGAAAAAAACGCTTATATCGAAGAGCTGCATATCGCGTTCCTGCAGCGTACTGCAGCTTAAAGCAACGTTTTTGAAGGATGTGCCTGTTTTTTTCGACATTGTCTGAGATCAAAATCGATCGGTGGCATTTACTAGACAACTGCATCGATGAACGGCATCCGAGCCCGAAAGCTTTTTACCTCGTGCTACCACCTGAAGAACTCGCTCGACTGTGGGAACAGTACGCCGATCGGCTATTGCTGATCGTGCGCGGGTTCGGCGAACCGGCGGAAGACGCAGTGCAAGAAGCCTTTGTGCGTTTGGCGGCGCAACCGCGTCCTCCCGACGAGACACTCGCCTGGCTGGTCCAAGTCGCCCGGAACCAGTTGCTGCAGTGGTGGCGGTCCGACACGCGTCGGCATCAAAGGGCGGTTGAGCGATCGAAGACTGCCAATTGGTTCAGCGGAGGGCAACACGCTGATCAACTCGACAGTCAACTCGACGATCGGCTCGACGCAGAAGCGGTGTCGCTGGCCTTGCAGGGGTTGCCGAGTGAACAACGGGCGGCGGTGATGATGCACCTGTGGGGCGGATTGAACTTTGAGCAGATCGCCGCAATCCTCGGTACCTCCCGTTCTACGGCCCACCGCCACTACGCCGCCGCCATGACACAACTCAAGACACTCTTTGCAGACTCCGAACAC
>JBGSHW010000004.1:0-7590 GCA_041751975.1 Pirellulaceae bacterium
CCGCCGGAGCGTTGTGCTCCACCGCGACTCCGCTCACCCGTAGGGGCAGAGCCTGCTTGACTGGCTTGCGCTGCTTGACCGGCCTGCCCTGCAGCAGCCGGGCGATCACCGCGACGCGCGCCTCCACGACCTCGGCCTTCACCAGCGGCATCGAGCTGCTGTTCGCGGCGTTCTTGATTGACAGCTTCGATGGCCGCGCGCTCGGCGGGTGAGAGAGCCGTCAACGCTACGCGATTTTTCTTTTCATCGGTGGCGACAACCCAAGTTAGCAATAGATCGCCGACCTGGACCGCCTGATGAGGGTCTTCAACATAAGCTGCCGACAGGCGGCTGATGTGAATCAGACCGCTGCAATCGGGCGAGATCTCGACGAACGCCCCAAAGTCCGCCACTCCGACCACCACGGCCCAGACGCACATCCCAGGCTCGAGTGAAGTCAGGGTTGGCATGTCGGTACGAAGTGGGATCGGGGTGCTTGCCAAACGCGAGTCGGCGAACGGCTCATTCAGGCACGTAGCGATCCAGCGCAATTTCTCCCGACCAACTTGCCAGCCTCGCGCCAGTTTTTCTACATCGATGTCGGGCCCCTGCGGCGCTGCAGCCGGTCCGATATCTTCGGGATACTCAGGCTTCACCGCTGGCTGTGTTGGCGTTTCGGCGGCCGCGGATGACTTGAAGATCATCGCTTCGTCCGACAGTACTGCGGGGTTCGCTGATGTTTCTTCGCTTGCCTCTTCCGTTGCAGCTGTGGGTGCATCGGCAGATGCTTCGACCGTTGCTACATCGGCGCTGACTGGCTCGCCCACATGCGACTCAGGGGTGCTTGCCGCGCTTTCCGCATTTGCCTCTGCGGCAGGCTCCGTCCGCATTGCCTCAACCGCGGTCGTTGGATCGCTACTGGCTGTGTCACCAGTTGCTGTGTCACCAGTTGCTGTGTCAGCGACTTCTGACTGCGTTTCACTGGCAACCGGCTCGGCCACGGCGGGAATGGCAACCAAGAGCGGAGCCCGCTTCTTCCAGTTTTCGGGCGCGTTCGGGGGCGCCGAGAACTCGGTATTGTCGATCAAGCGTTGGGCAAGGCGATAGTCTTCAGGATGAATGGCGGTGGCATCGAGCGGTTGTTCGCTGCCAAAGACACGCAGCCAGCCGATGGCTTGCCGCTTTTGGACTTCTGTCCAACCGTCAACGCTCTCGCACAACTGCGCGCGGCTCTCAAGCTTACCAGTCGTTGCGAGCTCGGTGATCTGTCGAGCTTCGGCATCCGCGATTCCCGGAACATACAGTAGCTCGTTGACCGAGGCGTGATGCGTGTCAATTCCTCGACTGCAGACACAATCGGCAATAACTTCTTGCACCAACTTCTTTAACGGCTCTTGAGGCAACTCACGTTGATAGCTTCCCAAACGCATCCGGTTGACGTCGACTTTGAGCAATTCGGCGAGCGGATTCTGCAGGCTGCGGGCAATCCAAATCGCTGCTCGGTCGCGTCGATTGTACGCAGACAACTCCTTCAGGGCCGTTCGTCCGGCGGCATAGGCCTCTGCGCCCCCGCGATCGGCCATGGTCCAACGCAAGCCGCTGTTGGCGCTTTGTTTCATCAGTTCGCGAACGGTCAGTACCAGGAAGCGTCGCGCCGGACCATTGGTAAGGGCCACGAGTGTTACGCGATACTTATGTGCTAGCTCTCCGAGCTTGACCACGTTTTGATTGACGATCTCAGCCTGCGCCGAACAGGGCAGCTCCTCGATCGCCAGCACGTC
Organism: Pirellulaceae bacterium; assembly: GCA_041751975.1. Lineage (GTDB taxonomy): Bacteria > Planctomycetota > Planctomycetia > Pirellulales > Pirellulaceae > Aureliella. The sequence continues at coordinate 1,761 of JBGSHW010000004.1, forward strand.
GCCTTGAGGATTCACCACCACGACCGCGGCCAGCTTAGGCCCTACGGTGTCGACCAACATGATCGTATGTCCACGCACGGGTCGGCGCATCAGATGTTGGCGGAGTTGATCCGCCGAGCCTTCGAGCAATTTCTCTTGGGCGATCTCCTCCAAGTCGGCGACTGCATCGGCTTCGATCTTGCCTCTTGTGGTGTTTTCCAACGCCTGCCTGACAGCTTCCTCGAACCATCGCGACAACGGATGCTTATCGCTCACAAATGCATCGCGTGCCATCGGGACCAGGGACTGCACGTCGTAATCCAAATGCGTTTTCACTAATTGACTGCGCCGTCCGCGGCCAAGCATCAGCTGCTGGTAGGCAGTCAACTGCGTCAAGGGGCGCTTCAGCGTTTTCATCGGCTGCAACATCGAAATAAGCCAACGACGGCGACGTTGCCGCGGAGTCATCTTGGCATTCTTCTTCGATTTGCTGGACCGACCCGGAGGGCTGGTTGACGAATCAGCCAGTTCTTCATCCCGCCCGTGGTCGTCGTGCTCATCCAACTCATGGTCTTGATGCTCGTCGTGTGCCTGCTCTTCGTGTGCCTGCTCTTCGTGTGCGATTGCTTCAGCCGTAGCGGCCGCCTCGTCCGCTTGGGGGTCGACAACTTCAATCGATTCAAATGCAACAGTAGTCACCTCAGTCACTTCAACGGCGACGGTTTGCACTTCGACGGTGATTTCGGCAGCACTCGCCGCCACGTCAACCGGTTCGCTGTCGGATGTTGTATGCTCAGCGGCGGTCTCGATGGTTGCAGGCGGGACGTCAGTGGCGGCAGCTTCTACGGGCGCCGCGTTGGCATGGTTTGCCCCTCGCCCACCCTTGGCTGCTTTGGCTTTAGTTTCCTTGGGTGGAGCAGCGGTTGATTCATCGCCAGAGGCATCGCACAATTCAACTCGCACCGACGCCTTACGCTGAATCGCGCGGCGCAAGCGTTCGTTGAGTGGCGTATCGCATTGGACCAAATTAGAAATCAGCCGAGCCGTTTGTTGCAGGGCTTGAGTCCCGCTTGCCTTGTCCACGCCGAGTTGATCGGAGACCCATTGCTCGACGTCTTCGATCTTGGGCCCATCGTAGGCGATCAGCATCTCCAGCAGGTGCCCAGCTTGGCTGTCGCGCTCTTGCGATTGCTGAAGCGCTCGCCGCGCACGGAACGACTTCAGAGTCGCCTCGATCTCAACTTCCGTGGAAGCACGCTCCAAGAACTTGATCGCCTCTTCGTCCAACTCAGCGTCCTTGGGAAGCTGATCCTTGGCCTTCTGACGCGCCTCCGCTAGTCGCAACTGGCGATCAATCTCCAGTTTGAGGGTCCACATCGCATGACGCGGTAGGTTGCCCGTCTCATCGGCGCGGTAACGCTCAATGAAGGCCGGATGGTAACCCTGCTGCAATAGATCGGCAGCATTGCGAAGTTGTTCAACAGAAAGTCGGAGATGGCGAGCGACGCCGTGAAGATCAATCATGCAACTGGAAGCTTCGATTCGTGCTCACTATATTCGCAATCTCGCCGAACATAGCTCGCTGTTAATTTGGCAAGCTGCGACCGTGAGATCGCAACCCATGTTTCCGAGACGTCGAGTGTAAACGCAAGCGTTCACGTTTAAACTCGCGCGAATCTACGCAAGTCGCTAGCCGTTGTCAAGCGCCCGCAGAGGGAAAGACAGCAATCAGCGCAACTTCTTAACGATTGAGGTAGAGTTGTTTAAGATCCGGGGGCCGTCCCAGGGGAAAGAGGCCAGCTGCACTCGCTGCGCAGATGCGCGAGACTCCAGCCACGCGGCTCTCTATCGGTTCCTGTGCGTTACTCGGAAAGTGAGTGCCATTTGCCTAGTAGTTCAAGCGCTACGCCGCGTGAACGACTGCGCACGCGCTGCCCAACGCCGAAAGGTGCGTGTGTTTTTGTGCGCCAAGCCTCGCCAATAGAGGGGATTACGCCAGCGGGCGACCAAAGGTACCGCAGGAGTCACCCAATCTTTATTGGCAATCCTGCTGGCCATGACGCCTGGGTGCGATCCAGAGAATGGTTCGCAGGTCGACAAGTCCCAATCGTAATGCTCTGCGCTCCGCTCGGCCCCGGGAGCGATCTGACGCCCGTCGTACAAACTGCAAAAGTAATCCATCTTCGCGGCCATGTTCTTGGGGGGCTTCACATAGCCGTAATGATATATCCAGGCTCCCGTGTTAACGGTCCTCAACTTGCGGTCTCCGACGGCGAAGCCACAGGCATCGCCCACCGAGCGCACCCCCACACCAGGCCTCACCACACGCACTTGGCGTCGATAGGGAAGTGGGTCACGGATTGAGTAGTCCGCGCGAAAGTGATGGTAGCGAAAGCTTAGCCCTTCAACTTCACGCCGATGCTCATTGCGTTGCATGCAAGTCACGATGCGATTGAGATCGGCTTCGTGCACCACTTCATCTGCTTGCAGGTACATGCACCACGTGCCGCGACACTTCTCCAACGCGAGGTTGGTTTGTTGGGCCAGGACAGTGCCCCCCTGACGCTGCGTTTCGTCCCAAACTGTATCGATGATCCGCAGCTTATCGCCACCAATCGATTCGATCAACTCGCGCGTGTTGTCACAACAATCGCCAACCGCCACCACCATTTCGTCGACGATTGGCAGAACCGAACGAATACTCTCAACGATCGGATAATCGTAGCGTACCGCGTTGCGAGCGATCGTAAATCCAGAGACAAACATGTTTGGATTGTGGTAATGCAGTGCCCGATTCTCTGCAGCACTTAGGAGGATTCGTAGTGGATCTTGCGTAGTGGATCTTTAGCAAGATCCACTACGCTAAAATCAAGCCGTAACAACGCGTTAGGCCGCCAGCGGTCTTGCGTGCACTGACTGGGCGAGCGCTCGTTGCACGGACATTAAGACCTCATCGACTGTGATGTGTCGCATGGCGGCCACACCGTCAACCGCGTGTTGAACAGGAACTTCGGGACAGTTGTAGGTTGTCGTCCAGGCGGGAGACGTGGGTCCGTAGAGGGTCACCACGCGGCGGTTTAAGGCAACGGCAATGTGCCGCGGACCGCTGTCGGTTGAGACCACAGCCGCAGCCGTGGCGAGCACCGCACGACTGAGCGCAATCGGCAAATCGTCGCACACTCCCATACTGGCCACCTGCGGGAGATTGATTCGGGTTGAAATGCGATTTGCCTGTTCTCGCTCCTGCGGCCCGCAATGCAATAAGACCTGCAGACCCATATCCCTTACGAGCCTTTGGCAAAGCTCCTGGACACGTTCTTCCGGCCACAGCCGATCGATGTCGGTGGCCGAATTGCTGTTGACAACGAGCGTTGGTGCGTGTGGGTCGAGACCGAGCTGGTCATACAACCGCAGGGCCAGCAATCGCTCCTGCTCGGAGACGTGCAGCTGCATGCGGCGATCAGTGATATCGCAGCCAATCCAGCGCGCCAGCTCTAAATAGTAATCGACCGCAGAGATCGGCTTGGGCTTGCGTGCGACTTGCGGCACCGGTACTCGATCGCTCAGCAACCAACCGCGCGCATCGCGCTGATAGCCTATTACGCGCCGCACGCCGGCAAGCCGCATGGCCGCAGCCGACCAAAATGAGTTGCTGAGCAAAACAGCGGATGCAATGCCAGCTGCTCGCAACGCCTTCGTGAGACTGAGCCGGGTGTGAACGCCAGCCCCCCCTTTCTTCGACACCGGCAAGCAATCATCGAACCATGGCATGTCGTTGCCCCAGGCGCCCGAAACGACTTCGCAAATCACCGGTCGCGAGATCATCGTGATTTTGCAGTTCGGATAGCGTGCACGAATCGCCCGCAGGGTGGGAGTGGCCATGCAGGCATCACCTACCCACGTTGGCATCATAATGGCTAGGCGGACCGATTCAGCGAGTGGACGAACGTTTTGTGATGGGAGCGGCGTTTCGAAGTCCATTTGATGCGGAGGCTCCTTGGCCCGTGAGTTGTCGCTTGAAAGCTCAGCATGTGTGCAAGTCGGGCATGCAGCGCCTCGTGCCCTTGGCGTCGACCGAGAGACTTAATGTGCCTCGGGCCGCGTGCATACGACGATGCGTAAAGATCAAGATCGGTTGGGGCCAACTATAGCGAACCTCGTCAGGCGGCTACAAGATCGATCCAACCCCAATTACTGCTGCAAAAAACCGAACTCGAATCGAATCGGCCACGATCGCGTGCGGTTGGGCACGGGCCCTCTTGTTTGCCACTAGAACGTAGGGCTCGCTGCCATAAGTCAGGGAAACCCCTTATTCTTTTGAGAATATTTTTTAGGGGGGCTTGAGACGCCAATAAATTGTCCCTGAGGGGAGGTGTTGGTTTATAATTTGATGTCGAGTAAAATTTGAGCTATTCCTGCCGGGAGCGATCATGCAACTCCAGCAGTTCCAATTAACTCCCACAACTTCCTCAGAAAAGGTGTTTTTCCATGGCACAAACTCCCAATCGTCGCAACTTCTTAAAAACAACCACGGTCGCTGCGACCGGGGTGGCGGTCACTAACCAAATTGCCCGTTCGGTCCACGCGGCGGGAAGTGACGAAATTCGCTTTGTGGTCATCGGCTGCGGAGGTCGCGGCACAGGTGCGGCTGAGAACATTTTCCTTTCCGAAGGGAATGTCAAGTTGGTCGGGGTCGCCGACGCATTTGCTGCCAACGCCAGCAATACGATCGAAACCTTATCGCGGAAGTTCAAGGACAAAGTAGACGTGCCTCAAGACCGGATTTTCGCCGGACTCGATTCGTACAAAGCCGCCATCGACCTCGACTGCGATCTGGTGGTTATCGCCACCCCTCCCGGTTTCAAACCCCAGCAATTTGAATACGCGGTCAACAAGGGTCGACACGTGTTCATGGAGAAGCCGGTGGCCTCCGATGCACCCGGCGTAAAACGGGTGTTGGCCTCGGTGGCCGAGTCGAAGAAGAAGAACTTGATGGTTGGCATCGGCCTGCAGCGCCGCCATGAACCGCAGTATATGGAAACCATTCAACGCTTGCACGATGGCGCTATCGGCGACATCATCGCACTGCGCGTCTATTGGAATGGTGGCGGCATTTGGCACCACGGTCGCGATACCGTCAAATCCCTCATGCCAGCCGGTATGGAGCCGACCGAAATGGCTTGGCAATGCAAGAACTGGTACCACTTCAATTGGCTCAGCGGTGACCAGATCTGCGAACAGCACATTCACAACTTGGACGTGGGTTGCTGGGTCAAAGGTGCCTATCCGGTTGAGTGCAACGGGATGGGTGGCCGCGAACAGCGCATGGGGGGTGATGCCACCAAATCGCAGATCTTCGATCACACCTTCTGCGAATACACATTTGCGGATGGCACCAAGATGTTCAGCCAAGGTCGTCACTTGGCCAACGCGTGGAGTCCCGTGATGGAGTTCGCGCACGGCTCCAAGGGAACGTCCGACCCAAGCGGTTCAATCGAAGGCCCCAACGCTTGGAAGTTCGCTGGCAAGCGGCTCAACGGGCACCAGCAAGAACAGAATGACCTGATCGCTGCTCTCGCTCGCGGAGAGATTTACAACGAAGGCGAATACGGTGCCAAGTCGACGTTCACCGCAATCCTCGGTCGTGAAGCTTGCTACTCAGCGCAAGTAGTGAAGTGGGATGAGTTGCTGGAGAAGGGCAAAGACATCTGCCCAGGAATCGACGACTACACGCTGCAGTCCGATCCGCCAGCCATGCCCGGTGCAAACGGCGAATACCCGGTACCGGTTCCGGGCAAATACAGCCCGTTTGCATAGTCTTAACTAACAAGTTTGATTCCGACGTGGCACC
>JBGSHW010000005.1:0-4117 GCA_041751975.1 Pirellulaceae bacterium
GCACCGCTCCTCGATGCGGGATATGAGGACGAAGGCGCAGGAGACAAAGCCGTGGTTCGCGCCCAGTCACTGGCGGATCAAGTTTTTGAAGCTCGGGTGACTCGGAGCAGTTGGTCGTTGGATGGACAAAATCGCTCGCTAACGGCGGAGATCGACTTGGCAAACAAAGATGGCGAGTTGCTTCCCGGTTCCTTCGCGACCGTACATATTTTGCTGGAACAGCGCGACGACGTCTTGACGCTTCCCATCACGGCTGTTGTGCGGGATGGTGAGAAAACATTCTGCTGCGTTGTCGTCGCTGGAAAAATCGAACAACGACCCATCAAGCTCGGTCTGCGTGTTAAAGATGAGGTCGAAATTGTATCTGGCTTAGAGGGAACGGAAGCAGTTGTAAACACTCGTGCGGCGTCACTTCAACCAGGACAGCACGTCGAGATCATTGACAATGGCAAAGCGTAGTTCTTAAACCGACGGATTGAAAGGAGCAATCATGAACAGGTCTATCGCATTTCTCTGTTCTTGCATTTTTATCGGAAGTCCATTGTTGTGGTGTTTGCACGACGAGCAGGCCCAGCGAGCGAGTGCTCAGGAGACGAAGCCCCCCAAAACAGACGGCCGATCGCTGGAGGAATTACGGGCCGAAATCGGTCGGCTCACGGCGGATGTCGCGGTGTTGAAGGATAAGATTCCGGATCAAGCTCACTCCATGATGGACGTTGACTATCACTTTTCAAATTTGTGGTTCGCGGGGAAGGCCGAGAATTGGCCGCTGGCGAAATTCTACTGGGGCGAAACGATATCCCACATGAAGTGGGCGGTACGAATTATTCCTGTTCGCAAAGATAACGCGGGCAATGAAATCAAGCTTGAGGCCATCCTGGAGTCGATCTTGCAGTCGCCGTGGATGCAAGTTGGTCAGACAATCGAGCAAAAAGATGTGGCCGAGTTTGAGAAGGCGTACAAGTTCACGCTGGGCGGTTGCTACAACTGCCACAAAGCGGCGGACAAACCCTATCTGCGACCGCAGGTGCCGCGTCGTCCGGCCTCTTCCATCATCAATTTTGATCCCGCTGCCACTTGGCCCGAATGATCGTTGGGATGTAAGAGCATAGATTGACACGGATGGTTATGAACAAAGTTAAATTGCAGCACTCAGATTTCGCAAAACCCTCCTCGGCGAAGCAATATCAAGTCGGCGTGTGGGGTGCGACGATGATGGGTTTGGGGGTCGATCCTCGGAACTGGCATCTTCGTCAGCATCAGTGTTGCGGCAGGTGTTGCCATGCCCTCGGTCGTCTCGGCGATCGCGGTCGCGGCATTGGTGGCCGCTTGCAATAGGCTTAGCAGCGCTCAACCGGCGGCAAATCATCCCGTCAGTGGCGGTAACCGCCCCACAACGAAGCGCTTAATTCTAAGCTACCAAGAATTCTACCAACGCCAATGCACGTTGCCAAAATGCAAACATGTCCACATGTGGAAATGGGATTTGAGAGCAGGCGAGTAGCCAGCTGAGCGGAAATCTTAAGTAGTTGTACGTCGGTGTGCGCCGCCGTATGTCAGGCAGAGTCGCTGTCGTAAGCACCAGCCGAGTACGTAAGTTCGTAGCTGTGGGAGTAGATTTCGATCAAGTTGCCGAAGGGGTCTTAGCAGTAGACCATCCGGTAGGGCTTCTCTCCGGGGTAGTACTCGCGGACGGGCATTCTCTGCTTGCCGCCATTCTCCACGATCCGCTTCGCCAGACCTTCCACGTCGGGGTCTTGCACGCAAAAGTGAAAGACGCCGGTCTTCCAGTACTCGAAGTTGTTTTCGGGTTTTTCTGCATTCGCGAACTCAAAGAGCTCGACGCCAATTTTGTCACCGGTAGCCAAATGCGCAATCCGAAACCGGCCCCAGCCATTCCCGAAAACATCGTCACACATCACGCCAATCGGAGAATCATCGGAGACGATCTCGGTTGGAGGCATGATTACGTACCACCCCAACGTTTTGGTGTAAAACTCAACGGCGCGGTCTAAGTCGGTGACAGAGATGCCAATGTGGGAAAACGATCGCGGATAGGTCATCAATTGCTTTCGAATGGATGAATTCTGAGCAAGTATTTGCAAGTGAGAATGAGGCTCGAGATTTCAGTCGGACATGCACCAGTCCCGTCGCTTGCAGAGTTTGCCCGGGTTTCTCGTGGGCCAGCTTGGCCGCGGCCAGTTTGCGCAGTTCGTCATACACCAACGGCAGCAGCTGGTCTGCTGCCGACGGATCGCCGGATTCAATCTGTGACAGGATTTGCGTTACGTTGGTCATGTTAGAACTCATGAGCAAACGAAATAGGGGCACAGCTCCCAGCGGCTCCAAAAGAAATCAAGCCCATGTTAGCTGCCGGACTACCGCCATCAGTATTGTTAACCAAGTTACGCGCGTAAAAGCACACCTCACCTGCACGCTTCATTCGAAACGGCGCGCAAGTAGCGCATTTCGCCTACTCACGTAAAAGTTGCAAATGCTGAGCCATCTTCATGGTCCGATCGGTGGCTTGCCATTCTCGATGGCGGGCAAACATTCTGGGCGAAAGCACCTGCTCCAATGAAAGCGGTGACATAGAACTCTGCAGGTGGCGCAATCAATTTGACAACAGTCCAGAATCGCCGAAGAAAAGCCTCCCCGCCTGCATTTAGTGCGTAAGGTGGGCGTGACCTTATGCAGTTGGCTGTTCGCTTCAGTTTCCTTCGGTCCGGAGATGAAGGCGAATTCAGAAGCCACGATTCAAGTTCTTAATGCTACGTTGTCCACCACCGATTCACTCATTTCGACTCACTGGTCAGCCAGACCGGTGCAAGGACACATAGACCGGAAGCGAGCGAGCAGAGAACTTGAGTGCGGGCGGCACTTGCGTTGCTTTGCTGGTTGCAAGCGTCCGGCCAAGCAGTTTCAACCACGTTCATTATTATTACAGTGGGGGGAACGGCTCACACTGCCAGGAATGCCCAAAGCCCACTATTCCCCGCCGATCGCGCGGGCCACCAATGCCGTCTGAATGAGGACATTGGGGCTCGAGAGATCCTTGGGTGTCTAAGCGCGTTGCCAATTTAAAACCAATTGCCACGCATCGCTTCCTCGATGGTTTTCAATCGAGCAAGAATGCGAAATAGAGCTACTCAGGTCGGTAAGCTGTAGAGAACAGGCGAGAATGTGAGAGGCGATCGGTGGTTATGGTAAACCTTCCAAAAACCTACTCGGGTACAGATTCATGAATGAATCCTTCGATATTGGCGGGCTAGAGGGAAGTTATCGGAGTGCCCGTGAGCTCCATAACTTAGTCGCTCATCTTTTCGGGATCGAAACTGGCGTTGCCGCCTGAGTTTTCGAAGATCCAAGAATGAGCCTGGTCGACGACTTTGGCCACGAGTGGCAAGTCATCACGACCGAACGAAGCCGAGTCCTTCCACTTCTCACCGTCGCGATACAGCCGCGAAATGGTGACGTTGTGACGCGAACCATTTTGCGTTTCATTCTCCCAAATGGCTGCTTTGATGCGGCCTAGTCGGACTTCGTGAACAGGACGAACAACTTGTTTGGTAGCCATAGAGGCACCTCCTTCAGGTAACAGAAAGAATCTGGCTATCTCACATAAGACAACCAACGAGAAAGACAGAACTCAGCAAGATGTCATTTGCTTGCGCGGCAAATAGTGCAGATCCCCAGAAAGTTTTCGTCTTTGCCGGCGGGGTGGTACTCGATGCGAATCCAGCCCTTTTGTGTGGCTTCGTCGAAAGACTTGGGACCTTCGTCCGGGCACTTGGCACAAGCCAAGCTGAAAGGGACATCGGCAGGAATGCCATGTTCGTTTTCAAGCACGTTTCGGCTACGACACCACGCGAAGCCACAAGCAGCTAAGGCGACGGCTGAGTCCCAATCCGCACCAAGCTCCTTGGGGTAGTTGGTCTCGGGTGGAAAGCCACCTTTGGCCAGCCAAGCCAGCAGAGATTCGCTCAACTCGGCAACTTCGTCCCAATGTCGCTTGCTCCAAGCTTGAAGCAGCATGTCCCAGGTTGCTTGTGGATCCATGATTACACCGCCAGGGCAAGAAGGCTGCCAATTTTCATGTCGAGCTCCGCACGGTCGC
>JBGSHW010000006.1:0-9272 GCA_041751975.1 Pirellulaceae bacterium
AGATCCTCTGGCGGAAAATCAAATACGAGTGGCTGCCAGTAACCGCCTACCAGAGCTTCGAAACGCTCACCAACCATGTGCTAAAGATACTGTCGTGCTATGGCGAAAATTATCTGATTAATTTCGTATGACTACTTAGCAATTGATCACAAGCAACCAACTATAAAGATTATTTGATCGACATTATGGATTTGCAAATTACAAATAAATATAAAGAATCTCTGAAAAAAATTCTCCACTGTGCTGGAATACTATTTGCACCACTTGATCCGATCGCCTTCCGCAATATCGTAAAAGCGGGATTGGCTTGTGTCTGACCTGACTTCGTATTTAGTGGTGATGATCATCAAGTTTACAAATGCCAGACGAAAAAACCGCCTCGCGGTCTGTTACCTCCGACCTACATGTGGTTCGATGAAGTTGTCCCAGAGATGAGGCCGAAACGTGTCCGGCGTCGTCAGACAGCACTTGATAGGTGAGGTAGGTGGCCTCCGCCACCCCTAGGTCAATGTCCTCTATCGCAATTAATTGAAACATGGCGGCGATGAGATGTCTTTGCTATAACCATAAAGCTCACGTCTTAAAAATACTCTTCAAGGCGTAGACCGATGAAACTTAAAGCTCGCACGGTTTTTATTACAGCGGCCTTCTCTCTCATGGCGGGCATCGCCGGTGCTTCGGTGACTTGGGTCAAGAAGACTACGACGGAAGACTGGACTTGGTTCGAGGACTATGTCTACGCATGGGCCACTTATGTAGTGGCTTGTGAACCGGAACGTACATGCCAAATCGGTATGGGGATATTTTCCTTCGGCGAGCCCCGTGGAGAAAAAATAAGATTTACTGGCGAAACAGAGATCCTAGTTGTAGGCATCGGATCGCTACACATTCGCCCCGCCGATGGTAGAGGTCCGGTTAAGGCGGCAATTGCTCAAAAGGACGCGGGCTTGATCAAAATTAACTGGGACTTTTAGTTAAACCGTGGATTGATTCAGAAGAATTCGCCACGATAACCCGAACCTGCGCCTCTAAAGTATGTCAATCATGCCCACCGAAATTACTACCTGGCTCGGCAGTCGCAAAGGTAAGTTCACTCTCGGTACTGCTGCGGCGTTTATGCTCTTTCTGATTTGGTTTGGTTGGAGTGGCATGAAGGAGATCACCCTTAAAAATCGCCTCGAAGCTCAATGGCAGTCCCTGGACGTCACGCGCCGATCGATCGACGGGCGAGAGCAATTGCAGAATTGGTCTGCCGGGGTGTTTATAGGTAACTCTGTGCTAAAAGCTGTCACTCAGCAGCTCGAAGGCTACAAGCTGGAATACTTACCAACTGATCAGATGCTAAGTGGGACCGTAATAACTGTAAAGTCTGTCTCAGTTGAGCCAGAGCTCGGATATACACTAGTCAAAATGTTACTTGTGGCCAACAAGGACGACGTCGAACTGCAGATGAGGCTTACTGGCTCGATCTCTTATCGAGGAACCGAGCCTGTCAAAAACGGCAAGCCTGGCGAAGTAGCCGCTAAGTTCAGGATTGAGCCACTGGAGCTTGAACCAGCCGCACGGATTGGCTTGTTTCAGTTGAATAATCTATGGGACGAGCTTGCGCCAGATCTTGCAATTGCGCTTGCCAAACCGCAACTCTTCGAGCTCCGCGTGCCGATGAATGACACAGTCAAATTTGACGTCGGCGTTGATATCAAGGGATCCAAGGAAGTCGTAAATAAGGATACTGGGGCCACGATCACCTACGATGCCTCTCTACCGAGCTCCGCTCTTGAGCAAAAACTGTCTTTCGCTTCTCCTGTGTTTAGGCCTGAAGGCATCTGGTTGATGGCGCGCCAGTCCAATGAAGGGCAAGACTTCGTTTTACCGGCTACGCCGCCGGCTCAGAGCGAACTGGCCGACGCAGTGAAGGCATTGACTGCAGAGGTTCGGGCCAAGACTACTGCGTTCACTGGAGCCCCCAAAACACTGAGTGTTTGGTTGTCACCTAACCTGCTGACCTCGGTGGCTGGCAAGCTGAGCGAATTGAGCGACGCGTCACTTACTTTAACTATTCAAACAACTGCGCGAGATGGCCGCCTGGCGGAGACAAAGTGGCATGACGACCTGCTAGGAGACGGCGGTGCTTACGCTGAGCTAGTTGACGGTAGAAGTGGAACGGCGATGCTGAAGCTTGGTAAACCGTCCATCGACTGGCTAAATGATGGTTTACGGATGGTGATGCCAGTTAATGCATCTCTGAAGGCCAACATCCACTTTCATTTCGACCCTCTTATAGGGGGAGGCATGGGCACAAGCGTCGGGATTGACGGCGCGGGCTCGGGAACGATCAACATCACGACCCAAACAAATGTAATTCAAGGGCCAAATGGGCTAAAAGTGGCTGTCTTGAATTCTCACCTGTCCTGCGATGCCCTGAAGGCTACGGCCACAACGGATGGTGTGCTGAAGATAGACATGGGATGGATTTCCGTGCCAAAGGTGGGCGCTAACGTAGTGATGCCTCTTGGGCGCAGCCAGATCGGTATGATTAGTCTGCTGGACAATCGACAGCTCTTTGTCATCAGTCCAGCCGACGACCCTAGGACTGAAACTGACCCTGAAAAGCGCGATGAGCGCATCAAGAAGAATCCTTGGGCTCTGGTTCCGCCAACGGGTGGATTTAGTGTTCGACTGGTGCCGGAATCGATCAAAACAGATCTGTCAGGTATCCACACTACGGTGGCGCTGGAGCTCATTCCGATGAAGATTGGCTACACCAAGAAGGATTTGGACGAGGCGCAAAAAGCTGTTCAAGAGCAAGCCAAAATCGTCGCCGGGCAAGTGACCGAGCTCCTTAAGCAACAAACTCCAGTCCCAGGATGCGCGGGCGATCCGGAAATTGCCATCCTGCTAGGGCCAATCGAATTCGGATCTAATAACGATATCGTCAAGTTCGCAAAGAATGCCTGGAAAGACCTGACCCAGGGGCGGGGCCCCAATAATGACTTGCGCAAAGCGGTCGAGGGTGCTGGCAAAGCAATCGATGACGCGCTCCCTGACATAACCATCAAACCCAATGGTGGCCTTGGTGTGCATATTGGAAGTTGGAGTTTTTAGCATTTACATAGAAGCTGAAACTCGGACGCTTGTCATATCGGAGAATGATAAGCGTCAGCCAGCAGTGATAGGCACCCCATCGAGAAGGTACAAGTCCAAAAAAATTCAGTCGTTTAAGCCGGTGGGGACGCGTGGCATCTGAGCCCTAGCGCACCAGGTGAAAGTTTGCAGGGCGTTTCCAGCGCTACCTATGTAGACCCGCCGGAGCAATCACCATAGTCGACAAGGACCTGGCCAACCTCAGTTACGCCGTGTTCTGATTGAGCAGACCAGCGCCAAGCTGCTAGGGTCCTCACATCCTGGCTTCAGAGAATCAAAACTGTCGCGGCCAGAGCCGATATTGCGTGCACTCCAGCCTGCTGCGTAGAAAATGCAAAACTTGCGCACCACCTCAAATCGCCCCTTGGGCGGCAAGACCTAGAGTATTAATATTGTCGCAACCTGCGATTTCTGTGACTGTCCGGGGCCACCAAGATGGGGCCAAGACCCCATTAGCCACTTCCAGGCTCGTTCAGTGTCGCCGGTCTTCACCAAGTAGAGTTCAACGCCCAACGCCATATCGGGAGAAAAGTCTGCGCCGCCACGGTCATTGCCATGAAGCCGGATGCGCGGGGAGCGGAACCATTGTCCAGTGCTCGGATCTTACGCATCGGCCACCGCTTTGCAGCCGTCCTCCTCTCCGGCCGCACACAAAAGACCATTGAAGAGCGTCATGTCGCCGTCGTCGCATGGTTGGCTCTCGCTACCCGTCGGACGACTAGGGAAGGTAATTTCGCTTCCTGGGACCCTGCACTTGAATGCCTGAGCTCGCCAGAACGCAAGCCGGGATTCGAGAGGCTCGGAGGCGTTGACCGATGGCATCCAAACCGTCAGCAACGACAAGATGCACACGCACAACGCTTCACTCACCGATAGGCGCACGCGCTTCAGGGCATCGATGATCATCGTGAGATCCTGATCTTATTTTCAACCACATGCACCAAGACCGACCTGCACACATTTCCGAGGCTTGGGTATGGCTTATCGAGGAGCTGATCATATTGCGCCGCTTGGGCTCTAACCCGTTAGCGCGGATCCTTTCGAAAAAGCTCACACCGAGTTGAAGGAGTGTTAATGCCCAAGATCAAGAAATACTGGTCGTCAGCTCCCGCTAAAAACCAACGTTCCATCCTTCCAGACGCCCTCAAGAGAGACGTTCCCGCCAGGGATCACGGCCTCAAGTTTTGGAACGGTGACCTGGATAGGCGGGATAGGTGCTGTAACATCGATCTGCCCGGCAGTGACCGCCTTGAGCGCGGCGAAGCCCAACTCCTGATTGTCAGGAATCGCCTTTTCAATCGCGCCTAGGATGTCGCCCGGGACGAAAGCCTGAACCTTGCCAAGGAGTGCGGCGGCCGCCAGCGGCCCCGTGACCACAGGAAAGCATGTGAGGAATATCTGCGGGTTCTGGGTGAGGAAAGCGTCCACGGGGGCAGGCGACAGCGAGCCTTTCACCGGAATCGAGTTGAACTCCATTTGAAGCTGGTGAGAGCCATCCTGTCCCGCACCGCCGTCCTTGATCGTCGATGTGATCGTGTAGGTCTTCATGGGGATAGATCCATGCACCTCTATTGCCGCCCTACCCTTGAATGGGCACGCTAGGATGTGGCCGATATCGTAGGGCGTAAAGTAGATGTCCCCGCTCATCGTGATGTTCGCTGCAGCATCCATCTGGAGCGACACCACAGAGTCCCCTCGGTTGAATTTCAGAATTGGCGAGCGGATGGCGGCCCCACCGACAGCTCGCACATCGCCGTTGGCCGTACCGATGCCATCGATCTGCTTGATGGCAGCTACCGTTTCCTTTGCAATGTTGCAACCTAGAATTTCAGCCTCCTTCTGAATGTTGCACGCGCCGCGCTTCGCCTCCTCGGCCACATTGCAGGCTGTCTGGTCGGCAATCGCACGAACATTGCAGGCACCCCGCTCGGCCTCCGCGCGGACATTGCAGGCGGTTTCACCCGCCTTACAGAAAGGATCGTCCCACGAAGTGTTGAACGGCCCGTGCCGGCGGCAACTCCAATCGCAGCTGTTGGTGCTGCAGGAGGCCAACGGGCAGTCACCCCGCGAGCAGTTGCGCTCTGCAGCGCAGTTAGCTTCCAATTGTCCTGCTAGGCGAATTTTCCCCGTATCGTAGTGGGTGATGCCGCTGTCAAACGGTACATCGATGGCAATCTGGTTATGTTGCAAAATTGTGTTGACTGTGCCGACGATCCAGCTTGTGGCAGCCGCCGCGCGGATATCGGGCATGCCTTCAGCCCACTGCGCCTGGTCTGGAAGTGCTGTTGCCCACATTTGCTGGAACAGCATGTTGGCATAGTCCTCGGGCGTCTGCCCTGGAGCAGGACCAGGCACTGGTGCGGGAGCAGGTGGCGGAGTTGGCTGCGCAGGTGTCGGCGTAGAAATCACCGGTACGTCGAAACTGATTCCGAAAGGTCCATTTATCCTGCGCTTAGTGATGATCAGTGCGATGGACTGCACCGCAGGTGTGGCAAACCATTGCGCGGAAGCTTCGCGGTTGAATTCGGGCTTGAGCGACCCGCTGATAGCGCGCTCAGCGCTGATGTCCATCCCTGACACCGTGTTCTGCGCCACTCCAACGCCTTCGACTACGAGAACACGCAGCCCGCTCTTGTCGAGCCTGGGAATCAAAAGAACACCTGAGGGCGGCGGAATTGTCAGTTCAGCCGGCGTGATCTGGACGCCCGTTGTGGCCACCGACACCGGTTTGATCTTGGGCAGGGGAAAGGAGATCGGCTGCTTGTCGAGAGCACCGTTGATGTACGGCAGAAGCTGCGCAACGAGACCATTGATCGATCCGATGAACGCCGCCGGGCTGATAGGTCCCCCTTCGTGCTCGACTGACTCGAGCTGGAGACCAACCAACGCTACCCGGTAGTAGAGCGATTCTGCTGTCGACGCGATCACGCCACCAGCGCGGATCTTGCCCTTGTAGCTGATCTTGGCACTATCGATCTTGCCACTAACAGGTACTTCAACC
This sequence comes from Pirellulaceae bacterium, assembly GCA_041751975.1. GTDB lineage: Bacteria > Planctomycetota > Planctomycetia > Pirellulales > Pirellulaceae > Aureliella. Next base: position 6,146 of record JBGSHW010000006.1, read on the forward strand.
TCGATGGTTTGCTCACCCAACTCGATTACTGGCTCTCCGAGGGTTGCCTCAGGGGTGGCCGGAAGCAGATTGACCATGGCCTCTTTGAGTGCCTTGGCCAGGCGCGGGGCGCTGATACTGGCACCCAAAGCGACCTGGCCGTTGAAGTTCAGTGCCTGTACAAGATTCTGGAGAGCATCCAGACGCATGTCGCCGAGCTCGATGGGCGGGAACGCGGGTGTGAGCAGCTTGCTTAGGAAAGCATCGGCCAGGTAGATACCACCGGTGCCGCGCTTCAGGCCAGGCTTGATCTTGTCCGCCTTGACCCAGAAGGCTTCCGCATAACAGTCGTACTTGTCGCAAGTGCCGGTCGCCGGGGGAGTCGCTGCCGACGCACTCTCGAGATCGGAAATGAGGTGCAACCCAAGCGGTGATACGAGAACTGCGACTTTCCCGAGCTTGACCTCTGGCAGAATGACTGTTTTGTCATTAGGCAGTTTGACCTCGATGGGCTGGCTGAGGCCGACCTGAGTCGGATCGAATTTGTATTCGATCGGCTTGATCTGAGAGTTGGCGTTACTGATGAAATCCTTCAGCACACTGTTGATTGCCGAAGCTGCAGCATCGCCGCCCCAAGAGAACCATCCATCGAGGTCCAGTGAAGTCAGCGTAGCCGAGGAGAGGCCGGGTTTAAGCGTGGCCACATTATCGGCGACCGAGACCGTCACCCAACCCTTCACCGTTGCCTTGAAGGTACCCTTGGGCTCGGGGAGCGTCCCGCTCACGTCGGCGGAGAGCATGAAGCCCTGTGGACCTGCCTCGATCTTCGCGTTCTCGATCGTGATGCCTTTTACTTCTGCCGTCTTCAACTGTGCGGCGAACCCTTTTTCGAGTTCCTCCGCCGGCACGTTGAGCAACAACGAGGGCGATGTCACGGCCTCAAGCTCCGGCAGTGATCGCTGGACCGCTTCCGTCTGCGCCGATGCGTAATCGACGGGCGGGAACGCGCCGTCGACGAGCCGTTTTACCTTGTCCTGCAGCCAGGAGCCGCATCCAACCAACAACACGGCGAAGACAACGACACCCACTAGGCGGGAACTTGAAGGCGCGTGCATGCTACTTCCCCTTGTTGGAGATCACAGTGCTTATATTGATAATGTCCAAGGAGAGGTACCTCCGTCGGATCTCTCATAAAACAATAGCAGAATAAAAGACGGCTCAAATCCAGTGTGCTAATCGCACTAGAGCTCAATCATTACTGGGTAGATTTCATTGGTTGGATTTTCGAACGAGATTCAAGGTCTCACCGGACAATTGCCAGGTGTTGGTACTGAAATTGCCGACCATACCCTACGATGAGATTTGTGTGGCTACTCCAGTGGGATGTATAGGGTGCTGTGGGTGACGAAGAATCCCTTCGGGGCGTCCCCATCTACGAGGCCTTGCATACGGTCATTACCTCAAACGCTTCCAGGCACTTCACTGACAATCACGGTGCCTCCCGGCTGCAGGCACGCGATCGTTGCCAGCCCGTCTTGGGGCTGCAACCGCCCCGTTGCGTCCTTGTGCACAGGCAGGCGAATAGAACAGCGACAGTCCTCCATTTGCTTCACGACATCACTCTCCCTTTTCGAAAATGAACCCCGCTCTTCAACCAGGCTGCCCCACTCACGTATCCCTGCAGTATCACCCCACTACCAACTCGATTTGCGATGAAGGGGAGCACCGTCAGAGGGACCACGAGAATTTCTTTGCCCGGGCGTCGGGCTGAATTTGCAAAGGCATTGAGGAGCGCCGAAGCAGGTTGCGGGAGCGGCAACGGGAGGAAGGAAGACTGTGTCGAGGGAGGGAGCTAGGGCAGCTCCTTCCCTCTGCGACAGTTTTTAATCTTCAAGATCAGCAGTCGGTCGGTCTGTGCTCGTTTTTCGTCTATTCGCAAATATAAGTCTTAGTGAGTCTTATTTGTGAAGTTGTAACAGTGCTTTGTCACCGGTAATTCGGCATTTGTCACCGGTCTGTCACCGGACTTGTCACCAGTAAAATCCCTTTAAAATCAACGTTGTCACCAGTGTCACCGGACTTTTCCCTATTCCTTGCCTATAAGAAAAAAGTAGGCTCTGTTCGCGTTCGTCGTGGGTTATCCCACCGCATGCCGAATCCACGCCTCTGGGCCGATGTTTTTGCCTGCGCGCTCCAGCAATCGCCGCCAACCCAGGTAATTTGGCAAATATTGGGTAGCGACGCCGTTGAAGCGGTGCATCCACAGTTTCAAGCGTGAGTCGTAGGCGTTCACATGTTGGATATGAAAGACGCGTTGCTTGACCCTAGTGCCCTGCGCCAGGTTCAACGGTTCATGTGCAATGGCTTCGGCCTTGGCGACGGCGCGATACACGCCCGCGGCATCGGTGCATAACACGGACTCGGGGGTCAACAGCTGCGAGAGGAGGCTCCCGAGCGTTTGCTTATCCACCTTGGGCAGAACAGCATCGTAATGTTTGCCTTGCCGATCCTGCGCGACGAATACCGGTATTTGCTCGGCCGACAGGCCACGCTTCTTGGCTTTCCCGCCACGATGTCGAGCTGGGCGTGGCAGCTTGCGCTTGCCCTTGAATGACTCCAGGAAGTAGGTCTCGTCAGCTTCGACGATATTCGACAGCTCGGTGTCGTTTTCGCTGGCGGGAAGTGCCAGCATCCGGTGGCGCCAACGAAAGGAGGTGGTGCGATGCACACCGGCCTCCTGAGCGGCCTTGCGCACACTGAGACCATTGACCATCGCTTGAGCATAAATCAGCCAGGCGTCGCTACGCTTGAGTCGGGCCAACGGAGTTCCGGTCGCCGCATTGAATGTCTTGTGGCAACTCGTACAGCGATAGCGCTGCAGGCCAGCTTCCTTGCCCCACCCGTGGACATGCCCGGAGTGGCAATGCGGGCAGGCCAACACCTCGGCGGCGCGCTGATTCACAACCTCGACAGCTAGGGATATGCGCGGTCGCTGATTCAACGCCTGCCAGACCTGAACGCGCTGCTTTGCGGTCAGGCTGCCGACTTGAGAAAACCATAACCGGAATGCCTTGCTCTCCATCATGCGCCCCCCCGCTGGCTGTGCTGACTTCAGTTTAGCCAACCCACGACGAACGCGAACAGAGCC
>JBGSHW010000007.1:0-15669 GCA_041751975.1 Pirellulaceae bacterium
TCGCTGAACGCCACCACGCACACGCTCGTTCCCAGGCTCCTGCCTGGGAACGCACTGTCTTGGAGGCTCCGCCTCCCGCGTCCTTGGAACCAACGACACTTCGGCAGGCGGAGCCTGCAATGCATTGGGTTCCCAGGCGGAGCCTGGGAACCAGAGGATGGCGTTCAGCGAGAAGTGTCGTTTTTTCCACGAATTGAAAGTGACAGCTAAGCTATGATAGGCCGTATAGGTTCCTTGTTAGTTCCCTTTTTCTTTCTGCTGGCTGTGCACAGTCCCGCGCTGGCCAAGCCGCCAAATTTTGTTTTCATCTTGGTCGACGACCTGGGGAAGCAAGATATGAGCTGCGAAGGGAGCACGTTCTATGAGACTCCCAACATCGATCGCATCGCGGCAAGTTCGATGCGTTTCGAGAATGGCTATTCGGCTTGCCAAGTCTGTAGTCCATCGCGGGCGGCGCTGCAAACGGGCAAGTTTCCACCTCGAGTGAACATTACCGACTACATCAGTCCCAATCGAGCGAACCAGCCGGAAAAGTGGAACCGCAATACGAGACTACTACCAGCTAGTTTTGCGATAGAGCTAGCGCTCGAAGAGCAAACCATTGCTGAGGCGTTAAAGCCACTCGGCTACCACACCTTCTTCACTGGTAAATGGCATTTAGGGGGGGATGGTTTTTTGCCAACCGATCAAGGTTACGATATCAATGTGGGTGGCTATGAGTATGGCTCGCCGCCAGGGGGGTATTTTTCTCCCCATCGTGATCCAACCATGGTGGATGGTCCTCCGGGAGAGTACTTGCCATTGCGACTGGGACGCGAGACGTCCAATTATATCAAGAGCCGCAGCGAACAAGCGGCCCCGTTCTTTGCTATGCTCAGCTTCTATTCTGTGCATGCTCCGATCGAAACCACGCAAGCTTTGTGGAGCAAATACCAGCACAAGGCCCAGGAGATTGGATTGACCGCACCGCGCACGCGCTTCATCTTCGATCGCACGCAAGAAGTTCGACAAACTCAGGATAACCCTATCTACGCGGGGATGATGGAAGCTATGGACTCAGCCGTTGGAATGGTTCTTGACGCGCTCCAAGAATCGGGTCAAGCGGACGACACCGTGGTCATTTTTACCTCAGACAATGGTGGTGTCTCCTCAGGGGATGGCTACGCAACCAGCGCGTTGCCGATGCGGGGTGGCAAAGGGCGGCAATGGGAAGGTGGAATTCGTCAGCCGTTTTACATCCTTCTGCCAGGCGAAACGAATGGTGCGAAAACGGATGTCCTGGCCAGCGGAATTGATTTTTTCCCGACGATCTTGGAACTTGCCGGGGGTAGCTTGGACAACTTACCCATTGACGGGCGCAGCCTGCTCCCAGCCCTGAGAGGTCAAACTATGGACTCGCGGCCACTCTATTGGCACTATCCACATTACGGAAATCAGGGTGGCGAGCCGTCGGCGATCGTCCGCGATGGCGACTGGAAACTAATTCATTACTTCGAAGATGGTCGTAACGAGATTTATAACTTGGCGAACGATATTGGCGAACAGCACGATTTGGCGAAAGAGCAGACTGGGAAAGTGGAGCATTTGCATCGCTTGTTGGACGAATGGCTAACCAACGTCGATGCGCGAATGCCGACCGAGAATCCTCAGTACAATGCCGCCGCCTATAACTCTGATTTGGAGCAAGCACGGACCGTGAGGATGAGCAAGCGCGAACAGGAGCATGCCGCTTTTCTGCAACCCGACTTTGTGCCAGCCGGCGGTTGGTGGCAGGATCGCGGTCCCAAACAGAGCCCCAAAGAGAAGTAGCAGCCAGTTGCTCCCTAGTATGCCGCAGCCCAGTGGGTAAACATTTTAGTGGGTAAACATTTCAGTAGGTAAACATTTCAGTAGACCATAATTGCGGCTCGACGCTCCAGCGAATGGGGCCCAGTAACCCGCAGGGATGCAATCGAATCGTTTTACAAGCAAGGCACTTTGATGAAGCTCTCTTTTTGTTTAGCACAGTTTGTTTTTTTTGCGTCATTGTCGACGATGATTGGAGCGACCGCCAACGCTGCCGATTGGCCCAATGTCCTGATCATCACGGTGGATGACATGAGCGCCGACTCGCTCGGCGCGTTTGGTTGCAAGCTCGCTGGGACATCCCCAAACATCGACGCTTTGGCCCATCAAGGAATGCAGTTCAATCGCGCGCATGTCGTGGTTGGAAACTGCTTCCCCTCTCGCAACGTCATGTGGTCGGGATTGTATCCTCATAACTCTGGCGTCGAGGGTTTTTATGAGGTCCGCGATGCCAAGCATCTGCATCTGGCCGACTTGATGCAAAGCGCAGGATATTACACCGGAATTTTACATAAGGTTTCGCACTCGACACCTTACTCTCCTTATCCGGCATGGGACGTCGATCTGACAAGCAGTCCCGATGGAACGAAACGCGATGTTAAGGCCGCCCAGACCTACCGCGACGGTGCGGCGCAGGGGATGCAGGCGGCCCGCGAGGTAGGCAAACCGTTTTGTTTAGTGCTAAACGTAGCCGATCCCCATAAGCCATTTTATGCTGAAGGGAATCGCGGCCAGACGGTGCCCGATGACAACGTTCCATCGCGGGTATTTTCGCCCGATGAGGTGCCGATCCCTGGCTTTTTGTTCGACGATCCGGTGGTCCGCAAGGAGTTGTCGCACTACTACTCCAGCGTGCGACGCGCAGATGATTGCGTAGGGGCTATCCTCCAAGCACTCGATGCCTCGGGGCAACGCGACGACACGATCATTCTATTTCTCTCCGACCATGGCATGCCACTGCCGTTTGCTAAAACGCAGGTCTATCATCACAGCTCGCACACGCCGATGTTTTGGATTGTCCCTGGCGTTACCAAGGCCGGCGCTGCCGACAACCAGCACATGGTCTCCGCCGTCGATTTGCTGCCGACTCTACTCGAGCTCATCGGTATCCAGCATCCAGACCGCATGGACGGGCGTTCCTTCGCACCGCTGCTGCGCGGAGAGAACCAGGCCGACCGCGATTTTGTCGTGAAAGAGTACAATGAGAACTCCGGTGGCTCACGCGATCCCATGCGGTCGCTACAAACCTCGCACTATCTGTACATCTTTAATCCTTGGTCGAATGGCGAGCGGATAATGGCTACCGCTACCTCCGGCACGTCGACCTATCGCCGCATGGCTGAGCTGGCGCAAACCGATTCTTCGATTAACGCGCGGCACGAACTTTATCAACATCGTGTCCCAGAAGAGTTTTATGACATCCAACAGGATCCAGACTGTTTAGAAAATCTCATTGGCTCAGCCGAGCATCAGGGGGAACTCAACAAGCTTCGCGGAACGCTTGAAGCCTGGATGGTCCGCACGCACGATGGGATGCTCGACGTCTTTCGACACCGCAAAGACGCGGCGGTGCGCGAGGCGTATGTAGTGGCGCAAGAGCAGATTGCTGAAGCTCGCAAGGCTGGCAGCAAAAGTGGTAAAGCCAAGGGCAAGAAGGCCAAGAATTCTGCCAAGTAACGGAAACGGGTTATTGCAGTGCCACCGACGCACGTTTGCTCTCCAACTAAGCATCGTTATAAGTTCTGCTGGGATGACAGTCGAAGAGTTTCTCACCTACCTTTGACATTGGCCAAGCCCGTCCCCGACTGCATAATATTCCGACCACCGCGGTCTTTCTCATTTCTCCCGTGGGAGCGCGATATCGGTGGCAAGTTGGTTGCGGCGTGTGCGCGGCCGCTCTTACTTACTGGGGACTGTTAGCGTTGTGCCTCTTTGCTGCTCCACTGGAGCTGTGCGCCGCCGAACGGCCTCTAATTGTCGCTCACCGTGGCCTGCTGCATCATGCTCCAGAAAACACACTCGCCAACTTCCGAGGCTGTCTCGAACTGCGCCTCGGTTTTGAAATTGACGTGGAGAAAACGAAAGGCGGACATCTGGTCTGCATCCATGATGGCATGGCCGAGAAGCACAAGGTGCTACACCGACTGTTGTTCATTGGCAAAACGATTTCTGAGACTCAAGTGCGGGACAGAATCAGGGCTGCATCGAAGACGGCCCACACTGCTGTCGTCGCCAACAATTCTGAAGAATTCCCCACGTCTCTCACCGCAACGAATGCGGATTGGGTTTACTTCCGATATCTGCCACCGAAGGGACAGATGGAAGCTGTTCGGAGTCAAGGGCAGCGATCTCCACATTAGTATCGTCTCAAAATTCGTCGTTCCGCACGCCGCCTTGATGCAATTTGGCACCGAGGTGTCCCACTCCACTGCTGGTTCGCTAAAATCAGTTTGCGACCGAGGTCGAATACACCTCCGCGAGTTACGACAATTCTCCAACTTGCGTCGGTTTGTCCAACCGACGCGCCGAACTCAACTACCAAACTCGCTTCGGTCCTTTCGACCTCAGCAGCGTCGAGCGCGCTCCGGTCACGCCCACATTACGCACCAAATTACGACCGCTCGAAGCAACCGACTGACTTGCTGTCAATGTGATAGCGCCGCTGCGTCGGTCTCCCTTACCGCCTGCAATTGGGGCCTTGCATTCGCCGCCGAAGTTTGGTCCATCCGCTTTCGGCGAATTGCAATCTGATGTCGGTCTTGGAAACCTCCGCGCCGCAATGCGCTATGCGCGCAAATGTGTTAATGGCGGAATTCTTAATCGGACGTCCCGCAATTATTCCGCATCCTGATAGTTAGGATGAAATTTCCAGTCGCGGCGGGAAGCGACTGTGCGATATGGTGCGAGTGTGTCGGTACAGCGCATCTTAAGAGCGTTTATGGCCAAACGACCTTTTGTTCGCAGATGGGGCGTTAGGAAAGGCCTTTTAGCAGGAATGCGAACGTGCTGCGGACACAATATCCGAGCCTAGAAACGCCATCCGATTGCCCTGGGCAGCTTTAACGCCTGCTTCGCCAATAGCCCGGGCGGCGGCCAGCGTGTGCGACCGCGAGTACTTGAACGGCTCCCGCAGTGGCCTCCTCGAAATAGAGAACGTATGGAAATCGATGAAGTCGAATCCACCGGACGTCATTTTCAAAGATTGGCCACTTTGCTGGACCATCCGCAATTCGAACGATAGCCTTGTCGATTTCGTGCTGAAAGGAGCGCGCGATTCGATCGCTGAGTTGTAGATACCAGGCGATTGCAGCGAGATATTCTTCTCGGGCCTCTGGGTGAAGCTGTACTTCAATCCCCATCGAATAAACGCTCGCCTTCGGTCCTCACTTGGTTCCAAGGAATAGCTGTTATGTCTCCAGTTTTCAAGTCCTGGGACCGACGATGTACCTCAGCTTTCCACGCGATCTCGTTATCCGCCGGATCTTCGCGAGCATCCGATTCTAGACTTTCCAGTAGCTTCTCGATAATTTCGACGCGCTCTCGTCGTTCGAGCTGGGCTGCCTCATCAGCAATGGAATTCACTTTGCTTGCCATTAATCGTTTCCTCCACGTTAAATTCTAACTGCTGGCTATGGGTGAATCCAGTCTGGCAAGTTACGGACCAGCAACCACGCGAAGTAATAATACGGGCGAAACGGCTCAGGCCACTTTTACCGAATTGCATGTTCTTACCGCAAAGTTCTGTGGGTAAGTGGGGGAATGGCACTAGCTGAGACCGTTGAGGTAAAGCGTACTTCCAACCGAGCTCGCTTTTCTTTCTGAGTAATGGCATTTCTTCAATTTTTGGGCAGTTACTGGCAATCCCCCATTGGACTGGATAAACTGACGCGCATGTCAGATGTCACGCAAATCCTTGGGCAGATTGAATCGGGCGATCCGACGGCGGCCGAGCTATTGCTGCCGTTGATTTACGAAGAACTAAGAAAGTTGGCTGCGGCCAAGTTGCAAAACGAAAAGCCCGGCCAGACGTTGCAGGCGACCGCACTGGTGCATGACGCTTACATTCGTCTAGTAGATGGCGAGAAGTCGCAGCATTGGAATGGTCGTAAACATTTCTTCGCGGCGGCCGCCGAAGCGATGCGACGGATACTGGTCGACCAAGCTCGTAGCAAGCGAGCGCTCAAGCGCGGCGGCCAAGGACAGCGTGTCGCACTGGACGAAGCTCAGGCAGGCGCGACCCTACCCGATGATCAGCTGCTAGACATCGATGAAGCGCTAACTCGCTTGGCCGTCGAAGATCCGCAGGCAGCCCGCTTGATTCAGTTGCGGTACTTCGCCGGGCTATCGATCGAGGACGCTGCCGAGTTGGTCGGCGTTTCGCGGACAACCGCCTACGAACATTGGTCTTATGCCAAAGTTCGGCTGCGGACCCTGCTAGCCCCCGAGTAATCTGCTCGCGGCAAAAAAGTTTCTATTTTTTTGGCTTTTGTTCCGGACGAATCGGGACTGAATTCCGCACTGTTATGTGACAAACCAACCTGGAAATGCGTGTCACTATGCCAAAAGACCTTCAAAAAGCTCGCGAAATGTTCCTGCACGCCGTCGGCAAGCTGCCATTGGAGGAGTGGGATGGTTACCTGGCTGAAGCCTGCGAGGGGGATAGCGAACTGGCACAACAGGTGGGCTGCCTGCTCCAGGTCCACCGTGAGGCTGGAAGTTTTATGGAGGCTCCCGCACCTGGACTAGAGCTCGACGCGACTCTCAACCAGCCTCAACTCGAAAAGATCGGTACCCAGATCGGCCCCTACAAACTGCTCGAAATGATCGGCGAAGGGGGCATGGGCGTGGTCTACATGGCCGAGCAAAAAGAGCCGGTCCGGCGAGTCGTCGCTTTAAAAGTTGTCAAACCCGGGATGGACAGTCGGCAAGTGCTGGCTCGCTTTGACGCGGAGCGCCAGGCGCTGGCCATGATGGATCATCCCAGTATTGCACGCATCATCGACGCGGGCATGACGGACATGGGACGTCCTTACTTTGTCATGGAGTTGGTTCGAGGCATTCCGATCAACGAATTCTGCGATCAGAAGCGTCTCAGTCTCCGCGAGCGTTTAGAACTGTTCTTGCAGGTCTGCCAGGCCGTGCAGCATGCGCATCAGAAGGGCATTATTCATCGCGATCTGAAGCCATCGAACGTGCTGGTCACGATGCTCGACGTGCAGGCCTTACCCAAAGTTATCGATTTTGGCATCGCCAAGGCCTTTGGTCCCCAACTGACGGACCACACGCAAGTCACCGGCTTTGCCCAGTTCGTCGGCACCCCGCAGTACATGAGTCCTGAACAAGCCGAAATGAACCAGTTCGGCGTGGATACTCGCAGTGACGTGTATTCACTGGGTGTCATGCTTTATGAATTGCTGACCGGGTCGACGCCATTCGCTAAGGAGCTGTTGAAGAAAACCAGCTTCGAAGAGCTGCGGCGAATGCTCCGCGAGCAGGAGCCACCGCGTCCGAGCGCTCGCATCAGTACCCTGGACGCCCAGGCCCTGTCGACCATCTCGGAGCGACGCAGCGTCGATCCTCGCCGCATCAAGACATCCATTCGCGGCGAGCTCGATTGGATTGTGATGAAAGCCCTCGAAAGGGATCGCGAGCGGCGTTATGAATCGGCCATAGCATTGGCCGCTGACCTGCAGCGCTACTTGAACGATGAGGCTGTACATGCCTGTCCGCCGTCGATGGCGTATCGCTTCCAGAAGTATGCTCGTCGGCATGGTGCAGTGTTGGTTACCGTAGCGACAATCGCAACCGTGCTAGTGGGTGCTACGATCGTCAGTTCGTCTTTGGCTGCCTGGGCTATCCAACAGAAAGAGATCGCCGATTTCCATAAGATTGATGCGCAGCAGGAACGTGAAGTTGCACTCGACGCGCGAGCACTGGCGGAACAGCAAGAACAGCTGGCAAAACAACAGATGTTGCTCGCCAAGAAGCAAAGGGATGCGGCAGACTACGACGCATACGTGGCTGGAATACAGCTCGTGCAGCACGACCTGATTAGCGGGCGAGCTCGGTCAGAGGTGTTTGACAAATTGACTCCCGGTCCGGATCGTCCTGATTTCCGTGGCTGGGAATGGCGATATCTGCATTCCAGACTCCATTGTCAGAAGTTCACCCTTCCTTTCCAAGCCCCGAACTCAGCACTCGCCTGGAGCCCTGACGGTAGTAGCCTTGCGACGGTCGACGTGGCGGGAAGGGTAAACATTTGGGATGTAGGTAGCGGGAAACTGAACCGTGCGCTCAACGACTGTCCCGGAGAGATACATTCCATGTCCTGGAGCGCAGACGGTAAGTCCCTGGCAGCTGGCAGCGACCGAAAGGTCATCGCAATCTGGGACTTGGATACTGGGAGCATGCGTCTACTTCGTGGTCATGCGGCTGCCGTCAAATGTGTGGATTGGAACGCGGACAGCCTTCGACTCGCTACCGGAGGCGATGATGGTAATGTCTACATCTGGGATTCAAAAACCGGAGATCAAGTCGCGCAGTATGCCGCGTCCGGTGGACCGGTAACATCGCTGGATTGGCATCCAGACGGAATCCGACTGCTCGCTAACAGTGGATGGAATTCGCAAGATTTGAAGATTTGGAACTCTGAAAACGGCTCCGAGCTTTCCTTAGGAAGACGCTCGTACGTAGTATACGCCGAGTTCAGTCCAGACGGCGAACACCTAGCATACGGCAACGGCACCATTTCAATTGTGGATCTTGAAAGTGGCCAAGAGCTTGCTCAGTTGGAGGGCAAGCGAGCCACCTGGAGCCCAGACGGAAAGCAAATGGCCTGCCGATGCATCGATGGGACAATCAGGATCTGGGACGCTGAGAAAGGTACGCAAATCGAATCCATACCAGGACAATCCGTTTTAAGCCCGATCGCCTGGAGCCCAACGGGAGGGCTCATTGCGTCCGCAGAGGACGGCGTTGTTAAAGTTTGGGATGCAGCTCGGCTCGGAGCGAGCTTCACGCATGTTATCCCGGACAGAAACGTTTTGTCGGTAGCATTCAGCCCTGATGGTCGCCGCATTTTGGCGAGTGCACAGTATGGTTTGGTGAAAATGTGGGATGCTCAGTCGCGCGAAGAACTTTTTAGTTTCCAATCGGGGCTGAATTAGATAAATTCCGTCGCCTGGAGCCCGGACGGCAAGCAATTCGCTGCCAATGCACAATCTAACGGGGTCCGCATCTGGGATGCGCCAAGCGGTGAACAGCTATTGGCAATAAAAGCGGAACGCGGATCGAATAGGCTCGATTGGAATCCAAATGGCGAGATCCTAGCGGTCGGTTACCGAATACCGCGAACAGGTGTCACAAAAAATTATGTCAGGCTGTTCAGCACTCGCAATGCCCAGGAGATTGCTACAACAACCGAGATCGTAGGAGCGCATGTCGATATTGCCTGGAGCCCAGACGGTAGTCGACTGGCCGCGGCATGTCTCAATTCATGTGTTCGCATCTGGGACACAGCACTAAATGAGCTCCATCAAGTTTTTTCTGACGGAGTCTCGTGTTTGTCGTGGAGTCCCGATGGAGAGTACCTGGCAATCGGCGATTCACTCAATAGGAAGTGCACGCTTGCGATCTACGAAACTTCAGACTGGAAACTTTTGCGAAATTTTTCACTCAATACAGGAGTCGTCGCTGCGTTAGCCTGGCACCCGCATTTGCCCTGCATTGCATCGGCACACCGTGATGGAACCGTCAGGATCTGGGATCATTTAACTGGCCGCGAGCTTTGTTCATTTCAGACGCACAAGGGTTCTATTAATGGTGTGACTTGGACTAGGGATGGAATGCGACTGGCGTCTTGCGGCGACGACGGCAATGTACGCATTTGGGACGCGTCCGCTGCCGACGTTTATCTCAAGAGGCACGGTGAACTTCGTGATCAGGCCACGAATTACGTTCGACAACAGAATTATTTGGACGCAATCAAAACTCTCGATCGGTTGCAACAGCTTCACCCGCAAGAACGGGAGCTAGGCGAAAGTTCTCAAAATATTCGATGGCTGATGGCAATGCAGCTCGCCGTTGATGGTAAGCTTGACGATGCGACAGCGATCTTTAAACAATTGGACGACGAAGCCGCAAACCTGCCGGACTACCGACTTCGACTACCGGGTGGATTGTTTGCCGCGGAAAAATGTGACGCAGCACTCGCCCTGGCGGAATCCATTGCCGCTGAATTTCCAGGAAAGCGAGAATACCGTGATGAACTCGTGTTTCTATACGAGTCGCGTGCGACACAACTTTGTCGCGCTGGGCAGTTCGCGGAAGCCGAAACGATTCTCCGTAAACTGGCCGCAGATTTCCCGGAGCGAGTCGACAACCGAGCCGAACTTGTTTTTGAAATGGCTCGCACCGGCAATGTCCAAGAGACGATCGCCATGCTCGAACGACTTGCACAGTCTTTTGAGACTTGGGCCGATTATCGACCTACGCTAGCGCGTCGCTTGGCAGCGGCTGGTGCGCATGAGATGGCGGCGACGGTCTACGAACAATTGGTGGCGGGCTATCCTGATGCGCCTGAGTATCAGACGCTGCACGAGACCGAATTGGCACACGTACTGGAGTCAGCCGGCCAGCTGAACGAAGCCATTGATCTTCTCCGAAGTTCGGAGCAGAAGTATCCCAGTCTTACCACTCGCCAGTTGCTTGCCCAGATGCAGATGGCCCGCGGCCTCAACTCACTTAACATGAGTGAGTCCGACCAAGCTATTGCGGACCTATCGGAGGCATTCGGACAGCTGGACGACCAAAGCCAGAGCACCGCCGGATATTATCTTGCCTTAACGCAGTTAGCAGCGAGCAAGTTCGACGATTATCGCACCACCTGTGCCCAGATGATCGAGCAATTTGGAGGCTGGAAGAAGCCTCAAGACGCCAACTGGCTAGCTTGGAGTTGCGCGTTGGCTCCCGCAGCGACATCGGACTACAGTATTCCCATCGCAGCTGCGGAAATCGCCGTTCGCAGCGATCGCCAGTCGGTGCAGTTCTTGACCGCACTTGGGGCAATCTTATACCGGGCCGGTCAGTATGACATGGCCATGAACTATCTCACCCAGGCCAGCGACCTGGGCGCGAGGGCTAGATTGTCTTCGCCGGCTTACACCAACTACTTTCTAACGCTGACCTGTCACGCATTGAATCGCGCTGACGAGGCGCAGCAATGGCAGACTCAAGCCGACGCGCTGGCCTTAGCTGAGCTGGCTCAGGAATCGTTGCCCTGGAATCGGAAACTCACGCTGCAAATCCTGCGTGCGGAAGCCGGCGAACTGCTCGAGGGTAGCGACGAGTTGAATACATCACCAGAATCGCCGCCAAAACCAGACGGCAGTTAGTTGAACGAAGTAAGAAACAACAGCCGTTAAGGTCCAGCTCCAATGGGGAAGAAATAAACGGCAAACCCAAACGGACGATGTAACGGAAAAAGAACTGAACATCTGATTCCACGCAAAAAGCCGACCGGCGAGATAACGCCTGGCAGCACTCCTCGCCGGTCGGTCGGCACTATCGGGCTCAACGTCTGCGCTCCCGAATAGTTCCAATATTGTAATGCGCAGTCCATCCACCTCAACTTAGGAGATTTACGATGGCTCACCATCCACTGCGCAAGCTGGCCAGCGACCCGACAATTCTGGAACAAATTTCTAAAATGGGTCTTCGCTTGCGCGGCAAGCATCAGACCAGTCAGTGTGGCAAACGTGATCGTCGTCGCGGTTTGCTATTTGAGAAGATGGAAGACCGACGCTTGCTGACCGTGATCGATCTGGCGACATTAGCTCCTGATCAGGGATCGATCATCTATGGTGCGGAAGCGGGGGATAAGAGTGGTTACGCAGTGAGCAGCGCCGGTGATGTCAACGGCGATGGCTTTGATGACCTGCTCATTGCGGCCACAAGTGCCGACGGCGCGAACAATCTCAGACCTGATGCTGGAGAAGCCTACGTGGTATTTGGGAGCGCTTCACCTTCTCCGTCGCTCGATCTGGCCAGCTTAGGCTCGGCCGGCATCACCATTTTTGGTGCCGAAGCGGGTCGCGGTCTCAATCAAGTAAGCGGTGCGGGAGACGTGAATGGAGATGGTTTTGATGATTTGCTAATCGGCAGAAGTTATGGTGATGGCAAGGTATACTTGATATTAGGCGGCGCGTCGCTGCCTCAAACCATTGACCTAGGCAGCTTGGGCTCCGCCGGCATTACCATCTCGGGTGCGGGTGCGAATGGTTTTAGCGGTGTCGGCGATGTGAACGCAGACGGCATCGATGACTTCTTGATCGGAGCATCCACTGCCGACAATTACGCGGGTGCGAGCTATTTAATTTTCGGCGGCTCGTCGCTTCCCGCTCCGGGAGGGACGATCGACTTGGGTAACCTGGTTCCGGGGTCCGGTCTGACCATCCACGGGATTGACGCCGGCGACCAGTCTGGCAGTCGCTTGAGCGGTGCGGGTGATGTGAACGGAGACGGCTACGGCGACCTACTCATTGGGGCCCAGCTAGCCGATGGGGCGGGCAATCTCAAATCAGACGCCGGAGAGTGTTATGTGATCTTTGGCGGCCCGTCGCTAACGACGACCGCTTCCATCGATCTGGCCACCCTAGGCTCCGCCGGTATCACGCTATTCGGCGTCGACACGGGAGATCGAATGGGGGGCGTTAGCAGTGCGGATGTGAATGGAGATGGTTTTGATGATTTGCTGATCGCTGCTACTGCTAACGCCGACGGAAACCTAAAACCAGGAGCTGGGGAGACCTATATCGTATTCGGAAGTAACGCCCCCCCCGAGACAATCGATATGGCCAGCCTGGGCTCCGCGGGAGTTACCATCTTTGGCGCCGATGCTGGTGACAGTGGAAACAGGAAAAGTGTGAGGAGCGCGGGGGACGTGAACGGCGATGGATTCGACGACATTCTCGTCGGGGCCTTCTTGGCGGATGGACCCGGCAATAGCAGAAATGTCGCGGGTGAAAGTTACTTGATTTTCGGCAACGCTTCGTTGCCTACCACCATTGATCTGGCCAACCTGGGCATTGCCGGAGTGACGATCTTCGGTGCAGACGCAGGTGATAAGAGTGGCTTTGCGACTAGCGGTGCGGGAGACGTGAACGGGGACGGCTTCGACGATCTGCTCATCGGGTCGGTAGGCGCCGCCGCGTTTGGCAACAACAAAGAACTCGCGGGTGAGAGCTACTTGATATTTGGGCGGGCCAACTTTGCGTCGCCGATGCCCAGCGTTTCGATCGCCGATGCCACAGCTCATGAGGGAACAACACTTGAGTTTACCGTGAGCCTGTCGTCCGCGAGCGCCGAGCCAATTACTTTGAATTACGGCACCACCGACGCAACTGCGTTATCCGGCGTGGACTATCTTAGTACTTCCGGCATGCTGACCTTTGAACCAGGCCAGCTTACCAAGACGGTTCTTGTCTCGACGCTCGAAGACTCGACCATCGAGAGCAACGAAACATTCGTTGTCTTTATTTCCAATGCGATCGGCGCCTCGATCAACGATCATGAAGCGCTAGGCACTATCGAGGATAATGACTTAGGGCCCTCAACCAAGTTTTACGTTGTCAATGACGGCGGCTCCGATCGAACGTACGAATATGACGCTACCGGAGCTGCGATCGAATCCCAGCCGCTAGACGCCGGCAATACCGCCCCGCGTGGCGTCGCCATGACGGCAGCCGGCGATAAAACATGGGTCATTGACGCCAACCACACCGTCTATGTCTACGACACCAGCGGCAACGTTCTGGGATCCTGGCTCGCCAAAGGACTCAGCACCAAAGCAGTATTGGAAGGCATCGCCACGGACGGCATCGATGTGTGGCTCGTCGACGCCAAGACCGACCAAGTCTTTCGCTATGCCGGAGCCGCTACGCGTACTAACAGTTTCCAGAACGCAACCAGCAGCTTTAGTTTGGCCAGTGGTAACGCGCAGCCCAAGGGTATCGTGACCGATGGCAGCTACCTATGGGTGGTCAACGACGCGAATAGTGACAAAGTCTTCAAGTACACTCTAGCTGGCGTACCGTTGGGCAATTGGAAGCTGAATACGTCTGGCGCCAGCAGTCCCACAGGCATCACGATCGATCCAACAGGAGCTAGCCAGTCGATTTGGATCGTCGACAGCGGTACCGACAAAGTCTACGAGTACAGCGACGCGCGGGCGAGAACCAGCGGCAAACAGTCCGCTGCAGCCAACCCCTTTTCTCTGGCCGCCGGCAATACCAACCCGCAAGGCATCGCGGATCCACCACCGCCTGGGGGCAGCAGTCAACACGCTGTTCGATCGACGCCAGGTGCATCCGTTTCCACTATGGCACCTCCGCTTGCAGCAAATTCCCACAACACCTTGCCAAGCTTGCTGGAGAGAGATGACCAGCCTCACGAGCTGATTCAAGCCGATGCGCACGATCAGCGGCCGAGCCGTTACGCTGCTCCAAGCTCTGCGACCGGTCGAAACCAGTTGCTGCTAGCCAGCGAGACGCACCAACCGCCGCACGATAGCACCGGCAACAAAGCGGACGATGTCTTCTCAGGCGACGAAAACTTCGATGCATTTGACGATGCTTTGCTTGGACTGCTCGCGCTCCAGCGTTAGCGATTCTTGTCCGGCACAGGCAGCGTGGCAAGAGAACATTGACGTGGAGCGAGACGGTGACCCCACAAGCGGAACAGGTAGCGACGTACTACTTTCCGCAAGTTGAATCGGCAACAATGATCTAGGTACGTTTCGGCGGCTAGCAACGCACCCAAAGCGAGTCCTGCATCGTCCTGTAAAATCGCGCAATGCTCTCGAAGGCCAGACACTCAATGAGTCAATCGACTTTGGAAAGTACCAATGCCGGACTAACCGCCATAACTTCATTGCGACATGTCCTTCCCAAAGCTGACGAGGTCTGAAAGACCGCCGCCTCTAAGGGAATCTGCTTCCTGCCAGAGGTTGCATCGACGTTGCATCGACCTTACACAGCGTCAAACTGGCGTTCGGAGCAGCGGTGCGATCCACCGACCGCAGCTGGAGGCGGCAAAATGCGCAGTCAATTTGATAACGCTTGGCGGCTTGAGCCAAGCTCCGTTGGTGACCAATGTCGAACCGTCATGGGTCATGAACTAGTTGCTTAGAGGACCGAGGTGACGGCGACCGCTGCGGTTTTGGAGGTCTGCTTCGAGCTGGAGGTCTGCATCGACCGACGCGAGTTAGCGTAATTGCGCTATTGCCTCAAACTCGCTTCGGTGTCTCCGACCTCTGTCTCGAAACGCCGCTCACCCCGCTGCAGAGGTTGGTCCAACCGACGCGCCGAACTCAATTATCAAACTCGCTTCGGTCCTTTCGACCTCGGCAGATTCGAGCGCGCTCCGGACACGCCCACCTTGGTCACGAAACGCCGGCCTGAAAGGACAAAAAATGCTCGACGAAAACGTCGCTGTCGAATTGATAGCGCAACTGCAGGGGTCGACATCACGGCGAGAAGATTCGACCTAGCCAGGATACCACGGATTGTCCAGCTCCGGCAATTTGGCAACGCATCAAAATGCAGCGGTATGGAGTCCTCAGCATCCTAGTCATCATCTTCGTCGCCGTAATACGAGCCGGATGATCGGTAGGTTGTCCCATCGTAGTAGATGCAGGCGACGCCATGATGCCACGCTTCGTGCCATTGAACGTCCTTCGTCTGTGGGGACCAAGCGCCCGCGACACCCGCTTTCCATGACTCCTTCCATTCCACAGATTCTGTTACTGGATTATAGATTCCGCAAACA
>JBGSHW010000008.1:0-10543 GCA_041751975.1 Pirellulaceae bacterium
CGATGGGGACCGACCCTGAAGTCTTCGTGTTGTTGGAAGCACGTAAGGAGGCGAATGGCTCTGCGTGGTATTACGCGTTTGCGCCGTCCACATCAGTGGAAGTGCATGGTATGCTCGACGCACGGCAGGTATGGGACAACAACAATCAAGAAACCAACGGTACGTTTGTATTTATCTACAATCGGTAAGGGGCTTCGAATGCGGATTTTTTATCTATTTTTTCTGCTCGCCGTTGTAACTCTGATGCAGCCGTTGCCGGCGCAAGTAGATGCAGCTGCCGAGGGTATCACCAACGCGCTAAGAGCTCGCGAGAGCCGGATCGTATCGGGCTTGTTCGACTGGAAAGAAACACGACTTGTGGTTGCAGGTTCGCGGTTGGCATTAAAAGGGGGCACCTTTCCCTCCGCAGATACTTCGTTTGAGCTTAGTTCAAAACTTGTGCTCATGGACCCGAATTTGTTCAGGCATGAGAGAGAAGGACTAAGCTGGGATCCGGTGTTTGGCGAATTTATCGATCGACTTTACGTGGACTCCTACAACGGTACAAATGCTAAGGTGTTCTTTGGAGCGCGGCAGGGCGATTCTCCCCCGTTGGGATTTGAGCAGTCCAAGGCTCAAGATTTTGAAAACGGATATTTGCAACCACTGCTGCATTATCTTCGACCGACTTGGCTTCTCGATCAGGCGGATCGAGTCCAGTTAGTTGAATCCAATGCAATGTTAAATGGCGTCCGTTGCGATGTTATCCGAGTAGCCAATTCAAAGCCAAATGCGGTGGTGGAATTCTGGCTTGACTCCAGCCGAGAGTATCTGCCCATACGAACACTGTCCAAGTATGGACGAGGCGATCAGTCGCAAGTGGATTACGAATACGTTCAAGAGAACGGCTTTTGGGTGCCAAGCGGCTGGACGCTGGTATTCATGGAACGTGGCAAGCTGGTTGAACAGATTGAAGCTTCCGTCACCACGGGCAAAATTAATGATGGTGTAACTCGCGATTCCTTTGAGTTCGAGTTTCCGACAAATACAGTCGTGACGGATCGATCGAAGGAGGGCGAACCAGAAGTTCGGATTGCACGCGAAGGTGGCGATCGTTTAGTTTCAAAGAGTGAGCAGCGCGCGAGCATTCCTTATGAACGGCTCGTGGCTACCGATGGTCCCGCAGAGACTGTTATCCCTGCTTCGCGTCCATTTTCACTGTACCTCGTTCTTTTTTCGCTTTTTGGTCTCTTAATTGCGTTTTCGTTTTACCTAAAAAATCGCGGTTTAAAGAGATGAGGTTTCCACAATGCACAGGATGGCTCATCGGTTCTCTCTATCGCTACGCCGCGCGACGGCAGGCGGAGGAGCTGTTTCGAGTGGATCTTCCAGTTGCACTCTTCGAATACTGCCATCCTGCAAACGAACAATTATCTGCAGCTCACCGTGAACCGCACGAACGTAGTCAACAAGCGTACTGACAAGGAGATCTTTTCGGCGCTCAATTTTTGAGATCTCTCCTTGCTGGCGATTGAGGACCTCGGCGAGTTCCACTTGAGACAGCCCGCATTCCCTTCGAAGCTCTTTCAGGCTCACCGCCCGCGGCGGCGACGTGAATGTGCCAGAGAGTAGCAAAGAAACAATCCTTCCGTAGGCGGCTTCTTCGTCTTTGTACACCTCGTCGGCACGCTCGCCATAAGTATGTTCGGTCGAAGCCGTGATGCCAAACGCTCTGCCTACCTGCCACTGTACGCTAACCGAATGGGCAGCTCGAGTGATATCGAGGAACCATATACCCGAGTCATTCCGTGGTCGATCCATAGAAACCTGGGCGTCCGGAAATCGCGTCTTAAGTGATTGCGTCAATGATTCAATGGCCAGCATGGATTTTTTTAACATGAGTCACCTTGAGTCTCGCGCGCCTTGAGTTCTATCAAGCTCATGAACGGCATCCCGCGACATTCTTTGGCAGCAGATGACCAACCCCTCTGATAATATTAGCTCAACAGAATAGTTGCGGCGCAGACTCATGGCATGCCAGCGTAAATTGAAAAGTGAATGGCAATGCCAATGCAGCAGGCAGCAGGCGTACATTGAACAACATGCTGGCAGTAGCCGAAATTGCATCTTGTGGTCACGGTGCAGGCTGCCCAGGTGAACCTCAGGCGCTAGCCGTGGGCTCTTCTCCTCGGACGCGTTAGCCGTGGGTCCCAATTGCTTTAACCTCTTCTGGCCCACTCGTAGAGTGGAGCTAGCTGATCGGCACGCTGCGATGGCGCGTCGCCAAGGCGATATGCCGACTGAGCACCGGGAGCACTGGGCACTGGGAGCCCACAGCTAGCGCCTGAGGTTCACGGGGAGCGATGCTGCTATATCCCTGCTGAGACTTGGCGACCCGCCGCAATCAGCAGTACTTGGCAACTTGGGCCTTCATGAACTTCAAGCCGTCTTCGGCCAGTTTGAGCTCGCTCTCAAACATGCGGCGCCAGATCTTGGTGGCAGCCGCCAACTCGGGTAACGACAATCCAAAGGCTTCGATCACGAGCCACCCGTCGTACTTAATCTTGCCGATCCCAGTAAAATTGCGCTCCCATTGGATGTTGCCAGCTCCAGGCGTACTGCGATCGTTTTCACTGATGTGAATGTGACACAAGACGTCTTTGATTTCATCCAGCGTCTTGACGACGTCTTTTTCTTCAATGTTGCTGTGGAAGGTGTCGTACATCATGCGACAGGCAGGATGGTTGACTTCGCGCACAAAACGGGCTGAATCGGCGTGCGCGTTGAGGAAATAACATTCGAAGCGGTTGAGCGCTTCGACGCCGAGCTTCACACCCACGGCTCCGGCATGCTCGGCCACTTGCCGCATGCTCTCCACACCCCAACTCCACTCTTCAGGCGTGGGACCAGCTCCGGAGAAGACACCAATGGCGGAATGGTAAGGACCGCACAGCGTTTGCGCTCCGAGCGCTGCACAGCAGTCGAGCGTCTTGTTATTAAGCGCTACACCCTTGGCTCGAATCGCCGGATCGCAACTGATCGGATTGTCTTCGAGATTGCGGACCGTGACAGCGGTACGTTCGAGACCAAGGTCGTCGAGCTTCTTACCCCAGGCTGCGTAATCGAGGTCGAGATTAAAAATGGGCACTTCGACCCCATCAAAACCCATGGCTTTGAGTTTTTCGAGCGTCGGCAGCATGTCATCATTGATTTCGCCGCCCCACAACAATAGGTTCATGCCAAATTTCATCGTTTACTCCTGGGTGTCGTTGGTTAGGTGGGTTGAAAGGGGTGTGGATCTGCTTTTAATAGTGTCGAACGTCCTGTGTCGAACGATTGTCCTCTATCGTTTTTTGAGTTTGTCTCACTCGTTTTTTGAGTGTGGTTTGGGGAGTGGGTTTTTTGAGTGAGTTTTTGGAAGCGATTGGGGACAATCGCTCGACACTGGGTGGGATGACAGTTTAGCTGGTTTAGAGCGTTTTCGCAGGCCCCCTCACCCTAACCCTCTCCCCCATAAGCCGTTGCGATTGATAGAGATAAGTTGCGGGGCTGCGCTCGATCTTTGGTTTTTGATTGCGCAACGGCTTACGGGGGAGAGGTGACGCAGCGGTGTTCCCATGCGGGTTCGAAAGATACCTGCGGAGAATGCAGTTGGAGTGTAAGCCATTAGAATAGGCCAGAACCGATATTAGATGACCAGATCCGAATCAGCTGACTAGCTCAGAATCGGGTGACCCGAACCGAATCATTAGGTCAAAACCGAATCGTTTGGCCCCAACCGAATATAAAGTTCGAAGGAAAGATGAAACAACTGCTATGAGTCATGTTTTGGATTTGATCGCACAAACGGGAATCGTGGCGATCTTGCGATTGGATGATCTGTCGCGAGCAGTGGAATTGTCGCGAGCTCTGCTGGCGGGCGGTATCGTGGTTCAGGAATTTACCTTGACCAACCCACAGGCACTGGTCGCGGTCGCGCAGGTGCTGGCAGAAGTCGAAGAGTTCCGCACGGGTCGAGCGGTCGTGGGGGTGGGCTCCGTTCGCTCGCTGGCGGAAGCACAGGCGGCCATGGCGGCGGGTGCGCAGTTTTTGGTGACTCCCACCGTGCAACTCGATGTCATTCGCGCCGCCGTCGATGCTCAAGTACCGATCATGCCGGGCGCTTTCACTCCCACAGAAATCGCGACCGCTTGGAATGCTGGAGCGGTGGCGGTAAAGGTCTTTCCGGCGCGTTCGCTGGGGCCGGAGTTCATCAAAGATGTGCTGGCACCCATGCCATACCTGAAACTCATGCCGACCGGTGGAATCAACTACGACAACATGGAAACGTACTTTCGAAGTGGTGCATTGGCGGTTGGTATCGGCAATCAACTCCTGGAGGTTGCGGCGATCGAGCGCAGCGACTGGGATGCAATCACCTCCACCGCTCGCCGCTACGCCTCGCGTGCAGCGTTTTGTAATAACAACTCAGCTGGATCGGACGGTGCGCGATGAGCTACGATGTGGTTGCACTGGGCGAAACGATGTTGCGGTTGACCCCACCGGGCTGCGAGCGGTTCGAACAAGCGTCGAGTTGGGAAGTGCACGTGGGTGGTAGCGAGTCGAACACTGCCGTAGGGTGTGCCAGGCTGGGGCTGCGAACCGCTTGGCTTTCGCGTTTGACCGATAACGCGTTGGGGAGGATGATTGAAGGGGCGATCTGCCAGCACAAAGTCGATACGCGGCATGTGGTGTGGACGGACGGAGATCGCGTGGGGACTTATTATCTGCAGCGGGGCAAGCCGCCGCGGGCCTCGCAGGTGACTTATGATCGCGCGGGATCAGCCGCCGCCAATTGGCATCCCTACGATCTGCCCGAGGCACTTTTTCGCGAAGGGGAATCGCAAGTGCTGCATACGACTGGAATTACGCTAGGGATTTCCGAGTCGGCTGCACTCACCGCGCAGCGGGCGATGGAGTTGGCGGGCGATGCCAAGTGGTTGCTGAGCTTCGATGTGAATTACCGGGCCAAGTTATGGTCACCCGAGCTGGCGCGGGAGCGCTGCAGCTTGGCCATGGAACGGGCCGATGTGGTGTTCATTGCCGAGCGGGATGTGACCAAGTTGTTTGGAATTGGCGAAGCAGACCCGGCGAAGATGCTTGAGCAGTTGGGGGCACTTTTTGCTCGGCCCACGTTGGTCATGACCCGGGGAAGCGCAGGGGCGGTCGCTCGCGGAAGTGATGGTGCGCTGGTGACTCAGCCTGCGTTTTTGGCCGAAGAAGTTGAGCGGTTGGGTGGCGGCGACGCCTTTTCAGCCGGTTATCTGCGCGGCTATTTGGAAACGGGAGATATGGCAATCTCGCTGCGTTGGGGGGGCGCCGTGGCAGCACTCAAGTACACCACGCCTGGGGACTTGCCATTGATCGATGCCGCCGATGCCGAAGCGCTGGTGAAGAATATGGGGATGACTGGAGTGGTACGGTAGGTCGCACTCTGCCGGATGGTCGCTACCGCCCGTTCGGATCGTCCTACTCCTACTCCTACTCCTACTCCTACTCCTACTCCTACTCCTACTCTTACTCTTACTCTTACTCCTACTCCTACTCGTACTCTTACTCTTACTTTTACTCGTTCTCGTTCTCGTTCTTCCCACTTCAATCCGTACTGCTCAAAGAGAATATGATGGCAGGCCCTAGTTTCGACCACGAGCGACTCGACGTATACCGACTTTCTATTGAATATGTTGCGTTTTCATTTCGCATCGCGAAAACACTGGGTGGGGTCAACCGGCACGCTCGCGATCAATGGTTGCGGGCAGCACAATCGATTCCGCTGAACATCGCAGAAGGGAATGGTAAGCAAAGCCTGAAAGACAAAAACCGATTCTTCGAAATTTCTCGCGGATCTGCTTTAGAGTGTGCTGCGATACACGATGTTCTGCGGGTATGCGATGCAATTGATGACGAGTCCACTTCGAGCGGTAAATCGAGCTTGAGACGGATCGTATCGATGCTCACTCGGCTGATCCAACGAACCGAGGGCGTGGCTGAGGGGCAAATCGAGTACGAGTACCGCCATGCTGAGTACGAGTACGACCCCAACGTCGAGACCTCCAACCGATTATTGCCATAGCAACGACGAGCGTGGTGAAGTCGTCCCTACGTGGGCCTTGTACGGTCGAGTTCGCCGAACAACTCGCTGAGCGAAATGGCGAGACCGGGGAGGATATCGCCACCACTGAGCGATTGGGTTTCATCGAAGAGTTCGTATTGGGTGATGTCGCTGTAGACCGCCACCGTGCGTTCATCGAGGTCGATCATCCACACTTGACGCACCCCTGCATGAAAGTACTCGCGGCGCTTGCGAGCCATTTCGCCGTAGGTGTTGCCTTCGCTCAGGATTTCGATGGCCAAGTCCGGCACGAGCTCGGGCACACGTTCCTGCGGCACCTTGCCCCCCGGTAAACGATCCCATGAGGTGAAAGCGACGTCGGGTCCGCGGACTTGAGTTTTTAAGATTCTGAAGAATCCGTCCGGCCCCGAGACGAGGCCTAGGTTGCTTGTCAAAACAAATCCACTGATGTACCGGCCCAACGCCATCGCGATCAAAGATTCCCGCCACCCCATGGCTTTCTCCACCAAGACGCCGTCGATCAACTCACACATGCCTCCTTGGCTGTTGAACTGCAGGAGATCATCAACCGTCGCCGATCCGGGTTTGGGATCGCTTCGCACCCGGCGGGCTGGAATGTTTCCCAAGTCCATCAGGATGTCGGATAAATTGGCGGCTACCGCAGCATTGGTACTCATCGGTCGTGGGCTCGCTTAAGAAACCAAGTGAACAATTCTATTGTATACGAGAAAAGCGGTTGGGGCGATCATTCGTCGTCTCCTTTGATTTGTTGGAAGCCAGCGAGTATTCATATTTCTCAGACACCGCGGTCCAACGAATTTAGGGAGACGACGAATTAAGAAGGCGCTTCGAACACCACCACGAAAAACATGTTTCATCATGATTTAAACAATGAAAAATGCGGATGTCACTCTCGGAGAGAGTGACCTACGTGGAGTGACCTACGTGACCGAGCAGCTCGGGGGCTTGGCTGGCGACGCGGGGGCGAGCGGTGGATAACCAAGCAACGACCGAGTCGGGTAAAGGGGGCAATCGCACTCGTCGCATAACGCCGTTGAGCCGTCGAAGCAGGCCGTGGTCGTCGGGATAGTCGGCCAAGAAACGCTCATGAACAAAACGCTCGATCAGTACGGGCAGGTGGATGACCGGCTTGGGACAGATTTTGTTGGCTGCCACCTGCAGCTTGTCGCGATCGATCGCGGTGAACAGTCCATAGTAGTCGTCGAGCAACCGCGGGTGCTGGACGATCAGATGGGCATCGAGCAGGAGTTCGACGCTGATGTGTCCCAAAAAGCCAGCTTGATGCCCAAGTTCCTGGCCGAGTTGCTGACGCAATTCGACGGCAAAGGTGGTGCTAAGTTGCACAAAGGCTTGGCTACCATGAAACCACTGGTCGTCCGCGTGGTGTTGCAGTACGCCCCGGGCGAAACTGGCGATCTCGGGATCCGGGTCGCTCGTGATGGGCTCGGCATACTGCCGCCGAGCCCGGTTCTTGCGATCAATGACACTCATCCAATCCGGTAGCGCGGTGCCAGCGGCGAAGTAGGGTTCATTGAGATGTTCGTACGCGTGTGCGAGATAGTTCACACGTTCTTCCACTGACGATCTTTTGCGCTGGCCAGCACGGCGTCACACACCTTCTGCGTTTCCAACGCATCGCGGAAGGTGGGATGCGCAGGCTCGCCCGTGTCGAGGCTCTTCAAGAAGTCAGCGACTTGATGGGTGAATGAATGTTCATAACCGATCTGCAGACCTGGGACCCACCAGTTACCCATGTAGGGTTGATCGCCATCGGAAACGTGAACACTTCGCCAGCCACGTACGATCGATTCATCGCTGTGATCGAAGTACTGCAGACGATGCAGGTCATGCAAGTCCCAGCGCATGCTGGCATGCTCGCCGTTAATTTCGAGCGTATACAACGCTTTGTGCCCGCGTGCATAACGGGTCGATTCAAATAATCCGAGCGAGCCGTTTTGGAAATGGCACAAGAAGGCGCAGGCGTCATCGATGCCAACCGGTTGCTTCTGACCGGTCTCGGCATGCACGCGTTCTTTGACGAAGGTCTCGGTCATCGCACTGACGTCGGTGACGGAGCCATTCAGCCAAATGGCAGTGTCGATGCAGTGGGCCAGCAAGTCGCCGGTCACGCCGCTTCCCGCCGCTTCGACATCAAGTCGCCAAGTGGCGGCGCCACCCTGCGGGACGTCGGCATTGATCGTCCAGTCTTGCAGGAAGTTAGCGCGGTAGTGGAAGATCCGCCCCAGCTTGCCGCTATCTAGAATCTGCTTGGCCAACGTGACCGCTGGAACGCGGCGGTAGTTGTACCAGACCATGTTGGGCACCCCAGCCTTTTCAACTGCGGCGCACATCTCTTCCCCTTCGGCCGCATTCATCGCCAGCGGCTTCTCGCAGAGGATCATCTTGCCTGCCTTGGCGGCGGCGATGGCGATTTCCTTGTGCAAGTTGTTGGGGGTGCAGATATCGACGGCGTCAATGTCGTCCCGCTTGAGCAGCTCGCGCCAATCGCTCTCTACCGACTCGTAACCCCAGTTGGCAGCAAACGGTTTGGCTTTGTCAAGGTTCCGCGCGCACAGAGCCTTGAGGACCGGTTTGTAGCCGCTCTCGAAGAAGTGGGGCGCTTGGACATAGGCGTTCGAGTGGGTCTTGCCCATGAAGCCGTAGCCAATCATGCCGATGCGTAGTTCTTTCATGTTGTTGAGTTCCTGGGGTTAGGTTGCTGAGTTGTTTTGTAGTGAGGCGGAGCCTCGAGGGCAATAGTGTTGCGAAGCGAGGCGGAGCCTCGGTGCTGTGCGTTCCCAGGCAGAGCCTGGGAACGAGGTAGTGTGCGTTCCCAGGCAGAGCCTGGGAACGAGGTAAGCCTGGGAACGAAGTAAGAGCCTGGGAACGAGGTAATCACATCCGGCAGATGTGACCTACCAGCCGTGGGCATTGCGGACTTGGATCATCGATTCGAGGATGGTGTTCCAGGTCTTGGGTTCTTCGAGCATGGCGTTGGGGAACATGCAGCCATCCCAGCAGATGTGCTGGATGCCGCGTTGCTGGGCATCTTTGAGCCAATAGCCCGCGCAGCGGACGATGTCGAGCTTGCCGTTGGGATCGTCGGCCGGACAATGCTTGCCGGTCTTGTCATGCGCGCCGGCGCCATGCACGTGGCCGTCGTTCTGGGCGACGTGGAAATCGATCGTCCACGGTCGCAACTTATCGGTCATCTGTTCGTAAGCTGCATAAAACTCCGCTTCGGTGTAGCCTTCGTGCAACAAGGCGCACTCGGGGGCGTTGTATCCCATCAGGTACAAGTAAGTGTGCGCGAGGTCGGCTTGGAAGCCCAGCGTCTCGGGCATTCCAACTTCTTCCAACAGGTTCAGCATGTCCTTCCAGCTGTGCATGCCGGCCCAGCAAATCTCACCTTCGGCGGCCAAGCGTTCGCCACTGTCGGCGGCAATCTTGGCGGCTTCGCGAAAGGTCTCAGCGATCTTAGTGGTGTTGGCCTTGGCATCCGCGCGCCATTTCTCCACCCCAAACTCGGCCGAGTCGATGCGGATGCAACCGTATTGACGCACACCGTGTTCATTGAAGACCTTGGCGATGCGGCACGCCATGCGGACTGCGGATAGGAATTTTTCGCGTTGCTCGGCATCTCCCATCGCCGAATCACCGACGGTGCCAGGCCAGACTGGGGCCACCAGCGAGCCAACTTTAAAGCCTTTGGATTGAATCAAGTCGGCGATTTGCTTGAGTTCCGCTTCGGACGCTTCGGGATTGGTGTGGGGCAGGAAGAGAAAGTAATCGATCCCTTCGAACTTTTGTCCGTTGACGTTGGCGGCAGCGGTCAGGTCGAGCATGTGTTCGAGGCTGATCGGTGGCTCTTGCCCTTCGCCATCGCCTTTACCAACCAGTCCAGGCCACATGGCATTGTGAAGTTTCGGGGATGAGTGGGTCATGCGGAAGGTCTCCCAGGATCGAGGGTTTAAGTTTCGCGTAGTGGATCTTGCTAAAGATCCTCTTAGTTTTAATTCCGGATCTTGCTAAAGATCCTCTTAGTTTGCGTAGTGGATCTTGCTAAAGATCCTCTTCAACACGGATTTTTAGCAAAATCCACTACCTCTAACGCACCACCGATTGCTTGCGGACGTTAGGCGGCGACCGTTGAAGGCTCCTCCCGTTGTCTGTACTTTGTGAGCGGCAAAGCGCTAGCCGCCAGTTCTTTGTGTTGATTTCAATACCTTTACCGGCGGCTAGCGCCTTGCCGCTCACACCGGCGGCTAGCGCGCTGCCGCTCACACCTGCGGCTAGCGCTTAGGTTTAGCCACATTTTTTGTAGTACTTTGCTTTTGCGACGTCGTAACCTATGACCATTGGTAGAAGTTCTTTCCAGCCTTCCCAGATCACCTGCCAGCCTGGTTGATGATCGTGTTTTCGATTTTGGTG
>JBGSHW010000009.1:0-6519 GCA_041751975.1 Pirellulaceae bacterium
CTCAAGCTTCGGTCTTACCCAGGTCGGGGGGCGACATCCGCTGAGCGTACGCATCCTCGGGATGCACCTGGACACTCAGCACCCGTTGGCAATCGAGATATTTGAGCAGCAACGGCAGCGCCGGTAGTGAGCAATGCTTACCCAACAGCCACGTGCGATCGGTTTGAGTTACCTCGCGCAGCGTTTTTCCAGCCCAAACGCCGTTAGCAATCTGGCTCTGATGCTCGGGGTGATCGATAATCTCCCAGCTTTCGGCCCACACCCCCTCGGCCGGCAGCTGCTTACCGAGTTTCGTTTGCAGGTTCCGACCACCCCAGAGGTAGTCGCGGAAAAGGGGCTCGAGGCGGAGTGGATAGGGATTTGGGGTCATAGGAATCTCAGCGGAAGCCCGCATCGGCATCTTCGCGATTAAGTGAATCGCTGTATGCTGGGTGGTAATTAGACTGTGCTAAAAGCAAAAACTGCGTTCAATGCAAAAGCCATGGCGATGCGTTGTTTTCATGGCACCAAGGACGCAGTCCGAAAAGTAGCACTAGTGCTGCGTCTACATTCAATATTAGGGTAGTGGACCTTTCTAAAAGGTCCTGAAGTACAGGGATCTTTAGCAAGATCCACTACGACGTACCCGAAAATTAAATGTTGACGCAGCACTAGCAGTCGCGCTATTTGAACGTTTTAAATGGCCGTCGCGGTTTC
This sequence comes from Pirellulaceae bacterium, assembly GCA_041751975.1. Lineage (GTDB taxonomy): Bacteria > Planctomycetota > Planctomycetia > Pirellulales > Pirellulaceae > Aureliella. The sequence continues at coordinate 697 of JBGSHW010000009.1, forward strand.
ATCGCCCGAGCATGGCACAATTCTCCTGGTCTGCAGCCCACGCCTCGTTTCAAAATAAGTTACCGTTTGGATTTACCCGCTCGCTAGACGCTCCGCCGCCATGCTCGCCGCGCGAGGTTGGGGCGAGTAAGTTAAAACCGGTAACTCCGTTGGAGACGAGGCTCATTCGAACTCAAGGTACATGTATGACTTATCAATACGAAGACTTTTCGAAAATGATCGACCACTCGTTGCTGGCCCCTACGCTGACGCAGCAACAGCTTGAGGCCGGGTGTCAGCTAGCGGTGGCCTACAATGTGGCCAGCGTATGCATCATGCCGTACTATTTGCGGCGTTGTACGGAACTCCTGGCCGGCTCGACGGTGGCACCCAGCACGACCATTGGTTTTCCTCATGGCGGACACACCACCCACATCAAACAACTCGAAGCCGAGCGGGCGGTCGAAGATGGTTGTCAAGAATTGGATATGGTCGTCAACATCAGCCAAGTGCTGAGCGAACAATGGGGCTATGTGACCCGCGATATCCAAGCGGTGATCGGTGTTGCCCATGCAGCGGGACGAAAGGTCAAAGTCATTTTCGAGAACTGCTTTTTACAAGACCTTCACAAAATCCGGCTGTGTACGATCTGCACTGAGTTGGGGGCGGATTGGGTCAAGACCAGCACCGGCTATGGTTCGGGGGGCGCGACGTTACCCGATTTGGAACTGATGCTGGCCAACGTGGGTCCAGGCGTGCAAGTCAAGGCGGCCGGTGGTGTGCGCGACTATCCGATGTTGCTCAAAGTCAAAGAACTGGGAGTCACGCGGTGCGGAGCCAGTCGTACGCAAGAGATGATGGAGGAGACACGCCGCGGATTGGGACTCGAGCCTCTCGGATGCAACGCCGCAGTTGCTTCTGCGGCGCAAGGCTATTAGGCCCGACTAAGCAAGTCGACATATTTCTCTAAGGATAATGTGTTTTTCTTGCGGCATAATGCGATTTTTTGGGGATAATGCATTATCGCTGAGGTCTGATGCGCAACTTACCCACCCTGCGGAAATTCAAGCGTTCTGCTTAAATTCCCGCAGGGTGGTTCGGCCTCTCAGCGCCGGGGAGGGTTGGTGGTTGAGTTCCTACTCCTACTCGATCCTCCGAGACCCCGGCGGTTCGTTGAATCGATCGCGAGCCGATAAACGTCGAGTCGCTCATGATCGAAAGTCGGTTCTGCCAGCACGATCCTTTCGAGTACGAGTACCGTTGCACTGAGTCGAGTACGACTGTCCTGGCGAGCTACTTAGGCACGTCTCCACGTGTAGAGCTTGCTGCTCGATTTTGCGAGTCTGGGACAGACTCGCCGACGTGATATCACTTGACTGGTTTTAAGGTGAGTTTCTGTTGTGGTGGACCGGGCAACAACGGCGAGGGCCGACCTTCGCACCAATCTTGGAAACCAGTGCGATAAAAGGGGGAGTAGGGATGACCCGATGGGCCGCCCGGCTGATGATAGATTCCTCTTTGTTCGTAGCCTGGGGAGACGACCAAACGCTGGGACGCACCTTCAGTCGGGCCTTGAACGCGAGGCATATTGTTGTCTCCGGGAAGTTGCGTGGGGGGCATGTTCAGCCAACTCGCAACCAGAGGTACTCCTCGCGACAATGGGTGATTGACATGTACCAAATTGCGTTGCCCCCAAGTTGCTGAGGCCAAGGGTTGCTCGAGCGTTAACTCACGTTCTGTACTGGTTGCCGCCTCTGCCAACAAATCTTCCCAGTCGCTGTACTCAGGTGCAAGCCAGTGTGTTGGTCGCTGGGTGATCAGAACCCAGCTCGCATCCTCGTACGCGATTGGAACGTATTCTTGGATGCCGGTGTGCTTAGCAAACGCCCCTTGCTTGACGATCGATTTGCCGAGTCCCTCGCGGCCGGCAACCTGGAACCCAAAAATGCGGTTAATCACTTGTTGTCGGAATTCATGCGTCAGCCGATATCCCACTGAGGTGATGCTTGCACGACCCTCCCAGTGTGTCACCTGCTCAACAAACTCCTTCGAGACAGGTGCAGCTTGTTGAGAGGCCGTTTCGAGTAGAAGAGCTTGCCACCGTTGGAGAAAGAGCGCTTCGTCATCCAATTGGATGTCCAGTAGGTCTTGTTCGTTGAAGGAGGCTTGGGCCTGTAGGCGATCGCGGATTTGGCGGGCGCGGGCCCCGCGGTCGTAGCCCCCATTACCGATTCGCTTCAAGTAGTCGTCACCCATGATGCGATTGTTGGCTGTCCACAGGATCCCGTCTTCTGGATTCACCAACCGCGGATACTCGCTGGGTGGCAAGTAGCCCTGCCAATGCATGTCGGCAGTCGACCAGTCGACGGGAATGATGGGAGCGGCGGTCGGACGGCGTGGCACGCGTCCGCAGACGGTCCAGCCGATGCTACCAGCCGTATCAACGGCTACAATGTTGACGTGTGGCATCCCGGATTCGTTGGCAATTTGCAACGTTTCCTCGACCGTCGTGGTGGACTCCAGCTCAATGCCTCGCAGATCGAAGGCCTGCTGGTCGTCCCCCACCCAATGATGCACAAAGCGACGGCCCTCGCGTTCAGCAACGACCGGCCCCCACTTGCTCCAAAAGTACTCGATCTCGCGCGTTCCTCCTGGAAAGGAAACAGCTTCGCTGTAACGGGTAAGTTGCTCGGGGCCATCGGGCGTTAGGTAATGATCGGGTAGTCCAGGAGCCGCTTTTAGTTCAATTATATCGCCGAAATCTCCGTAACTGTTTGTAAAGCCCCACGCTACCTCTCCGTTGGAGCCCTCGATCAACAACGGTGTACCCGGTAGCGTGACCCCCACTAAGACTCGAGGTACTCCCCGGATCGTTGGCGCATCGATCACTGCGCGATACCAAGTCGCCGGCAAACGAAGTCCCAAATGCATGTCCGACGCAAGCATGGCAGCGCCAGCTTTGCTTCTAGCGGAACCCACAGCAAAGCTATTGCTGCCGACCCGAAAGTCGCCATCCAGCCCACGCTGACTTCCAAACGGGGACCACGGATCAAGGGCTGGAGGTTTGTAGGTCGCGGCGCTGTTTTCTGCAGTTTGGACTTCACGCAAAGACCAAGTCTCCGCCGCAGGCAGGGCGGGTGGTTCGTATAGGGAAGCGTCAAGCGCTGCATCCCACTCGGATCCCGTTGGTACCAGAAAACGAAAGACAGCCTCCGGCACACGCTCATGCAGAACTCCCAGCGATAACTCCGGAGTTCCATCCATCGGTTGGAGATCGCACATCATCGACAACATGACCAGTATGCAATCGGTCGCTTGCCACTCTATGGGGTCCTGCCCCAGCAACAGGTATTCGTAGGGCTGACCGCCAAGTTGTAGTAGGCCATGATTGACTCCCAGAGTATAAGCATCTAACACCGCACGGTAGTTTTCAGGAGTTGCGTTCACCACATCCTCGGCCAGAGACACAAAACGATGCTTGCGATATCTTTCATCGGTTCCGACCGCCAACTCTCCAAACAATTCACTCAGTTTGCCCCCAGTTAAACGTCGCGTGAGATCCATTTGGAAGAATCGGTCTTGCGCGTGCAAAAAGCCAAGCGCGTAGGCGGCATCGGTTCGTGACTTGGCCTTGATCGTCGGGATGCCGTCGGCATCCCGCTCAATATCCACCTCCGTTGCTATACCAGACGCTGAAATTTCTCCGGTCAACTGCGGCAGGCTCCCACGCAACCTCCAATGGATCCAACCCATAAGGGAAAGCATCAAGAGGATCGCAAGCAAACCGAGTCGTAGCCAGAATTTCTTCCAGCCGGTGCGGCGGAACCAAGCCCTTCTTTGTGTGTCCTGCATCATTTATCTCCATGACATCCGTAACCAAAGGCGCAAGAGCCCATGAGTATAAGTCGTAGTCGAGCCGTTTTGCCGCCGCAACGTCGACTCCTTAACGGAATCCATACTTTCCCCCAACTATTCCGACGCTGAGAACCCGGCGCAGAAAAGCCGGCGCAGAGCACTTTCGAACCGGTAACTTGTTTGCGAACGAGTCCTAAAGCGAACAGTGATTGCGTGGTCGCGCCATTCGCGATAACGTGGCAAGCTGGCTTGGCAGTGCGACACACGTCGTGCCACACAGCGCAGCCTAGGGGCGGGCTTTCTCTTTTCAGTGACTCTCCGTGAAATACCAAACAACCTCCACAGCGGCTTGGCAACTCACGTGGCTCCGGGTTTGGACCTCCGTGATGGGGCTCGCGCTGTTGCTATCGACGAGCACGCTGTGGCTGCCAACATCGGTCGTAGAGTTTCCCCAAATTCCCTGCCTGGAAGCTCTATGTACGATCCCCTTGGCGGTCGATTGGTGGTTGACGAGCGGTTTGTGCTTGGGATTGGGCTTATGTTGTGTGCCGAGTACTCGCACGTTATGGTCCATGGCGGGGTCGAGTTGTGTCCTCGGTTGTGGTCTGGGGCTCGTGGCGTTGAATCAACATCGCTTGCAACCCTGGTTTTATCAGTTGCTGCTGTTCTCAGCCATCTTCCTATGGGCAGGTCGCGGCCGGCCAGCGTCGCCGACTTCGGTGCATTCTCCCACTTCCATCACCAGCTTGACTCCGCTCGCCGCCTTGAAATTGATCGTGCTCAGTATCTATTTTTATTCGGCCATCGGGAAATTTGATTTTGAGTTCTTACATACCGTTGGACAGAAGTTTCTGGTTGCACTGCTGAGTGCCGCAAACGTGGACGTGAGCACTTGGTCTTGGAGTACCCGGCTGTGGATGGCGGGACTGTTGCCAACGATCGAATTGCTATTGGTAGTAGGACTCGCCGTAGGACCTCAAGCAGGCAAGCGGTTTATGCGATGGATCGTCTGTGCGGTCTGCTTGTTCCACATTGGACTGATGGCAATCTTTGGACTCGGGCTGGGGCATTCGGCAGGAGTCATTCTGTGGAATTTGCAATTTGCAATTCAAGCCTGGTTGCTATTTGCCGCAGTCGACAAGAGCGAGCTATCAGCCAGCAGCGCCTCAATCACTGGTCGCCCCCAAACGCCTCACGACAAACAGCTCAGAGACGAACTGCTCAAAGATGAACCTCACGGACACAACTCGAGCTGGGGCGGACTGAGCCGAGTTGGGCTAAACTGTAGAAAGTTCGTTAGCCACGGTTTGGTGTTTGCCGTGCTTGTCTTGCCCTTGTTCGAGCGGTGGGGCTACTGGGATCATTGGACCAGTTGGGCGTTGTATGCACCGCATAGCAGTCGCGTTGAAGTGCATGTGGCACCGACTGCGATTAAGCGTTTGCCGGAAGAGCTGCAGGAGCTATTGAAGGCGGTAGGCAGCAATGCAGGCGATGAACCAGAGTCTGCTGTGGTATGGGTCCGCGTGCCACTTTCTCGGTGGTCGCTGGCGTCGCTCGACAGTCCCATTTATCCCCAAGCGCGTTTTGAACTCGGTGTTGCTCGCGCCTTGGCAGCGCGAGTCAACTCGAGGTTTGCGATCAAGGTGACGGTTCTTGGAACAGCGGGACGCTTCGACGGTCGACGGCAAAGTTTTGAGGCGGTGGGAGCCGCAGCCATTGATCGCGCTGCCGAACGTTTTTTTTGGAACACTCGCCCGCGATTCCAAGCAGTTGGTCAGAAATTACTAGGCAAAACTACATAAGCCGTTTGGGCGTTAGGCCAGGTTATATAGCGGTTAAGGGGGCTAACGCTTAGGTTTAGTCGCATTTTCGAAGCTAGTGTCCGATGTGTATTGAAAAGTTTTTGGTTGGGGGATGTTAAGCATGGACGAGTTTAAGCTGCGAGGTTTGTAAGTTGGATGGGGTTTGGATATTTGTAAGGGCAATTTA
>JBGSHW010000010.1:0-42852 GCA_041751975.1 Pirellulaceae bacterium
AATATCCAAACCCCATCCAACTTACAAACCTCGCAGCTTAAACTCGTCCATGCTTAACATCCCCCAACCAAAAACTTTTCAATACACATCGGACACTAGCTTCGAAAATGCGACTAAACCTAAGGGCTAGCGCCTTGCCGCTCACGAGGTAAGCTAGCGCCTGCGGCTTACTTTTTCTGCCAAGCGCCGTTGGCCGGTAAGTTGTCGTGGGCGTCGGGGCCAAAATAACGCAAGCCGACCAGTGGCTCGCTGCCGGTGTTCTCGATCTCAACGCCACGCGTGGCGGCCTCGTGCGAAATGAACACTTCATCTTCGGTGTTTTGGCCGAAGTTGATCATCGCCGGAGTTTGCAACGCCAACTTGCCGATCCGCCCCTTGCCTTGCACGGTGATCCAGCTGCTTGTGCCGGGATCCTTGAGCGTGCACTTGGCTCCGGGTTCAACGGTTAGTTCCTTCGCGCTGAACAATTGCTTGCCGTCGATCGTGCCATACACGACCCACTTGTCGCAATAGCCCGGGCCACTGCGAGCTTCGTCCACGATGGGCTCGATGTAGTTGGCGTCTTTGAAGTGGGTGTCGACGTTCTTGTCCCAGTCGAGTTGCCCAATGATGAAGTCGAGGTCTTGGTGTTTTTCTTGGGGCATGTCTTTGACCAGCAACGACCAAGGAACATAGCGTCCCTCGACGATCGACTGGAACATGCCAAACACGTCGCTTCCCCACTGCGGTTCGTAGGTGCAGAGCGAGCCGGGAGCGTGAAGCACGCCGGGTGGAATGAGCCAACCGGTGCCACGCTTGAGTCGATAGGCTTTGGAAAGATCGAGGATGCCGTTGTCACCTTTGTTCCAGTTCTCGAGGCACCGACGCAGTTGTTCTTTGCTCGTTCCGGGCTCAAGCCCCATGAAGGTGTAGCAGAAGTTATTGTCGACGTTGTTGTATTGCGGCGGGAAGTAATAGCTCTCGGGCTTCCCTTCTTGCCCCACCAGGGCGGCGTCTTCGGCCGATTGGTGCATGTGGTGCGGGATCGGTCCCATGTTGTCGAAGAACTTGGAATAGACCGGCCAACGATTGTACTTTGAATAGATCTTGTCGCCGACCAGTCGCGAGCCTGCCTCGGCCACTGCATCGCGGAGGATAAATTTCTTCCCCTCGAACAAGCAGAAGCTCAGTCCTTCGTGCCACACCCGACCTTCGTTGGCGGCCTCGGTGGTGCTGCCGAACCAGCGCTCGTCGATACCACCTCGGTCGGCGCCAAAGGCGTACAGATCGGCCGGGTTGAGTTTGATGCGACGACCGGGGTGCAGGAAGCTCCGCGGCACCCAAGTTGGCGTCAGTCGCAAGAGTCCTTCGCCCGCGTCGAGCGCCCGGTCGAGAATGGGGGCTACGTTGTCTTTTTCAATCAGGCCTTCGTCGAGTTTCACAGTGGTCATGGGTGGATCGCTAGTGGAGGTAAGTGGAATATGTGGATTTTCAACAGCCGACGGCGCTTGCAGCAGGCCTGGCCTGGATTGGATTGGATTGGATTGGATTGTGTCAGCCGACGGCGCTACCTGCGGGCTGGTGATTGATTCATTAACGCGTCCGGCCCCTCTCCGCTCGCATTACTCGCTACTCTCCTAGAGGGAGAGTAACATACCCGCGTTATCGGGCTCTCTCAAAGGAGAAGTTGCCATTGTAATTCGGGGACAGCCTGTTTTATTCGGAGGCGACAACGGTTACAAGTAAGGACGGCATTTTTCCTTCCTTAACCGGGCCTTTACGTAGTGCGACCAACCGATGACTTTCACATCCACCAGCTACAGTCAAATCGAAGCCACCCCTGTGCAACAGTCGCCGCCGTTGTCGCAGCCTCTGCCCAATCCAACCCTGTTGGCATGTGCCGAGGGTGCATTCAAGCTGCAGCGATTTGTGTTGATCGATGGACTGCGGCAAGGGGTCGAGCTACTGGTGGTTGATAGTGCGGGTGCGCGGGTGGCAATTTGCCCAACGCGTGGCATGAGCATCTGGAAGGCTCATATCGGCGGGGTAGAGCTTGGGTGGAAATCACCTGTTGAGGGACCGGTCCACCCCAACTTTGTGCCGGTGGACGAACCGCGAGGTATCGGTTGGCTGGATGGTTTTGACGAATTGTTCGTGCGGTGTGGACTGCGCAGTTTCGGAGCTCCAGATTACGACGGATCAGGGCGGGTGCAATGGCCGGTCCATGGTCGTATCGGCAACTTGACCGCCCAGAATTTGCAGTTGTTCGTCGACACCCAACATTCCATATTGCACGTACAAGCCGAAGTGCGCGAGACCCGCTTCCTGCAATACAACTTGAAATTGAATGTGCATTATATGTTCATATTCGGGGAACAAGCCATCGGTGTTAACGATACCGTGACGAACCTGGGGGGCACGCCGACTTCCATGCAATTGCTCTACCACATCAACGTTGGCACCCCCGTTCTCGGGCGTGGTGCGAAAATGCACATCGGCGCCAAACGGGTTGTCGCCCGTGATGCTCGCGCGGTCGAGGACCTGCCGAGGTGGAACGAGTACTTGGGGCCGACGGCAGGTTATGCCGAACAGGTCTACTTTTCGGAATCAGTCCCCAGCAGCGATGGTTGGGCTAAAGCCGTGTTGAGCTCGGCCGACCAGTCGCGTGGATTGGCGGTGCACTACATACCCACTACGCTCCCTTACTTTAGTCAGTGGAAGAACACCGTGGCCGAAGCAGACGGTTATGTAACCGGACTGGAGCCCGCGACCGGCTTTCCCAATACCCGCACATTCGAGGAATCAAAAGGTCGGACGGTACCTCTGGCAGCCGGCGAAAGTCGAAAGTTCATGATGCGTTTGGAAGGGATTTCTGATCGCCAACGCATGCTTGAATTGCAGAGTGAATTGAACGGGTTGCGAGGTGATCAACCGGCGGAGTTGAAGGAGTTTGATCCTCAGTGGTGCATGCCCCGATGATCCAGCGGGTGAGCCAATCAGTGAGCCAGCGGGAAAGCGATAGTGCCTCAGCAGGCGCACTATTAACGGGCATCGTCTTGGGGTTCGCACTGATCGTCCGCGCGACGGTACTGTGGATGAGTGGCAGTGGTTTAGCCGAGGACCCCGACTCTTATGCCCAGTTAGCGACGATATGGGCCGAGTCCGGGGTGTATGGGTTCTCTGCTGGCGGCATGGCTGGAGACATCGTGTCGGTCAGTCCAACCGCTTTTCGACCGCCGCTGTACCCGTGGCTGCTGAGTTGGTTGGTTGCTAACGGACAACTATCGCTCGTCGGAACCGCTTGGCTGCATGGCGCGATGGGGTTGGCCAGCGTCTGGCTGACCTTGTCGATCGGCCAGCGATTGCAGTTGCGTTTCGCCCCGTTAGCCGCCTTGGCGGTTGCTCTGGATCCGCTGCTGTTGCGGGCTAGTCAATTGCTGATGACAGAAACCTTGGCCACCCTGTTGGGGTTGAGCGCGTGGCGGATGTGGTTGATGGCGGCGACGCCGAAGGTTGAACCGGGTTGTTCAACGGCGCGATTCCCCCTGCGAATGTGGTTAGTCGCGGGGCTGCTGGGAGTGCTTGGCGGCCTGTCGATTTTGGCTCGACCGACCGCAGCGCCTTGGGCCCTGCTGTGTGTGCTCAGTCTGATTGGGGTGGGGGCGAGTTGCTGGAAACGCCGTCTGGCCACCACTTTGATCGCCGCGTTGGGGGTGATGGTGTGCGTCGTGCCTTGGACGCTGCGGAATTGGTCGTTGTTGGGAAAGCCGATTTGGGCCACGTCGCATGGCGGCTACACTTTGTATCTAGCCAACAATCCGACACTCTATCAACACTTTGTCAACAGCGGTCCCACCCGCGATTGGAACGCAGCGTCCTTTGATGCCGATTGGCTAGCACGTCCCCGGGTGGCAGGCACTGCGGCTGAGCGCGAGCTGGCTGACGATCGCTGGGCCTACGCGGAGGCTTGGCGAACGATCGCGGAACAGCCGCTAGTGTTTGGGCTGAGTTGTTTGATTCGAGTGGCTTGGTTGTGGGCACCGTGGCCCCATGCTTCGCCCAGTTCCGTTGCGACCTGGGCCATTGGGGGATGGTATCTGCTGTGGTTTGCGGCTGCGGTGTGGGGAGTGGGGTGCCGCTGGGGGAGTTGGCCGAGCAGGCTGCGATGGGCGCAGTGGCTGCCTGCGATGTGGCTCATCGTGACCCTGACCGGAATCCACGCGGTTTACTGGAGCAATATGCGGATGCGCGGGCCCGCGATGCCGATTGTCTATTTGCTAGCCGTATCCAGTCTCGGTGCCGGTCGCGGTGGCGACTGCAGGCAATAACCCTCGGGCCAGCAAGCCGCAGGATCGACTGAGCGATGCACGGCACCGGCCATGCTTGTAGCTGACGACTCGAACAACGCTTGACCCACCCGGCGAATGCTTGTACACTTCGAGGTTCCACGTACATGGCAGAGCCCCATCGGGAGGGCTTTAAGATAAAAATAATGGTTTGGAGATAGTCCCATGACGCTTGACAAGAGCCTCAAAGTAGCTGGCGGTGCGATTAAGTCCCGCAATGTATTGACCCGCGTTGAGCGCCTCAAGCGTCTACAGGAACTGGACCGCTGGAGTGAGGGCGATCCGGTATTGGGGATTCCCAAGACCCGCGTCGTGAAGGTCTCGCTCAAGAAGAAGAAGAAGGTCAAGGAAGAGGCAGACGACAAGAAGGACAAGAAGAAGAAGAAATAATTTCTTCCGCCATCTCCGGATGGTGTTGTCTCTGTTAATGAACATCAAAAACCCGTCGGGCAACCGGCGGGTTTTTTCGTTGTGTCCTGTTTCCTTAGCTTTTGGGGCGGCAGGAGTTTTCTCTTCCGCCGGGCTCTTCCAGGCGGGGCCAGCGATTGATAGCCGGGAAGAGCCCGAAGACGGTGAACGACAGATGGTGGGAGGTGGACGGTAATGCTTCAAAGAGGGCGATGCTTCCGTACTTTTAAACGAAGAAGCAATGCGCCCCGGAAGGAATCGAAATTTATCGGGTTTAAGTTGGGGCTACTTTAAACCGTGAGCAGGATCGGGCCGAACAGTTCGCAGCGCGCCACGGCAACCCAACTCCGGAACGCACTGGCTGCTGTCGTCTTGTCGTGAACCACAACGAGCTGGCCATCTATTGAGTTAAGCTCTGGACCGTCCATCTAGATTGCTTCCCTAGCTCCGTCGCAGAGTTCCCGCGCGTGCTGCATGATATGGCAAAACTCATGCGACGAGTCAATATTTGGAAAAAAATCCTCATCAATTCTTCGCACGATCCGAACGGTTTAATAACATTTTATCCACATCCAGGAACGAAGATGAGGGGTACTTAGATTGCATGGAGCTAATTCAAAATTCTGCTTGAGTTTTCTGGAGTTGGACGGGAGCCTATGCCGCTTAGCATTACCGATTCGCACGTTCGCAGTCTATTTATCAGCGACGTACACCTGGGCAGTCAAGCCTGTCATCCACTTCAGCTACAGCATATTCTGTCGTTATCCTGTCCTCGGAATCTGTACTTGGTAGGTGATTTCTGCGATGGATGGCTCTTGCGTCGGCAGTGGCAGTGGCCAACAGAGTATCGTAAGTTGCTTGCCACAATCTCCGAGCTAAGCCACGCCGGTACGCGTGTCCATTACATCCTGGGTAATCATGACCGTTGCTTGCAGCGTTGGATACGCGACTGGGGAGCTTATTGGATCGGTGAGCGTTGTGTACATCATTGCCTAGATGGCCGCAGACTGCTTGTCATCCATGGCGATCAATTTGATGCGACTCAATCTAGATTCCGTCGTACAGCCACTCTTTCGGCGATAGTTCACGAGCGGATCCTAGGTGGGAGCTGCACCGCCAATCGTTGGTTGAACCGCATGGGTCTTCCGCAACAACAAATAGCCAGCGCGATAGCGACCCCTTTTCGAAACATTGCACATTCCTTGAGTCAATTTGGTGCAAGGGCTGAACGAATGGCTAAAGAGCAGCAGTGCAGTGGTGTTGTTTGTGGCCATACGCACGCCCCACGACTGCGGGAGCGAGACGGCTTTTTGTATGCCAACACGGGTGACTGGCTGGAGAACTGCTCAGCAATCATTGAAACAATGCAGGGTCAACTGGAACTCTGGACCGGACTCGACCGTGGGGTGAAGCGTGGAGCATCTGGGGTATTTGGCAAGCGAATCAAGATGTCAGCGTCAAGTCAGCAGCAAACATCGCTACAGTACATTGACTGGCACGACGATCACTTATCGGGCAACGACTATCGCTTAAGCAAAGTCGAATGAGAAGCTTTTTATTTCTTCTATTGGTTATTCCATTGCTCATGATCCAGCACGACGCTCCCCAATACGCGGTGCCTGGGTTGGCTTGATCGATCGGACGTTAGAGAGCTTTTGGATGCATCGCAGCTTTTGGTTCTGCCCTCGAAGTTTGAAACGTTTGGGACGGTGGCATTGGAAGCTCTCGCGCGCCGACGTTTTGTGGCGACGACTGCGGATTGCGGAATTTCCAAATGGCCCGATCTGTCTCAAGGCTTGTTCAAGGTGGATAGTGACCTGCTAATGCACGCTGGGGTCAGGCCTTGTGTTCGGTGTTCGCTGCACACTTCGGATTGGGTCTACGTAAAGAATTCTCCTTTTTTTCCCTGCATCGAAACCACAAGATCTGCATCGGCAATAGCTGACATCCCAAACCAAGATGAAGCGCATGCCACGCCGAGAATTAGCGCATCGAGCTGACGAAAAATGGGAGTCGAAAAATAGTGAAGGCCACTCGCCCATCTTTCGTCAGCCTTCATTCCCCTGCCCCCTGCGATAAGTCGAGTTCGCGAGTTCGAGTTTGGGTTGGGGAAGAGAGAGCGAGCGGCATCAAACATCTTGCGTATACCGGACCAGCGCCTTCATGTAGTTGGCACGTTCAAAGGCAGCCGTGTCGGCGCTGTTGTTGCGGCTCATACTGCCCACCAACTGCTCGACGGAATGGTAATGATGCTGTTCCAGCCACCGCTGCAGCCCAACTAACAACTCCGCAATCTGCTGCGGCCCCTGCTTTAAAAGCGTCGAGGCCAACATGGTGACGTTGGCTCCTACCAAAAGCGCTTTGAGCACCCCTGCGACCGAATGAATCCCGCTGGTCGCAGCCAACGAGCAAGAGAGCTGATCACGGAGAATGCCGATCCAGCGGAGCGCACTCCGCAACTCGGCTGGCGTACTGAGTTCCAAATGGGGCTCCACTCGCAACTGTTCAATATCAATCTCCGGCTCAAGATAACGATTGAACAAGACCAGTCCCTGTGCGCCCGCAGCGACCAAACGGGCCGCAAAATTGGGAAGAGACGAGAATTGAGAGCCGATCTTGACCGACAGCGGAATCGACAGTTGACCGGCAACCCCCGTAACGATTCTGCAGTAGTCATCTTCCACCTGCTGTGCGGTTACCGCGGGATCGATGGGGACGGCGTAGATATTCAGCTCGACGGCGTCGGCCCCGGCGCTTTCGAAAAGCTTGGCGTAGCGGACCCAGCTGCCAGGCGCAGCACCGTTGAGGCTGGCAATCACCGGGATCGACAAATGCCGTTTGGCTTCCGCGAGAAACTCCAAATGGGGCTCAGGTCCGGTGTTGTACGTTTGGAGTTCGGGGAAGTAGCTGGGAGACTCCGCCACCGATTCGCCGGCCAACTCGTGCAGGCGAAAGATTTCCAGTTCATCGTGTTCGATCTGTTCGACGAACAACGATGGCAGGACCACGGCTGCCGCGCCCGCTTGCTCCACCTGCTGCAGACTCGCCAGCTTGCTTGTCAGCGGGCAGGCAGAAACCACCAACGGGTTCTTCAGTTTCAATGACAGATAGCTTGTAGATAAATTGACCGTCATACGGGCACCTCATCGAAAAAGCCAGCCAACGATCGTTCGACATTGGCAATCTGTTCATAATAATGCCAACGATCGTCGATATCTTGTTGAGCGAGCGCCATGAGCTGGGCCGCCCGTGCGGGATCGCTGCGAGTAAGCATCGAGAAGCGGGCTTCCTTGGCTGCGAACTCCTGGAACGAAAGGGTCGGTTTGCGGCAGTCCAGATGGAACGGCTTGCCGCCGTCATGGGCCACGCGTGGATCGTAACGGTACAGCGGCCAGTAGCCACTGTGCACGGCCTCTTTCTGATGACTCATCCCGACGCTTAAATCCACTCCATGTGCAATGCATTGACTGTAAGCCAAGATGAGCGAGGGTCCCGGGTACGATTCAGCCTCGTGCAACGCCTTGATCGCCTGCAGCGGATGGGCACCGATGGCGATCTGAGCGACGTAGACATGGCCGTAAGCCATGGCAATCATCCCGATATCCTTTTTTCCAATCGCTTTGCCTGCCGCGGCAAACTTTGCCACGGCAGCCCGCGGGGTCGACTTGGACGATTGGCCGCCTGTATTGGAGTAAACTTCGGTATCGAGCACAATCGCGTTGACATTCTTGCCCGAGGCAAGCACGTGGTCGAGTCCACCAAAGCCGATGTCGTAGGCCCAGCCGTCGCCGCCAACGATCCACACCACTTTCTTGACAAGTGCGTCGGCGAGTTGCTTGAGTAAAGCTGCGGCGGGCGAAGCGTCGTCCGCCAAAGCTTGCCGCAGTAGCTCAACCCGCTCCCGCTGCTGCGCGAAATCGGCTTCGCTACGCTGATCGGCCTGGAGCAAGCCGTCCACCAAGTTCGCGGGGAGCGTCGGGGCCAGCTCCAACAATAACCTACGGGCTGTCTGCTCACGTTTGTCCAGTCCCAGGCGGATCCCCAATCCAAACTCCGCATTGTCTTCGAACAATGAATTGGCCCAGGCGGGCCCGCGACCAGCGGCATCGGTGGACCAGGGGGTGGTGGGGAGGTTGCCACCGTAGATCGATGAGCAACCGGTGGCATTGGCCACCACCATGCGATCTCCGAACAGCTGCGAGAGGAGCTTGAGATAGGGAGTTTCACCACAGCCGCCGCATGCACCCGAGAACTCGAACAGCGGCAGCAGCAACTGAGAACCTTTGACCGTGTCGGTATCAATGGACGCGCGATCAAACTCGGGGATACTCAAAAACTGCGAAAAGTTTTCGCGCTCGCGATCAATCCGCGCCTCTTTGGGGACCATGTTGATCGCCTTGATCCGCACCGCTTGCTTACTTTTGGCCGGACAGACATCCACGCACACGCCGCAACCGGTGCAATCGTCTGGAGCGACCTGGAGCGTCATCAGGTAGCCAGGAAATTCCTTGTTGGTCCAGGTACGGACAGGGAAAGTCGGCGATAATGTTTGGCCGACAGCTGGCGTGAAGGCTTTGAAGCGAATCGCCGCATGGGGGCAAACCAGCGTGCACAAACCGCATTGGATGCAGATATCTGGCTCCCAGCCGGGAATCTCGGCCGCAATGCTCCGTTTTTCGACGTGGGCCGTATGCGTTGGAAAGGTACCGTCGACCGGCAGCGCACTGACCGGCAACCGATCTCCCCAACCGCGCATGATAGCAGCCGTTACACGCTGCACGAATTCGGAGCTGGCCGGGGGCACAACCGCCTGACGCTTGCGCAGACTCGTGGCGGCGAGCGGCAGTGGCACTTCATGCAAACCAACCAAGGCTTGATCGACGGCGGCCAAGTTCTTGTCGATGATTGAGGCCCCGCGCTTGCCGTAGGTTTTTTCGATGGCCTGCTTGATGTGAGCTATGGCTTCATCGCGAGGCAGGACCTGCGACACCGCGAAGAAGCAAACTTGCATGACGATGTTGATGCGACCGACCATCCCCACCCGAGCCGCCACCGACTCGGCGTCAACCACAAACAACCGTAACTTCAGCTCAATGCACTTCGCTTGGAACTCACGCGTGAGCTTGTCCCAAACTTCATCGGGGCTGTAGGTCGTGTTTAGCAGCAGCGTTGCCCCGGGAGCGGCACATTGCAGGATATCGACGCGATCGATTAAAGAGAATTGATGGCAGGCGACGAAGTTCGCACGTTGGATCAAGTAAGTGGACCGAATCGGCAGGGGGCTGATTCGCAGATGCGAGACGGTCATGGCCCCAGACTTCTTCGAATCGTATACGAAGTACCCTTGGGCGAAGAGCTGCGTGTTATCGCCGATGATCTTAACCGTATTTTTGTTCGCCCCCACTGTGCCGTCGCTGCCCAAACCATAAAAGACCGCTTGCAACGCATCCGAGTTTTGCAGGTCGATATCGGCTTCGATGGGTAAACTGCGATGGGTCACATCATCAACGATACCGACGGTGAAACTGCGTTTGGGCTGTGGACTCCGAAGTTCGTTGAAGATAGCCATCACCATCGCCGGCGTGAACTCCTTGGAAGCCAGTCCGTAGCGTCCGCCCACGATGCCGGCGACGGAACGGTGGTTGAGCGACTGAGTCGAGCTGAGTTCATGCAGGGCGGCCACCACATCTTGATAGAGTGGCTCACCTACGGCACCCGGCTCTTTGACCCGATCGAGCACAGCGATCTGCTGCGTCGTGGTCGGAAGCGCCTGACCAAACGCCTCGACATCGAATGGACGGTAAAGGCGGACTTTGACGATCCCAACCCGCTCACCACGAGAAACGAGATAGTCAACTGCTTCTTCGGCCGCGCCGATTCCAGACCCCATCAGCACAATGACCCGCTCGGCATCTGCCGCTCCGTAATATTCGAACAAGCGGTAGCGGCGACCGGTCAGCTCGCCGAAGCGATCCATGGCCGCTTGCACCAAGCCCGGCGCTTGCTGGTAGAAAGTATTGATCGCCTCGCGGGCTTGAAAGAAGACATCCGGATTTTGCGCCGAGCCACGCAACTGGGGATGATCGGGAGTCAATCCGCGGCGACGATGATCGGCAATCGCACTCGCATTCAGAAACGTCCGAAGCTGATCTTCATTCAGTTCGAAGATGCAATTGAGTTCATGCGAGGTGCGAAAGCCATCGAAGAAGTGAAGAAAAGGAAGGCGCGTTTCGAGCGTGGCGGCGTGGGCGATCAGGGCCATGTCGGGAGCCTCCTGGACGCTGCTGGAGCAGAGCATGGCCCAGCCGGTTGAGCGACACGCCATGACGTCGCTGTGATCGCCAAAAATTGAGAGCGCGTGGGTGGCGACCGTGCGGGCGGCGACATGAAAGACTGTCGGCGTCAGCTCGCCGGCGATCTTGAACATGTTGGGAATCATCAACAGGAGACCTTGCGAGGCGGTGAAGGTGGTTGACAGGGCCCCCGCTTGGAGCGCACCGTGCACGGCCCCAGCCGCCCCTCCTTCGCTTTGCATTTCGATCACGTCGGGCACTGTCCCAAAGACGTTGCTGCGACGCTCGGACATCCACTGATCGGCATGTTCCCCCATCGGCGAAGCTGGGGTAATGGGATAGATGGCGATCACTTCACTCGCCGCATAAGCTACTCGAGCCACAGCCTCGTTGGCGTCGACGGTCGACCGGACCAGCATGTCGCTTCCTCTTATATTAGATGACCTGCTCTATTCACTGGGTTCGCCAAGGGTAGTTTGCCGTGAGTGCTACTAGTTCTATCGCGAATCGGTTTTAATAGACATTTCTACCAATGCAGTCTGCCAATGCAGTCTACCATTGCAGCTTTTGCGCCGCGGAAAAAAGGAAGCTGTTGGTCCCCTAGCGATGAAAGACAAACACGATGCATATTGAACAACGTGCCCAATTGGATCGCTCCATTTTGGGAGAGCATCTGGAGCCCGCAAAACTGGATGCGTTGCTGGAACTGGGCGAATGGACACACTTACAGCCCGGAAGTGTGCTCTTTCGAGAAGGGGAGGCCATCCAACATATTTTTGTACTGCTCGCTGGACGCCTGAATTTGGCCATGCAGGTCCCCGGGCGGGGTGATTGCCATATCCTGACACTCGGAGCTGGCGAATTGGTGGCTTGGTCAGCCGTTCTTGCCGATGGTACGATGTCATGCACGGCGTTGTGTGTGGATGAAGCCAAGTTGCTGGCGGTCGATGCGGCCAAGATTCAAGCGCAGATCAAGAACGATCCCGAATTCGGTAATCAATTCATGAAAATGCTCGCTTCCGCGCTGGCCAAGCGACTTGTGGCCACCCGTTTGCAGTTGCTCGATCTATTTAAGAGAGAATGAGCCGATGATGTTTCTTGATCGCTTGGATCTTCAGTGCTTAATCGAGCAATTACTCCAGCTTGGTTTCGATGTGATCGGCCCACGCGTGGACCAGGGTGCGATTGTTTACGACTCATTGCGTTCCATCGGCGATTTGCCAAAGGGGTGGACCGACGAGCAAGGGCCGGGGCGCTATCGTTTGGTCCCCAGTGGCGAAGAGATGTTCTTCGGCTACGTGATCGGCCCTCATGCTTGGAAAAAGTATCTCTTTCCGCCGCTGCTCGATGTGCTGCGTTCTCGCCGCGACGATGACCAGCAGTGGACCATGGAGGTGATTGCCGACCCGCCGGTGAAGCGCGCCTTGCTGGGCGTGAGGGCCTGCGAGTTGGCTGCCATCGCCATCCAAGACCGGGTGTTTATGTCGGACACTTATGTTGATTCGGCGTACGCGACCCGACGCCACAACTTGTTCCTGATCGCCGTGAACTGCGCGCAAGCGGCCTCCACTTGCTTCTGCACTTCGATGGACACCGGCCCGCGCTGCACCCAAGGTTTCGACTTGGCGTTGAGCGAGATTGACGATGGTTTTGTCGTGGAAGTCGGGAGCGAGGCAGGTGCCGAGCTGGCCGAACGCTTGCCACTTCGACCGGCAACGCCACTGGAAATCGAGCGCGCGGACCAACGTACGGAACGAGCGGTGCATCAAATCACCAAGCGGCTGGATACCACCGACATCCATGACAAACTCCTCAGCCGTCTCGATCATCCGCAGTGGCAAGATGTTGCCGAGCGTTGCCTAAGCTGCGCGAATTGCACCATGGTCTGCCCCACCTGCTTCTGCTCTTCGGTCGACGAAGTCTCGGACTTGACGAACGATGAGATCGTGAGGCAACGGCGGTGGGACTCCTGTTTCAATGTCGACTTTAGCCATTGCAGCGGCGGTGCGATTCGCCACACCACCCGCTCGCGATATCGACAATGGTTGACTCATAAGTTGGCTTCCTGGGTGGATCAGTTTGGCATGTCGGGCTGCGTCGGGTGTGGGCGCTGCATTACGTGGTGCCCCGTGGGTATCGATCTAACACAAGAGGTAGCTACGATTTGCGAGGACACTCCAGTTTGCGAGGACACTCCATGAAGACGCTCGCGCAGCCAGCAACCGCCCGTCAACCGGCAACCAGTCACAATCCTTGGCTCGTTCATAGAGCGCTGATCGAAGCGATTCGGCCTGAAGTCGCCGATGTGGCTACATACTATTTACGTTTGGCCGATACGCGACTGGCTGACAACTACCGTTTCTTGCCCGGTCAGTTCAACATGCTCTACGTGCCTGGCTGCGGCGAGGTGGCGATCAGCATGAGTGGTCCGATCTCGTCCACAGGCCATGAACTCCTGCACACGATCCGCTTGGCAGGCCGTGTGACTGATGCGATCATCAAGTTGCGCGAGGGAGATTCGCTCGGCCTGCGTGGCCCGTTTGGTACCGCTTGGCCCGTTGCAGAATGCGTGGGGCGGGATGTGATTGTGGTGGCAGGGGGGCTCGGCATGGCGCCGCTGCGTCCGTTGTTATACGAACTCATGGGGCGACGCGGGGAGTTTGGCAAAGTGGTACTTTTGGTCGGTGCCCGCTCCCCAGACCTGATGCTCTTTGAGGAGGAATTCGCACGCTGGCGGGCACTGGATATCCAAATTGAACTGACCGTAGACCGCGCCATCAATGGCTGGGCCGGTTCGATCGGAGTGGTCCCGTTGCTGCTCGATCGTCTCGAGCCACTGAATGCCTCCCAATCGGTCGTCATGATCTGCGGACCCGAGGTAATGATGCACTACGCGGCGCTGGCTGCACTGCGGCGGGGGATCGCCAAAGAATCGATCTGGATTTCGATGGAACGCAATATGCAATGCGCCGTTGGCCAGTGCGGACATTGTCAGTTGGGTCCTCACTTCGTGTGCAAGCAAGGACCGGTGTTTCGCTTCGAAGCGATGGAGCCCTACCTAAAATACAGGGACTTTTGATGAGTGACCGACCCCGCTTGGCAGTTGCCAAATTCGCTTCCTGCGATGGTTGCCAACTAACGTTGCTGGATGCCGAAGACGAATTGTTGACGGTAGCGAGCGCCGTACATATCGCGCACTTTGCCGAAGCGTCGAGCCGGCTGGAGCCGGGACCGTACGATGTAACGCTCGTCGAAGGCTCGATCACAACCCCCGAGGACTTGCAGCGTTTGCAGCAACTGCGGGCCGACACGAAATTCCTAATCACCATCGGCGCATGCGCTACGGCTGGGGGAGTGCAAGCCCTACGCAACTTTGCCGATCATGCAGAATTTATGCGGGCCGTTTATGCGCGACCCGACTATATCAAAACTCTAGCTACTTCAACGCCGATCTCAGCCCACGTGCGGGTCGATTTCGAATTGCGCGGATGTCCAATCGACAAACATCAGCTGCTCGAGGTGCTCGCCGCGCTGATCCGTGGCCAACAGCCGAAAACGTCGACGGAGAGTGTCTGCCAGCCCTGCAAGCGTCGCGGTACAGTGTGTGTGATTGTCGCGCAGGGGATCCCCTGCCTCGGTCCCATCACGCAAGCTGGCTGCGGAGCCATCTGCCCCAGCTACGACCGCGGTTGCTACGGCTGCTTCGGTCCCACCCGGCAGCCGAATGTACGCGGGCTGTCCGAACAGGTCCTAACGCAATTGCAACCGCCCCGCGCGGCGGCCCATTTGCTGAGAAGTTTTAATGCCTATGCCCCCGAGTTCTCGAGCGAGAGTTCGCGGTTGCTAATTGACGAAGACACAGCACCCACGCACGGAGAGAATTAGACATGCCATCCGATGCGTCTGAAGAGAAAAAAACGGACAACTCAGCAAACACCCAAAATGTACTACCTACTGCACCCGTGAAGAACTCGCCGGATCCTGCCCGCCAGGGTCGGCGGATCCAGGTCCCCATCCTGACCCGCGTCGAGGGGGAAGGTGCTTTGCTGGTGCGTCTAGAGGGAGATACGATCCGCGATGTGCAACTGAAGATCTATGAACCTCCGCGATTGTTCGAGGCCTTGCTGCGCGGTCGTTCCTTCGAGGATGTGGCCGACATCACCGCTCGCATCTGCGGCATCTGCCCCATCGCCTACCAAATGACCGCCGTCCAGGCCTTGGAACAAGCTTTTCAGATCAGCATTCCTGCAGCCATCTATCGCTTGCGCAGGTTGCTCTACTGCGGCGAGTGGATTGAAAGCCACGTGTTGCACATGCATCTGTTGCACGCACCCGACTTCTTTCATTGTGCGAGCGGAATAGAGCTTGCCAAGCAGTTTCCGGAAGAAGTCAAGCGTGGCCTGCGGATGAAGAAGGTGGGAAATCAGTTGCTCGAGGTTCTGGGGGGTCGGGCGATCCACCCGATCAACGTGGCGGTGGGAGGCTTTTATCGAGTTCCACGGCGCGAGGAATTGTCAGCGCTCATCCCAGAATTCGAATGGTGTTTGCAAGCGGCCATCGATACCGCGCGATGGGTCGCTGCGTTTCCGTTTCCCGAGTTCCCACCGGCCAGTGCACAGACGCAGCCAACCTATGAATACGTGTCTCTGCATCATGAGCGGGAATATCCGATTATCAGCGGCGATATCGCTTGTTCCGATGGCCAGCGTCTGAATATCGAGAGCTATGAAGATCATTTCGAAGAGTCGCAAGTCGCCCACTCCACCGCACTCCATTCCTTGCGCTTGCCGCACATGCAATCGTACTTCGTGGGTCCACTGGCGCGCGTGCATTTGAACTACGACCAGTTGTCCCCCTTGACGCGGAAAACGGCTGAAGAAATCGGCTGGCAAAGACCGCAGTATAACCCGCATTACGGAATCGTGGCCCGAGCCTTAGAAGTGATTCACGCCTTCGACGAAGCGCTCGAGATCTTGCGGACGTACGAGCCGCCAGCCGAACCGCGTGTGGCATTCGACGTGGGGGTGGGGGAAGGTTGCGCGATCACCGAAGCACCTCGCGGATTGATTTACCACCGCTACCATCTCGATCATCAGGGGCGGGTGGAGTTTGCCAAAATCGTTCCTCCGACGTCGCAAAATCAGGCGCAGATCGAAGCCGATTTGCGGCTGTTGTTGCCATCGCTGCTTCAAGAAGACGACCAAGCGATCGCTGGTCACTGCGAACGTTTGATTCGCTGTTATGATCCGTGCATTAGTTGTTCAACCCACTTTCTTAAACTAAAGATTGAGCGAGGTTAGGGGTGAACTCATTGCCTCGCCCCCCTACCCTGCTGGTAGGCATTGGTAGCGAACATGGCGGTGACCAACTCGGCTGGCAAGTAGCCCGCGCGATCGCGCGGCTTGAACTGCCTGACGTCGAGGTCCATGTTGCAGCCAAGCCGTTTGATCTACTCGATTGGCTGGGAGCCTGCGACACCCTGCATGTGTGCGACGCTTGCTTGGATGACAAAGCCGACGAGATCATTCACCGCTGGGTGTGGCCCGACTTGCCTGTCGAGCAATTGAAATGGAGCGGCACCCATGACTTCGGCTTGGTCGGCGCCCTGCAACTTGCCGCTGAACTCGCTTTGCTACCACGCCAGGTGAGCGTGTGGGGGATGTCGGTTGATTGCCATGACTTGGATCAGGCCACGGATCGTTTGGTGGAGGCTATTTGCCAGGAACTCCGGGTCTAAGCCTCTTTACACCCCCCATCTTTTTCAAGACCCCATGAGCTTGCCTCATGGGTGAATGAGTTTTGAAGTTAATTCTCAATCAAAACTTTAGGCTCATTCCAGTCGAGCTGGTATGGGGCACATGCCCCGAAAAGATGTGGGCTTTTCGTGCCTGGGCTTACTTCCGATTCCAGTAGATTTTGACATTCTGAGTCTGCCGTCCAACGGCGATGATGTCGTTGCGGCCATCGCCATCCAAATCGGCGACCGTCAAGTCCTCGACGGCCACACCACCGGGATCGACGAGCTGCCGCGACCATGTGCCTACATCGCTTCCGCTGGGATCGTAGATCCGCACCCCACGGCGATGCTGATCGGTCTGGTCATCGCGTACCCCCACAATCAACTCTTCGTCGGCATCGTCATCCAGGTTGGCACATGCGATGGCATGCCCCCAAGCCAGTTGATCGTCGAGCACATAGCGGGTCCACAACTCGGTCGACGCTTGCCAGCCGTCAGGGGCGATGTACACCACCACTTTGTCACCATGCCAAGGTTCGATAGTCGCCAAGTAATCGCGTCCATCGCCTAAACGACCATGGCGTATCTCGCTTGCTCCACGTTTCGGAGCGGGCTCATCTTGTCCCGAACCCAATTGCCGGAGTGTCACGTTGCCCACCGCATCGACCTTGACCCTTGTCACCCCTTCGTAACTGGCCGTGATCAACTCGCTGCGTCCATCCTGATCGAGATCAACCACTTCGAAGTTGTGCATGACATGCAGCTCTTCCGTCAGCACGCGCCGTCCCCATGTCTCCTCGACGGGATCTTGCCCTGGTGCCAAGGCCAGCAAGCGAACTCCTTGCTGTTCGAAGCCTGGTGCCCGAGTCCCGCGGCCTTTAAGTGGCGCTACCAGCAGTTCGAAGTGACCGTCATTTCCAAAGTCGACCCAATTCATCCGGTGAGTTGTCGGTTCACTGGCCAACGGACGGTAGGTCCACGGTCCCGACGGAGTTTGTTCCAACCAGCCGATCGTCCCGCCTGAATCGGAGTTGCCAAATTGCCAGTCCGCCCCCAGCGCGAAATCCACTTTCCCATCTCCATTGATGTCGTGGGGTGCAAAGGTCACATTGTCAAACTTCGCTTCGGGTGTCTCGTAAACCACATGCTCTTGCCAAGTGGGATTCTCGAGCCACAGAATGCGTTTGCTATCGACGATCGCAATGTCCAAAAGACCATCGCCATTCACATCGACCGCTCGTACGGCATACCCTACTTGCAACCGGGTCGATAACTCACTCGCCTCAAACTGGAATGGATCGGCGGCATGAACAAGAGGCACGTG
Organism: Pirellulaceae bacterium; assembly: GCA_041751975.1. GTDB lineage: Bacteria > Planctomycetota > Planctomycetia > Pirellulales > Pirellulaceae > Aureliella. The sequence goes on from JBGSHW010000010.1 coordinate 18,088, forward strand.
AACAGCTGAAAGAGGAACGGCGGATAACAGGATTGCGATAATGCAGCGTGCGACAATACAGCGTGCGAGTATGGAGGGTGCGAGTATGGAGGGATCGAATCGAAGCATGGGTGGGAGGCCTTATCGTTAGCAGCCAAGGGGGGGGACGAGTTGCCAGTATGCGGCTATGGAGGGCGCTCGAGCGGCGGTACAATGTACGTGAAGGTTACACGGCTTTTAATCAGGGACGTGGGCGCGGCGATACGTCATTGTACGAAAAATTGAGAGCGAGATTGCGAACATGAGTTTCTTTCGAGTGTCCGACGAACAACGTCAGCGTTTCGACCGCGAGGGTTACATTTTAGTTCCGCAGTTGTTTAATGCGATCGAGATTGAGCGACTGAACCGCTACGCCCGAGCCGATCAGTTGGTAGCCAGCCGCGCTACCTCGCGGGCCGATGCGCAAGGGGGCACGACCACGCTGTCGCTCAGCAACGACTTAGAAGACAATTTGTACGCAGCGGTCGTCCGCTCGCCAAGAGTAGCCGACAACATGTCGGCGCTGCTTAGGGATGAGGTCTATCATTACCACCACAAAATGATGCTCAAAGAGCCGTTGATTGGCGGTGCTTGGGAATGGCATCAAGATTACGGCTACTGGTACGACTACGGCTGTTTGTATCCGACGATGGGGAGTTGCTTTATTGCCGTCGATCGCGCGACGCGGGCCAACGGTTGTTTGCAAGTAATCCCAGGTTCACAGTTATGTGGGCGGATGAATCACATGAAGGTGGGTGGTCAGACCGGAGCTGATCCTGAGCGGGTCGCAGCGGCGCTCGAGCGGCTGCCGCTGGTGCATGTTGAAATGGAACCGGGGGATGCCATCTTCTTCCATGGCAACTTGCTCCATTGCTCCGATCAGAACACGAGTCCCGATCCGCGTTGGTCGCTCATTTGCTGCTATAACACGAAACAGAATGATCCCTACAAAGATTCCCGGCATCCCCACTATTCGCAACTAGAACTAATCGAAGACGAACAGTTCGAGTCACTCGCCGCCGACCACTTGGCATCGCTGGGGGTGAAATTGGAGTAGAGGGGCTTTTGAATGAGTCGCCGGTGCCAACGAATACCACGCTCAATTTCCGTATAGAATTTCATCATGATCCGCGCCTGAAAAGGACTCATTGGAGTCGTTCTCACATGGAAGCGACGCTATACGGTGTATTTCAGCTCTTAGACCCTTCACATCATACTCGGGGAGAAGCTCCGTGACGGGTGACTGAATCGGAGTAATCAGTACTTGCGTTCCCAATGGAAGCACAGAACTTTCAAGTCTGATTTGTCCGTTGTAGACGGTGCCTTTAATTACCATTTCAGTGATCCCATTTGATTCAATAGAGCTCTGTGTCAACGTTGCGGGAGATTGGTGACACGGTGCGATCAGCTGATGCGGGCGGGGGTAGGGAACTCGAGCATGAACTTGGTGCCGCGGTCTACTTCGCTTTGCACGCTGATGCGTCCCTCGTGCGCTTCGATGATCTTGCGGGCCGTGGGAAGCCCCAAACCGGAACCGCCGTGCTTGGTCGAATAAAAGGCATCGAACATATGAATGGCCGTGCTATCGTCCATACCACAGCCGGTGTCGATCAAGTCGAGCGCTACCCCCCGCGGCGTCTCGTAGGTGCGCACTACCAACTCGCCCCCATCGGGCATCGCTTCGAGGGCATTCTTGACCAAATTGATCAATGAGGCTTGAAGCGAATCGCTGTGCAACATGATGCTCGGTAAGTCGGGATCGAGGTAGCGCAAAATCTCCACACCACTTTTATCAGCTTGCGGTTGGTAGAGTTGCAAGACCCGCTCGACCTGCTCGTTCAAGCTGCCGGGAGTCATCTCCAAGTCACGCATGCGGGCGAATCGCAAAAAGTCGCGGAGCAGGTTCTCCATGCGCTGGCACTGTTGGCGGATAATCTCCACCTTGGCCTCCGCTCTCCGCCGCCCCGGCCACTCGCTTTCAGTCAGCTCCTCGCTCAGGAGATCGGCATTCATGTGAATCACGGAGAGGGGATTCTTGATTTCATGCGCGAGCGAGCCGGCGAGTTCCGCCAGTTCATGATATTGCCGCAAAAGCGCGCTCTCTGCCTCGTGATCCAATTGTCTACCTCTCAAAGGACTTATCGACTATCCTGCTAGTAAATTATAGCGTTCCCACCGCCGACCACGAGACTCCGATGCCACCTTCCGACTCCGCGCAGCCCCTTCCCTCCCCTACCCTACCTCCACGCGGACTTTCTGAAGACTGGACAGCCGTTTGCCTGGGTCTACTTATCTTGGCTGTCGGCTTCCTGGTATCGACGCTATCGCGGCCTGGCAATCTGGCCTGGGATGTTTCCGAAGCTGACGCCAAGTCGGTCAAATGGGATTCACCCCTTAAAACTTGGATTGGCAAGACCGGTGGCTGGAGCACCTCCCCGGTCGATGCGTTGCGAGATAAACCCAAAGCGGTTGCCGGCGAGGCCCCCCCCGCAAAAGGCAAAATCAATCTCATTAAGTTTGCAGGCGTTTGGCTGGCAACACTGCTCATTGGCGGCTTGGCCATTGCCCTCCGCGGTAAGCTGAGCTTCGGATTTCTTCCCGCTTTTAGCTGTTTGTTTCTACTGGCTGGCCTGTCGTATGTGCTGGCCGGACAAGAGGTGATCGCCGACTACAACCTTGAATACGCGCTCTGGGCGCTCTTGGTCGGCTTGATCATCTCCAACACGATAGGCACTCCCGTTTGGTTGCGGCCCGCGATCAATGGGGAACTTTACATCAAGATTGGCTTAGTGCTGCTGGGGGCGGGCGTGTTACTTGGTCGATTGCTGGCTTTGGGTGTCCCTGGTATCTTCGTTTCATGGGTCGTGACGCCGATTGTCTTGATCGCGACCTATATCTTTGGGCAACGCGTGCTGAAGATGCAGAGCAAGTCGTTGAACATGGTAATCTCGGCGGACATGAGTGTCTGTGGTGTGTCGGCGGCGATTGCCACGGCAGCCGCCTGCCGAGCGAAGAAGGAAGAGCTCTCGCTGGCGATCGGCCTCTCGTTGAGCTTCACCGTGATTATGATGGTGGTGATGCCCATGGCGGCCAACTTCATGCAACTCGACCCCGTGGTAGCCGGTGCCTGGATTGGCGGTACGATCGATGCCACGGGAGCCGTGGCGGCGGCGGGTGAGTTGCTGGGACCCGAGGGAAGTGAACGAGCACGGATTGGAAGCGAAACGGCAGTCACGATTAAGATGATTCAAAATATTCTGATCGGCGTCATTGCCTTCGGTGTGGCCATTTACTGGACCAAGTGGGTTGAGACGCGCGAGACCGATCAACCAGCGATCAAGGTGGGTGTCAGTGAAATCTGGAAGCGATTCCCCAAGTTCGTGCTGGGCTTTCTGGCCGCATCGATTATCTGCTCGATACTGTTTGCGAGCTCGACCTATGGCGAGCTCTGGGTCAACTCGGTGATCGAAGGAGTTGCCAAGCCGCTACAAGGCTGGCTCTTCTGCCTTGCCTTTGTTTGCATCGGTCTCGACACCAACTTCCGGCAGTTGTTTCCCTACTTCCGCTCGGGCAAGCCAGCCGCGCTATACGTTTGCGGTCAAGCACTCAACGTGTTATTGACTTTGCTGATGGCTTATCTCATGTTCGGTGTACTGTTCAAGAATTCGGTTTAATAAGAACGGACATAGCACCTATTGAATACACATTTCCGGCAAAGCTCGACTTCGCAAGCGAATTCACCTTGGATCGTGCGTTCGGTCCCATGGTCCGAGCGCAAACTGGCTTGGCTCAAGCTGCTTGGGCTCAGCGCTGGGATGGGAATCATCTGGCTCGTGGTGTTGCCCTGGTTAGCAACCATCGAGCCACTGGCCGAGCATATCGAACGGATGGAACGCCAGGATATCGCGGTGGAGGCGATGTTCTATACCGATCTCAATTGGCAGCCGCCCGATGGGGCTGCCTGGCGGCACTAAGTAGGTCGCCAAATTTCATTGGGGATAAAGCGTGATCGCTGAGGCCTGACTCGAACTTACCCTCCCAGGGCCGGGGCGGGTAAGTTCGAGCTGAGGAACTTCAAATCTCACCATTGGGTCTCGTGGTGTCAATCGCAACCGAATCAATTGCTAATGAGTCGATCGCTAACGACTCAGTCGATTCAGTGGGGGCGATACTGGGCGCGGTGAGGGGCTTCGCGGTGAGGGGCTTCGGGGTGAGGGGCTTCGGGGCGGTGCGGTGAATAAGCCAAGCCACCGGTGCCAGCGCTAGGGCTCCGGCTACATGCAGCATGACCGGGGGCAGAGCTACCGGTAGATAGATACGGTCGAGCCAACCCCAACTAGCGCGAAACACGAGCAGCCCCAACCAGATCCAGACTGTCAAGTCACGCAGCTCGGCTACATAACGAAAATTTCGCAGCAAGAGCATCCCCGTACAGCTACACAACACAGTGCACCATGCAAGTGGTACCACCGCTTGCCAGCCAACCAGAGCTCCGGCGATAGCAAAACCGCCGAGCCATTGGCGGGCTTGGTGGGTAGCGCGATCGGAACCAATCAGGCTTCGATCGAAACCTGGATACAACAGCGGTGACAGCAAGCGCGCGACGGCAATCGCCACCACGCTTCCACAGACCAGCGTTACGAAGGCATCGAGTCGAGCTTCGGTGGCGCCAGCCGGGGCCACGTCGCGCCAACGCACGACGATTACTTCCGGTCGTACCAACGCGGCCAACAGCCACGGCAAGAGTGTCCATAGATAGAGCTTCAGCGGAACGACTTGCCGACGCACCGCAATCAGGGCAGCGGCCACCAGTCCACAGAGCATTAGCAGGTAGCTGGTGATACGCAGCAACGAAGTGCTGTCGGTCGCAATGCGCAGCAACCCACCCCATTGTGACGCACCCTTCTGCCCTGGTAGGTTCAGGCCACTGGTGGAAAACTCGGTGATGTAAACGAACAAGAAAATGATCGCTACCGTCAATTCAACGAGTGGGTACTGAATCGAGATCGGGAGCCGGCAACGGCGACAACGGCCGCGCAGCTTGATCCAGGCGAGCACCGGGACATTGTCGCGTCCCTCGATGGGTGTCTGGCAATAGAAGCAACCTGAATGCCCGCCGATGTGGCGACCGAGCGGTAGTCGGAAGGCGACGACATTTAAGAAGCTGCCAATCGAGGCCCCGACGGCTACGAACCATACCGCAAACGTGGTATCCAAACAGGCCGCAACGATCGACAGTCCCCAATCGGTACCGTAAGAGCGTTGGCCAAAGGTCATCGCCGCGCGGAGGGTTTGGCCGACAACATATAGTGTCAGGCAACCGAAGATCGTCAGCCATGCCATTCGATACGGCCAATTGGGGCGTTTTCGCTTGCGACGCGGCATACGTGGTTTTCTGAGGTGTTTGTTCGGGGAAACCGACCATTGTAGAACAAATTAATCGAAGTCATATACGCTGTAATGTGCCATGGTGCGAGCTGGCGTTGGGGTCGCCCAAAGGCACGTATTTTGGCAGGTACGGCATGAGCGCAGAATAACTGGTCCCGCGCTCATACTTTTTTGACTTGCGCCAATCGAAAAGCGGATGATCGAAACTCGCAAAAAGCTTCGGTTTGGGAATAAATCGACAGTCTGCTCGAACCTTGCCATTCAGCCAATGAAATGACAACTTTAAGGATAACCCATGCAGATCCCAACTGAGGTCCCCACGCTGCGGATTCGCCCTCTCAATGCCCTCCCTATCCAAGAGAAAGCCGATTGGGTCGTTTACTGGATGACTGCTTTTCGCCGGACCCGCTACAACTTTGCGCTGCAGTACGCGCGCGACTTGGCCCAGCAGCTGGAGCGACCCTTGATCGTATTGGAAGCCTTGCGGATCCGTTACCGCTGGGCCTCCGACCGCTTCCATCGCTTTGTCATCGAAGGGATGCGCGATAACGCGATCGCCTGCGAAGCAGCGGGTGTGCACTACTATCCTTATGTCGAAGCCGAGGCGGGCGAGGGTTCAGGACTGGTCGCGCGTTTGGCCCAACAAGCCTGCGCCGTGGTGACCGATGACTTCCCTTGTTCTTTCCATCCGCGGATGTTGGCGATTGCCGGCAAGTCGTTGCCGAGCCGGCTGGAAGCGGTCGACTCGAACTGCTTGATGCCATTGGCGGCGTTGGAACGCACGTTTACGGTAGCGCACTCGTACCGCCGCGCGATGCAAAAAGAGCTGCCACAACATTTGGACCACTTCCCCGATGAAGAACCGCTTCGCCCCCACGCGGCCGACGGCCAGACGACCCCGCGCCCCCTTCCACCCTTGAAACAATTTCCCAAGGCGATCGAAAAACGATGGCCACGCGCGAACTTGACTCGACTACTGAAAGCGGATGGACTGCAAGAACTGGCCATCGACCACGGTGTCGGTCCAGGCGTTATCACGGGTGGTGCGGTCACCGCGCGGCAACTGCTCGATCAATTTATCGACCGACGTTTGAAAGCTTACGCACAGGATCGCAATGAACCGGACGAATACGGTTCGAGCGAACTCTCGCCCCATTTGCACTTTGGTCATATCGCCTGCCATGAACTGTTTTCGCGCGTGATGGAGGCCGAGCAATGGCATCCCAGCAAGTTGAAAAAGCCCAATGGCAAAATGAATGGTTTTTGGGGTATCAGTGAAAACGCCGAGGCGTTCATCGATCAACTTTGCACGTGGCGCGAGATCGGTTTCAACATGTGTTGGCGCGAGCCCCAGTACGATCGCTACGAATCGCTTCCCGCCTGGGCCCAACAGAGCTTGCAAGAGCATGCCGCCGATCCCCGTCCGCAATTGTATTCCCTGGAGCAACTAGAACGTGCGTATACACACGATCCCATTTGGAACGCATCCCAACGGCAGTTGGTGCGCGAAGGCCGCATTCACAATTATTTACGGATGTTGTGGGGTAAGAAGATCCTGCACTGGAGTCGTTCTCCCCGCGAAGCGCTCGAAGCCATGATTGAACTGAACAACAAGTACGCGCTCGACGGTCGCGATCCCAATTCGTACAGTGGCATTTTTTGGGTGTTGGGTCGGTACGATCGCGCTTGGGGACCCGAGCGCGAGATCTTCGGCAAGATCCGCTATATGACAAGCGAGAACACCGCCAAGAAACATCACCTAAAGGAATATCTTAAACGCTACGCCCCGTGAGTCCCTCGGCAATTATCAAGGAGTTGCCGTTGCTGCGACAACTTCGCTCTCGGCTGTTTAAGCATTGGACCGTAACCGTCAGCCCAAATCCACGACTCCTGTCACGCTGGCTGCGCCAGTGGCACCCGCATAATCCCGAAAGATCCGTGTACACCTGCTTAGGAAACACATGAGCGGGTGCAAAGCGATTATGCTAAGCAGGGCGTTAGGTGTTACCGGCGATAGCTGCGGCGTCCCTCCCCGGCCCTGATAGGTCGCCCCTCCCCGAGCGAAGAAAGCGAACTCGATGCACTCGATACTCTCTGCAACCCTCTTCGCTGTATTTACGCTCAGCATGTTCCAAGCACCAGCGGTAGCTGACGACCGGCTCGATATCGTGATTCGCGGTGCTCGCGTGGTCGATGGCTCGGGGGCTCCATGGTACGTAGCCGATATTGGCATCGACCAGGGTCGCATCGTTCGCATCGGCGCGCTGCCACCTGAGTCGGCAGAAACAGTCATCGAAGCGGAAGGTTTGATCGTCGCACCGGGCTTCATTGACATGATGGGGCAAACAGCATCACCCATGCTCGACGATCCCGCTTCAGCCCTAAACCTACTGACGCAGGGGGTCACCACCATCAATGCGGGAGAAGGTGAATCGGCAGCGCCGTTAAGTGCTGAGCTGGGGCTGCGTGAAGGCTACACGACGATGGCCGAGTACTTCGCCTTGATTGACTCGCAAGGGCTGCCCATCAACGTCGTGCAGACCGTGGGGCATACGCAGGTCCGGCAAATGGTGATCGGTGATGTCGATCGGCGGCCGAGCAACGAAGAGTTGGCGCGGATGCAGGACTTGGTCCGTGAAGGGATGGAAGCGGGGGCAATTGGTCTGTCCACTGCCTTGATCTATCCGCCGGCAGTGTATGCAACCACCCAGGAGCTCGCTGCCTTGGCCAGCGTGGCGGGCGAGTACGGTGGGCACTACTACACTCACATGCGCAACGAAGGGGACCGTCTGCTGGAGGCGGTAGACGAGGCGTTGGATATCGGCCGCACGGGAAACACACCGGTCCATATTTTTCATCTCAAGGCCGCCGGTCAACAGAACTGGGGGAAGATGCAGTTAGCCATCAGCACGCTGCGTGCTGCGCGGAGCGATGGCCAACAAGTCACTGCGGATATCTACCCGTACATCAACAACGGGCTTGGCATCGCCGCCCTGATTCATCCGCGGCATTTCGAACAAGGTGAGCAAGTCCTGCGTGGTCAGCTCGATAATGCCGAGCTGCGTGCAGAGATTCGTCAGGAGATGGAAACGACCGTAGGCTGGGAAAATTGGTACCGACATGCCGGCCAGAACTGGAATCGCATTATTGTGGGTCGGAGCAGCGATCCGCGTTACCGCCCACACCACGGCAAATCGGTGGCGGCGATCGCCCAGGCACTCGAAGAGGATCCTTGGGAAACTTTCTTTCAGTTGGTCAAGACAAACGCCTTTGTGCTCCCCGAGACCATGCTTGAAGCCAACTTGATACTCGCCATGCAGCAAGACTTCATCTCGTTCTGCACCGATGTGGGACCGGCGGGAGGGAGCGGCATTGCCTCTCATCCGCGCGCCTTCGGTGCCTTTCCCCGCTTGTTGTCGCGTTATGTCCGCGATTTGGGGGCCATTTCTCTCGAGCGCGCCGTCGCCCAGGCGTGCGCCGTGGCGGCCAACGAAGTGCTCGCCTTTGACCGAGGACGGATCGCCATCGGACTGGCTGCCGATCTGATCGTGTTCGATTACAAGCAACTTACCGACCGCGCCGACTTTGCACATCCTGATGCACTTGCCGAAGGAATGCGGCATGTGATTGTCAACGGACAGCTCGTATTGAAAGAGGGGCAATACACCGGCGCCCGTCCAGGTCGCGTACTGCGCGGCCCCGGCTATCGGGACGAGATCGCGCCGTGCAACGTAGCTTCTGGGAAAGAAGACGAACGATTTGCCTGCTACGACCGCATGATGCATGACTTTTTGCAAGAGCATCGTGTACCAGGCGCCGCCATTGCCGTAACCGATCGTGGCCAACTCGTTTTCAGTCGCGGCTACGGTTACGGCGACCTTGCCGATAAGCAGCCGGTCACACCGGAAAGCCTGTTTCGAATCGCCAGTGTCTCGAAACCGATTACAGCCGTAGCGACATTGCAACTCATTGAACGCAACCAGTTGAATCTGAAAGACAAAGTTCTGGATGTTCTCGACTTAGAAAACGAGATCGCGGCGGTGGAACCTTTTGACGCACGCTGGCGTTCGATCACGATCCGGCACTTGCTAGAGCACCGCGGAGGCTGGGATCGGGACAAGTCATTTGATGCGATGTTTGAATCGGTGCGTTTTGCGAACTTGTTGAATGTTGAGCCGCCGGCCGGTCCGACCACGGTAGTGCGAGCCATGTTGCGTGAGAAGTTGGACTTTGAGCCGGGTGAGCGTTTTGCTTATTCCAACTTTGGCTATTGCTTGCTAGGGCGAGTCATCGAGCAGATCAGTGGCCTGGACTATGAGTCGTACGTCCAACAAGAGGTGCTCGCTCCGCTGGGCATCACCACGATGCGACTGGGCGCTACGCGATTGGAAGGACGCGCGCCGCAGGAGGTACGGTACTATCAACCCGGCCGGAGTCGTTCGGTTTTTGCAAGCGATCTGGGTCAAACCGTGGCGGGGCCCTACGGTGGTTGGAACATCGAAGCGATGGATGCGCACGGCGGCTGGCTTGCAACCGCCACCGATCTTGCCAAATTTGCGGCGGCCTTCGATGATCCGGATCATTGTCCAATTTTAAGTCGTGAAAGTATCCGTCTGATGCATGACCGACCACCGGGACTGGCCGGTTATTCGGCGGAAGGGGAGCCAACCGAGGCATATTACTCGCTCGGCTGGAACAACCGGATCGTCAAGGATAACGAGTACAATTGCTGGCATGGCGGATCGTTACCGGGCACGACCGCCGTTATGATAAGGCGGCACGATGGCAAGAACTTTATTGCGTTGTTGAACACGCGGGCCACCCCTACCAATAAAAGCCTCGGCCAAGTCATCGATCGGCTGATGCATGAAATGGCCAACGCGGTGCCGGAATGGCCCTGATTTCGCTCGCTTAGGAGAGCTGGGAGGATTCAAATGCTTGACTTTCTAACCTGGCGGATGACGGTTGCTCGCCGACTGCCGGTGCTACTGGGGCTGATGGCCGCAGCGCTGGCGTTACCCCAGACATTAGCCGCCGAACGACCGAACGTGATCGTCATTCAAACCGACGATCAAGGTTGGGGCGATAGCAGTCTGCACGGCAATCAGAACCTGGCGACACCCCACCTCGATGCGCTCGGGCGGCGGGGAGCCTTCTTGGATCGGTTTTACGTTTGTCCAGTTTGCGCCCCTACCCGAGCCGAATTTCTGACCGGCCGTTACCATCCTCGCGGTGGCGTCTCGGGAGTATCGCGGGGAGACGAGCGGCTGAATCTGGATGAACGGACGATCGCTCAAGTTTTCAAAGCGGCCGGTTACGCCACCGCCGCCTTTGGCAAGTGGCACAATGGAACGCAGCCCCCCTATCATCCCAACGCGCGAGGCTTTGACGAGTTCTATGGATTCTGCTCGGGACACTGGGGAGATTACTTTTCACCACAGTTGGAACGGAACGGACAATGGGTCCGCGGCAACGGCTATCTCGTTGACGACTTTACCGACGAAGCGCTTCGCTTTATCGAACGCCATGCCGATCGCAACTTTTTTCTTTATCTGCCACTTCCCACTCCTCATTCACCGATGCAGGTCCCCGATAAGTATTGGGAACGGATGAAGGACCGTGAGCTGGTGATGAAGGCTAAGGCGGGGGACCAAGAAGACGAAGCGTTCACCCGCGCTGCTTTGGCAATGGTCGAATGCATTGATGACAATGTGGGTCGGCTCAACGACAAGTTAAACGAATTAAAGTTGGCGGAGAATACCATCGTCGTGTTTATGAGCGACAACGGCCCCAACAGCTTTCGCTGGAATGGCGGCATGAAGGGAAGAAAGGGCTCAACGGACGAAGGGGGAGTGCGTTCGCCACTCTACATCGCTTGGCCCGGTCACATCCCGGCCAATAAACTGGTGCTGCAAATCAGTAGCGTCATCGACTTGCTACCAACCCTTGCGGACTTGGCAAACGTTCCCTTGCTCGGCACCAAGCCGCTCGATGGCGTTAGCCTCAAGCCGCTGTTGAGGGGCGAAGTGGGGGCGATTCCCGACCGCATGATCTTCTCGCACTGGAATCGAAAAGTCAGTGTGCGGACTCAACATTATCGGCTCGACGATCAAGCGCGGTTGTTCGATATGGTGGTCGATCCTGGACAACAAACCAATATTGCCGATCAGCGGCCAGAGATTGCCGCCGAGTTGACCGCCTTTGTCGAACGCTGGAAGCAAGAAATGTTTCCTGGACTGCAGATCGAACGCCCTTTCACCGTGGGGCACCCTGACTTTGCCTGGACGCAGCTCCCCGCTCGCGACGGCGATCCGCACGGAGCCATTAAGCGTTCCGCCGCCGCCCCGAATTGCTCTTATTTCTCCAACTGGAAGAGTTCGGATGACAAAGTGACTTGGCCGGTGGAAGTGCTGGCGGCCGGCAACTTCGAAGTGGAAGTGCACTACGCCTGCCCAGAAAGCTCGGTCGGTTCGGAGTTGGAGTTGTCCTTTGGGGATGTCAAGATCAGCCGGGCCATCACCGAGGCGAACGATCCACCCGCGACAGGGGCCGAGCATGACCGAGTTCCTCGGCAATCCGAATCGTTGATCAAAGATTTTAAACCACTGAAGCTTGGCCGCATCAGTTTGCCAGCCGATAATGGAGTGTTGACCCTCCGCGCTCGTGACTTGGCCGGCACCCAAGGTATCGAAGTCCGGTTATTACTGCTCAAACGCGTCCGCTGATCTCCTAAGTACTTCGGAATTTATCTTGAGAACAACCACCTCAGGTTATTCGCCGCAATGGGAGCGCAACGCGCTCGCTGGCGGAGAGTCGACCGAGCAGACCCGTCACAAGCTGTTGACTCAGGCCGAGCGTTTGACCGCCCGCGTGCGGCGCTGGGCGTGGCGGCGAGGGGTTGCGATCTGGCTGGGGATCGTCGTTGTTACATTGCTGACCCTGTTGTTGCTCGATGTAGTTTTGCGTCGTGAGGAAATTGGTCTGCGAATCTTGTCGCTCATCGCTCTGCTTGGCGCAGGTGGATGGGCTTGGTTAAAGTTTGTGCGTCCCGTGTGGAGCTTATCTCCCACCCCCGTGCAACTCGCGCTGTGGATTGAGCGCAGTCGACCCGATCTCGGCGAACGGCTCTCTACCGCCATCCAAATTGCTCAAACCGATCCGACCGAGGAACGTTACGGCAGCCGCGGCTTTCGCAACGCGGTGCTACGTGCCTGGTCGACCGAAATGGATCAGCCGGAGTGGACCGAATATCTCGACACCAGCCGCGCGTGGCGAGCCATATTGCTCGCGGGGTTGCTGCTCCTCTTGCTGACGACCGGCATCGTAGTGCGACCCTTTGAAAGTCGTTTGGCCCTAACCCGACTTTTTACCCCATGGACGTCCCAGGCCTGGCCCCGTCAAGATCAACTTGAGTTCAAAGATCTACCAAGTGTAATCGGCAGCGGAAGTGAGCTTCAGTTAGAAGTGATCGACCGCAACGAGCCATTGCCTGACAACGTGCTCATATCGGTGCGCGAAGCCGGAGACCCAAAAAATGAAGTACTCACCATTCCCACAACTCGGCTGGAAGATGTCGCGGTCGGCAATTTACCGCCGGTCGAACAGGCCATTGAAGTTCGAGCTACCGGTGGAGACGACAACCAGATGCCCTGGCAGCGCATCGAGATCGTAACGCCCCCCAACCTCGCGAGCTACCATTTTGAAATTGAGCCACCTGCCTACACCGGTCGCACGGCCAGCGAGCTGGTCGGTACCCGTATCCAAGTTCTCGCGCGGAGCCGGGTCAAGTTCTCTGCCGAGCTGGATGAGCCAGTCAAGTCGGTGCAATTAGCATTGGCGAAGGAAACGAGTGGTTCCTCAGCAAGCACCGACGCGGCCCCTGCTACATGGCTGCCGCTGCTTGCGGACAATTCGCAATCGCTGGTAATCGCCGGCGAAGGAGGAGAGGCGGCGGAACTGCTCCAGTCACTCGCTTGGAGAATCGAACTGGTAACCCGCGATGGCTTGCAACTTGAACTACCGCAGCGCTGGAGTATCGAAGTCATCGAGGATGCACCCCCTACGGTTAGGCTTAACACGCTCACTCTGAATCAAATCGCCCTCGATGGCCAGTTATCATTAGAGGGTCAAGCCGTAGATGATCTGGGCTTGGCTGACGTCACCGCGCGACTGCAAATCGAAGGGAGCGAATCGCTCGAGCCGGTCGCACTCAACCTCTGGACCAATCCCGGCAGTGTCACGCCAGAGTACCTGGTCGATACCCGCTGGGACTTCGCCTCCTCGCTCGCCAGCCAAGGGGTCGACTTTAAGGAAGGTCAAGTGTTTTCCGTGTGGCTCGAAGCCCGCGATCAACTGGGGCAAATCGGGCGATCGCAAATCGAGCGGGTTGAGGTGGTTTCGATCGGTAACCTGCTTGCCAAAGTGCAGGAGCGGCAGAATGATCTTTTAAAAAAAATGCGAGAGCTCGTTGATGCGCAGCGCCGCAATCAGCAATTGACCGAAAGAACGGCCAAGTTATTGCAGGACTCACAGCAAGTCTCCCAATCCGAAACCGATGCTCTGGCAGGCATTGCCAAAAATCAAGCCGCTCTTTCCGAACAACTATCTGGACAGAAGACAAGCTTAATCGACCAGGTCTCTGAGATCGAATCGTTGCTGGAGCTCAATCGACTCAGCGAAAGCCCTGTGGCTAAACAAATGGACGAGTTGCGTAGCGATATCAACGCGATTGCCGAGGGTTCGATGCAGCAAGCCGTATCGGCGGCGACCACCGCCCACCGAAAATCGCAAAATGAGTTATTACAAGCCGATGCTATCGACGGAGAATTGCTCGAACAACTGGCCGATTCGGCCCAACTGCAGAATGAAGTGGTGAGTGCCCTGCAAGCATTAGCCGATCGGATCAATCGCACTGGTGGCTTGCAGCAGATCCAAGGCGAATTATCGGCAATCAACAATGAACAGCAGGCGATTATCGGGAATACCGAGGCCCTACAACTGGAACAACTCCGCAGCAACCGCCCCGACTCGCTCAATGCCCCTCGCCGCGAATTGGCCGATGAGCAACTGGCGCTTGCACAACAGCTCGAAGCACTCCTCAATCGCGCCCGCGAGTTGTCTGCCAGCCACCAGCCAACCAACGGATCGGGTCCTGTCGAAAATGGTATCATTGAACAACTGACGCAAGCGACCGAGGCGATCACGCGTGGCGAAGTCAGCCGCTTGATGCGGCAAGCGGCCGAGGAGACCAATGCGGAGCAATTATCCAACGCACTGGAATTGGAGCGGCAAGCCGCACAAGTGCTTGCCGATGCACTGCGGCGCATTGATCCCGCTCGCTCGCAATCGCGCACCGGCGATCTCAAGCAGATGGCCGAAGATCTGCAAGCCACCGGTGGAGCCCTCTCGGAACTTGCCCGCTCCCAATCGCAGCTCGCCGAACAAATGCGACAGCCAAACTCTGCCAATCGCGCCGCAGAACTGGGCCAAGAGCAAGCGCAATTGAGTGAACAGACGAAGCAACAGAGCGATCAAGCGCAGGCGAGTGGCCAACAGTCGGCTGCCGAAGCGTTGCAAAACACCGTAGTGGAACAGATGGCTGCCGAAGAGGCCGCCAGCCAACAGCAAATGCAAACAGCCGCCTCAGCTGCGCAACGCGCCGCTGAACAGCTAGACGATCTGGCAGATGACTTTCAACAGCGGGCGGACGAGCTTGAGCGGCAGTCCGAGCAACAAGAACTCTATCGCCTCGAAGTTGCACTTAGCGGGTTGCTAGCGCAGCAGACACCGATTGTCGAAAGCTTGAACGAACTCGCTGAATTACAATCCGCCCGTACTGAAGGTGCAGCTCAAGACCCAATGGCTAATGAAACAGCAGCCCATGAAACAGCAGCCCATGAAGCAGCGGCCCGGCAAGCAGCCGTAGATCAAGAGGCGGTGCGCCTGGGTCTGCTCGAAGTACGCCAGCAAACCCAGCAACTCGCGACTTTCGATTGGACGCTCGAACAAACCGGTTTGGACATGGCCCGAGCTGTCGCGGCCGCCCAACGCTATCGCATCGCCCCGGAGGCAGTAAACGCCGCCAACGATGCACTGAAAAAACTGAAATTGGCGATTGAAGCCATCTCCACTCAACAACCTGCACCCGATGCGGAGCTGACCGAAGAGCAAAGCATTGCGGAAGAGAGTCAAGCCCAAGAGGGCAAACAGCAGCTCTTGCCACCTGTGGCGAGTCTCAAATTACTTCGTGGCTTGCAAAATGAAATCAACCAGCAAACCCAATTGCTCGACGTCGAGCCCGATGCGACCCGCAAGCAACGGCGGCTCCGCGAGTTGTCCGACCAGCAGCAAGCGTTGGGCAAACAGTTGGAGGCGTTGCTGGAGTCCTTGGCCACTAATCCCGACGGAAATTAGTCGATGAAACATTCCATGCAACTAAGATATCTCCGGTGCTACCATCTGCTCATTTGGACGGTTATGGCCACAAGTCAACTTCAACTGATATCGGTCGGCAATGCGCAGCCCCCAACTCCACAAGGGCCGAGCCGAAGTGCTACGCAGACTCCGCCAGCGGTCCCAGCGCCAGCCAGCGATTTGACAGACGGCTTGCTCGACCTGTTAAACGAACCGGCGAAGAAGCCACCCGATGCGTCGCCCAGCGGTGGCCAGAAGCCGGTGGTTCCTTCACCGAATTTTATACCTGCGGATGTCGGTTTGGATGGCGAAGATCTGGGAGAGAATTCGGCCAATCCACTCGAATCGGTGCGGCAAAGCATGTTGATTGCCGCGGGTTTATTGCAACGTGGTGCGACCGATGCCTCCACGCAGGAACTGCAATCAGGGATTGTCCAACGACTTGACGAGTTGATTAACCAGTTGGAGCAAAATCGCTCCCCTCCTAACCGCTCGTCCGCCAAGCAGGAGCGCTCCGAACCGCAATCTTCCAACGAACAAGAGCAGAGTCCGCAGTCTCAACAACGCCAAAGCGAGCGCGAGCAGGGGCCACCCGAATCTCCGGAACTTGCCGAATCCCGACCGAATTCTCAAAATCCTGGGCAAAGTGGCACGACCACCATGGTCGAAGTTGACCTAGCCGATCCGCGCGCTTTACAACAAAATGTATGGGGACACCTCCCCGAACGGATGCGGACGCAAATGCAATCGCGGATGGTGGAACAGTTTCTCCCGAGCTATCGCGAACAAATCGAAGCCTACTTTAAGGCGTTACTGGAACCACAGTAGCTGAAGGTACAAGACATGAGTGAACCAACCGAAGAACCGGTAAACGTAGCCGCAACCAGTTCCCCGCCAAGAGATTCCGCTAGCAGTCAGACCGAGGCTCCAGCGCAAAACCGCACTCAGCCGCTTCCCCCCGCATCGCTATCGATGTTGGTCACCAGCCTGGGTTCCCAAGCGTTGGCGTCGATGGGCTTATTGCCTAACGAAGATGGCCAAACGCTACCGGTTAATCTCGACTTCGCCAAACACTTCATCGATTTGTTGGGGGTCGTTGAGGAAAAAACCAAAGGCAACCTGCAACCCGAGGAAAGCCATCAAGTGCAGGAAACCCTCTATCAGCTGCGAATGACCTTTGTCGAAGTCAAAAAGCGTAACACTTAACCACCCAAAATAGAGCCCAAGGCAATCCGCCATGGTGTTCGCATGAGATAACCCCCAATGATCAATACGGAACTGAAAGAACAACTGGTCCGCAGCGTACTTTCCAAAGTTCGCACGCCTGGACAGTACATCGGAGGCGAACGCAATATCGTCGTCAAGGACCATCGCGAGGTTGCGGGCAAGCTCTGTTTGTGCTTCCCTGACGCTTACACGATTGGCATGAGTCACCACGGGCTGCAAGTGCTCTACTCGCTCATGAATCGCCGAGACGACTGGGTGGCCGAACGCTGCTTCACACCGTGGCCCGATATGGAACAGCAGCTCCGCAACTACGGACTGCCACTCTATTCGCTCGAGACCTTCACACCATTGAGCGCCTTCGATGTGATTGGGTTTTCGCTGCAATACGAAATCTCCTCGCCCAATGTGCTGACCATGCTCGACCTGGGTGGTGTCCCGTTGCGGGCCAGCCAGCGGACGATGGCCGATCCGCTGATCTTGGCGGGAGGACCTTGTGCACAAAATCCTGAAACGATGGCCGAATTCGTCGACTGCTTTGTGACAGGCGACGGCGAGCCCTCGCTGCCTGAGATTTGCGATCTCTGGCTGCAGCTCCGCAATGAAGCCCGCGAAGCCGGAGGTTGGCTGGCCGGTGAAGCAGGCCGACACCAACGGAGCGAAGCGTTGGCCGAACTGGCGCGGCGACTGCCGTACGCTTATGTGCCGCGGTTCTATGTCCCCGAGTACCACAATGGACGCATCACATCGCTCACCCGTTCGCGCAGTGATGTGCCGGAAACCATCGAACCGTGCGTCATTCGCGATCTGGAATCGATCCCGATCCCGACATCCCCCGTAGTGCCGTTTGTCGAATGCGTGCATGATCGAATTGCCATCGAAATCATGCGCGGCTGCCCCTGGCAATGTCGTTTCTGTCAAAGCACGGTGATCAAACGACCTCTCCGCATCCGCTCCGTCGATACGATCGTCAATGCGGCCATGGAGAGCTACAAAAACACAGGCTTTAACGAGATCAGCATTCTGTCGTTGTCGAGTAGCGATTACCCGCACTTCGAAGAACTGGTCTTAAAGCTCAAAGCAACCTTCAATCCACTGGGGGTGAACATCTCGGTTCCCAGCCTGCGAGTCAACGAACAACTCCGGACCATCGCGGATCTGGTCGGCAATGGTCGCCGAGCCGGCTTAACGCTAGCCCCCGAAGTGGCTCGGGACGACATGCGCGAACAAATCCGCAAGAAAATCAAGAACGATGACTTGTACGAGGGTTGTCGCGTGGCCTTTCAAAACAACTACGAATCGGTCAAGCTGTATTTCCTGTGTGGCTTGCCCGGCGAACGCCCTGTCGATCTGGAAGGGATCGTGGAGATGGCTGAGACCATTTCCAAGATTGGCAAGGAAGTCAAAGGACGTTATCCGAAGGTCACCGCTAGCGTCTCGAACTTTGTACCCAAAGCTCACACTCCGTATCAATGGAATGGCATGCAACGCCGCGAGTATTTTCAATGGGCACACAAATACTTGTGGGAAAAGCGCAACATCCGCGCGGTCAACATCAAGTGCCACGATGTCGAAACGAGCTTGCTCGAAGGGGTCTTGAGCCGCGGCGATCGTCGCACGTGCGATGCCATCGAATTAGCCTGGCAGCGCGGCGCCCGCATGGACGGCTGGACCGAGAACCTCGACCCGAGCCGCTGGTGGCAAGCGCTCCATGACTGCAATATCGATATCGAGCGACAACTCCACGAACCTTACGAGTTGATGGCCAAGCTGCCTTGGGATCATGTCAACGTGAAATACGGTCGTGAGTACCTGGAGAAAGAGCAAAATCGCTCGGTATTGCAGCTGACCGCTATGGCCGACGCCGTGTGAGTGTCGCCGCCGAGCTTGATTGCCCGACGCGCCGCACCGTAGTGGTAGTTGCTAAACTTCCCCAAGCTTTGCGTTTAAGAAATGCAGGAGCTTTAGCAAGCTCCACTACGAAGACAAGGGAGCTTTAGCAAGCTCCACTACGAGCGGGCGGCAAGAAGGCCAAGGGTAGATGCTAGCAATGAAATGATCTGGGTTTGAGCCGAGGGAATTGGTACAAGCGAAAAACCCCACCTGAACGTTCGTTGCCCCCAAGGAATGGATCATGCCTGCTCACTCCCCTGCCCTGTTCGTCGATCAACTAGCCACCCACACCAACTTTTTCCCACGGATTCGTACGACCAGCCGGATCATCATTCCGGCTCGACTCGCCTCGACGCGCTTGCCACAAAAGCTGCTGCTCCGCGAAACGGGAAAACCCCTTTTGCAACACACGTTCGAAGCGGCGTCGAAAGCCCGGCGACCGCTGGGAGTAACCATCGCCGTCGATAGCCCTCAACTGCAATCGGTCGTCTTCGCCTTCGGTGGCGATGTCGTGATGACCGACCCCAATCTCCCCAGCGGAACCGATCGCGTAGCCGTGGTCGCAGCCAGCATGCCCGAGGTCGAGATCTTTGTGAATGTACAAGGTGATGAGCCTGAGATATCGGGCGAGGCGATCGATCAAGTCGTTGAACTGCTCGAAGCCAACCCGGCAGCCTCCGTCGCCACCTTGGCCGCACCCATTCGCGATCGAAATCGGTTAGAAGATCCCTCTTGCGTCAAAGTCGTTCGCGATAACAGTGGTGGCGCGCTGTACTTCAGTCGCAGCCCGATCCCGCATGCGCGGAGCTGGGACAACGCACTACTCAATAGCGATCCTCCCGTCTTCTTGCAGCACATCGGCATCTATGCCTATCGCCGCGACTTCTTGCTGCGCCTTCATGCGCTCCCAGCCAGCCCACTGGAGTCGATCGAAAAACTGGAGCAATTGCGGTTCTTGCAGGCGGGTTGCCGCATCATGGTCGGCACTATCGAGCACGCTCCCAAAGGCATCGATACTCCGGATGACTACCGAGCCTTCGTGCAACGTCACTGCCGACTTGCCTTCGCTTAGAACAGCTGGAATAGATAAAAGAAATAGAAACACAGAGGCACAGAGGGCACAGAGACTCAGTTCCACCTCCACCTCACACCTCCTCTTACCCCTCACCTTACAATCCCCATCCCCATCCCTCCCTATCCCTATCTCTCCTCTCACCCTTCCTCCCTCTCTTCCTCTGTGTACTCTGTGCCTCTGTGTTTCAAAACCGGTTTTTTAAGCCCCGTATTGCAACACCTCTGATTTCAACTCTCACTCACGACGACCACAGCCACTCCGACCACTACGAATCTTGATATAATTGGGGCTTTTCTAAATCCAGCTTCAGCACGGCCGATAATGACTCCTTCCGACCCAGCCCGCATCGATGTGTCCCTGACCGATTTCCAGGCGAAGATACGCGACATGTACTTCGAAAAAGATCTGCAGCGCGGGATCGACGGCACCTTCATGTGGCTTATGGAAGAAGTCGGCGAACTGGCCACCGCCCTGCGACAAGGCACCCATGAGGAAAAATGTGGTGAGTTCGCCGACGTGATCGCTTGGCTAGCCACCATCGCCAACGTGGCGGGAGTCGATTTGGGGCAAGCAATCCAAGATAAATACGGCACCGGCTGCCCAGGCTGCCACCGCTTGGTCTGCACCTGCCCCATGCAAGAAAAGCCATGACGGTGGCAAGCACGATCTGGGAGCGGCTGCGCGATCCACACCCTCAGGCCGCGTCACCGCGGAAAATGGTGTGGAAGCTGCTCCGCCAATTCCGCTCCGCCACCGAGATGGCCACCGAATTCGGGGAGAGCCCGCGATTCCTCTGGCAACCCACGCAGTCCAGTCACGATCAAGGAGCCACCAAACTCCTGCTGGTCAACTCGCATGGTATTCGCTGCGAAGCCGTCGCTCTCTACCCAGGTGCAATCCAACGTTCTAACGAACATCCTCCAGCCACGACTCCTCCCCCGAATACCCTGACAGACGCCTCCAGTTGGCATCCCCACCAGCAGAAGCTGCCGCGGGCGACCGCCTGCATCTCTTCGCAACCGGGCTGTGGCGTTGGCTGTCCGTTTTGCGCGACCGGCGAGCTGGGCTACCGCGGTAATCTTACCGCCGACGAGATCCTGGAGCAGGTCTATTGGATTGGCCATACCGCGCGGCTCGTCCACCGCAGGCTCCGGAACGTCGTCTTCATGGGGATGGGTGAACCGCTGCATAACACGGAAAATGTGTTGGCAGCCATCGATCAGTTGACGGCATCGCGCGCCTTTGGCATCCCACAACGGAGAATCATGGTATCGACTGCCGGTGTACCCAGCGGCATGCTACGGCTCGCCAAGCGATTTCCGGATGTACGCTTGGCCTTAAGTCTCCATGCGGCTGAACCGCACTTGCGACGCACGCTGGTCCCACGCGCCGTAGGAGACCTGTCGTTATTGAAGCAGACGATTCGGCAAGTCAATGCCTTGCAGCCGACCCACCCAGTTTGGCTCGAAGTCGTCCTTTTCGAAAACATCAACGATTCACCCGAGCACGCTCGGCAGTTGCTTGAATTCTGCGGCGGCTTGCGCGTCGAGGTCAACTTAATCCCGTACAACACGGCGGCTGCGCCGGATATCTTTCGCCCCTCTCCGTGGTCGGTGCGGGAAGACTTTGCGAAGGCACTCCGCGCGTCAGGCATTCGCACTTCCATTCGCAGCTCGTTAGGGCAAAGTCGCAATGCGGCTTGTGGGCAGTTAAATGCGCTCCACCCGCACGACCGCGTTGCCGAACAATGAACCGCCCCCGAGGTCGGTCAACCCCTGGCTCGTCAGCTCGTTTAAACTCTTCTTGTCCGGCGCGAGCT
Organism: Pirellulaceae bacterium; assembly: GCA_041751975.1. Classification (GTDB taxonomy): domain Bacteria; phylum Planctomycetota; class Planctomycetia; order Pirellulales; family Pirellulaceae; genus Aureliella. The sequence goes on from JBGSHW010000010.1 coordinate 39,918, forward strand.
TAGGCCACCACTGCCCCAACGCCACCACCACCCCTTGGCGGGCATCGGTCGTGACAATCGCCTTGCGCACGATAGAACCTTGTTCGCTGATAATCTTAATGCGTTGGCCATCCGCAATACCTTGGGCTGCTGCATCGTCCGGATGCAACAAGACGGTGGGCTCACCACCGGCGGCCCGCAGCAACTCTTCGATATTGCCCATGCTGGTATTGAGAATGAATGGTCCAGGAGGCGAAATGAGCCGCAATGGGTACTCGGCGTTCGTCACCTCCCGAAACGCGACTTGCCGAGGTGCTGGCGTGAAGCGAATTTTCCGGTCGGGGAAATTGCTTCCCGTCGCATACGCGCGGAAGTCGGCGGGCAAACCTAAACGGATACTCCGCTCCTGCTTTAAGCGATCGAAGGTGATGCCAGCCATCATCGGATGGGGAGTGTTCAACAGCTCAGACGCCAGTTGCTCGGTTGACATCCGAAGCACTTCATCGTCAAGCCCCAATCGCTTGGCAAGTTGCTGAAAGGTCCAACTGTTAGGCCGACATTGCCCACGTGGCGGCATGATGGGTTCAGCCCATTGTAAATAATAGTGCCCGTAAGCAGTGTATATATCGGCGTGCTCAACAAACGTAGTGGCTGGCAAGAGGATATCTGCGTAGTCGGCCGTATCGGTTTGAAAGTGCTCGAGCACCACGGTAAACAGATCTTCTCGCGCCAGTCCCTTTAAAACGGCGCTCGAATCGGGAGCCACCGCGGCCGGGTTGGAGTTAAAGACGAAGAGCGTCGAGATGGGGGACTCGGCTTGATTGAGTGCTTCGCCAAACTGATTTTGGTTGACCCTCCGGCGATTGGGTTTGAGCAAATGCGCCCCCGCGTACCGCGACTTGTTCAGTGGAAACGCGCCGCTGGTGGACAAGGCACCTCCACCTCCCAAATGTTGCCACGCGCCGGTTAAGGCAGGGAGCAAGGTAATCGCCCGGATCGCATTGCCGCCCCCTTCGTTGCGACTCATCCCGTAGCCCACCTTGATGAACGTCTCGGGAGTTTTTCCGATGGCTTGCGCCAATTCCGAAATCTGTGTTGAATCGAGCCCACAATAATCGGCTGCCCGCTCGATCGGCCATTCCGCGCACGCGGCCCGGTACTCCTGTAAATCGTTGGCGAATTTCTCCAAGTAGCATCCATCTTCCAACCCCAGTCGCAGAATCTCGCCACCGAGGGCCAATGCCAAAGCCGCGTCGGTGCCGACGGCAATCTGCCAGTGTTCATCGGCAAAGCGACTGGTTTCATTGCGGTACGGATCAATGTGTAGGATCCGTGCGCCGCGCTTACGCGATTCTTTCAACCAGGGGACCAAATGGCTATTGGAACGGAGAACATTGATTCCCCACAGCACAATCAACTTGGAATGGACCACATCTTCAGGAGGGGTCGAGAGTTTGTCGGGCCCGTAGTTGGCTTCCCAGCCTGCACTGGCGGTGGCGGCACAGATGGTCCACTCCAGTTCACTGGCACCCAAGCCGCGAAAGAATGCCAACGGATGGTCCCGCTCAATTAAACCCATCGTGCCGGCATAACTAAACGGGAGCACACTCTGCTCACCCGACTCAGCTATGTTCCGTGCCACCCGTTCCGCAATGGTGTCGAGCGCTTCGTCCCAGGAAATGGGAGCGAACTCCCCTGCCCCTTTCCTGCCGACTCGTTTTTGGGGAACCAGTAATCGATCGGCATGCTCCTGTCGTTGGGGATACTTGGCCATCTTCACGCACGCAAAGCCGCGGGTGATCGGATGCTCTGCGGCTCCCTCCAGCTTCAGCATGCGTCCATTCTCGACCGTGATGCGCACTGCACACGTATCGGGGCAATCGAGAGGACAAACGGATGGGAGGACGTTGAGTTCACTCATTACGGACCTTTGCGGTATCGTTTTAATGCTTCGTCGCGCGCTTTTTCCCGCGAGCGGCGTTCGCTGAGGTGTAGTTTGCTCTGCTTGGCCTTTAACTCATCTTGGAGCAGTGTGTTGATCCGCGCCAAGTAGTTGGCAAAAGCAGCGCGAACCGTCTCCGTTGCCTCGCTCGCTCCATGCACTTGGTTGAATAACAGTAAGGCGTTGATGAGGGCGTATGAGTGAACGGCGACCCGTGCGATATCACCGGCGATTCGCGTGCAGTTAACAGTTTCCGTCTGACGGATCTCGGCCACCAGCAGCATCAACCACATCCGTGGATCCTCGGTGGCTCGACGCAGCTCGGCCAAGCGATCTCCCAGCCCTTTGACGCGGACGCGTTGGAGACCGCGGGCAATCCACTGGCGATTCCCCTCCGCCGCAGGCAGATAGGCCACCAGTAACACCTCCGCAGCGGCTGGCGAACCGACGCGGACCAGCGCGTCAACGACCGAAGCAAACACCGACTCGCGCTGATCCTGCAGATGCTTTTCGAGCACCGCTTCCAGCCCCGGTTCAGCCAACTGCATCAAGCTTTGCAAAGTCAATTGAAAGCTGACCGCCTGTGGACCGCTATCGGGCGGAGTTTGGGCGAACACACCCGGCAGGTTCATGTAGGTCGGATGCTGCCTTCGCAAGGCTTCCAGCGCGTGCAAGCCGTGATGCACGGCGACCGCATCTTCGGGATCCTGCGTCAAGCGTTCAATCGACTCGTCCAATTGCCCAGCTAGGTAATCTGCGGCCGAATCAAGCAGCCCCACGCGATGCTGAACGGCCGGCATATCGACTCGAAAATAGACCTTCGATTGAGCGACCGTGGCCTGCAACCGCTCCACGTGCGGTTGCAGGACTGCCGCCGGGAGCTTGCTCACGTGTTCGATCAGCTTGCCCGCGCACCGCGTTTCTATGTCGGTCAACGCTTTGCCCTTGGCCATGGCGGTCGCCCGCTGGCAACATTCTTCAACCCGTTCGGCGGGAATCGGGAAATGCGACAAC
>JBGSHW010000011.1:0-19185 GCA_041751975.1 Pirellulaceae bacterium
GGCAGGTGATCTGGGAAGGCTGGAAAGAACTTCTACCAATGGTCATAGGTTACGACGTCGCAAAAGCAAAGTACTACAAAAAATGTGGCTAAACCTAAGGGCTAGCGCCTTGCCGCTCACAAACCTGCCGCTGTCCAGCTAATGTTAGTGATTTAATGGCAGCCGCGCGCATGGGCGGCAGCCAAGATGCCTGTGGCCACGGCTGCGTTGAGCGACTCGGCAACTGCCCCCGCAGCCACCGTTGGACTTGAAACGCCGCGGGGGATGCTCAGCCACGTTGCGATCAACGCTGAGTTCTCGGGGCGAATGCCATGGCTCTCACTGCCAATGATCAGTAGACCGTCGCTGGGCCATTCGAAACGCAGTGCGTTCAGTCCATTGTCAATGCAAGTACCGAGAAAAGGTAGGTCGGGCTGCACCGCACGGAGACTCGCCAAGGAGGCGACGCGTGTGTGGACGCGAGCGAAGGACCCCATGCTGGCTTGGATCGTTTTTGGATTGTACACATCGACGCAATCGTCGGTTAGAAAAACGGAGGGGAGTCCGAACCAGTCGGCCACGCGAATGATCGTCCCCAGATTGCCCGGATCGCGAATACCGTCCAGGAAGATCGACAAGCCGCGGGTCGCCGTAAGCTCGGACGATTGACTCGGCATGTTGAGAAGTGCGAGGACGGAAGGCGGGGTGTCAAGCGTACTAATTCCCCTCAAGATCGCCGCATCGCATTCCACCAGTCGGCTGCCGAGATGCCGGCGCGATTGTGGCGACAAACGGCTGTAGTATTCGCTCGTGCAGGCGACCAGTTCCAGTTGGCTGGGTGGCGAGTTGAGAAGCTCAGCGACGACTGTCTCACCTTCGACCAGGAACTGGCGATGGGCGTAGCGATTTTTTTTTAGCCGCAGCGAGCGCAGGTGCTTGATCTGATTCTTTGAGAGCATGCGTCTAAGCCTCTGCCTGGGGAGGTTGGATGGCAATAAGCAGTCCGTGCACATTGCGATCTGCTTCTTTGCGGAGCACGACGCGGGCGATGGTGCCACCGGCGAGGCCGCATTCCCCCAAACGCTCGATCAAGTAGGCTGGTGAATGCACGTAGCGTCCATGGGGCTGGAGGAAATATTGATCTTCGGTCAACGGCCCTTCCTCTAAGGTAAACATCAACCAGCCCGACTTGGTTAGGGCGGCCAAGCAGAGTGGCAAGAGTTGCGACAGGTCACCAAAGTAATTGAAGGTATCGACGGCGACGATCAGCTCGTACTGTCCCACCGAATCTTTTAGATGCGTTTCGAGGTCGCAGGCAAGCAGTTTGTCATATGTTTTTTTGAGCACAGCTTGTTGGAGCATGGCGGGCGAGAGATCGATGCCGACCAGTTCCCGTGCGTAGTCGCGCAGAATGGGGCCTGCCAGGCCGGTACCGCAGCCCGCATCGAGCACGCGCGTGAAGCGTGGTGCACCATCGACCTCAGGTGTGTCGATATGCTGTTCCAGCAACTGCTGAATGATCGCCGGACCACGGTACTCAAGCTTCAGCAAGGCGGCTTCGAATGTTTCGGCGAAGTTGTCGAAGGTGTTGGTAACATACGCAGCGGTCGCGCGGCTGGGCACGGCTTGACCTGTAATAGCGGCCAGCAGGTGGGTGGCGATGGGATGCCGGGGCTTGACCGATAGCCAACGTTGGTAGTGCCGAATCGCCTCTTCGTGGCGATCCTGCTCGGTCAAGAGGCGGCCGAGCAGTTCCCAGGCCTCCGCGTATTGCGAACGGGACACGATCATTTGCAGGATTTGAATGGCTTCCTCGAAGTCATCGTTCAATCGCAGTGCAAAGGCGTGCAGATAACACAGCTTGTCGTCGTCCGCAAAATGCTTGTAAGCCGTCGCCAGAAGTTCAAGGGCTGCGTTGAGGCGACCGTGCTCGATCATCAGGACCGCTAAATTGATCCAGGGCTTTCGATAACTTGCATCAAAGTCAATCGCCTTTCGATAGGCCAACTCGGGGGACCACTCGGGTAGCGTTTCAGACGGCATTTCGGCTGATGATGCAGAATTAAGTTCAACAGCTTGAATAGCGTGAACATCTTGTTCGGCTTGTTCGGCTTGAACAACTTGTTTGGCTTGATCATAGTCCGGCGTGCGCGACTTGGCTTGTCTCTCCAGGAGCACTCCCAAATTGAACCAGACCCGCGCGTCAATCGCAGGGGTGGTGGTGGGATGCTGTGTAGCGAGCTGCAGCAATTCGCTGGCCCGCTGATAATGCCCCTCGGCCGTATACAGATCGGCGAGTGCGAGATCCAACTCAGCCGAATCCGGAATCCGTTGCCGCGCGGTTTCCAAGATCTGCAGTGCCTGGTCGAGCTTTCCGCCAGCGGTGCAGGCATTGGCGAGCAAAGCGGATTCGGCTACTCCCAGCTGAGACAAATCGAGCTGCGATAGAGCTTCGGCGACGTCACCTTGGGATGCCTGGCAGCAGCCCAACATGAACGCAACTTCAGGGTGTGCGGGGGCGCTCGTCTGGAGGCTGACGAAACGGGCAATTGCCTCATCGACTTCGCCGCTTTGGGCCAAGATTTTTCCGGCGATCCATAGATCGTCCAGGTTGGTGGCAGTCGACGCGATCGATTTGGCCCAAGCGACTGCGGCCAACGTTTTCCCAGCTTGCAATAGCCGCGCAGCCCGTTGGGCGGGAGATTCAGGTAACGCTCTTTTCTTGAGCGGCTTTGGCTGTGATTTTTTAGCCATACGATTGTTGCCCTAACGCTTCAAGCCATGGTCGACAACGCTCAAACTCCGCATCGGTATCCACGGCAGGGTCATAGTTGAGTAAGGTGCGGGCTCGTCCAATATCAAAGTAATGGTCCATTGCGAGTTGGGCGGCCACGAAGCGCGTCATCGGGGGCTCACGCTTCACACCGAATGTCCAGTAGGCACCCTCCAAGGTGGCGCCGATTCGATAAGCTGCTGCATAGGATATCGACTTTTGTGGCACGGGGACTCCCGCCACCGCTAAAATTCGGCTAATCCAATCCCAGCAAGGGACCGGTTTGCCATCGGTCAGAAACAGGGCTTGGCCGTTGAGCTGTTGGTTCCCCTGCAACAGCTGATCAACGGATTGCACGTGAGCGCGGGCGGCAGAGGAAACATGCACCACGTCAATCAGATTGCGTCCGGAGCCGATACGGCGCAGGCGACCTTGCCGCGTTCGCTCGATCACGCGGGGAAAGAGGTGTGGATCGCCGGCACCCCAGATCAAGTGAGGGCGGAGAGCGCAGGTCCGAAGCGTGCTGGTTCTCGCCGCGGCCAACACGGCTTGTTCGGCGAGCGCCTTGGTTTGGGGGTAGAAGCACAACCACTTGCTCGGATAGGGAACCGTTTCGTCGACTCCCGATTGGTGCTGACCGGCAAAAGTTACGCTGGGGCTGCTGGTCAACACAAAGGCTTGTATGTCTGCCTGCTGGGCCGCTTCGAGCAGATGTGAAGTAGCCAGGGTGTTCACGGTGTAGTAGTCGCGCCAAGCTCCCCAGACCCCCGCCTTGGCCGCGGTGTGGACGACCGCCTCGCAACCCAGGCAGGCGCTGAGCACCGTCGCGCGATGGCTCACATCACCTCGGAGTGTTTCGACGCCCAGTGCTTCCAGTTCAGGATAATGTCCGCGCGCCAGGCCACGGACGCTATAGCCAGCTGCGAGCAATTGCCGAACGATTTCTTCTCCAAGAAATCCTCCGTAGCCGGTTACTAGAACTTTGGTCATAGGCGAAACCTTAGGACGACGCGCGCGTTTGTGGAGTGATAAAGCGGACTCATTGCGGTATGCTCAACCCAGCCAAATGCCCGGTACTGAATGCGGCCTGAAAATTGTAGCCACCGATGGGTCCGTCGACATCGAGAATTTCCCCCGCGAAAAAAAGCCCTGACGCCAGACGACTCTCCAGGGTGTGCGGATTCACTTCACGAACATCAACTCCACCGGAGGTCACTTCAGCTTTGGGGTAACCGCGTGTACCGTTCAAGGGAACGCTCAAGCGCTTCAGATCTTCAACAAGTGCCATGCGACTTTTGCGGGGCAGTTCGGCCAACGTCACACCGTCGCTCAACTCCGCGCGGTGCTGCAAGCACGTCGAGAGATTGCGGGGGATCAGCGCGTTCATAATCGAACTCACCGTCTTGCGACCACCGAAGTTTGCATCGAGTTGTGCGTGCAACGATTCTTCGGAGCGATCGGGCAGGAGATCGATCAGCAGCTTGGCCTTGTGAGGTTCATCGAGCGCGGCTACGAAGCGCGACACGTTCATGGGGGCTGGACCTGAGCAACCGAAATGAGTCCAAAGAAATCCGCCTCGGCTGGCGGCTCGCGGATCTTTCTGTTTCGTTCCTTCGGTCACCACCCGCACTTCCACATCGGGCAGGGTGATCCCTTTCAGTTCATGGACCCATACAGCGGGACTTAGCAAAGGTGTCAGGGCGGGATGGGTGGTCACGATGGAGTGCCCGGCTTTGCGAGCCCAGGCGTAACCATCGCCGGTGGTGCCGCAGCCGGCATAAGACAGCCCGCCGCAGCAGAGCAAGACGCTGCGGGTTTCCAGTTCCGCTTCTTCGACCCGCACCAACCAATGTCCGGAGGTGGCTTGCGTCAGATCGTTGACGGCGACCCCGCTGCGCAACGTCGCACCGGCATCGGTCAGACGTTTGACCAGTGCGTCGCGAACATCGATCGCTCGATCGCTCACCGGGAACACCTTGCCGGTGTCTTCGACCTTTGTGGCAACCCCCAAGGAATTGAAGGTCTCCACCACGGTATCGGGTGGCAATTCGTGCAAAGCGGGTTTCAGAAATCGCCCTTGTTTACCAAAAGCGGTCATAATGCCCTGGATGTCGCAGGCATGGGTCACGTTGCAGCGTGTTCCACCCGACATCAGAATCTTTACCCCGGGCTTATTGTTTTTTTCGATAACGAGCACCTTCAGGCCGCGCGCGGCGGATGTGCCTGCCGCCCACAAGCCAGCAGCACCACCGCCGATTACAATAAGATCCCACATAGACACAGGCCCAACCAAGCCAGGAGTTGAATTTGACGACTGAAACCACGCGCAGTACCGAGCCGCACGTCGACCTTGAACGCGCTGAACGCTTGCGAGCGTCTTGTGCGGCGGTGCGGAAACAACTGGCCAAAGCGGTGGTTGGTCAAGAGGATGTGATCGAACAACTGCTCATTGCCGTGCTTGCGCGTGGCCATTGTCTCTTAGAAGGTGTTCCAGGGCTAGCCAAGACACTCATGATTCGCTCGCTGGCCGATACGATGCACTTGAGCTTTCATCGGATTCAGTTCACCCCGGATTTAATGCCTGCGGACATCACCGGGACCGACATTATCCAGGAATCGAAGGCAACCGGCCATCGCGAGATGGTCTTCGAGCATGGCCCGATTTTCTCCCAGATCGTGCTCGCCGATGAGATCAACCGGACGCCCCCCAAGACGCAAGCGGCCCTGCTCGAAGCCATGCAGGAACACGAGGTCACGGTGGGGGGGACTACATACAAGCTGGCGGAACCCTTTTTTGTGCTCGCCACTCAAAACCCGATTGAGCAGGAGGGGACTTATCCGCTACCCGAGGCGCAGCGCGATCGGTTTTTGTTTCAAGTAAAAGTCGACTATCCGTCGCGCGCTCAAGAAGCGGACATCATCGATCGCACGACCAGTGACGTGACCAACCAGGTGGAAGCGGTTCTGTCGGGCGCCGAGATCATCGACTTTCAGAACCTTGTGCGCCGTGTTCCCTTGCCGGACCATGTGAAGCAACTCGTGCTGGACCTCGTCCGCTCGTTGCGTCCGTCGGGCGAAAGTCCTTTTGCCTGGGCCAAACAACATCTGGACTGGGGACCTGGGCCACGCGCTTGCCAGCAGTTGGTATTGGCTGCCAAAGCCCGGACATTGCTCGAAGGGCGTTACCACGTCACCGTGGAGGATATTCAAGCCCTCGCGCTGCCGGTTCTGCGACACCGCATCGTCCCTTCGTTCACGGCCGAAAGCGAAGGTCTGCGGGCCGACGATCTGGTGCTCCGCGCTTTGCAAGAAGTCATGCACCAAGTCGCCAGCCAGCGAGTCACCTGATTTCATGGATGAAAAAGCTGTGTCGAACCCACCGCTCCTGACCGCGCAAGATCGCGATGCCTTGGCCCAGTTGCAGTTGTTGGCTCACGGCGTGGTGGAAGGTCTGACCGCCGGTCGCCATCGCTCTCCGCACAAAGGGGCGAGCGTTGAGTTCAAAGAGCATCGGCAATATGTCCGCGGTGACGAGATTCGTTCGATCGATTGGAAGTTGTTTGGAAAAACCGACCGACTGTACATTCGACAGTACGAAGACGAAACCAATTTGCGCTCGATGATCTTGCTCGATCAAAGTGGATCGATGGCCTATCGCAGTGCAAAACCGGCCGCCATCTCCAAGCATCAATTCGGCGTCCGGCTGGCAGCTTGCTTAGCCACTCTGCTGATCGCTCAACAAGACTCGGTGGGTGTCGCCACGCTGGATACCGACCTGCAAGCAGTGGTCCCGCCGCGCAGTCGCCCCAATCACTTACAAGCCATCTACGAACTGCTCGTGCGTTCCACCCCGAGCAACGAAACGAGCTTAAGCCAAGCGCTCAAACAAGCGACCCCACAACTCAAGCGGCGCGGCGTGCTGTTCCTGATCTCCGATTGCTTCGATGATGTCAACGCGATCTTAAACTCCTTGCGTTACTTTCGTCACACGGGGAGCGAGGTGATCGTGTTTCAGGTGTGGGATCGCGATGAACTTGAATTCCCCTTCCGCAATCGCACTGAATTCCGTTCGCTTGAGCGGGTATCCCAGCAGCGGTTGGTGGACCCGTTGAGCTTGCGCAAGGCGTACCTGCAGCGGGTGGCTGAATTTCGCCAAAGCTTTTCTCAGGGTTGTGCCAAGGAGCGGATTGAATTGTTCGAATGCACTACCGATCAATCGTATGCCGAGTTGCTGAAGGCCTATATGGCGCATCGCGGTGGTGGGCGACGGCGTGGGGCCGCACGTCTTGCCGCTCGCCCACTGGATCTGGTGGCGGATAACAAGGAGCCTCGATGAGCTTCCTGAACATCTTGTTGCTCGGCGGCGCGGCCGCTTTTCTTGCACCGCTCGCGATTCATCTCCTCAACCGCAGTCGTTTTCAAGCGGTCGATTGGGGGGCCATGCACTTCCTGGAAGCCGCTTTGCAAGTCAATGCGCGGCGACCTCAATGGGAGAGTTGGCTGCTGTTGCTATTGCGTTGCTTGATTCCCATCCTCTTCGCCATGGGACTCGCCCGCCCCGTGCTGACCCAGTTGCAGGTGTCGGGTGCCGATGGTGAGCAATCGCTGGTGGTGTTGCTGGACAACAGTGTATCGATGGGGGTCGCCAACGGAGAAGTAACTGCCTTGCGTAGCGCTGTCGAAGCCACCACGGGACTGGCTCAGCGGTACCGCGCAGCGGAATTTTCGGTATGGAGCACTGGCGATCAGCCCCGCGATGTTTTGAACGGCACGACCTTTGATCCCGTGCGCATCGAACGCGAGCTTGCTGGATTGGAAGCAAACGCAGGCACCGAGGCCGCAGTGGCTGGCTTGCTCGCAGGTATTGAACAGCTTGGCAAGATGTCGAACCCGAGTAAGCAGTTGGTGTTCATGAGCGATTTCCAAGCCTCGCAGTGGAGCTCATTGGGCGACGCGCAATGGTCGGGAATCAAGCAACGTTTGTCCGCTGGCCCCGTCCCGATTCAATTGTCATTGTTACGCCTTCCGCTCACCGCCGCAGCCGATCCAACTGCCAGCACACAGAACCTCGCGATTCGGATATTGCCGAATGATAATTGGCCGGTCTTGCCCAATGAATCCTATCGCACCGAAGGGCTTGTCACCAACTATGGCTCGATCGCCCAAGATGGCGTGCGGGTCGCGTTTCGAGTAGCCCAACGCGATATGGCGAGTCGCACATTATCGGTACCAGCCGGGGGCACCGCCCAAGTGAGCTTTGCGTGCGAGTTCTCGAGCTTGGGGCAACATCGGATTGAGATGGAGCTGATCAACAACGAGCAACTGGCGACAGATCGACTGGCGGCTGACAATCGCTACCAACAGGTCGTGTCGGTCATTGCTCCACCGAAAATCCTGCTGATCGATGAGTTGGCTGAACCCGGCTCGCAAGCCAGCAGCGACTATCTCTCCATGGCCCTGGCCCCATTTAAGTCGAGCGCGGTCGGCAATCCGTTTCAAGTGGAGGTGGCGCGCAGCGCTCAACTGCGGCCCGATAAATTGCAGGCTTATGCGGCGATTGTCCTAACGGATGTCACGCGTCTGGAAGATGAGGCCGTTGCCGCCGTGCTGGACTTTGTGCGCAGCGGCGGTGGGCTGATGATCTTCGCCGGACCGCGCCTCGATGCAGACTGGTACAACGCGAAACTGCATGACGAGCATCCGCTGTTGCCAATGCAGTTCTCGAGTCGGCAAATGGCCAAACCGGCTGAGCCCATGAAGCTCGCGAATGAACGCATTCAAGTTCCCTGGCTGACGATTTTCCATTCATCGGCAGCGGGCGACTTGGCCTCGCTCGAGTTCAGCGAGTGGTATGAGCTGGTGGCGGCAAAACCGTTAATGCGCGAATCATTAGCATCCGAAAGAATTGCAAGCTTTGAACAAAGCGCTGCTCCGCATGCAGCAGCCGAGCCTATGGCCGCCAGCGACGAGCTGAACCGCTTGCTGCAGTTTTCAAATGGTATGCCATGGCTGGTGGCAAGCCGGTTCGGTAATGGCCGCGTTGTTCAATGCGCCACATCCTGCTCTGAGGATGGATCGAACCTACCTCTGCAGCCGGTCTACTTGCCACTCATGCAACGCTTGCTGGCCCAGCTCGCGGTGGGCTCCGGCGATGCAATTCCAAGTGTTACAACTAGCCCGCCCGCGGCTGATCGGCCTCAGAGCGACGGTGCACTCACGACGCCTATCGATCCGCGGGAATCGGATTTACGACTGATCAGTGACGCCGAGCTAAAGCTGCTGGCGGAGCAGTTGGGAGCAACGGCCGTTGATTCGGTGGATCAATTTGTCGAGCAAGAGCAGGTTCGGTCCCAAGGCCAGGAGGTCTGGCGGTGGCTTATCGCGGCGTTGCTGGCGATCTTGTTCGGAGAATTGCTGCTGGGGCAGAAGATCACGCGAGGCAGTTCATGACAAGCCTGCGATGGGTTGGTCCATATCCGATGAGCCTGAGCTTACTGGCCGCCATTTTATTGGCGAGTTGTGCGTGGTGGCTCTATCGCCGCGAAGTTCACCATATTGTCTGGGGGCCTGCGCGATGGCTTCTGCCGACACTCCGCGCCGGGGCGATCCTGCTGATCGTTCTGACCTTGGCCGAACCGATCGTCGAAACACGCCGCCGCGAGGGGAATCCGGGCCGCGTGCGTTTTCTCTTGGACGATTCGCAGAGCATGTCCCTCGTCGACCGAGGGCCTAAGCCGGCTGGCGAAAGCCCCGCGACGGAGAGCTCGCGATTGGAACGGGCGGCGACTCAGTTGCTCAATCCCACCACCGGTATATTGAAGCAATTGAGCGAGCATTTCGAATTGAGCGTCGAGCGTTTTGGTAGCGAACGGTCCGTCGGTGCGGAGCAGCTCGCTGAGCCACTTTCCCTGTGGTCGAGCACGGTCGCCAGAGCCGAGCCGTTACCGGCTTCGCCATCGCTCTGGTTGCCAACTGAGTGGGGTGAGCACTCGGCGATCGGAGATATCTTAAGCAGTCTCTCCGCGGTCCGAGGTGGCGCAGACGCGAAAGACAATTCAGACTCGAAATACAATTTAGTGCACCAATCGATCGTCCTCATCACCGATGGGCAAAGCAACTCGGGCAGGTCGCCGCTGAGCGTTGTCGGGGAGCAGTGGCCGGGTGATACACCGATTTATGTGGTCGGCTGTGGACCGACTCGCGAACCGGATGACATCGCACTTGTCGACTGGGAATTGCCTGAGCGCGTTTATCGCACCGATACACTCTCAGGGGTCTTGGTGGTTAAGGATCGCTTGCCAAGCAACAGTCGTTGGCGGGCGGAGATTCTGCATGCGGGCCAAGTCGTATGGCAGGCGGATTTTGAAAAGGAGAGTTCGGAGCGGCGCGAGATTCCTTTTTCTTTTCCCGTTACACCCGCTTTCGAAGCGGAATTGAGCCAGCACTCGCGCGATACAACTTATGCCACCTTGCCTCTACCGCTCGAGGCACGCATCACTACGAACGCGTTGGATAGCAACTTGAACAACAATCGACGCCAGGCCTTGGTCGATGTTGCCTCGCAAAAATCACGCTTGCTACTGGTCGATGGTCGCAGTCGTTGGGAAACTCGTTATCTGCGGAATCTGTTCGAGCGCGACCCGGCGTGGGAGATCGATACGATTTTAGCCACTTCCGAGGAGGCACCGCCGCAAGCCTCGGCAACTCTTGCGACCCACCGCAGGGCGTTGCCAAGCAGTCGCGACGCATTGTTTGAGTACAACTTAATCATTCTCGGTGACGCTCCGGCCGAGATGTGGCCTGCCAATCGACTTGAATGGCTCAGTGACTTCGTCGAGCGGGGTGGTGGGCTGATCTTCATCGATGGTGGACGGAAGCACTTGAGGGATCCGGCATACGAACCGCTCAATGCCTTACTGCCGGTTCGGTGGGCTGAAGCAGCATCACAATCAACTGCCGGCGCATCCGAGATGGGTAGTGCATTGTCGGAGGTGGGCCAGCGGTTAACGGCACTTGAAATCATGCCTGGGCAAAGGGAGGGCAACGCCGAGTTGTGGACTCAATTGCCCAAGTTGCGCTGGGTATCGACCGTTGAACCGCTGCCGGGGAGCGAAGTTCTGCTGCAAGCCAACTCAGGTGCACAGGGGCAAGCTCTGCTGGTCACTCGACGCTTTGGTGGTGGCCGCGTATTGTTTTTTGCCACGGATGAGACCTGGCGTTGGCGCTACAAGGTTGCCGATACGGTTCACCAACGCATCTGGAATCAACTCACACGATGGGCCATGCGCGTGCCGCTGAGTGTGCAAGGGGAGTTCGTATCGCTCGATACCGGAGCATCGACGGTACCGCAGGGCGAAACGGTTGAGGTGCGGTGCACACTGCGTGAATTGGATGGTACGCTGGCCAGTGATAAATCGGTGACCGCCATCCTACGACGGGCGGATCAAATTGTTGCGCGAGTGCCACTCGTGTCGCAGCCCGAGATACCAGGGGCCTATAACTGTGAACTACGGAACCTGCCGCCGGGTGAATACCAATTGCAAGTCGAAGCGGCGGGGTATCCGCAGCAGGCCTTGGCGATCGAATCACGTTTTAAGGTGCAAGCGGCCGACAGTCGCGAGTTGGAGCGGATCGCGCAGGACGAAGCACTCCTGCGACAATTGGCGACCAGCACCGGTGGACAATACCTCGCTGAGTCAGAGATCGGTCAATTGGTTGAACTCCTGGAACCTCATCGCCAAGGACGCATCTTGCAATCGGCCACGTTGATTTGGCAATCGTATTGGTGGTTCGGTGCGGCCATGGTGTTGCTGAGCGTTGAGTGGATACTCAGAAAGCGAAATGGTCTGGTATGAGCTCCATAACAAGCCCGACATCGGTCACGGCCGCCGACTCCATGCAAAGTGCGACCGGCATGACCATTCCGCCTCCGCTGGCCGCTGTGACTTTAAATCGTTTGCGGGAGTTTCGCCAACGACGCGATGCGTTGTCGATCGTGCGTGGTTTGGGGATCGTTATTGTTGGAGGAGTGCTTCTGCTGCTCGGTGCGGTATGGCTGGATGCCTGGGGCGGGGGACTGGAAGCTTGGACAGTGAGCGACATGCCGCGATGGTTGGGGAGTGCGATGTTTTACGGCATTACGACGCTGCTGCTCGTTGTGTTGTGTATCCAACCCAAGCGACGATCGCTCGACTTGGAAAACGAGGCCCGACGAATTGAACAGCTCGACGCACGCTTGTCCGAACGCTTGCTTCCGGCGGTGGAATTATCCAAGTCGAACGGTTACCACGATTCAGCCGCGTTCCGTGGGCAACTGCAGCTTCAAGTGGCTGAGTTGATGGCAGCGATCGATGTCCGCCAGCTCTTGCCTTGGAAAGCCGTTCATCGCTGGTTCATGTGGGCCGCCATGGCCTGGCTGTTGCTCGGTGGCTTGTGCCTACTCCCGGGACTCCATCTACCACAACGCCTCGCTCGGATTCTCCTGCCCACAGCGAACCTTGGCAGGGTCAGCCATGTGCGCATCGTGATCGAACAACCATTGCCTCACTCGCAGGTCGTCCCCCGCGACGATTTTGTTTCGATCGTAGCTCGTATCGACGGAGAACTGAAGGGCGAAGTCTACTTGGAGACACGCACCGAACAAATATTGCGGCAGCCGATGCTGTCCCGCGGAACTGCTGTTGATGCATTCACGACTAATACAGGTGCAACAGATGCAGGTACGACTGGTACACGTGCGACTGGTCGCGATGCTGTCGAGCCAGCCAGCGGTGAACCTATCGAAAACGATTCCGCTGCCAGTCTGCGTTATGAGGGGGTCTTGCAGGCTTCCGGTGCATGGATCGACTATCGCGTGACCGCCGATGGCGCCACCACCGGCTGGCAGCGACTGGCCACGCAACCCAGACCGCAGGTTGTCCGATTCTATAAGAACCTGCATCATCCCGCTTACGCGCTGCAGCCGCCTCAGGTTTCCAGCGACGTGCAGGGCGATGTCGATACGTTCGTGGGTGGCCGCGTGGAATTGGAATTGGAGTTGAATTTGCCGGTCGCCGAGGCAAAACTGCTGTGGGTAAGCTCCGTTTCGGACGAGGTGAGCCAAGCCGCTCCACTGGTTCTTAACCCGGCTACGGGGCGCTTCGTCACTCAATTCAGTGTAAAACGCAGCGGTGCATACCGTATCGAGTTGGTAAGCCAAGAGACCGGTTTCACCAATTCCTTTAGTGCAACCTATCAGGTGATCGCTCGAGAAGATTTGGCACCGCGACTGAGCTGGGTCCAGCCGTCGAGTCAGCAAGTTGTCGCTGATCGCGAACACTTGCTTGCGCTAGACATGCGGGTTGAGGACGAATACCCGCTTGCCAGGTTGACACAGCGTTTACGCAAGAATGATGGTAGCTGGGTCGATACCGATTTGACGGCGCTGGTTCGCGAAGCGGACGATTCCCCCGTAACTGGAGCACCCCAGGCGGTGCGTTGGGAATTGGATCTCTTTAAACTCGATTGCACAGCGGGAGATTTTTTCGATGTGCAAGTGGTAGCGGAAGATCGTCAGGGGTTGCATGGGGAATCGTCTTTACTGCGGATCCTGGTGGCGGGAGCATCCATCGATCTACCGGAGTCTCTGGCGTCGCGTCTTCGGCAAAAACTGGCAAGCAACTTACAGAAGTCCGCCACGAATTTAAGTCAACAGCATGCACCACTCGCCCCATTGAAACAAGCTATCGAATCCCAAGTCGATTCCATGCCGACCAACTTGCAAGTCACGCAAGTCGCGGCCACAACCAAAGAATTGGCCCAGACACTCCGCAGCTCGAGTGCGGCATTGATCGAACAAGTCGAACAGGTCTTGGCCGAAACGCAGCATGGGGTTCACGAGTTGGAACTGCGCAGTATCGGCAGTCTGCTTTCAAAACTTAACGCGGAACAGAGTCGCGAGCTGGAGCGGCAGGCCCAGTCGCTCAGCGCAGAAGATCCCTCGAGCACAACCGTGGAAGAAACTTGGCAGTTGCTGGCTTCCGTAGAGGAAACCGTCCGCAACTTCGAGGAATTGGCGAGCGACGTACGGACCATGGTTACTCACGATGTGGTGGCGCGTCGGGCTGAGCAGTTGTCTCAGTTGGCCACCGCTCAGCGCGAAATCGTCGAGTCAGCCGGCGTGGGAACCCAATCGCCGGAACAACGGAGTCGTCGACAAATGGTGCTGGGGCTCCAGCTCCGACAGTTGCAAACCGCTCTGCGCGGCTCAACGTCCGATGTACGCCCCGAGACGGCCGAGCGCTTCAAGCAACTGGCAGATGAAATGAACTGGATGCTTGATCAGTCAGACCACCTCGAAGAAGTGACGAGTCCCTCCGAATTCCAAGGGAAAGCGGCGGATTTGGCCAAGTCGTTGGAAGCGTATCCCTTGCTGCATCGACTCGATGGCAACCTACCCAACGCCCATAAGGATGCACTCCGTAGAACGACACAACGTGCTGGGCATGCGGGGCAGATCGTCGACCGTTTGCTGCAGGCGTATGCCGATCCCGCGAAAAGCGAAACAGCTCCAGCTACTGCCCTTGAACAATTGACTGCGCGGCGGATATTGGATCGCACGGGGAGCCAAGGCGATCGTCCGTATGCGAGCGACTTAGGAGAGGCCAAGCGTTCGATCACGCGATTGTTGGAAGATACAAGTCAGCCCCAGACTGAACGGATTGAGGAAATCGCCAATTTGGCCGAGGCCGTCGAGACCTTGGCGGCTGCCAATGCGGTGCGCTCGACCAGCGGTTTGTTATCGACGCTGGCGCGAGGCGAAAAGTGGAGCACCGAATCGGTTGAGGCGCGCGTCATGCACCCGCAAGCCTGGGAAACTTATGGTCTGCAGTTGGAACGAGCCGTGGAACAGCTGCGGGAGACCGCCTTGCCTCGCGAAATCGCTAATCAACTCGAGCAGTTGCAATGGAATGCAGCGGCCGGTCAAGCGGGACAAAAACTCACTGCACGCTATTGGCAACAGGAGGCGGTGGTCACGGCCGCACCCGAGCTCGAAGCGTTGGTTGGGGAGTTGAACAAAGTCGAGTCCCAACTGCTGGAACATGTGACTGCGGCCCGCGCGACGTTGGCCACAGCCGCTCCCACCCTCAGTGAACTGGCGCGCGAGGCGGCTGAAGCCACCGTGGAGGTCGCTCAGCAAACGGAGCAACTGGCCGATGATGTGCTGCAGGACGAAGTGCCTGATCCGAACGCACGCCTGGAAAGCTTGGAACAGGAACTCACCAAGCTGGAATCACCGCTCGCTCAACTCCGCGAGGCGTTGGTTGATCAAGCGGATGCGCAGGAACTGCTCGCCACCAAGGAACTGCAACGGGCACGGCAAGCCGATGCGGCGATCGAACTTGTCGACCGCGTTCAAACACAAACCATGCAGTCGTTGGAGCAAGTGACGCGCGAGGCTCAAGCCTCACCTACGCCCACGCCCGGTGAACAATTGCAGGTGGCGGCAGCGCAGCAAATGGATGGGGCCAACGCACTAGAGCAATTGGCCCAGCACTTTGAAAACTTGGGTTCGCTGCCAGCCGACGATGCGACGCACACACAAGGCATGGCAGACTTGAACGCGCTCACACCGGGAGCGACTCCCACTGAGTCGAACGCAGGAAACCAGCGCGATTATGAACAAGCCGAACGGCTCTCCAGAATGGCGCAGGGGTCACCCCAGGAGATCCTACGTCAGCTCGAACAGCAGTTGCAAGTGAATCCACCGATGCAACAGGAATTGTCGCAGATCGCGCGGAGTGCGGCTGAGCAAGCGCTCGAGGCGCTCGAGCACGCAGTGGCGCAGCAGAAGACCATTCCAACGGCGCTGGAACGGTCTGATCCAAGCATCCAAGCGAAAAAAGATTTGTTGGCCCACGATCTCAAGCAGGTCGGCGAGTTAGCGGAACAGTTATCCGAATCATTGCTCCATGAAGCGATCCAAACCTCCGCAGCGGGCAAGCAGCAGGTGCCCGCACGACAATTGCAACAGGTGCAGGAACAACTGCAAGCCGCTTTCGAACAGGCACGCACGCTCGATGAGCAGGCCATACTGGTTGAAATGCGGCGGGTGGCGAACACTCTACAGGATGTGCTCAATGCGGCAGCCCCGGTGCTCGAACAGAAAGGAAAGGATTTGTCCAACGCAGAGGCGATCCATCCGAACGATGCCGACTTAAATAACCGCCGCCGCGAGATGCGCGATTTACAAAGACGCCTGCAGCAACAAAATGCTCGACAGGCACAGCAAAACGAGCGAAGGGTGCAACAACAATTGCACCAAGTCGACACGGGCTTGAAACGCAATGAACAGCAGATGCAACAGCTGACGCGCGAGCTCGAGCGATCTCAAAAGCGACTCGAGGAAAACGTTGATGAACAGTGGTTGCGGGAAGAGGTAAGGACACAGCAAATGCGATTGGCGCAGCTTGAGGCAACCGAGCAGGCACAGCAACAACTGCGCGAGGAACTCAGTCAGCGGGTTGATATCGCCAAGCGACGTCGCGAGGAGGTCAATCTTGAGCAACCCTCCGCGCTGGAGTCGAAGAACCCGAGCAGCGAGTTGGCCTCTGCTTTATCGGCCCGCGCAGCCGCTCGTAGTCGTGATTTGGCGAGCGACTTGCAACTCTGGAGCGATGATCAACCGGTGCCGGTTCAGGCAACTAGCCAGCAACTCCGCGAGGCGGTGGAGCGCGAGCAGGAGATCGGGAGCGGTGCGACGGAGGCCGCCAAGACGCTGGCCCGAGCGGCCCGTCATGAGCAACGACTTAAGAATGAAACGCTGAGCGACGAACTCGATGCACTTGCTCGTCAGGCGGACGAGGTGCACGCCAACGAGGTCCAGTTTGCGAAAGCCAAGCTTGCGACCGCTCAGGAGGATGCTCTTTCCAATCAATCCCAGACCGGACAAGCTTCCGCTGAAGCAACGCAGGCCAGCCTGCAGGCGAGCGAGCAAGCAGCCAGTGCCCTGGCAGCCTCGGCCGACGCCGTCCGTAGAACACTGGCCAGCGCAGCTCAACCGAACACCAGTGCAAGCAGTCAATCAGCGAGTCAGACGGCAAGTCAGACGGCAAGTCAGACGGCAAGCCAGACAAGCAGTCGGGAAAATAGTTCGCAGGCGAATCAAGGCTCGCAAGCAGCTGGAGGTAAAAACCCGCTCTCGCCACAACAGATGGCGCGGTTGTTGGATGAGCTCGATGCCCAGCAGCAGGCCTCGAGCGAGTTGGGTGGGCAAGACAACCAAGCAGCGAACTCAGCCAAGGCCGGTTCGCCCAGTGACTCGGCGGCTTCAACCCTGACCGAAGCTGCCAAGCAACTTGCCAACAGACTCAGTCGAACTCGGCAACCCCCAGCGGCAAAGGCCAGTGCCGATCAAGGGATGGCGACGCAATCGATGCTGTCGAATATGAATCCGCAACCGCCGGTACAAGTCCGCATGCTGGATATCGATCGCATTGAGGAGGACTGGGGGAAGTTGCGCGAACGGGCCGCCGAAGAGGTCACTGAAACGCGGCGTGACTCTCTGGCACCGCATGTCCGACGGCAGGTCGAGGCCTACTTTCGCGGGCTTTCCGAACGCAGCCAGCTGGAGACCAAACAACCATGAATAGTCTTCGCACTTCACTACACACTGCCCCAGCTGCATGCACACGTTTGTTCCACCAAGTTGTTCATGCGGTAACAGTGGTGGGCTGTTCTGTTATCTGCTCTGCTATCTTTTTCCTCGCGTGTCTTGTTTCCTGCGGTAGCCAACTGTCGGCACAGACGGCCGAGGCGAGTCTTGATCTTGCACCCGACGAAGTTGACTTGGCTGTTGAGCGCGGTGTGGCGTATTTACTCTCCAAGCAACGTGAGGATGGCTCCATCACCGATCGGCAGTATGAAACCACCATGACGGCTTTGGCAATCATGGCGATGGCAAGTACCGGGGTGACGCCGAGCGAAACTGGTGTGCAGGGGGAGGCGGCCAGCCGTGCCCTCGATTTCGTGTTACTTGACGATCGCATCGACAAGGATGGCTACTATGGCAATCGGGATGGATCGAGAATGTACGGGCATGGGATCATTGCGTTGATGTTGACGGAGATGATCGGCATGGGGGCTAACGACGCGCAAGATCGTTTGCTACTCAGTCGTTGCCAGCGGGCGATCGATTTGATCTTAAGCGCTCAGGCGCAGAAGAAGCCTAAGCAATACGCGGGTGGGTGGCGCTACACCCCCAACTCAAGCGATGCGGACTTGTCGGTGAGCGTCTGGCAGTTGATGGCTCTGCGATCCGCGAACAACGATGGGCTGAACGTTCCTGCCGTGGCGATCGATGGGGCGATTCGATACTTGCAACGTTCCTACACATCGCGTCTCGACGCCGATGGTACTCCGGCCGATGCGGTGGCGGGCTTTAGCTATCTTCCCGAGAACAGCAATCCGACATTCGCCATGACAGCCGCCGGTTTGTTGGCCTTGCAGGTGTGCGGCCAGTACGAATCGCCATTGGTGTTGGGGGCTACCGAGTGGCTGGAGCAGCATCCACCGAAATGGAACGACCGCTTCTTTTTCTATGGAATATATTATTACGCGCAAGGTATGCATCAGCGCGGTGGGGATGCGGCGGAGCGCGCCGAGCTGCTGGTCAAAGAGCTCTTGCTTGACAAGCAGCAAGCGGACGGAGCATGGTCCGCAGGGGGTGGCGAAGAGGGTGGCGCCGGAAATGTTTATACGACCTGCATGGCCATCTTGAGTTTGTCGGTCAAATACCACTATCTGCCTATCTATCAACGCTAGTTGGGCAGTTGATTGAATCAGGTCGTCACGTGTTTCCTGGGATAGCCAGTGCGTCTCTTCCCGGTCTTGATAGGCCGCACCTCCCCGAGTGAATTCAAGCGGAAAGCTTGGATGAACTCGGGGAGGGTAAGTTGCGCGGCACACCTCGGCGAAACCTCTTTATCCCTAAAAATACTTGGCGACACCCCCGGTCGAGTAGAGCTGGCTGTCACTTGGGTGCGTGCAGGAGTGAGGCTGATCAGCGACAGTGTGTAGACAGCAGCCATCGTCAAAACGTACTTCATGATCGGATCGCTTTCCAACAGTATGCCTAAGCGTGGCGACGGGCAACCTGCCAATCATCGATACAAACTGCTCTGCGGGATTCACTTATGGCAAGGGACATCGATTTGCAAAAATTCTGCGAATCTTTCAAAAAACAATCCGCGACGCCCGGACCTGCTAGACTTATTACTTCGTGAGCGGCCAGGCGCTAGCTGCCGGTTTTTCGTGAGCGGCAAGGCGCTAGCCCTTAGGTTTAGCCACATTTTTTGTAGTACTTTGCTTTTGCGACGTCGTAACCTATGACCATTGGTAGAAGTTCTTTCCAGCCTTCCCAGATCACCTGCCAGCCTGGTTGATGATCGTGTTTT
>JBGSHW010000012.1:0-29184 GCA_041751975.1 Pirellulaceae bacterium
CACCGGCTTAATCAAATAACCTACTGCGGTCAGTTTCCTAACCAAACAGAGAAGTTGCGGGAGCCGGATTCGAACCGACGACCTCGAGGTTATGAGCCTCGCGAGCTACCGGGCTGCTCCATCCCGCGAGTTAAATAGTACTCATGACCCTTACCGCGCCTAGGGGTGCTCGTTTTTTTTCCGGAGCACTTCCACAGACATCATGAGCTTGTGGAATTTGGCGGGGTGACTTGAGCTAACTCTAAACCTCCCGCTCGAAACACTTTTCAACAGGGGGGACGCGGCGTTCACGGCCGTACGCTGCGGGGCAGTTGTTGATGCGGGGGCGATGAGACTTGGCGTTGATGGCTCAGGGAGCGGCGGAGCGATCCGCGACGTTCTTGGGTGATTGGCTAGCGGATTGGGGAGAAACGCGATTTAGTTGCTCCATTGACGATCAAATGATCTAGCGGGAAATAGCTGTTTTCTCCGCGCGTACAGCTCACTTGCAACGATGGGACCCACAATGCCAATGAAGAGCAGCATGGGGGCGAACCAGAAAAAATTCACTCCATCCCAACTTGCAAACTTGAACATCACCCCTTTGGCGACGCCAATAAAAAGCGTGTTCATCAAATATATGGGGAACGTGTAGTAGCCCAACGTCGTCAAGACATTCCAGCCATCGGCAAGGCGCATGCCAACCAACGGTTGACAGGCGGGGATGGCCATCAGCCCTAACACGAACTTGGGGACATCCCAAGCATTCGCAAAAAAGAGGGTGACGACAAAGGGGGTGACGAACAAGGCTCCATACTGCTCCAACCACTTTGAATAGGCTTGATAGTGTTCACCGGCAGTGCAGCCGAGGACGAACACAAACGCATATTCACCCACACTCGACAACCCAAAGTAGCCGGGCAACTCTACAAAGTGCACTGCCAGGCAAAGTGGCAACAAATAGTAAATGCGTTGC
This sequence comes from Pirellulaceae bacterium, assembly GCA_041751975.1. GTDB lineage: Bacteria > Planctomycetota > Planctomycetia > Pirellulales > Pirellulaceae > Aureliella. The sequence continues at coordinate 956 of JBGSHW010000012.1, forward strand.
CGAGTCACATAATAAGCGATAGGCGCGATGGCCGAGAAAATGAATAATACGTAGATGTACCACAGGTACGCGCAATAAGAACTCAGTGGATTGATGACAACGTCAAAGTAATTCCACCATGACTCGGCGGCATTATCGACATACAAGACGCGTCCCATGAGCATCTTGCCCACGAAGACAATCAACGAAAAAATCAAGTAGGCCGGCATCAATCGGAAGAACCTACCGATCACGTAGCGGCGATAAGCACCTAGACTTTGGATCGGTTTCCGCGCGTAAGCCAAGATCAGGCCGGACAAAAACATGAACAGTGGCATATGAAATAAGTAAATTGTCTCTTGCAGTTCAACATACCAAGCGTTGCCTGCAGGCGCCTCGCGGGCCACGACGTGCCCCAAGACAACTAAGAAAATAGCGAGTCCCTTGAGCTTGTCAATTTCGCCAAGTCGGTTGTCGTTGTGCTGTGTTTTACTCATGGGAGGGGCTCAACTCGTGTAAAGACTCGTGGGGGGAACATCGGTAGCGCGTCGCCCCAATGCTAGACGCGGCTCCCAAGATCTAAGATCACGGTTTGCGGGGATGTGACTGGGACTGACCGCCGGAAACTGCTCCTTGGCCGCGTAGACCGATGTCGTTAGCCCGGCAAAAAGCAACAAAAAGTTATTGGCCATGGGGATCACGCTAACATCATGAAACATGCCATTGAAGAGATAGCCTGCTAAGCACCCGATCATCATCATTCCCAGCGTGCGGACCTCTGACGCGAAATGAACATTCCTCGACAATTGCCAGCCAGCAATTCCCATCAGTCCAATCGAGGCAACGAACAAACCGGTGGCAATTAGGCCAGCGTCAACTAGTAACGAGAGCAAGACGTTGTGCTGCATGTAAGGGCGAACAGTGTCGAGTGCGGCAGCGTGTGAGCGTGTGGAGAGATACGGCAGGGATGAATGAAAGTAACCCCCATAACCATGTCCAGTTAGGGGGCTGTCCTGGAACATGTTCCAAGCGACCAGCGCCAAGACGGGTCGCAGTTGGATCGATCGCAAAGCATCGGCAGCGCTTAAGTGTTTGTCCCGTTTCATGGCCAGCAGGTTATCCTGGGGTGCCACCGTGCCGGCCAAAACCACCACAGCCATGCCAAACAGGGCCAGAGTGGGCAAATAGCGGCGTAGGTAAATCCAGCCGACATACAATCCGACGAGCATGCCGCCGATCCAAACACTGCGAGTCAAGGTAGCTACGATACCGATGCCGATGATGCAGGCAGCAATACCGAAGCGAACCTGATCGCTGCGTGTCCGCTCTTGCAATAGGCGGGAGACAGCGGCCGAAAACGCGATGGTCATGACGACGCCGTTGCCCGTTGGGTTGAGCAACGGACCACGGGCCCGCCCCAGGAACTCCCAGTTCGTTGGATCGGCGATGTAACGTGGAAAGATCAAGGCATGCAGGTTGGCGACTTCGAGCACTCCGATGATACCAAGGTAAACACCTAGGCCGATGATGACGTTGATCAACCAACGGAGGTCGCTCAGTTTGATATTGGAGGCGCGGACTACGCCATACATGGCCAAGGGTATGGCGATAAAGGTCAGCCAGCGGCTGGTCGGCGACATTTCTTTAGGTGGCGCAGTGGCTGGGAGAGCGCTCAACAACAGCCAGAGGGCCAGGATGCCGAGCAAGCAGTCCAAGTGTTGCAAGTTAGGGCGAGCTTCGCGGTTATGCCACAACATCATGCAACACTTGGCGACGACTACCACGAGCAAGATGCGATCGATGCTGAGTTGCGTTCCGAGTTGAAAGGAGAAGAACAACGGTCCCACGACAACGCCAGCAGCCAATACGACTGCAGCCAACGGCACGATCCGCGCTTGGGACAGAAGTCGCCCCAACCAGGGTAACGTGGTGACCAAGCCCAGGAATATCAGCAGTTCCATATTCGAATCATCGCGGGAGGAATGGATGCCAGCACTGCGGGCAGCCAGAACTGTTTTAGACGCAGCCTGCTGCTAGTCATCCGCGAAGCGGAGCCGTCGAGCGGTGAAAGAACAGCGCCTCTATGCAAAAGCATAGGTCACGCCCCCAAGCTGGCAGCGGAAGCCCGCCAAGAAAATTGTGCGCGATGGAGTCTTGCCGCTCACCAAGAACAGGCAACGGACGGGGTATTAAAAGCACAATCGTTAAAGTCTGCATGGGGGGCATGGTTGCTGGTGTTTACCGCTCGATTTGTGGCGACGTCCGGTGCGTTTGTATCGCAGTATTCATTTGCCCTCGGGACCAAGTGGTATTAGGAGGTGCTAATCATCAGGAACACAAATCAACGAAGATACCGCAGCCGACGTTGAACCTGCGACGGCTCAAACGCAGCTTGAGTGAGAGTGCATCATGCGTGAATCGGCCCTGTGGCTTTACCAAAAATTGACCCGCCGCTCGCGCCGAGAGCTACTCGACAAATTGCGTGAACGGGGAGAAATGCCGGTAGCGATTCTCTTCTACCATCGGATTGCAGATAAACATCCAAATGGTTGGACGATGAGTCGCAAGAACTTCGCCGAGCAACTCGATTGGTTGCAGCAGCATTACGATATCGTCTCCTTGGCTGAAGCGCAGCGGCGGATCCAAGCTCCGTTTTGCGACCGCCCAACAGTTGCTTTAACCTTCGATGATGGCTATAGCGAAAATGCTGAGTACGCCATTCCCGAGTTGGCGCGTCGCAATCTAACGGCCACTTACTTCGTATCGACCGAGTTTGTGCGAACCGGGCTACCCTTTCCGCACGACCAAAAAACTGGAATTTCACTCGCTCCCAACACGGTGGCTGAACTGCGCAGCTTCATCGATCTGGGAATGGAGGTCGGGGCCCATACGCGGCATCACCCGGACATGGGACAAGTAGCCGAGGCTGGAGCCATTCGGAATGAAATTGGTGGCAGCATCGATGACCTGCGGCGTTGGTTGAAGATCGACGTCCGCTACTTCGCTTTCCCGTATGGACTGCCGCAGAATGTGACGCAAGCTGCGGTTGATGTGATCAGCGAATTGGGGTTAGCCGGGTTTTGTACGGCTTACGGCGCGCTGAATTGGCCTAAATCCATTGGCTTTCACTTGCGGCGGATCCATGCCGATCCCGGCGTGGAGCGGCTCAAGAACTGGTTAACCCTCGATCGACGCAAGCTGGAAGACACAACCGAGTTGCCTTTCGCCGAATCAAAACAGGAGCCGACTGCGGCGACCGATGTTGCTCCTAAGTCGTTTCAGCTATCACGTCCCCAATCCAGTTAGCAGACCTTCTTCGCCGGACAGTACTGAAGAAAGGTGGCTCATGCTCGCTTCAAGCTTCGAAACTCACTGCTGCGAAACTCATTGCTTCGAAACTCACTGCGTCAAATTCATTGCGTTAAACTCATTGCGGATTGCCTCCGCTACAAACCAGCTTATCGAATATGATGCCCCAGAACCGACCCACTCCCCGGCCACTCCGAGTCGCTTTCGTCATCACGAGTTTACCCGTGGGAGGTGCCGAGACGTTGCTGCTGAATCTGATCCAACGACTCGACCGCCAAGTTTTCGCCCCCGAGGTTGTTTGTTTGAAGGAGCCTGGTCCACTCGGTGATGCCATTGCGCGCGAGGTGCCGCTGTACGCGAATCTCCTCAAGTCGAAATGGGATCGTCGTATTCTGACGAAGCTCACGAACTTGTTTCGGCAGCGCGAGACGGAAGTGGTGATCACGGTGGGGGCCGGCGATAAGATGTTCTGGGGGCGATTGGCAGCGCGGTGGGCGGGAGTTCCCGTGGTGTGCAGTGCGCTGCACTCTACCGGTTGGCCCGATGGAGTCGGGCGCCTTAACCGTTGGCTGACGCCGATCACGGATGGCTTCATTGCCGTGGCTCAACCGCATGCCGAGTACATGGCAAAGCATGAGAAGTTTCCGACCGAACGGATCTTTGTGATCCCGAATGGTGTCGATGCAGATCGCTTCCGACCGAATCAGGCTACCCGCACATGGCTGCGTAGCGAATTACAGATTTCCAACGATAGTCAAATTGTGGGCATCGTGGCTGCGTTACGCGACGAAAAAAATCACGGTCAATTCGTAGAGGCTGCCAACGAAGTGCGGCTCCGCCATCCAAAAACACATTTTGTGATCGTCGGCGACGGACCCGAACGAGCGGCCATCGAAGGCAAGATCGCGAGTCTACGACTGGAGAGCCATTTTCATTTGTTGGGGAGCCGCGACGACACCGAACACCTGCTCGCGGGTATGGATGCTTTTTGCTTGACGAGCCGCAATGAGGCCAATCCGGTTTCGATACTGGAAGCGCTCTCCTGCGAGATCCCGGTGGTAGCGCCCGCCGTGGGTTCGATAAGTGAGACGGTTATTCATTTGAAGACGGGCTTGTTGACCGAACCGCTGAGCGCCGCGAGCACGAGCGCCGCGCTCTGCAGGCTGCTGGGGGATACTCACTTGGCAACCAATTTAGGAAGAGCGGGAAGGCAGCATGTGCGGGCGGGTTGGACTTTGGATTCGATGGTGAGTGGTTACGAGGGGTTGATGCGCGGGCTCCTGGCACGCAAGCGACCCGAGCGTCTGCTGCCGACTGCGTCCATGCAAAAGGTCAACGCGGCTGGCAGTGGAACAAGTGTCGCGGCTGGCTTCGGATTTGCACCTATCCAAGATGGGCTCGGATGGCTGCCGGTCGAAACTCGGTTGGCGGACAATGATTTTGTAAGTGTCTAGTTGACGAGGCGACATGCCTGCGGTGCCCACCGATGACGTACGATCGGCAAAACCGAGTGCATTCGATTTCGAAGTACCAGTGGGTCATTCACATAAACGATGAGGAGGCAACCATGAATCGCGATGAAGCGTTGCAAAGTATGAAGTCGGTTCTCATGAATCGACGCGATGCCCTACGGTCTGCCCTCCAAGGGGACTTATCCGCGTTGCGGCAGTTGGCTTTGGCATCGGGGGATATCGCAGATTTTGCGCTCGATACGGCTCACGAAGAAGTGACGAGTCAATTGGCCGAAGGTGAGAGTTTGGAATTGGCGGAGATCGAGCAGGCCATTGAGCGGCTGCATTCAGGTGGTTATGGTGCCTGTGAGGATTGCCAAAAGCCAATCCCCCTTGCCAGGCTCGAAGCACTTCCGTACGCCAAGCTATGTATCAAGTGCCAGATCAGTGCTGAAAATGTGGCTACCAGGGGCTGGTCCCAATTTTCAGGCGAAGCCTATGATAGGGCGTAGCTCCCATGACGCATGATCGGTGCGATCGGATCGATGTGCACAATTGCGCCTTCCCGCATACCGAGATTTAAGAGCATAGGCAGCGACCGAATGCTGCTATTCAGTCGCTGCACCCGTATTCACTTCGAAGTGACTCGGCCGGACTGCCGATTCCACAGCTTAACGCTTTAACGTTTCTCTCGCGCAGCCGGATTGTTGCGCGGGGGGGGGGGTGGATTCATCAACGGAACTGTGTGCCTGGCCAGCGAGAGCGATGACAGCTCTAAGGATTGGCCAGCTGCACAGCCAGCCGCTCGAGGTACCTTATGTTGCTCAGTTCCTGCTGGATTCAACGCTGCTTAGCGCTCGGTTTGGGTGTCTCGCTCGGGGGTAGCCACAGTTCCAGCTTGCTCGCACAGATCACGTTGCGTTCGTCCAATGAGTCAGCGACGACATTCAACGCGCCCGACCCACTCGGTTCTTCGCGGCGTGATCTCCAGGTTTCGCGTGATGGGGCAGCGGGGGTCCAGCGACTGCAGCTGGAAGAGCCCATCTATCCGGCGACGAATGACCGCGACTACGAGTACCAGCAGCTGCAGCGCGAAGCGGATGCGTTCGATCGTCAACTCGGGCTAATCCGCAGAATCGTTAAATTCGCTAGCCCAAGCATCGTGCACATCGAGGCAACGAAGAAGTCAGATCCGGGGAAAGGTTTCGCCAGCAGTCGCATTGAAGAAGCGGGGGCCGGGGTGATTGTTAATATCGCTGGACGCCCGCACGTGCTGACCAATCGACATGTGGTCTATCCGGCCGAAGTGGGGTCGATCCGCATTGAACTCAACGATGGACAGATACTGCGACCAACGAACATTTGGACCGATCCGGCAACCGATGTAGCGGTCTTGCAAATCGAGCGTGGCGATGCAATACCGGCCCGGGTCGGAAATAGTGATTTATTAGACATTGGCGACTTTGTGCTTGCTGTCGGAAGCCCCTTCGGCTTAAGCCATTCAGTAACGTACGGAATTCTGAGTGCCAAGGGACGTTGCAATTTGGAATTGGGTTCGAAGGAAATCGAAATCCAAGATTTTTTCCAAACAGACGCTGCCATCAACCCGGGCAACAGTGGTGGACCGCTGCTCAACTTGCGGGGTGAAGTGATCGGTATCAACACGGCCATCGCCAGTAATTCCGGTGGCAACGAAGGAATCGGTTTCTCGATACCGATTAATATGGCGGTTGTCGTGGCTGAGCAATTGGTTACTCGCGGCAAGTTACTTCGATCGTACCTGGGCGTTCAATTGGAGAACGGCTTCGATCTGGCCACTGCCCGGCGATTGGGGATGAGCAACACCAACGGTGCCTTGGTGAAATCGATCATCGCCAATTCCCCGGCGGAGCGGGCGGGGGTACGCATTGGCGATGTGATCGTCGAATTTCAGGGGCGGCGCATCGAAGACGACGGACATCTCGTCAGGACTGTTGGGCTGACCCCGGTTGGTACCCAGGCAGACATCGTCATCTACCGCGATGGCGCCCGGCAGCGTCTGCGTACGCAACTCGAGGCCAGCCCAGAACAATGATTGAGCAAAGCAGCAAGCGAGACTCGGTGATGCACTGGCGAGTGCTTAGTACGCGAGCTTGTCATTCCCGGACTTGCTCAATGGGGCAGTCCATGGCTTCGAGGGCAGAGACCAATTCGTGCACTGCCCACTGCCGATCGTCGGTAGCTAGCAAGTACTTTGGCAGATGCAGTGACCACCTTTCCAACTGAGGTTGGTCGCACGCAGCACCGCTAGAAAGATTTAGACGTCGGGCAAGTCCGCGATAGAGATCTTCCCACTGAGCGCCGCTCGATGCATGCGGGTCAACCAAGAAGACCACCAGTTTCGGCTCGGGAGCTGGAATCAGTGAGGAAACGCGAGCGTCGGGTCTAGCCTGCGCGGACTGGTCGGCAAGCAGCCCCTCGAGTTGGCGGGGAGCTAGGGCTACCCACCGCGACGAGTTATCGACGGACGGTTCGGTCACCGAGTCGCCATGACTGACCGTTTCCCATTTTGCCAATGTATGCCGCGCCACCTCCTCAAGCAGCAATTCAGGTCGGGTTTTGGGGTCAGCGCACAGCATCAGATTGCCGCGTCCCTGGTCGAGAGCCTTGGCGAGTGCGGCGATGCTTTGACCGGTCACCGGATCAAGCCAGTCGCCAGCTACTTGCGCAGCGGGCGCAAGTATAAATCGCCGCATGCACATCCGCGGATGTGGGATTTTCAATTGCGGTGTCCAAATGCGGGCATCGTCGAAAAGCAAGATATCCAAGTCGATGCGTCGGGCTTCCCAGCGCTGAAACCGCTCCCGTCCAAGTTGTTGTTCCACATCGCGCACTGCATGCCAGACCTCCCAGGGTGAAAGCTGCGTCTCGACGGCTGCAACGGCGTTAATGAACGGAGGTTGCCCGCTTGGTCCACCCACGGGGGGCGTCTTATACAACGGACTGAGCTGAAACAACCGATCCGTTGCCGTTAGCTTGTGCTGCAGCTGTTCCGCGGCGAGTTCGATCGTCGCGCGGGCATTGCCTAGGTTTGCGCCAAAACTAATCAAACAACTCGGCATCAAGCAGGACTAACGTTAGGCAGCCGCAAACTTTGCGGCGGAGTTTTGAACTTGCGGGAGGGAAGTGCGTTCAATGTTCCAAAAAGCCACGCGCTGTCCGGTCTCGTCCACGTAAAAGCGACGAGTAAGAACCACATTCACGACTTGCGAGGGTTGGGAGGCGTTACGCATCTGAACGAAGATCGTCTGCACGCTGCGTTCGGTTCGGATATCCAGCCCCCGATGGTATTCCCACACGGCGTCAGGACCGCTTGCAACAACCGATTGGGTTGCTTCGGATTCGAGGATTTCGAGCGCCAAATCGGCTTTTTCGCCTGTCTTTGAGCGATAGTGACTCGCCAAGTCCGTACCGGCAATTTGTCGGTTCTGTTTCGGGACATGCAATTCCAAGGCCTGATAGACTTCCCCTTTGGCGATGAGTTCTAGATAAAGCTTGGCATTGCGCGCAGCCTCTTGGTGGAGATAGGCGGCTGTCCCCAAAGACGCCGTCAAGCACCAGACGCTTGAAATGACTCCCAGCCCCAAACCGGCCAGCGCAAGTTTGATTCCTCCCAGGGCCCCATCACGGCTCAATTTCCACAAAACCAGAGATCCCATGCCGATGGCGATAAGTGACAACGGTATCAGATAAAACGATAAGGGGCTGACTAAACTGATGACGCCAACCATCAAAGACGCAATGGCCAACTTGCTAATGGGTGGTCGATCAAACTCACTCTCCACATCCAAGTTGCGAAAGGCGGGGCGATCAGTCATGGCGGCGGGCATCGTGTCTTGAGACCTTAGGGAAATGTAAGGAGTAAGGAGTAAGGAGTAAGGAGTAAGGAGTGCTTTACTTACTTGCCAAAACGCGCTGCAGTTCGGGCAGGCTTGTCAGGCCAGTGGCAACCGACAAGACACCTTCCTCTTGTAACGTCAGGAAGCCGTTTTGACGAGCCACCTTCAGAACATGTTCTGGGGCTGGATTTTGCAGAATGGCCCGGCGAATTTCATCGTTGACCAAGAGCAATTCGAAAATGGCAGCCCGTCCGAAATAGCCACGTCCCCCGCAGCGCTTGCAAATCTCAATCTCAATTGGCTTGCCGTTGGCATCGACTCGTTGCTCGGGCGGTGGGGGGATGCAGGGTTGGTAAAGTTCTCTGACGCGGCCCACGGGAATTCCCAGCTTTTGTAACAGCTGAGGGGTCGGTTGGAATGGCAGGCGGCAAGCCGTACATAAGCGGCGAATGAGTCGCTGGTTGATAACCCCGGAAGCGATCTTTACCAGTTCCTTGGCCGAACCTTTGTACGTGGCGATCAGCCGCAAGAGGGCTTCGATGGTTGATCCGGCCTGGATCCGGGTAATCAGATAACGATGTTCCTCGACCACTTCCTCGCACAACAGCTTTACTACTTCGGGTGTAACAAAGTCGGGCAAAATCAGCGCATCCGGTTGCTTGAGCAAGAGACTTTTGAGGACGGTCATCGGCGTCTCGCCGGCCGCTCCATCGAAGGTGTGACGCGCAATGTTGATCTGCTCAGGTTCATCAAGCCGGATATCTTGCACGGCATGAAAGTCGCGTACGAAACGGTCAGCGGCTTCGAGTCCCACGCGCCATGTGGTGGGCAGGCCGTGGCCGGGGGGGCCACTGAAGATGAACATCGACTCACTGCCATTGAGCAACGTTTTAAGTTGCTCCTGCATTTTGTCGCGCATACCCAGATCGGCGAGGGTGTTTAAGACCGACTTCTTGGGTTCGATGCGGATCAGCACCCGTTCACCAGTTGGCATACCCTGGCTTACGAATTCGAGAATCCAGTCGTTACCAGCGAACTTGACCGGCAGGAGCCCCTTCTGCTGACTTCGACGGTCAGCCGGGTTGAGATTGCAAAGGCGTTTGTAGATGACCAACACACCGTCGCCGGTGGGACGATCCATGGGAGGCATGCGTTCCCAATTGCCATCCACGCGATATCGAACGGCTACACCTTGTTGCGAAAAATCGAGCATGACTTGGTCCGCCCGAGAGGTAAAGGCATGCGCCAGCACCATCACCGCAGCGCCATACTGTTCCATGCTGCGGCAAGCAATCAAGATGCCTTGTTGTTGCTTGGCATCGGGAGCCTTGGGCTTGAATTCGAGTGGCGGCAACTCAATTTGCCCCCCCTTGGAACCCGAAGAAGCGGAGGCAGTTTTCTTTTTTCGTAGCATGGTTTAGATAATACCTGGTTGGCTAACTTGGATACCTTTAAGCGCCATTTTGAGCGCATCTTTGTTGGGAGCAACGGCAAAGGCGGTGGGGCGGTCAATTAACTCCAAATCAATTAGACTCTTGAGACTCATGGTAAAGTCCTGCATCCCTTCGGCCGCACCGATTCGAATCGCATCGGGCAGCTTCGAGTCCTTTCCTTCCAAAACCAATTTCTGGATCATCGGTGTAAAGGTCATGATCTCGACCGTCGGTACCCGGCCCACACCAGGCTTAATAGACTTCAGTAGTTTCTGAGCCACGATCCCCTTCATGTTGAAGGCGATGGCCGAACGAATCGCCCCGTGCATCTCTTCAGGAAACAAGTCGAGAATACGACCGATCGTTGTCGGGGCACTCGAAGCGTGAATGGTTCCAAACACCAAGTGCCCGGTTTCAGCCGCGTGAATGGCTGTCATGAACGTTTCTTGGTCACGCATCTCACCGACCAAAATGATATCCGGATCCTCTCGGACCGCATGCTTCATGCCGATCTCAAAGTCCTTCACATCTTGGCCAATTTCGCGCTGATTGATCAAACATTTATCTTCGGTATAAACGAACTCGATCGGATCTTCGAGCGTTAAAATGTGCTTGCTGTAAATCGAGTTGATGTAATTAAGAATCGAGCCGATCGAGGTACTTTTTCCCGAACCAGTCACCCCGGCCAGCAGCACCATCCCCTGGTCATAATGGCACAGAGTTTCAATCGCATCGGGTAGGTAGAGTCCCTTAAACGGTGGAATGTAATTATTCACGCGGCGCGCCACCAAGCCAATTTTACCAAGCTGCTTGAGCATGTTCACGCGAAATCGCCAGTTCACTCCTTCCACTTCGACCACGTAGGCAAAGTCAGCCCCGCCCTCTTCTTCAAATATCCGTCGGGCACGAGGATCCATCATGGGTACGAGCAACCGCACCATTTCTTCGTTCTCGATCGGCGGCCGGTTTAACGGCTTAAGCGTTCCGTTGACGCGAACGATGGGGGGGTTACCGACTTTCATGTGCAAGTCGCTTCCCTCGAGTTTGACCAGAGCACGAAAAATTTTGTCGACCTCAAGCGGCTCGCGCTCCTTGAGTAGATTCCCGACCAGTCGATCCAGAGTAGCGTCAGCGGTAGGCGGATTGGCTTCGACTGTTGCCATGCAAATTCCTCCAAAAGTAAACGAAGAGTGGTCTATCTGTGTGTTGGAAAAGTTTCGCGGCCCGCTGCTTCTGCTCGATCGACTCGGGTTGCCTTAACCGGCTCAGTTGCCAACTTCCTGGCTGCCGATCGAACCCCTAAGCGTATGCTCGAGCTTCACAAACGAACGGGAATGCCCCGCTCCGCCATGACGCGTTTGGTGTGTTCTATTGTAACCTGCCCAAAGTGAAAAATACTGGCCGCCAGCGCCGCATCGGCTTTACCAAGCTGAATTGCATCAGCTAGGTGCTCAGGACACCCGGCACCGCCACTAGCAACCACCGGAATCCCCACCGCTTGACTGACAGCCGCGGTGATTTCAAGGTCGTAACCATCGCAAGTACCATCGCAATCCATACTGGTTAGGACGATTTCCCCGGCCCCCAACTGTTCAACGCGCTGGGCCCAGGAAACGGCTTCCAGGCCGGTAGGGGTTCGACCGCCATGAATATGGACTTCCCAGACTTCGCGCCCGTTGCGTTGCACCCGTTTGGGGTCGATGTTCACGACGATGCACTGGCTTCCGAATCGATCGGCGGCACGGGCAATGAATTCGGGGTCTTGGCAGGCGGTGGTATTGATCGAGACCTTATCGCAGCCAGCTTGCAAGAGAGTCCGAATATCTTCGAGCGTGCGGATTCCGCCGCCGACGGTGAGGGGCATGAAGACCTGCTCGGCGGTGCGGCTCACGACGTCCAGCATGATACCGCGGCGCTCGTGGCTGGCGGTGATGTCCAAGAAAACCAGCTCGTCCGCACCCTCGCGTTCGTACCGCGCGGCCACTTGCACGGGGTCCCCCGCATCCCGCAAGTTAACGAAATTGGTCCCTTTGACAACGCGTCCTTCACTGACGTCCAAGCAGGGGATCACCCGTTTTGCCAACATGCAGAAACAACTTTTATAACAAGAAAATGAAGTGTGAGGAGCAAGAGCCAAGGCTTACACGCAAGGTGCTCGACGCTGAATGCAACCATCCCCTTTTATCTTATCATGTGGCGCAGAGGACGCTACGGCAAGCGTAAAACAAAGAGACGCCGTAACGGGTCTGTCGCGGCGTCTCTCACAGGCTATCGTTTGCTCAGAGCTCCGGCTCACTGCTGCCGCTCGCGGCATTAGTCTCCTTAGTCTCCGAATGGATTTGAAAGTCCAGCATCGCTAGCAGCATCGCCAGCAGGCAAGCCCTCGGTATCAAACGGATCGGCCGCTGGAGGAGTCGCAGCGTCTGTACCGAATGGATCGTCGGCTGGAGGAGTGGCAGCGTCTGTACCGAATGGATCGTCGGCCGGCGGAGTGGCAGGATCCGTACCGAATGGATCTGCCGGGGTATCTGCTGCCGGGGTATCTGCTGCCGGGGAATCTGCAGCTGGCGGAACGGCCGTATCGTCGGCGAAAGGATCCGATTCGGTGTCCACCTCAGGTTCAACGCCCGGCTCAGGAGCAACCGCTGGTGCGGGCATATCGTCTGCAGCTGGCTCTCCGAACGAATCGGTCGGGTCGGTTGGTGGGACGACCGGTGGCTGGTCGGGAACCGTCGACGGCGGAGCAACTTCGCCAGCCGTTTCACTAGGTCCCTGCATGAGTTGTGCCTGTAGTTCTGCCGCGATGCGGGCATCGCGGCGAGCCTTTTCAATCTTGATGCGCGTGTGGCCTTGGATCCGCGCTAACGCATCGCCAACACCATTTCGCAATCCCAGCGAGCGTTTGCCGGCAGCCTCCAACCGCGCGCCTTCCTCAAAATCAACATCGCCGCCGTCGCCTTGATACTCTCGAACTAGGCCACGGAAGTAGTAAACGAGCGGGTCTTGCACACCACTCTCGATAACGCGTGAGAACATTTGATCGGCCTGAAAGCTGTCACCGGCAAAGTACCGGTGGACTCCCTCGCCGTACAACTCAGTCAGAGCTTTCTGAGCATAAAGTTGGGAACCGACACAACACAGACTTAGCGAGAGCGCGTAGCGCAAGAATCGGGGCATTGCCCGGTCTCCTTATTTCCAACGAGGTGAACAGAACCACATCACGATCCCGGTCAACGTTTGGCCAGCGCCCGGTGGGCCCTCGCCAAGCGGACTCGGGACGACTCGATACTAGTTGGCCCAAAATGAGAAGCAACTATCGATTATGCCAGAAACAGCGATATTTTCGGCTACAACTCTTGAATCGCTTTTTCCAAGCGTCGCACCTGCAACCGCACGGGCTCGAGATCTGGGTAGACTTCCAAGGCCCGCCGGAACCAAAAGAGTGATTCCATCAGATCCCCCAACTCGAGGTGGCAGTGCCCCAGTCCGATCATGGCTGCATAATGAAATTCATTCAATTTCAGCACATGGCGACAATCTTCCAGCGCAAGTTCGATGGAGTCCATCTGAAAGAGCGCCAAAGATCGCTGATGGTAAGCTTCCGCCAACCCCCCAGCACTGTCGATGAGCCGCGTTGAAAGCACGATCGACTTTTCGAAGTTTCCGCTCTCGTTGCACCGCACCACCGCTTCGAGCAACTGCCTTTCAGCCATCGTGCCATCCCGGGTCGAAATGGCTCGCAGGGCATCGTCGGCTACCAAACGCAGTTTTCGATCGGCCTGCCGAAGCATCGGGCCGAGCACCGCAATACTACTATTGTCCCCTATAAGTCCCACCGCCAAAGCGGCCGCGCGGCGCGAATAAACGTCGCCATTTTGTATCAGCCGGTGTAGCGTACCGATGGCATAATGCTTTGCCAAGGAGACAATAAACTGGGCCGTATCGGCATCGTTGAGATAACGCTGATAGAAACGCAGCAACATCGAAAATCTGGTTGTTCGCTGATCCACTACGTTTCCTTTTACCTACGTCGGACGACTAAGCAATGCTCGTAAAAATGTGTCACATCTTATTTTTTGCGAATTACCCCAGAGGCCCGGTCCACCCCAAAGCGGGCCAACACCTCATTTTCTAATTCAGTCCCAAATCCAATCTCAAAACTACGACTCGATTGCTCATGATTGGCGGGTTCGGAATCCAGTATAATCGGAGCTTCGGCGTGGGCAATCGCGACCCACTTGTCGTCCGGCTGGGGACATCGGCCGAATCGCATCGCATGGGGGTGGGCCGAGGTATACCAGCTCGTTTCGCCCAAAAGACTTATACAATCCTCCCGCTCTATCCAGCCAGCACTCGATTCCTTCGTTCCAAATTCGCAGGCTTTCCCAGAATGCAACGACTGAGCTTTTCCCGATTCCCAGCGAAATCCCACAAAGCGGAACAGACACTTTGCGAGGCGCCGAGTGTGGGATCGCCTCCGTTGGCGCGAAGGCACTTCGTCGTGGGGAGCAAGGCCTTTGGAGAAATCGCAATCGCCCGCAGGCTGCCTTGGCTAGCCCGCAGCCCACTCAACGGCTGCCAGCCCGCCCATCAACAACTAGTCTGCTGCCTCCTTTTTTGGAGCTCAGTATGCCTTGCTACCGCACGGGGGGACGAGCCTATCGAGTTTAATCTGTTGAGGCTCAGCTCGAGCCAAACGGCCGCCCGCAGTCTGCAGACGCCGGCACGCTTTTTATGGGATCAACAACCTCTCCGCGATGCGGCTGCGGGAGTGAGCGAAGCCTATGCCGTGAGCATTTGGATCGACCGCAGGATTGATCCAACGCAATCCGTTACCTACTTGCCACAAACCCTCCCTGAACGTTCGATCTCTTGGCCCCAGGACTCGCTCGGAGCGCGGCTTGAACAGGTGCTTCGCGAAGCAGAGTGCCAAGTCGGTTTGGTGGAGAACGTCGTTGTGGTCGGCCCCCCACTGCAAATCCCAAAATTGCAAGCCGCCGCAGTCCGGCTTCACAATGCGGTGCAAAAGGACGACGGTCGACTTGCTACTGAGTTCCGACCGCTGCAGTGGCCCGAACTGAGCACTCCGCAACAATTACTCGAGAAAATCGCCCAAAATTGGGGCATCACGATCCAGGGCAAATTACCTCATGATTTGATGCATGCCGGGAGATTGCAAGAACCAAGCACTTTGGCGACGCAGTTGACGCTTGTCTGCGGCGGCTTTGGTCAGGAAGCTGTCGTTGTGGCGCCACGCACCGTCGCGTTACAACCACTTTCCGAAGCGGCCAGCTGGAGCGCAGTCTATTCCAAAAAACAACTCGACGTATCTAAATTTGCAATCGCACGGGGGGCCTTTCCCAACTGCACAGTGCGCTGCCGCGACGATCTGTGCACCGTCCAGGGTGAGACCAACTTCCACATAGCCATTCAAGCCGACCAGCCACCACCGCGCACCGGTGCGGCGGCCAGTCGCGCCACATGGAATTTCGAAATCGCCAATGCCCCGGCCAAAGCGATCATGGAGAGTCTTGCCGCCGGCATCAACCTGGAGATCACTTGGGACCCGAACTGCACTGCAGAGCAACAGACGCAGCTATTGAGCTTGAAAGTGCAGCAGGCCACTCTTGACGAGCTGCTCGAGCAGGTCTGTGAGGCAGCTGGCCTTAAGTTCACTCGGCAGGACAAGCAAGTCCTGTTGCAACCAAAGTGAGCGCCCAGGATTACGATGGCGAGCCCTAAGCGGTGCTGGTTGACTTCATACCGGCGGCTAGAGTGGCAATGAAATTAGCCTGTTGCTGCAGAGTAGCTTTCCGCATTTTCTCCATCGCTTTGGAAAAAATAGTTCCAACGCGTTGTTTGCTGAGTCCCAGTGCATCACCAATTTTTTGAAAAGAACATGGCTTTGAGTTTGGATCCAAACCGAAGCGGTTTCGAACGATGATTTGCTCGCGAGTGTTTAGCAGAGCTAACAATCGAGCTACCTCAACGCGTGCCTCGACAGCCGCCACTTCGGCGTGTTTCGGGGCTGCATCGTCACGCAAAAGATCCGACAACGCAGCCACATCTTGGACGAATCGATTTCGGCGCCGGTTTTCAATTTTCAACGAAGCCAGTATGGCCCGTCGGATCGCCTTAAATGCATAAGTGCTGAAGCGAAACCCGAGGCGGTGTTTGAATTGCTCCACCGCCGAGAGGAGTGCCGTATTGCCGACACTCAAGAGCTCATCCATCGAGACATGCGAACTGACCAAGAACGGCTTGGCAATCGCAACCACTAAACGCAGATTTGCCTCGACAATGAGATTTCGCGTTTTGGTCAGTTCTTCAAGCGACTTTTCGATCGAGACATGCATGGGCATACAGCCCCGACACGTATGAAGTTGCGATCGCAAGTCGGCAACTTCCAATCTCAAACGCTCGAGATCCTGAAAGTACCGAAGTTCTTCTCCACGACTGAGCAAGGGAGCGCCCCATAAATGGGCCTGCTGCGCGGGTAGGTTGACCGGCATCGTTGGGCTTTCTGAATCTTGCCGGTCCGACAAAGTGCTTTCCATGCGCGAGCGTTTCAAGTTTGAGGGAATCACCATCACAAACCTTCGATAATCCAAGGATCGTTTCACCGGGACACAGTCTGTTTCGACCTCGACTCGGAGATACCCTCCAGGAATCGAAATGCCTTACAAGACTGGGTTGCCTGCTGTTTCTCGGACGGCATCTACCGGCCGAAGTAGGCGTTTGGCTGACATTTCGCCTGCTTCGCCTTTAGCACGGTTTCAGTCTAGAGCGACGCGATAAAATCGACAAATAGAAAAGAATCGAACGATCCATAGATAAAAACTATGGAACCTATTGGCAGCTTCAGACTTGTTAGTGCTACTTGGCCGTCTTAAGATAGAGTGTGCGCTCGGCAACCATCGCTTACCCTAAGTTAGCCTCTATGCCAGATTGGCTCAATTATCATCACCTCCACTATTTCTGGATGGTTGCCCGCGAGGGGAGCATCACTGCGGCTGCTGAAAAGTTATTCTTAGCGCAGCCGACACTCAGCGCTCAGATCAATCGACTTGAAAAGTCGATGGGAGTGAAGTTGTTCGACCGCGTGGGCCGGCGATTGGTGTTGACGGATACGGGGCAAGTCGTATTTCGCTACGCAGATGAAATTTTCTGTCTCGGTCGCGAACTGAACGATGAACTGAGGGATCATCCCGTGAATGCGTCGATCAGGTTAATTGTCGGAGTTCCCGATGTCGTCCCTAAGCTCATCGTCTACCAACTCCTCAAGCCTGCTTTGTCGCTTGACAAACGCGTGCGGATTGTCTGCTACGAAGGCAAGTTGCAGGAATTGCTCAGCGATTTATCGTTGCATCGACTCGATCTGGTTTTGGCCGATTCGCCCCTCATCCCGCAACTGCACGTACGCGCCTTCAACCACTTGCTTGGCGAGTGCGGCGTATCGATTATGGCCACTGGTAAACTTGCCAGACGGTATCGTCCGGGGTTCCCTGAGTCGCTCAATCAGGCACCCATGTTGCTTCCAACGCAGAATACCTCGCTGCGCCGCGCGTTGGAGAATTGGTTCGAAGAACGCCAGATCCGCCCCGATGTTCGGCACGAGTTCGAGGACAGCGCTGTTCTCAAGGTCTTTGGGCAAGCTGGTGAGGGGATGATCGTAACCCCCAGTACGACCGAAACCGAAGTATCACGGCAATATGGACTAAAGCTCGTTGGCCGTCTGCCCAATATCACTGAACGCTTTTACGCGATCTCAGTGGAACGGCGCCTAAAGCATCCCGCCGTGGTGGCCATCTGCAACGCCGCCCGCACCAAATTGTTTGGCGATGTTCCGAAAACCCCCGCTGACTGAGTCCTGCCGAATTGAGCTGAAAACGCAATTGGCAAGAGCACATCTGGGACAGAGTTCGTTTTCCGGCTACGATAGTTGGAACGTCTCGACCACTCCCACCAGTAAGCCAGCTCCCTTGAACGCATTCGCCAACCAGCACTGCTCACTCTGCGGTTTAATGTGCGCCGGGGCGCAGCTTCATGACTCAAACGCTGCGTTTGGGGGCACGTGGGATTGCTGCCCGCGCCGCCAGACTTGGCTGGCTCAGTATGCATCGCGGTGCAGTTCCGTTTTGAACTCGCGCACCTCATTCGGGCACAGCTTCACCGACCGGCGAACGGCGGAGGTGCAGGCCATCCGCGATTTTGTCATGGGCCACCAGCGGGTGCTTTGGTGGATCGATGGGGCCGATGTAGCCTGCACGCGGGCGATTGCGGAAATCACCCAGCGGAGCCACGGGACGATTCATGTTGGCCAAGCAACCGGCGCCACGCTGGTGAAACGTACGATGATCAACGAAGGTTGGCTAGGAACAACTCTAGGTGAAGTCAGCGGGCATGCCGATCTGGTGATCACACTTGGCGACTGCATCTTGAGTGAAGCGCCGTTGCTCCCCGCCCGATTCCTGAGTCGCCCTGACGGCGAGCGGCCACTCGAATGGTGGCATGTTTCGGCCAACCATATTGAAAACTCTAACTTCTCGCCCACAACTCCGCTTCCGGCGCAGTCCCTTGTTTGGCCGCGTGCGCAATGGCTGCAACGCCTGACCGCATTGCAGCTTGAACTCCAATTCCCAGCTAACAACGGTCCAGACAGCCAAACGACCGGCCAAGAGTCGCTGTTGGCAGAGGCCTTGCGCCGCTCGCGGTATGCGGTCTGGATATGGGACAACAGCGAATTCACCAACTCGATCGACGAGTTGGTGATAAGTCGCTTGCTGGGCATTGCGCGGCAACGGACAGAGACCGCCCGCTGCGCGCTTCTTAATCTAGAATCTCAGGTCGGACAACTGACCGCCGAAGAGACACTTTTATGGTTAACGGGCTGCAGTGGCACCGCGACTTGGAATGGCGCTGAATGGACGACGCCGCCGCGATATGCAGCCTACAGCCTGGATGACTGGCAAACAGAGTTTGAGGCCATTGCACTTGTCCGCACCGTCCCCTCGGTTGCGCCGCTGCCACAACTGCGAGCCGAATTGATCGTCGCAACAGCCGCTGAGTTGGCAGAGAAAGCGACGGACGCTCGCCAAAGCTCGGGCTATTCCATCGTCGTGCAGCCGACAGGCTATGCGGCCGCCGGTCACTTGCAACGGGGCGACCGGGGTGCGAGCTTGCTAGTCGGCGCCCCACCGTCGCGGCTGGATAGGGAGGAAACTCCAGCCGACTGGTCCGCCGGGTGCGAACTGTTTGCCGAAGTGGCTGGGGCATTGCCAAGCAGAGCGCTGGCAACCCCTGACGCCACACGACAAGGAGCGGGTTAGCGAGATGTTGCTAGAACTTGCCAACGCACACATAATCGATCCGACCCACCCCCGCCATGGGCAGATTTCAAGTTTGCTCATCGAGAATGGTCAGTTTGTCCCCCCAGAAGCAAACCGTGAGCCTGACCAGCGTATCGATTTGGAGCAACAGCTGGTTATGGCCGGCGCCATCGATATCCATACGCACATCGGTGGTGGCAAAGTCAATTTATCGCGACTTCTGATGGCTGATGTCTTCCGGCCAGAGCAGCGCGTGGTTTGGCCAACCTTGGAAACGGGGGCCAAGTACTGTCGCATGGGCTACACGGCTTGCTTCGAGCCAGCCATGTTACTCAGCGCGGCCCGGCACACTCATTTGGAACTGGCCGACACTCCGCTGCTTGATAGCGGCGCCTATGTGGTGCTCGGCAACGAAGATTGGTTGCTGCAGGCATTAGGGCAAGATGTTGACGATGAACAGTTGCGAGCCATGGTGGCTTGGTCGGTTCGCGCGTCGCAAGCCATGGCGGTTAAAGTGGTCAACCCGGGAGGGATCAACGCCTTCAAATTCAATCAGCGGACATTGAATGTCGATCAAGCGCACGTGCAGTGGGGCGTCACTCCTCGCGATGTGGTCCGTCGCTTGACAGCGGCCGTCGATGACCTAGGGCTAGCCCATCCATTGCATGTGCACGCGAGCAATCTCGGTGTGCCGGGAAACATCGCCTCAACCTTGCAGACACTCGACGCCAGCGAAGGTCGGCGAATTCACTTGACGCATGCACAATTCAATTGCTATTCCAACTCAGGGGCATATGGCATGGGGAGTGGTGCAGAGCAGTTGGCCGAGTATGTTAACACGCACCCTAATGTCTCACTCGATGTGGGGCAGGTCATGTTTGGGCAAACCGTCACTATTTCAGCCGATACGGCAGCCCAGTACGGCAATCGCAACCATGCTAAGCCCGCGCGATGGTACATCAACGATGTTGAATGCCAAGCTGGCTGTGGAATGATTCCCATTCGTTATGAAAATCGGCAGTATGTGCACAGCCTGCAGTGGACGATTGGGCTGGAACTGATGCTCCTGATCCAGGATCCGTGGCGAGTTTTTCTAACGACCGATCATCCCAACGGCGGCCCCTTCACGAGCTATCCGCACTTAATACGTCTGTTAATGGACAAGAGTTTCCGCCAATCGATGCTGGAACAAATACATCCCCAAGCTGCGGCGAACTCTTTGTTGCGAGACATCGATCGGGAGTATAGCTTGGCGGAAATCGCAATCACCACCCGGGCTGCTCCCGCCCGCATCCTGGGGCTCCAGCGGCATGGCTCGCTACGCGACGGAGCCGTAGCCGATGTGGCGATATATCGTCGTCAGAGCAACTGGGAGGATACCTTTGCACAGGCTACTTGCGTCATGAAGGGGGGAGTCGAAGTGATGCGTGACGGCCAACTGCTACTCTCGGAAACACCCTGTACCACGCACAGAGCTACAGTGAATTTTGATCCTGGCTTGCTGACCCGTTTCCAAACGTCGGTTGAACAGTGTTTGCGAATGCCGCTCAGCTCGTTGGTGATCTCGGACGATGAATTGTCCGATCTCATTCGGCGCGACCGACGGCTGCACGCGCGTCCACGCGTTGAGGGTGGGAGATAAAGCATGCAGATCAACGGAGTTGAGATCGAGGACACTTTCGCGGAGGCCTTTCCGATGACGGCCACCCGCTTGATCATCACGGCCGCTGATCGCTTCTGGGCTCTGCGGGCGGCCGAGTCGATGACAGGTTTCGCAACCAGCGTGATCGGCTGTGGTTGCGAAGCGGGTATCGAAAAGGAGATTCCACCGCGGGAGACCCCCGACAATCGCCCGGGGATCTCGGTCCTTATCTTTTCCGTATCGGGAAGCCAGTTGGAGAAACAAGTGGTCCGTCGGGTGGGGCAGTGCGTGCTGACTTGTCCTTCGACCAGCGTCTTTGCCGGGATGGAGGGTGAAAAGAAGGTGGCCCTAGGGAGCCAGCTCCGGTACTTTGGTGACGGCTTTCAGCTTTCCAAAGTAATCGATGGCCGCCGCTATTGGCGGGTCCCCGTGATGGATGGCGAATTCGTGTGCGAAGAGTCCACGGCCCGTTGCTCGGCGGTCGGTGGGGGCAACTTCTTGGTGCTCAGCGAGTCGCTCCACGGCGCGCTGAAAGCCTGCGAATCGGCCATGGATGCGATGAAACAGATCCCCAACGTAATCATGCCTTTTCCAGGTGGCGTGGCGCGGAGTGGTTCCAAAGTGGGCTCGAAATACAAAGCCCTGACCGCTTCCACCAACGACGCCTTCTGTCCCACGCTGCGCCCGGTCACTCAATCGCTACTGCCCGACGGAGTGGGCGCTGCCTTGGAAGTGGTCATCGACGGTTTAACCGAAAAAGATGTAGCGCGGGCTATGCGCGTCGGCATCCATGCCGCTTGTGAAGTCGGGAGTCGGCACGGACTGCGGGCCATTACCGGCGGGAACTACGGTGGCAAGCTCGGGCCCTTCCATTTTCATTTGCACGAGTTGCTCAAATGACAATCCTGCGACCCAAAAGCCAGGCACTTCAATACACACGCATGCACCTGGGTGGGATAACCCCCACACGTGTGAGCCCACTGACGACCGAGGAAATCGCATTACTTGAAATTCGAGTCGACGAGCAACCTCAGCGTTTGGGCGACTGGTGGGATGTTAGCCGACCCAGTTCAGCCGCTCCGCCAGCTGACAGCCTGCACTTCGTTGGCGATTGCAGTCGCTGCGATGCGATCGGGGGTGGCATGCAGTCAGGGACACTCGAAGTAACCGGTAGTGTGGGAGATGAGTTGGCCAAGGAGATGCGTGGCGGTACGCTGCTGGTCCACGGCCATGCGGGGCGATTTGCAGCAGCCCAACTCATCGGAGGACGGGTTGAGATCCTGGGCAATGCTGGAGAATACGCGGCTGGAGCGGCACCAGGACAAAGCCGCGGTATGCGGGGAGGACTGCTGATCGTACACGGCGCTTGCGACCGTTGGCTAGCGACCCGCATGCGGCGCGGGACGGTCATCGCTCGCGGGCCGGTAGCCGCTGGCTGCGCAGCCCGCATGCTGGCGGGTACCGTCGTACTGGCCGATACAGTCGAAGCGCCACTCGGCTGTGGTATGCGACGGGGCACAATTATCATTACCTCACAAAACCGCATCGATGCAGCTCAGCTGCTCCCGGGCTTTACCTCAGGCGAACAATGCGAGCTCTCCTACCTGCCGCTACTCTGGAACTCGATCGCAAAGTATCTGCCAGAACAAACCCTGGCCAAGCTAGGCGATGAGCGTCCCCTGCGCAGTCTGGGAGATCGAACCCTGCAGGGACTGGGGGAGTGCATTTGGTTCCAGGGACCAGCCCATGAAAACACAATCGATCCAGCCAATTGTTCATGAAGATCCAGGCAGTTCGCCAAGTTTCTTCGGAGATAAAGCGGTATCGCTGAGGTGTGACTCGCAACTTACCTTCCCTGCGGGAATTCAAGCGTTTTGCTTGAATTCCTGAGGAGAGAGGGTATTGGAACCGGTAACTTATTTGCGGACGAGTCCTTAGATCGCAAACCAAGTGCGGGTAAAGAGCGTGGTACAGAGCGTGACAATCACGATCCCAAGCAGGTTGAGTGCAAAGCCAGCTCGTATCATTTGAGGCATCGTGATAACCCCCGACCCAAACACGATCGCATTGGGGGGGGTAGCCACAGGGAGCATGAACGCACAACTCGCCGCCAAGGTTGCGGGAATAATCAATAAAAATGGATGGACCCCGAGACCGGGAGCCAAGGCGGCCAGCACAGGGACCAACGACGCGGTGGTGGCAGCATTGGAGGTAAGCTCGGTCAAGAAGATCACCCCAGTTGTCACGAGCAACACGAGCAGCCAGGGTGGCAAGCGTCCGAACGAACCCGAACGACTACCGATGAACTCCGCCACCCCATTGGCTTCGATAGCGCTCGCCAGACTTAAGCCGCCGCCAAAGAGCAACAAGATCCCCCAGGGCAAACGCTCGGCCGTTGGCCAATCCATGGTGAACTCCCGTTGGCCCCCGTTGGTAGGCAGCAAGAACAACAGGAGCGCGGCGGTCATGGCCACACCGGTGTCGGTCAAATTGGCCAGCGGCGCGACGGTTGCCCCTTGCCACTGAAACTCAATTTGCCCCAACAAGGGTCGCAGTAGCCAGCCCGCGACAGCCAGAAGAAAGACGAAAAGTGTATTCCACTCGCCCCGACGCACGGCTCCTAACTCCTGCAACTCGGACCGAATCAATTGCTGTCCGCCGCTGAGCTTTATCTGGCGAATTGGAAACAGCCAACGCGTCATCAATAAGTACATGGTCGGCAACATGAGGAGCACCACCGGCCCTCCCAGCGGCAGCCAACCCACAAAGCTGATTTCTTGTTGGTACTCAGCGGCAATCGTCTGACGCACAAAGCCAATCAGAAAAGCATTGGTGGGAGTACCGATCACGGTCAGCATCCCACCGACCGAAGCGGAATAGGCGATAGCGAGCAGCAGGCAGGTCGCAAAGCGATCGAGCCCCAAGCTCCCCTCCCGATCAGCCGCTGGAGTCTGTTTTCTCAGTAGCCCAACGACGCTCACCGCGATTGGCAGCATCATCGCTGTGGTGGCCGTATTGGAAACAAACGCACTCAGCCCGGCAGTGACCAACATAAAACCGGCGATCATGCTGGCCGCCGAGGTCCCCACCACGTTCAGCGTTAACAGAGCCATCCGCTTCCCCAATCCCCAGCGCTCCATCGACAAGGCCAGGATGAAGCCACCTAGATATAAAAACACCAGCGGATCGGCGTAGGGAAAACATGCATCGCGGATCGTCGAAATCCCAAGCAGTGGAAAGACGACGATTGGGAGGAGCGCGGTCGCACTGATGTGCACCGCCTCAGACAACCACCACACTCCCATCCACACCATCACCCCCAAAGTTGCCCTGCCAGCCCAAGCGAAAGGGATCAAGCCATTCACGGCGTCCGATGCTGCCGCGTGGCCGGGAGCCGCAAACTCGACCGGCAACCACCACATGCACAGCAGGCACAGGGCTGGTCCACCCCACAGGCCTAGCCAAGCGAGGGCATTTGCTAAGCGAATTTCCTGCCATTTGGCTGTCGATGGTTGAGGAATGGCTCTGCCCAATCTTAGGACTATAATGAAGTACGGTTCGGAACCGCTGACCCAGATGATATGCTATTCGGTAGCCACGATCCACTGACTGCCACATCGCGAGCATACCGACGCACAAACACGTTTTTACTTTGAGACTTCCATGAATGTCTATTCGTTTAGTCCACCCGTCCACTGGCAATTGCCGAGCGCAGCCCTAATTTGCGTGCTTGCCGTCGCCAGCCTCGGACAGTGCCAAGTGGTTCAATTGCCAAGCGTTCGCAATTTCAGCATGACGGGCGGCGTATCGGTCCCCGATGGCGGCACCGCCTCGCTTGGCGGAACCGGTTACTCGGCAACCAGTAGCGCTTCGCGTGGACCGTTCCCCTTAGGCACCCGCGCGATGGGAGGCGTAGCGGCTGGCGCATCACTGAGCGTTTCGGTGCAGATCATTGATCTCGACGCGATGGATGAAGCATTGCTCGGCCGTCAACCGCGGTCAGCGGTTGCCGCCTCGTCAACAAAAGTACGTGCTGCTTCGACCGCTGCAGCATCCCAAATTCCGGCTGCGACCATGGGCGGACCGCTCGACCCTAAAAACGCCGCCCGCGACCGACTCGTTGGTGCCGGTGACTTGCTGTACAGCACAAAAGATCTTCGACCTCGCCGAGTAACACCAGATCATTGGGCTCGTATTTTGTCCAGTGAGGACCCAGCCGGTTATCGAGGCGATCCGACCGTCGCAGCAACGGAACTGGCAGACGCCAACACTCACCATTTTCTGCGACTCGGTCGCGAGGCAGAGCAAGCGGGTCGGACGCATGCAGCCAGCGTCTATTATCGCATGGCACGCGATGCCATGTCGCCTCAATTGAAGCAGCGGTATCAGGCCGCGCTGGAACGGCAGGCTCCTGAGGAACTTGCGCGATGACCGTCTTATCCTGCATCGTCGAACAACTGGCCGAAGCGGTTGCGGCTGACGACGACCGAACATTCTTGCCACACGGTGGACTGACCAAAGCTGCGCTCGCGCGCTGCGCGGGGAACACCCAATGCATCGATATGACTGCCCACCACGGCATCTTGACCTACGATCCCTCGGAGTTCCTGGTCACGGCTCGAGCTGGCACGCGCATTACGGAACTTCAAGCAGCGTTGGCTGAACATGGTCAGTATCTTCCATGCGATCCGCTGTTCGGCGGGGCAGGCTCTACGCTGGGAGGTACTTTAGCTAGTGGCATTAGTGGCTCAAGTCGTTTGCTCTACGGTGGCCTCCGCGACTTTGTGATGGAAGTTGAGCTAATCGATGGCACCGGTTCGCTCGTCCGAGGTGGTGGGAAAGTCGTCAAAAACGCGGCTGGCTTCGATCTCCCCAAGTTGTTGGTTGGCAGCTACGGACGCCTGGGGATCATCACCGAAGCGACCTTCAAAGTGTTCCCTCAGCCCCCGGCCTTCGCGACCCTGAAAGTGGCTTGCAAAAACCTAGCGATTGCGTTGGAGCGTTCGCAAACGCTGCTCGCCAAACCACTACCCATCGCGGCGCTCGACTTGCGAAACGATGAACTAGCGACCGCGACGGGCGACTGGCATTTGCTCGTGCGCTGCGGCGCTCCGGCGGCGTCGCTTCCAGCGGTACTCGAGCGTATGCAAAAATTGCTGGTATGCTCCGGCGAGTGTTTCAATCAACAGGCTGATGACACACTTTGGAAGGAACAAGCGGAGTTTATAGAAGATCCGGTCGGCACGAACGAAAGCCTCTTGCGAGTTGCCATGCATCCGGCCCTGCTGGCGGCCTTCGATCGTCAATTGCGAACTATGTCCGTCGCCGCAACGGCAATCTACAGCGGCGGAGCCTCCGTGGCATGGGTGCGCTACCAAAGTGTTGATTTGACCGAGTTTGACGAATTGCTAGCGAACCTTAAACTGGCGGGGATTGCAGTGCGTCACGGCCAAGACCAACCTGGCACTCGAATTGGCCTTGGCCATACCGGTTGGCGAGGCAGCGCCAACCGCATTCAAAAAGCAATTGATCAACGCCAACGCTTTCTACCCTACTAAAGCTTGCCTATTGCCTTTGCCTCGAGTGGGGCTACTCACGGCACACCCCAGCTAGCCCTAATACTTTCCGCTGGGTTTCGGTTGGCAGTTGCGGTAAATACTCAACTCCGAGCCTTAGCGTAGCCGAAAGAGTGAAGTAATGGAGCGGGCTTCATCATGCCTTGGGGCAAAGGTCACGATGAAGTTCTGCTCCATTTTCAAATTGAGTTGGGGTGGAGAATACTCGGGCGTACATTCTCCGCCCCACTCTTTCTTTAGGCCCAACAAAGTGGCAGCAGATAGCTGGCGACGGGTGCTCAACTCAATTCGAACCTCAGCTTGTTGAAGAGTTGACCGTTGATCTGCAGCGTGAGCTGATGGGTGCCGGGATAGAGTGTGTAAGTGGTCGCATTGGCTCGCAGCGCGTGCCGTTTGCGAATGGTTACGACTTCGCCACGCTTCAAGTTCAGTTGCTTGAGCTTGTGAACTTTGCGAGACAAACTTCCATTGGCTTTGACAAAATCGATGACAAAGTCGACCACTACATTTTCGTCGCGCTGGGCGGAGAGTGTAAAGGCGAACTCAAGCGACTCGCCGATGACCACCTCTTGAGACTCCAGTCGAAAATCGCTTACCTTGATTTTGGGTTGAGTTGCGAAACCGAGAAACTCGAGCGCCTCAAGGTCTCCTTCCTTGACCAATGTTCGCAGCGCATGCTTGGACATCCAACCGAGTTCACGCGGATCTTGGCGTCCCTTCAACTTCCAGCGTTCGAGCGTCTCCACAACCACCCCCGGATCGAACTTGGCGATGTCGTTTAAATGATTAGCCACGGAACGGGTCACATACCGCGTTGGGTCGGCATGCAGTGCATCGAGCAGTGGCAGGGGGATGGTCACATCGATCGCCAGTCGTCCGGACCATGGGAGCAGCGGCCGCGTCCCCTCGCTGACCAATCGACGCACATGATAATTGGTATCGGTCGACCACTTGGCCAGCTCCGCTAGCGTTTCAACGGGATAGCGATTGATGAAGTAGCGAATGGCATCTTCCATCGAGAATCTCTGAGTGATTGCCTTTAACGTCAGCAGTGACAACTTAAGGTGCTTCTTGGATTGTCCGTGGTGCACGACGAACATACCGAGGGGGGCGAAGATGAAGTCGCCAAAGTCATCGTCGCGGCGGGTGGGATCGAGCGGCGGAGGGAGGGCTGACTGAATCTGCTTGGCAGCGACTCGATAGTCGACTGACAAATAGTTAGCCAGTACCTGGGCGATGTGCACGATGCGCGCCTTGAGCTCATGGCGTTGCAGTTCCTGCAGCGTGTCTTGCACAAAGCCTGCTGCATTAAACTTCGGATCTGCCGAAACAAAGCAATGAGCGAGGAATTCGACCCGTTCGCGGTTGAACAACTGGTCTTTGAGACTAAAACCGAAGGCTTTGGCAGTGGGCTTTTGTTTCATTGAAGGTCCCGCACAACTGAATCGACAACCGTTGCTGCAAAAAAATTACGGATACATAATAAAAAACGCTGGCGAACCGTGAGGTTGCCAGCGTTTGGAATCAATGAACTTTTCGAAGCGCTAACGCTTAGCGTCGACCGCCGCCGCCGCCACTGCGACCGCGACCACCGCTGCTGCTGCTGCCACCCCCGCCACTGCGACCTCGGCC
>JBGSHW010000013.1:0-6572 GCA_041751975.1 Pirellulaceae bacterium
GCAGATAGGAAACCACTGGCTTGCACCTGCGACAATACGTACTTGCCAATCCGCCGCAGCGAGTCCCCGGCTTCGCCCACCCCGGAACGAACTCCGCGACTGAGAAAGGCCAAGCCGACCAGGGCGCAAACGCCAACCCAGCGTCCTTGATCTGTCGATTGAAAGGTGCCGTCGGGATTTTGACGCGACATAAGGAAGGTCAAGCCACCGCGGATCGCTTGGTCGACTTCGGCGTCGTACAACTCATCGAGATCTTGCCGGGGTGGAAAAGGCTCAGTCAGCGGTCCTTGCACAGCCAGCGCGGGGGCAGGGCACCGTGGCCCCAGCGTCGTGGCCAAGCCCGCCGCACACAGCAAAGCTTGACGACGGGAAATGAAGTTGGGTTGCTGGGCAAAAGCAAGTTTCATCGATCCCCCGAGCTTTCCAATAGAGAAGCTTTTCGATAGAGCGTAGAGTGCAGCCGTTAATTTTCGGGTACATCGTAGTGGATCTTGCTAAAGATCCCTTTGCTGCAGCCGTAGTGGATCTTGCTAAAGATCCCTCACTGCAGCCGTAGTGGATCTTGCCCAGAAAACATCTGACGACCAGCCCTACTGCGGAACCGGATCGGCAGTTGTCTTCTTCACCCGACGGGCGCGGCGTTCGATGGCGGCTTCCACAAAACCTGCAAACAGGGGATGGGCTTTGGTCGGCTTCGATTTGAACTCGGGGTGGAATTGCACGGCCAAGAACCAAGGGTGATCGGCCAGTTCAATAATCTCGACCAAGCCCCCGTCGGGACTGGTGGCGGCAAAGCGGAAGCCGTGGGCTTCGTATTGTTGTCGGTAGGTGTTGTTGAATTCATAACGGTGGCGATGGCGTTCGCTGATCGTGTCGTGGCCGTACAGTGCATGTGCCATCGAGCCCTCGATCAACTTACCGGGCTGTGCGCCGAGTCGCATGGTGCCACCCATCTGCGTGATTTCAAGCTGCTCGTTGAGCAAGCAGATCACCGGGTGGGGTGTGTTCTTGTCGAACTCAGTGGAATGCGCGTGCTCCAAACCGATCACATTGCGGCCATACTCAATCACGGCACACTGCATGCCCAAACAGATTCCGAAGAATGGAATTCCCTTTTCCCGCGCATAACGAATCGCTTGCACTTTACCTTCGATGCCGCGTTCGCCGAAACCACCTGGGACGAGAATTCCATCGTAACCGGTCAGTAGGCACTCGGGGCCCTCGCTCTCGATATCGCCGCTTTGAATTCGCCCGATGCGGATTTGAGCATGGTGATGAATGCCCGCATGATCGAGCGACTCATAGATCGATTTGTAAGCGTCCTTGTGCTCGGCGTATTTGCCAACCACCGCGATGCTAAGTTCATGTTTCGGATTGCGCAGTCGATGTAAAATTTCGTTGATGGGATCAAGGTTCGGCGAGCCCGCGGAGAGCCCCAGTCGCTGGACGATCAATTCATCCAGTCCATTGGTCACCAGACTCAGTGGCACTTCGTAGATCGAAAAGTCCTTGTCCCGTTCTTCGATCACCGCTTGCGGCTTCAAGTTGCAGAACAAAGCGATTTTTTCGCGCTCTTCGCGTGAAATGGGTTGTTCGCAGCGGCAGATGAGGATATCCGGTTGGATACCGATTTGTCGCAGTTGCCCCACGGAGTGTTGGGTCGGTTTGGTTTTGAGTTCCCCGGCTGCTTTCAGGTAGGGGACCAGCGTCAAGTGAATAAACAGGCAGTTCTCTTGGCCGGCGATCAGCGGATATTGGCGAATTGCCTCTAGGAAGGGCAAGCTTTCGATGTCTCCAACGGTGCCACCGATTTCGGTGATGACCACGTCCACGTCATGCTCGCCCACTTTGCGAATCACACTTTTGATTTCGTCGGTGATGTGCGGAATGACCTGGACCGTCTTACCCAGGAACTGTCCCTTGCGTTCCTTTTCGATCACCGACAAGTAGATCTGGCCGGTTGTGTAATTTGAATCGCGTGTCAACGGCCCGTCGGTAAAACGCTCGTAATGTCCCAGGTCCAAATCGGTTTCGCTACCGTCGTCCAGCACGTAGACTTCGCCGTGCTGGTAGGGGCTCATCGTCCCCGGATCGACGTTGATGTACGGGTCGAGTTTTTGCATGCGGACGCGTAGCCCGCGTGCTTCCAGCAGCATGCCGATGGAGGCGCTGGTTAAGCCCTTTCCAATGGAGCTAACCACACCACCCGTCACGAAAATATGTTTGGTCATAGAAATCCATCAAAAGCGAGCGAGCGGGACGGGAGCAAACGAGAACTCTCACGGAGCGGCGCCCACGCTTGATCTTATCCGTTGTCGCCGGGGGCGCAAAGCCGTCAGCGTTGGCTGAAGTGCATCGTGCAGGACGGTTCAATTTAAAGCGGTTGCGAATGCTCTAATCCGGGAAGCTCGTCCGCAGACCACAGCCCGCCGGTTGGAGGAGAGGGGTGATGAGTTGTGGAGGCAGGTACTGCGGGCGTAGGGCGAAGCGGACGGAGTGCTCGTGCCCTTGGCGAGCGTGAAGGCCTGGCACAATCTGCGTTCGCTCCCATTCTAGGGCGCTTCTGAGAGGCATCGCTGCGGAGAGGCATCGCTTCTGAGAGGCATCGCTGTGGAGAGGTATCGCTGCGGAGAGGCATCATTCGGCCGGGGCGGCGGCCGTCATGCCAACGAGCAGTTTGTTTAAGTGATTCGGGGAAAGCGGATTCGCTACTCGGGTGTATGGAGCAAACAAATAAACACAGAGACACGGAGTTCACAGAGCAAAGAGTTTCCGCGCGGCGTGCTCTATGAACTCCGTGTCTCTACTGTTTTGAGAACTGCTCAATGTTCGCCATCGATCGCGAATAGGCGCAGCTATGTGAAGACGCGGATTGGGTATTGGTCGGGTGCCACTGGCTTGCCAGTGCCCACGAAGCGTTGGGTTGTGCGAAAGGGTTGTTCACCAAGGGTTCTAAATGCCGGGCGAAGTATCGGTCGAAGTAACCAGAGTCCGAGCCGCACGAGTTGATCCAACAACAGTCCACTCGGATCGAAAGGGTGCTGCTTTTACCTGGAGGCTAGTGCGATCAACTGGGTCACTGGCTGAGCCCGGTGGCATCCGCAGTGGCTGTGAGCTAGTGTATCGCATCGGGTGCAAATGCATGTTTTGAATCGTGGCTTGCTCAGTGTCGAACGATTGTCCCCAATCGTTTCCAGAATTGATTGGGCGTTGTTAAAGCGATTGAGGGCAATCGCTCGACACTGAGTTGCTGAAGCGATTGAGGACAATCGCTCGACACTC
Organism: Pirellulaceae bacterium; assembly: GCA_041751975.1. Lineage (GTDB taxonomy): Bacteria > Planctomycetota > Planctomycetia > Pirellulales > Pirellulaceae > Aureliella. Next base: position 3,283 of record JBGSHW010000013.1, read on the forward strand.
AAGGCCATTGGCATTCCTTCAAATTTCAAGTCGGTGCGCCTGAAAGCTGGGGTAGCTACTGATTTTCAAGTCGTTTTCACAAGCCGATTTATTTTTCCAAAATTCCGATTCTCTCTCCTAGTGCGTGTAACAGTTTGCTAAGATCTCAGGTGCTGTGCACATCAGCGTATCCTGGTTCAGCCCGAAAGCAGCCCTCGTTATCTGAAGTCGCCTGAGGAGTAATGCACATGTCCCGCTCATGTTTTTTCGTTTTAGCCGTATTTGTTTTATGAGTAGTACTTTGGTCGCTCAAGCGTAGCGTGGTCCAGTTGAGCCTGGCTTTTCCGATGCAGCACATAGGAGTAGTTATGCAACGTACCATCCAGCAAAAGCTTTTCGCCATTTGCATTGCTTTGGCGCTATCTCTGGAAATCTTCGCACAGGAACTGCCGGAAATAGATGCAGGCTCTTTGTTGCGGCAAGTGAAGCGTTCATACGAAGGGGTCAGGTCCTACGATCTTTTGCAGACCTTGGAGCGCAAAATTGATGGAGAAGGACTCAGTGAGACGGTTCGCCTAGCGTCTCGAGTCGCCTGCGACCCAGATTTGGAACGTCTGGTTTGCATCTCGGTTGCTGAGAAAGTGGATAACACAAACCGCACCGCAAGTTCTCACGCTAAGGTGCTATTGGTCCGTGACGGGCAAGTTACACGATATGAGTTTGATAGATTGCCAACAAAGCGTGAGAGGCGATCTTTGGAAGAGCATCTTACCGAGGCGGACGTTCCAAATGTCTTTTTGATTGGAGCCACTTTTTATCCGAGCGGAGTCTTCGCTAAGGACAATATTGAGGAGCTCTGGGCAACCGCAATCGGGACTGTTGCCACTTACGGCAAAGTGACTTTGAGCGGCAAGGTAATAGAGGTGCAAGCAGATGCACCAATAAAGCCCAATCGGCTCGGCACGAGTACATCTCGCATCGAGTACATGTTTGATCCACTCACGTCTTTGCCAACCAGCTTTTCCTGCACCTACTTAATTGATGCAGAGGACCGTGTTATTAGGAACGAGCGGTATCGCTCGTCGATAGCGTGGTGCGAGCCTTCTCCGGGATTGTACTTACCTGAGTCGATGATTGTCCGCGAGTCGGGCTTAGCCCGGGACAACACCGGTGAGAAACGCTTTATAAGAACGACGCAGCTCACCACCGTTGATTTTGAGTGGTTCTCCGTCAATAGTGATATCATTAAGACGCTTTGGGATCCTGATGAGATCATGGATTTCGAGGCGGTCAACAGGCTGTGTAAATTCCCGCTCAAGGGGAAGTAGGCAGGTCACCATGTGTGTTGGGGATAACCGTTGTGCCCGTCCCCGGCCCTGATAGGCCGATCCTCCTCGCGTGAATTCACGCGGGGAAGGTAAGTTGGTACAATAGGGTAATCGATCAATAGTTCGGAGAAAGAGAAATGTTGCCCAAAGGCTTCACCGCAGTGATCCGTCAAGACGGGCCATGGTGGATTGGATGGATTGAGGAAATTTCTGGCGTCAATTCGCAGGGGACAACGCGAGATGAATTGCTATCGAACCTGCGTGAAGCACTGGGCGAAGCGATTGAGATGAACCGCGAAGATGCTCGCAAGGCTGCTGGCGAAACGTTTGAAGAGGTGGCGATTGAACTGTGAAACGCCGAGATCTGATACGGCATCTGATGGAGCATGGCTGTGAACTCGTACGAGAGGGCGGTAATCATTCATGGTGGGGTAATCCAGCGAATAGACGCCGATCCGCAGTGCCGAGACACAACGAAGTATCGGACAATTTAGCCCGAAAAATTTGCCGCGACTTAGGCATTCCGGATCCATAGGACAGCGACCAATACGATCCTACTGAGTTCTCCGCCGGTTCGTGCTTGCTAAACAATCAGCTACTCGAAGCGACTGATCGCTGGAATTGAGTATGAGGGTGCGATCACGGGGCCATGCGAGGAAACGAGATGGTCATGTGGGAATTGCGGGCAAATGTTGCACTCGGAAAACCGTTGTGATTCTTGTGGTGCGCAGATAGGATCAGAGGGAGATTGATCGCCTGGCTGTCTCCGTCAGCGTATTGGTTTTTGATAGAGGCTGCGGGAACAAGGCTTTATAAAAAAGCATAGAGTGACCTGCCTGCCCCAACTGTGGATGCTTAGCATGGGAGTGCGCCGACTACGGTAATTGGATTGGCTGGCCAGCGAGCGAACGTAGTTGCTGTTCGGTGAACTGAGTGAATTGAGCCTGTGCCTCTTGCAGGGCGGCTTGCGTGGCAGCGCCGTGTTGCAGGGCGCGATCGAGCTGTGCCTGGGCTCCGAGTCCTAAGCTATCGAGGGTGTTGATCAGCGAGGCAATTTGTGGGTCAGCCCGCAATCGCTCCAGTTGCTCGGCAGGCTGAGCTGTGGCATCGGTTTCGGCGCGAAACGTCCGGACCAAAAACCATTGGCCGGGTTGCTCTCGCGCAAAAAAATTTGCTTCGACCGCTACTTTCGTCGATAGCAGGTTTTGATCCAACCGCGTGATGAGCACTCCACGAAAGCCGTCGCGTTCCGCTTCGGTAGTGACGCCGCGCCACCAATCCGCTCGCTCGGCAGGGGCCTTGAACTCCGGCAAGCCCAGTTCGGCTCCCAGGCGACTGATGGCATCCCCGCCTCCCCCTCCGAGCATTTGTCCGATCAAGGCTTGCGGGTCGATGGCCGCTCCCTTGCGAAACAATTGGGTTCCCGTCCCCTGGTACTCGAGCGGCTCCAGCATTTGGAATTCGACCAACGCCTGCCTTGCGGCCCACTGCCGCGGCGACTGCGTAGGAATCGCTGGTAAATCAGCGGACAAGTCCACTGGTTCTTGGCTGGGATCGATCTTGAGTTCTGACAATTGCCGCAACAGGGCAGACGTCGGCGACAGCACCACGTTGGGCAAGCGATGTTGGTAGGCGATCCCGGCGATCTGTCGGCGGTGGGCCGGTTGCACTGTGAGTTTGCGGATATCGCTGGCAGCCAACTCGCGTGTTAGAAAAAAACTGTCGACCGCACGCTCTGGCTGTTCGGCCAACTGCTCACGTTCCAGTTGCAAGAATCGCTGGAAGCGGGCTTGGTTCGCGTGCTCGGCAATCCATTTGTCCATCCGCACCAGCAGCTCGTCCAGCGCCGTCTGTTGACTTGCTGCTTGAGCGGCCAGCCACTCGTCGGCGAGTTTCGGGTGGGTTGTCTGTAACCAGTCTCTCTCCACCGCCACCGTAGCTCCACCGTCTGGCAGTCGCTGCAATACAAAGCCGTAGAGCCGT
>JBGSHW010000014.1:0-7612 GCA_041751975.1 Pirellulaceae bacterium
AACGATCCACTACGGTTCACGACCTCCAGGAATGTCCCCATGCATCATCACTCCACTCCAAGCCTTGGATTTTGGCATATCGCAGCCGCGATGGTTTCATTCTGGAGCATCGCGTTTAGTAGCCATGCAATACCCGCAACCGCCGACGATTCATTGAAGCGGCAGGTGACCGACGACATTGCTATTGAACTGTCACTTACACCCGCACCGCACTTCATTGTTTCGGGCATCAATCCCGAGCTACTCCCCCAGGCCCAAGAGCAACTGACCCTCTCCGTCCACAAGCCCGATTCAACCGACCAGGAAAAAACTCCAGCCATGCTTGGCCGCTGCCTGGTGAAAGACCAAAATCTGGAATTCCACCCACGCTTTCACCTTAGTCGCTCGATCGCCTATCGACTCAACCTGCCAGACAACGTCCTGAACGCAAACATCGACGATGCCTTATTGATTTTCCGTCTCCCCGCCGCACCGCCGCGTCCAACGCCGCGCCTCGAAGCGATCTATCCGAGTGCTGCAGTACTTCCAGAGAATTTGCTTAAGTTTTACATCTACTTCTCGCAGCCCATGAGTCGCGGCGAAGCGTATGAGCGAGTGGAGCTGTGGCAAGGGGAAACCCGCATCCAAGAACCGTTTCTTGAGCTGGGAGAGGAACTCTGGAACGCTGAGCAAACGCGATTCACGTTGTTCATCCATCCCGGGCGAATCAAACGAGGTGTGCAACCACGCGAGCTCAAAGGCCCCCCGCTCAACTTCGGAAAAGACTACACACTGCGGATCCAGGGCGATTGGCAGGATGCGCACGGCGTGCCGTTGAGCGCCCCTGTAGAAAAACGATTTACGGTAGCAGCTCCCATCCACGAGCAACTCGATCCACTGCACTGGACGATCGACACCCCGCCTGTTCAAACGCGGCAACCGGTCAAATTAACTTTCGACCAACCGCTGGACCAAGCCATGCTCAGACGGGTACTAGAAGTGAAATACAACGATGGCAGCGTGATTGAAGGCTCCATCGAACTTAAAGCAGATGAAACCGAATGGTGGTTTACTCCCGACGAACCCTGGAAGATCGGTGCTTACAACATCGAAGTCGCAACGCAACTGGAAGATCTCTGCGGCAACAGCCTGGCAGCTCCCTTTGAAGTCAAGATGGAACGCGGCGCCACCGAAACCCCCGCAGCTAAAATCGCCATCTCCTTCATTGTCAAATAACCCAAACTTAAACCCAAACTTAAACCTTCCCCCCTCTCCGCTCGGCTGACTCGCGATTCTCCCCGCCGGGGAGAGTGAGTTCCATCACGCAAAAGATCTTGCCACTCACAAAAAACGCACAACGGGAGGGCGACGCTCCTGCGGAGCCTTTATGGGCCGCCACCTTCCGTTCACAAGCAAGTGATAATGCTCGCTTGGCTTGTGGACGTTAGGCGGCAGCACCCCAAAAAGCTCGACAGGAGCCTCGCCCCACCGACTACATTTTCTACTGGTTAAATCACATTGAAAAATTTTTAAAGGATTGGCCTCGCTCTTCCCCCACCCAGCCTAACTCTCCCTTCACGACCGCCACCGCAACGCGCCCAAATGAGACCGGGGCGATTTGAATTTGTGCATCTCGAATCCGTGCCTGTTGTAAACTGCGGGACAGTTGCTCAGCCGTTCCACGGAACACGATCCAAGCTCTGCCGACCGGGAGCTTCGTTTCGCTCAACCGAGAGCGAGCCTGCCATTGCGTCTTCCACCGCTCAGGTTCATTGACCAAAGCCTGTGGCGCACGACGATTGGCTTCATCGACCGCGCGCATGCGATAACAACCTCGCAAAGGAAAACTCAAATAGCGATTCGTTTCTTCCCCCACAGGCAAAGCTATCCGACTCCCCTCGATCAATCCGCTGGCACACCACACTTCATCTTCAGGTGCAATGCGGCGATCAATCCACACCATCGCCTCGCGCCAGCCTTCGACCCGTTGCCAACCGATCACGTTGCCCTGCTGCCACGCATCGACGGTCCCTTGCCCGATGACCAACCAAGCGACCACCCCCGCCCCACTCAATAACCTGAGGACCGGACGTCGCAACGTTTGCCACAGTTCAATCGCCAAGGCGACCAAGGGGAGAGCGCTGACAATCACAAAACGCCGATGCATCAACGGTGCCACTTCAAGCCAAGTGGCAAACCAAGCACACAACCACGGACCCACCACCGCCACCACCCACAGGGCTAACCAGATATTTTTATTGCAGTTCTTATCACCAGTGGTCAGTGTAAGTGCCGCTCGATCTCTCCAGCAACGATCAAGCACGACCGCCACAACCAGCGGTACTAGGAATTCCATCAAGGGAAACAGAGCCAACGCGTTGGTTAGCGACGTGTCCCCCGCAAATCCGCGCCATTGCTCGCGACGCTCCCACACCGACTGAGACCACAACCAAGCGGGAAGCGACAGCAGGGACACACCCCCTCCGGCCGCAAACCACCAGCCGATCTGCTGCCAACGATCAGCACGCTTTAAGATCAATACAGCCCCGATTGCGAAAAGCCATTGCCAAGCAACCGCCAGGGCCGCCGTTAGGTGCAAGTAGACCAACAGCAGCGACAGGGCGCTCCATGCAAGTACGCGCCACCCAGCAGTCATTTCGATTTGAATTTTTTGCGTCAGAGCGGGGGCCCTAGGGTTCTTTCCCAGCGCCCTCATTCCGGCGATACCCGCAGCGACGCTTCCAGCCCCCCTCCCTCCCCTACCGCTTACGAGGCTAGCGACCAGCAGCCAGTTCACGAAACTGATCAACTGCAGACAGGCGTAGACCCGGGCCTCGGTCGCGTAGAACAGCTGGATGCGATCAAAGCTCAGCCACACCGTCACCAACCCGACCACCCCGACAGCTCCCCATACGCTGTTGCGCGCTGCACCCGCGCGGCACAGAACGTGGTAGACCAGCAGTCCCACCGTCGCTCCCCAACCCAGAACCGAGGGGAGTCGCAGCGCTAATTCTTGACTAACTGTCCCCTGGAGCAGCCCATCAATCTGCCGCAAACCCCAAAAGTAGAGTGGCGACTGGTTTCCCCAGCGGGCCCGCTCGGCAATCTCGCTCCAACTCCCGGAAATGGTCCAACTGCTATGCAATTCGTCGACCCACAGCGATTCGGTCGTTCCCAGTAGGGCGATCGAAGTCGCAAATACTGCTGCGCAGACGGACCACCAAAAGGACTGTTTCTGAATCCCGATTTGCTCAGCTCTTGACTCTTGTGCGCTTGCGTTGTGCAATGGGAGATCTGGGGAGTAAACTAGAAGGAGAATGTTCGGACAAAGTACCAAGTTTTTTCGTTGCGGCGGTAAGCCCAGTGGAATAGCATGCTGTCCGGACCCACTGCCTCCTGATCCATCTTATCTTTGGCTCACACCCACCCACCGCGCGATTGCTCAGTGCAGTTTAGCAGGCTTGGGGGGGTGAAGGAAATTCCCCATGACTGAACGCACGACACGATCGTCAACCGCTTATCCCCCGCCGCAGCCGACACCTGTTGACTTGGCGAGTGTTGCCCGGGCGCCTGTTGCAGGGGAACCTATTGCAGGGGCGCGTCCTGGGTGGGCGAATCGGCGAAAGACCGGCCGTCGCGGCGGCTTCACCCTCTTGGAAGTGCTCATCGCGACCGCCGTTACGTTGTTGATGATGCTTTCGTTGTCGCAGATTTTCAAGGTGATTGGCGAGAGCATGCAGCGTGGCCGCGCCGTGTTGGAGTTGAACAATCGCCTCCGCAGCGTGACCCACCGCATCCGCACCGATCTGAGGAACCTCACCGCCATTCCCCGCCCGCCCGCCGACCCAGGTGCAGGCGAAGGTTATTTTAAATACTTCGATGGCTCGCGGACCGATTTCACGACTTTGCGGATCTGGCAGGACAGCCTGGCTTCAAGACCTGATGCTCCCGATCCAAGCCGCATCGGCGATGTCGATGACATTCTTATGGGAACCGTTCGCGCTGGCGACACTTGGTTTACCGGCAAAGTTCCGCTGTTTGTGCTGGAGGGGCGTGTGCCGACCAGCCAAGCTGACCTGGAAACTCAAGTGACCATAGCATCCCAGTACGCCGAAGTGGTGATGTTTGTCCAGCCTTTGGTGGCAAGCTCGCAAGCTGGCGATCAACGCAACAGGAGCAATCCAGAACGCAATCCAGGTTACTTGGTATTGGACCAAAGTTTCTTTCAGGATGACGATCGCGATTCGATTCCAGACGCTTATCGGCTGCATTACCGGACGCTTTTGATAAGGCCCGATCTCAACCTTCCATCTGGCTTATTGCCTGGGAATGCCTCGGTCAATCCTCCCCTTTTTGTGGCACACCCCAATTTCGCTTCCTTGAGTGGACCTCCTGAAGCTCTGCCTTCACCCCTGTGCGACATGGCCGAAGTGCACACCAACTGCGACCTGTCGGTACGAAGAGTCTTTGATCGCTCTTCGGGCGGCTTTGCTGACTTTGTCGCAGCCAATAGCCTTGCCGATTTGGCTTCACCAGCCAATCGATTTGCGCACGTTCAAGTGCACGTCCCGGGTACCAGTTCGACGACGATGCCACTTCTCGCCTTGGGCCCACAACCATCATTCAACAATCTTTTCTTACAAGACCCAATAGGAGATCTAGGGCAAGCGGGTAGATTTAGGGTTGGTTCCGGATTCCTACATCCCGCATTTTGCTTGCAGCGCGATCGAGTTGGCGAAGATATTTTGGCCACTGATATCCTTGCCTTCGACGTTAAGGTTTTTGACCCAAGTGTTCCCATCCTGCCCTACCTCGCACCGGGGAGCACCGTGTTTGGTAACGCCGGTTCCGGCGATCAAGCGTTGTCACCGAGTGACCCGGGCTACCATCGTGCGCTGAGCCAGCTACCGGTCGGCACAGGCGACTACGTGGATCTTGGCTGGGGTCGAAAAACACTCTTAGCTGCCGGTGGCAGTGTACCTCCAAGTGCGAATCTGTGGGGGCAGTTCAGCGGCCTGTCGTTCACGAATCGTCAAGCCCGCGGGTGGACGCGGAGCTTTACCGATAGCATTTATAAATCAGGGACTGTTTTGACCCAAAGCAATAACGGCTTACTACTAGTACACCAGCCATGTTACGACACGTGGTCCTCGCACTACGAGGGGGATGGCATTCTGCAGTCAGAACGGCGTCTTCGGGATGGGGTCGTGCGTATCAATGGTTTCGGTAGTTTGTACCCTGGCGGACTTAGCAACGATCTCCCGTTCGTAATCCCCGCCTACCGCCGTGATGCTGTCGATGCAGGTACAGACGGCATCGACAATATTGGAAATATTATAGTCGACCCGACAGATCGCTCTGCTCCGGGCGTCGATGATGCCTCCGAAATGGAAACATCGGCCCCTTTCCCTGTGCCTTTGCGAGGGATCAAAGTCACCGTTCGCATGGAAGATCCGGGTACGCGGCAGATCCACCAAATGTCGGTCGTCGAAGAGTTCGTAACGAACTAAACAGTTAACCTGCGGTACCACGGTGGCTCATTCGATTCGCTTGCGAGATCCTTGGTCGTTGCTTCCCCCGCCGTCAATCGCGGCGACCCCTGCACCGCTAACCTGGGTGTTCGCATTCTCGCGCAAGTTCAATGCGCCCACCGGACTCGCAGCACTCCAATCCGTGGTGCTGGAACTCAAACCATTGCCACTGGCCCGGAATCTCTCCGTGCAACTCAATGGTCAAGCTCTTTGTCCCACCGTCAATCAACCGGCGTCCGATCTAGCCGCCGATGCGGTAGCCGGTCGAGTGCCGGTGGTCGAACCACTACTGGCAACGCCGCCACACGACGCCCCGTTGGGCACACTTTACTTCGAACTTCGCCAGCAATTGCAAGCGTTTAACGTGCTGCAGGTGACCATCGAGGCACCAAGCGAGGCGGTACCCTCTGCACCTCCGTTTCATACCTTTTGCGAAGCCCGACTGTTGCTGTAGTGTTTCCTCGAAGCCTTCTTAAGCCTACATTGCAGCGCGACCGCAATGCCGTTCACCCCCATCGGGACACTTCAAAACGGAGGTGGGTGGTTCAGCGACGCTACGCTTGCGGTTAAAGTAGAGTTTCTCGAATTCCGGCAGAACTTTGATTCAACCTGTTACAAGTCAATCCAACTAGCATGAAATTCAAACTTCTCAGCAAATGCCACCTTCGCTGCACTTTATTCTTGCTCGCGTTGGCCATGCTTGGCTGCCAAGGCGCGACAGAAAAGCCTGAGGCCCCGAGCGCAATAGACCCATCGTCTGCCGCGGCCGATACAGCTTCCACCGGCGACACCGAACCACCGGAAGAACTCGACGACCTCGCACCCGCCTCCTACGAACTCAACGCCCAAGAATTGCTGGCCAATACCCTACCACCGGAACAACTTGAACAAGGCTGGGTGCGGCTGTTCGATGGCCAATCGCTCGCTGGCTGGTTCATGGTGGGGACGGCCAATTGGCAAGTCAAAGATGGAACCATTCAAGTCGCGCGCGGCGAACGGAGCTTCCTGTGCACCAATATTGTCCTAGCCGACTATGAACTCAAAGTCGACTTCCGTTGCGACCCCAAAACGAACAGCGGCGTTTTCCTACGCACTGGCCCCCAGCCCCAGGATGTGGCCACGGAATGCCTGGAACTCAACATTGCCCCCCCTGAAAACCCCTTCCCCACTGGCAGCTTTGTTGAACGGCAGCGGCTGGACCCTGCCGAACTAACTGGCTTCGACCCCACCGCATGGCACACCTATCACGTGCGGCTCAACGGCGACCAAGTCGAAGTCTTCCTCGACGACAAGCTGATCATGGAAATCGAGGATAAGACCTCATCTCACCGTGGTCATATCAGCCTGCAGTTTAATGAAGGTCGAGTCGAATTCCGCAACGTGCTCCTCCGTCCGATTGCCAGCAAGCCACTGAAGCTCGACGCAAACTGGGCCGACGACTGGACAAAGTCGGAAAAGGAAGAGAACACATTTCAAGTGGAAGCCGTGGAGAACGGACTGAAGCTCACCGGTGGTCTCGGGCAAATTCAGTCGCAGCAAGAGTTTGGGGACTTTATCCTCAAAGCCAAATACAGCTTGGCCCGCCCGGATGTGAACACCGGTATTTTCTTCCGCTGCGTTCCAGGGGCGATGCTGGATGGCTACGAATGCCAAGTCAACCATGCGACGCTCAACGACGATCCCCTGCAACCGGCCGACGCCGGAGCGGGAGCCATCTTTCGCCGCGCCCCAGCCCGCATTGTGGTAGGCAATGGAACCGAGCCGACCTATTTAACCCTCTTCGCCAGCGGTCAACAGATGGTCACGTGGGTCAACGGACTCCAAGTCGCCGAGTTTGTTGACAGTCGGCCACCGCATGAAAACCCGCGGCAGGGCTCGCGCAATGCACCTGGTCCCATCGCTTTGCAGGGACACGACCCGACCACCGCAGCCATCTTCCACGCCATGAGCGTTTCGGAACTGCGTTAGCTAGTGTCTGTCCGGAAATCTAAAACGCTTGTAATTTTGGGTTAAAATTGAAAAATAGCTCCTCGAAGACCGAACCCGCAAGCGGGTTCAAGCGTTGAATTTGTTGACAAAAACCAATTCCAACAACAAATCTT
>JBGSHW010000015.1:0-56131 GCA_041751975.1 Pirellulaceae bacterium
AAACCCCATCCAACTTACAAACCTCGCAGCTTAAACTCGTCCATGCTTAACATCCCCCAACCAAAAACTTTTCAATACACATCGGACACTAGCTTCGAAAATGCGACTAAACCTAAGGGCTAGCGCCTTGCCGCTCACCATGCAAAAAACCGAGTAAGTTACGGTATTTGGATACGAACCTGGCGCTGTCCAACTAAGCGATGACTAGTGTTTAGCTTTAAGTGCCTCGATAATCGCATCGACATCATAAACACAGCCACCCCAAGTGCCTCCGCCGAGCTGCTGCAGAGCGGCCCAGAGTCGCGTGTCGTCGGGAAGTCGCGGATCGGCGGCGACTTGCGGATTCGTCGGCCGCGAGGCCAGGAGTTGTTCGGCGTTTTCAGCAATCAGGTTGACACTTCCATCGAGCGTATTGCGGTCGACGATGACTTCGATCATATCGCCATCTTGCAGTTTGCCGATCGGTCCGCCCGCCAGTGCCTCGGGGCCCACGTGACCAATGCAGGCACCTGTGCTGACACCTGAGAAGCGGGCGTCGGTTAGGATCGTGACGTGCTTGCCCCACTTGATGTGCTTCAGCGCCGAGGTGAGTTGATAGGTTTCTTCCATGCCGGTACCGTGCGGACCGCAGCCGGCCAAGACCAAGACATCTCCGGCGACCACCGAACGCGAGCTCTGTCCCTTGATCGCGGCGATGGCTTCTCGCTCCGAGGTAAACACTTTGGCCGGTCCCGTGTGACGAAAGACTCCATCGGGATCGATCACCGACGGATCGATCGACGTGGCTTTAATGACCGAGCCTTCGGGGCAGATATTGCCTTTGGGAAAGACGACGGTGCTGGTCAAGCCGCGTTGCCGTGCAATGGCGGGCGGGATGATCACATCGTCCGGATCGACTCCATCGCGATCGCGCAGCAACTGGCGCAAGGCGGCTCGCCGAGGACTTGTCTGCCACTGATCTAGGATCTCATTCCATGTTTTTCCGATCACGGTGATGCAATCGCAATTCACCACTCCCAGCTCGCGGAGATGGAGCATGATCTCCGGCACTCCACCGGCCAAGTAAAGGCTGACGGTGGGAAAGTTCTTCGGACCGTTGGGCAAGACGTCGACGAACCGCGCGACACGGCGATTCATGGCGCTCCAGTCATCCACGGACGGTCGCTGTAGTTTGGCGGCGTGCGCGATGGCGGGGACGTGCAGCAAGAGGTTCGTGGAGCCGCCGCAAGCTGCATGCACGGCGATTGCGTTGGTGACCGAGTCTTGGGTGACGATGTCGGAAAGTTTGAGTTTGCGGGCGGCTAAATCCATGAGTGCTTCGGCGGAGTAGCGGGCCATGTCGAGCCATACCGATTGACCGCTGGGGGCCAAGGCGGCGTGGGGGACGGTCATCCCCAGCGCTTCGGCGATGACTTGGCTGGTGGCAGCGGTACCAAGAAACTGGCAGCCACCCCCTGGACTACCGCAGGCTCGGCAGCCCGCCGCAGCAGCCTCTTCGAGCGAGAGCTCACCGTGGACATACCGCGCGCCGATCGTTTGCACTTTGGCGGTGTCTTCGCCCGTTTTTGAGGGCAGTGTGACACCTCCGGGCACGATGACTCCCGGCAGATCACTGCAACCGGCCAGGGCAATCATGGCTGCAGGCAAACCTTTATCGCAGGTCGCAACCGCCAAGACACCTTGGCGAGTGGGGAGCGAGCGGACCAGCCGTCGCATGACGATGGCCGCGTCGTTGCGATAGGGCAAGGAGTCGAACATACCGACCGTGCCTTGCGAGCGACCATCGCATGGATCGCTGCAGTAGGCGGCATAAGGAATGCCCCCGGCGCGGGTGATCGTCTCTGCCGCCGCTCGAACCTGCAAGCCAACTTCCCAGTGCCCCGTGTGGTAGCCCAAGGCGATGGGCTGGCCATCGTCGCCGCGCATGCCCCCAAGGGTACTGAGCAAGAGGAACTGCGGGCCGGTCATCATCTGCGGGTCCCAACCCATGCCGGCGTTCTGTGTCAGTCCAAACAAATCGCCGCTTGGCCAATTCCGCAACATAGCGTCCGTAAGGGGCAGGCTGCCCGTGGGACCTTCGCCGGCCGTGGCGATTTTTTCCGCATCGGATTGATTGAGTCCAAACCAGTTTTCAAGTTGTCGAGTCAAGAGGCACCTGTGGGGGACGTTAGGCTTAGGGGAGGAGGCAACATGGCGGGGCAACAAGCAGGACGTTGCCGATGAGTGCTCCGAGTAGTGTAAAGCAAACGTTCTCATTGTTGCAGTGTGGGACATCTATTGGTCAACGGCAGAGGGCAAGGCCGCCTACTTTTGCAGCGCGAGCCCCACCCCTATACTTCTGGGATGAGCACAAACCTGAACCCACTCGGCAAGCCTGCTGAAAACCAGCCTGCTGAAAACGAAACCGCTGAAAACGATGTGGCTGTCGGTCAGCATCGCGGCTGTCCGCCACCCACGCCTGAGGAAAGTCGACAACGCTGGGTCGCGTGGCATCAAGCCATGGAGTTGAGTCATGAAATGTTATTGATGGGGTTACGACAGCGGATTGGCCCCGAGGGTGATCTTCAAGCGGCTTATCGCGATTGGTATGAACGTTATCAAGCCCTGAAGTGGGATACAAAGCGTGCCACCTAGCCTACTGTTACGTGTTTTGGAAGACATCTACGGTCGAGTTGAAAGGCTGGGAGTCTCGCCGGTTGTGGCGGGCGGACTGGCAGTTTCCTACTGGGGGCATCCGCGCAGCACGCAAGACATCGATTTGGCAATTCTCGTATCGGAGGCTGCTGTCTTTGAAGCGGGGCTTCGTCAAGCCAAAATGCTGCCTGCCAAGGAAGGGCGGATTGTCGACCTCGGTTTTGTGAGCGTCTCGCAATGGAAGGTCACGCTCGAGGAAGAGTACATCGATTGTGAGATCGGTTTCCTGGTCGCCGATTCGAGTTATCATCGACTCGCGATTGAGCGGGCAATCGATTGCGAGTTTCCCGGAGTGGGAAGGCCCCTACGGGTTCTCAGTTGCGAAGACTTGCTAATATTCAAGGCCGCTTCGGGTCGTTTGATCGACTTGGCAGATATCAATACGCTATATGCTCTTCACGCGAAAACACTTGACTACGCCTACTTGCGGATGAAGGCCCGTGAGCTGCAGCTTCCTAGCGAGTTTTGGCTTCGCGATTAAATTCAATCGGCTGGCGGCCGCTGCAACTTGCCCACCGCTTTAAACGTTTTTCATGCCGGTCTAATCAGCGGAAAATGCAGTCGGGAGGGCGAGGCTCCTGCCGAGCTTTTTCGGGCAGCGTCCCAACGTTCACAAGCCGAGCCAGCACGGCCGCTTGCTTGTGAACGGCAGATGGCGGCCGGAGAAGGCTCCGCAGGAGCGTCGCCCTCCCGTTCCTGCGTAGCCCGTACTTTTTTGCTTACCGGCAATTGCGAAGATGTTCCTGTCGAGACTAGTCCTTCATTTCGCTTTGTGCACCCTCTTCGATCGCGTAGATACGATTGCGATTGGCGATGTACAGAGTGCTATTGGCGGCGACGGGCGACGTATAGACGGCGCTGTCCATGCTCATCTCGCCGATCATTTCTTGTTCTTTGGAAACCTTGAAAATGGCAATGTCGCCATCTTCGTCGCTGATGTAAACGCGATCCTCCACGATCAGCGGCGAAGCCCAGGAGGCTGCGAACATGTCGTAGGTCCAATGAGCTTTGCCAGTCTTGGCGTCGATGCAGTGGAAGACACCGCTGAAGTCAGCCACGAACAACATGTCGTCCTTGATAGCCACCGTACCGCAGGTGCGGTGCATGGTCGTCTCGAACTCTTCGGGGTCAGCGCCGATGTAGTGCCAAACTGCGGCTGAGTTCGGATTGTCGCGTTCGAAGTCGCCATCCTTGCCCACCATCGCTTGCAGCCGTTTGTTTTCGATGGGGGTCTCAGGGGCTTTCGAATTGTAAACCAGTGTGGGGCTGACATCACCGCGTTTGGTTGGATCGATGCACCACAGGTGACCGCCACCTTCACCGTGCTCTGGATCTTCGCCGACCGCGACATAGACCAAGCCATCGTAGACCACCGGTGTGCCGATGATGTGGTTCCGCGTGGCTGATCCGCCGAGCACATAGATCGAGTCTTTCGGATTGCAATCGAACTTCCACAATAGTTTGGCTTTGCCATCTTCGCCAGCTGCATCGAAGGAATACATCCAGCCATCGCCGCCACCGAACAGAACTTGTTTAACTCCACCAAGTTCGGCGTAGGCAGGCGAGGACCACTGGCCGTGCAGCACGTTGGCGCCGGGGGAGTTATCGGTCCAGAGGACTTCACCCGTATCGCGGTTCATGCACACAAAGCTGGGGGCCAGATCGTTGGGCAAGTTCTGGTGTCCCTCGTCGACCCCGTTGGAAGTGTTCACAAACAGCAGGTCGCCGACGGAGGTTACCGAGCAGCTGCACATGTTGTGTTGTGAAACCGCCAAGGTTTTCATCATATTGAACGACCAGATAACATCGGCTTCGTCTTCGTTTTCATTGGGTTCGTTGGTGAACGGTCCATTGTTTTTTCCATCGCGGAAGCCCTCCACGTCGAGGCACGCAACTTCGCCACGACTGGTGACATACCACAGTCGGTTGCCATCGACGACCGGCGAGCAACAAATGCCTTGGTTGGGCCAATCGTGCACGCGGCCCGAGGGAAGTTTCTCACTGGAGTGTTGCCACAAAAACGTGCCATCTTTTTCGTCGAAACAAACCAATACACCTAAGTCCACATCGCTGGGATAGCGCGACAGGTAACCGGCGCCGTTGTTGGTTCCAACATAGACTTTGCCGTTGGCAACTACGGGGTTGCCGTATGTCTCCGAGCCCAGAGGCATCGACCAGCGGATGTTTTCGCCGGTGGTGACATCCCATTCCACTGGGATATTGGGTTCGTTGGAGACACTATTGCGGAGCGGGGATCCGCCCCATTGCGGCCAGTCGTTATCGCCAACTTTGAGTTCCTTGATCCGGGAGCGGACTTCGGTCACTGCGTCATAGTCATCCGCCATGGCAGTTGCCAACGGGAGGAGTAGGGCGGCGGAACATGTAGCCAGCAGTGTTTGACGGAAACGACTACGAGCGGTCTGTGCAATGCGAGTAGGCAAACGGTTCATGTTCATTGACCTTCGATTATCTGTTTGGAGTTTTTTGTTTGGAAACTAGTCAGAGTGAAGACCGATCTTATACGAGGCTGGCTCCCATGCAGAAGCCAAGTCGATGTGCTCGGTGATTCAAGCGGGGCTATTGGTTAGGATACACTTCTACGTTGTCGATGTAGAATTCTGCGGTCTGTGCATTGCCGAACATGCCAGGGCTCCCTTGCGTGTTGGGAGTTGTATCGCTGGCCTCGATCGTCCACGCTTCCGGTTCGGCTTCGCCCCGCTTCCAGACTTTGCCGCGGAGGGTGACTTGTTCCCCTTCGTTTTGAGCTTGGAATTTCATGGTGTACCATTGGTTTTCGGTCCACTCGAAGGGGACTGTTTTGGCAAAGCGGAGTTCCAGACGAGGAGTCCAAGAGCGAAGTTGAACTTGTCCCTTGTCCATCAAGTCCAGCGTGTAACGCTGATTGATCAAGCCCATGTCGGGACGTCGACCGTTGCTTTCGTTGGCGGTGCCATACAAGTCGGCCTGGATCGTATAATTGTTGAGCGTCGTCCAGCCCATCCAACTTTGGCTACGTGTTCCCAAGGGAATAGTGCTGATCTTGACCAACATCGCTTCACCATCGATTTCCTTGGGTTGATGGCGATAGTTCGCACCGATCCAAGTCACGGGAACTTTGCCGTCGTTAAAATCAAACTTCCATGGCAAGGGTGGGATGATCCGAGCTCGAGCTACGCTCTTGAGTGCACCTGAGTTGGCAGTGATACTCACCGGTTGATGTTTGTTTTCAGCCGGGGCGGTGTACATGCCTTGCGGAGTGATCTCGCCTCCACCCTCGACTGCGAAGGTAGCGTCGGCCAACTTCAGAAACTGGCCCCGTGCGTTGTAGGCGCGAACTTGATAAGGGGTTGATTGCGAAGGTGCCAGCATGGCTTCGACCGGCGCAATCTGAATATGTGCGATTTCTGGGTCCTCGGAGATCGGTGATTCTTTTCTTGGGGCGGGGATGGCGTCCGCAGCGATTTCTCTGTCTGCGTTGCCGATGCAATACAGCTTCTTGGTCGTTGTGACGTAGAGTTTACCTCCGCTGATGATCGGAGCTGCCAGGATCTCCTCGCTGCTCGACATGCGGATGCGCTTGATCTCTTTGACTCCGTCTTCCGTTGGTTCTAAGATCCAGAAGTTTCCGGTCTGTTCAGCTACGTACAACTTGCCATCGCCATAGATGACGGATCCGGGGCGTCGACCAATTTTCTTTTCAGCGATGAGTTCGCCTGTTTCAGGATTGATGACATCCAGTACTCCACCATCCTCCACAATGTACAGACGGCCATTCACTAGCAGAGGTTGGCTCCCTTCAACGCTGCGGGCGTTGATCTTCCATTTCAGTTCTTCTTCTTTGATCTCGGTTGCATCGGTATCGCCATTGATGGCGAAAATAGCCCCCAGAATCCGCGTGTCGGCCGCATTTTGTTCGCGGTGGCCGCAGTAGACCACCCCATCGATGACGACCGGTGGGGTGTTGATGCCGCGGTTCGAGCACTCGTATTTCCAAAGGATCTTGCCGGTACGCGGTTGCATGGCATACATGAAGCCGTCGCCAGCACCAAACACCATCGCGGCTTGGCCGTTGAGCACAGTGAGAAAAGGAGTGCTGTAGGTGGTGTCCTGTGGACGCGGCCGCGTGGACGAGAACCAGACCGCAGCGCCTGAACGCTTGTCAAAGCCGACGAAGCGGTGCGCAGGGACCGCCGATTCACCCCATTGCGTCATGACACCGCTGATAATTACCAAGTCATCGAAGACAATCGGGAAATTGGTGCGTCCACCGTAAGTGCTGAGCATCCCGTATTCTTCGCTCATGGCGTGCTCCCAAATCACTTCGCCGGTTTCGCCATTGAGGCATTGGAATTGACAGCCCAGTCCGAGCCAGAAGATATTGCCGGTCGTTGGGTCGCAAATGGGACTGGCCCAGCCGACCCGTTCGGCAGGTGCATCGGAGAGATAAATGTTCTGCGCGCGGCGCCAAATTTCCTCACCGGTGTCAGCATTGAGGCAGACCAGCTGTTCCCCTTCTTCGGTCGTTTCCGCTTTGTAGCGGCAGACGATGTAGAGCTTGCCATCGTTGACGATCGGTGTCGAACGCGAAGCAAGTTCTTCGTTCGACCACAGTACGTTTTCGCCTTTGGGGGACCAAGAGTCCGGCAGATTTTTCTCGCGGGAGATCCCATTTCCCTCGGGTCCGCGCCATTGAAACCAATCGGTTTCATCCGCCAGAGCCGGTGGGGTGGATACGGAGAAGAGACTGGTTGCGACCAAAGCCAGGGTGCATGCAAGGCTGGTGCCGAGCCTAAGTGGACTCGACGGCCGCTTCGAGCAACCGATCCAAGTTGTCAAGTTCATGTTGATGGAGCCTCTAAGTGGAATGGATTGGTTAATTTAATTTGATGGTGAGATGTCAGGCGTTGCTGCGTCGGAGGTTCAACCCCTGCCGCGATACTAGTTTCGGCGTCATCGGCCGTAGGGCCCAGACACCGTTTCGGTGTCCTCGACCTTCAGCATCCAGTATCCCCGGAATGGCTCAGTTGTTCCAGACCATGCAAGCTTCTCGACTTTGAACCTGATCGTGAGTTGGTTTTCAGTCCACGGAAGATGCGCTGCTCTGATGCATTCCCGTGAAAAGTCGAAAGCTGAGAGCCATGGAAGTGGGGCCCTTGCATGGCTCGCCATTGGAGTGGGAGGGGAAGGTGGTAAGGTGGGAAGTGGGAGCTCGTTCCTCGGAAGGAGCCATAATTATATCCCAAAGCCCGTAGCGAGGCTATTTTTTGAGCGGCGAGGGGGAGGAGCGCGCGTAGCGCGCGAACAGTTCTTCAACGGTCCGCTTGATTTCCTCGCGACAATGCGCTGGCGAGATGACCTCTGCCTCTGCCCCCAGTCGCAGGACACGTTGGATAATCTCGGTGTCATGGTAGGCGGTTACCGTCAGCAAGACATGGCCATCTGACGTCGGTTGAATCTTCTGCTGTGCGTGCCAAGGGTCCTCTTGGACCCAACGGGCGGCCTGTTCGGAAAGTCGAATGACGTATTCCTTGGACTCCGCTCCGCTGAAGATTCCGACAGATTGCCCCAGATGACTTTGAAGATCGATCGCTTCATTGGGCTTGAACCAGTGGTCGAGAGCTTTGGCGGCGGTGAAGCGATCGAGTTTCCAGTGCCTGAGACGATCAGTTCCTTCGCCATCCCGCTTTTCCTCGGTCGCCACCACATAGATGCTCGACTGAAACAACGCGACACCGTAGGGTTCAATGACGCGGATCGAAGCGGGGCGACCGGGAACTTGATATTCGATCTCGAGCGAGCGGTGTTCTTGGATGGCGCGGTTGGCGCTCTTCAGGATCCCCTGGTGCTTTTCGTAGGATTTGGTCGGCAAGCCCAACACGTAAAGTGTGCGGCGATAGCGTTCGTAATGCTCCCAGACCGCGTCGGGCAATTGCTCGCGGACTTTGTTCCAAAACGACTCGATGCCTATCCAGAACTGAGTGCCGACCAAAGGCAGCATCAAGTCGCGTCCCATCGACAGAGCGATCAATTCGCTAGCGGTGATGGCCAATTTGTGCAGCCCTTTGTCAGCCCGACTCAGTTTCCAAACGCGACCGCGGGGAGTCTCTTCGTCGACGATCGGCATGCCAGCCGCAGTCAAGGCGTCGATGTCCCGTCGAATGCTGCGTGCATGCAGTGACGTGAGTCCAAGTTCATCGACGATGCTGTCTCGCAATTCATCCAGAGTCGCGCCGTAGCGCAGTCGCTCCAGTACTTGCAGGATTTTATGCTGGCGAATCAATTGCTCGTTGCGGGCCAAGGCCTTTTCCTCCGTGATAAAGCAAGCGATGAGGTCTAGCCAGTTGCCTCGTCGAGGACCGCTTCGGCAACAAAGATGGGGAGGGGCGGATCGAATGTAACGGCCACGGCAATCGCGTCGCTGGGGCGGGCATCGATCTCGATCAATTCATCGCCACGCCGCAGTTGAAGTTTGGCAAAGTAAGTGTGTTCGCGGAGTTCCGAGATGGTCACACTTTCGATAGCAGCTCCGAGTCGCTCGGCCACCGAGACAATCAGATCGTGGGTCAACGGCCGCGGTGGCTGGTAATCTCCTTTGACGCGGCGATCGATACTGGTCGCTTCAAAGATGCCGATCAAAATCGGGAATTGCCTATCGCCATCGATTTCTTGGAGGTAAACCACTTGATTATCGCTGATCTCGCTGATGATGATTCGTGCGAGTTGCATTTGAACTGGCATTGGACGGATCCTCCCAAACGATGAAGCGCTAGCGGGCTGGGCAAAAAGTAGAACTTGCCAAGCAAGTCGGCGCAGCTTGGCCGCAGCAGCAGAAGAGTATAGCTTCCAGAGACCAAGTTGCGGTAGCGGTCTGTTGGGCGCGAAGAAAGCGGGTTATCAAGCGGCGTGCGCGGAAAACAGGGTTTCGCGAACATTGATGAGTAGCGAAGCTGGGCATCCTTGACCGGCTTGCGTGCACGAATGCTACGGTACTTAGATTTCAAAGTCTTCGTCGGATGACTTTTCGCTGTAGAGTGGCATGTGGCGGTAGTAGACCTCTAGAATCATGGTAGCTAGTGAGGTCGCATAGAGTCGACCGCCACTCTGAGCGTGCGGGCCACCGGTGTACCAACTTCCCGTGGAGTGTCCGGAGCCCTCGGGCGCTTGTTGCTTGATTAACTCGTCGCGCAGTTGCTTGTTCCAATTCTCCCATTCGGGACCACCGTAGTGCCGAAGGACCTGCGTTGCGTAATAGCTGTAGTATAGATCGTTAACCTGCGGTCCGGTTTTAACCAAAAAGTCGATCCCAGCCTTGATGCCGGGGTGCTCTTTGGGGTGTCCCAGGTACATCCGGCACAGTAGTCCGACGGCGGTGGTTGCGTGCCGCCCATCGACGCTACTGGTCGGCTTATCGTAGCCGTAGTAGGCCCCTTGATTGGTACTCACGAAGTCGAGAAAGTTATTGGCACCGATAAACGATGAGGGGGGGACATTCAGGTTCCCCATTTTGCCGCTCTTGAGGGCCATTAGGCACCAACCAACCACTGAGGTGTCGCCTGGTTCGTGTGGATTGTAGCGCCAGCCACCGCCGCGCGGGTCCTGTGAGTTGATCAAGTAGTTGAGCGAGAGTTGTGCGGGCTGTAGCAGATCGGGATCTTGAGTCATTGCATAGGCTTCGCAGATGGTGATGGCGGCCAAGCCGTGCGAGTACATTGTGCCACCCGGTTCGTGCCAAGAGCCATCGGGCAATTGACCATTGGTGACTTTCATGCGATTGATAAGAAATGCGAGGCCGCGTTTGACGGTCTCTTTGTACTGGCCTTCCAGGTGAGTTTGCCCAGCTCCCAAGAAAGGGAGCAATGCCATGGCGGTAGCGCCGTTATTGGCCAGCGTGAGCTCGCCGGGATCTTTGCATTGCTGGCGACACACCACGCTGTGATTGAACGACCAGCCGCCCGTGTTGAGTTGATGCTCTGCGATCCATCGCAGGGCCATTGCCACCGCTTTCTCGCTGGCAGCATTTCCGCCAAACTTTTCTAACATTTCGCTTTTCGATGCCGACGAACGACTATTAAGAGCGGCCGACATTTGAGCCATGGTCGACGAACTCAACGCGGCTGAGGGAAGAATGCTCTCGGTAATGCTATTGGTATCAAACGATTTGATGTCCGCCATCAGATTCGTCGGCAGCGGTGGCTGCAGCTCGGGCATCGTCACCGCTTGCGTAATCGCCGGAGTTGGGGCAGAGAGGGGATCATCGACCGCAGATTCGGGACTGTCGAGCTCGGGACCCTGTAAATCGAATTCTTCGATGGCCGCATCGGTGTCGCCAGCGCTGGCTTGCAATAGGCTGATCACGTTATTCACTGGATCTAGCGAAATGGCCGCAAGTACGAGGATCATGGCGACGTGCACGACTAGGCTGATCAGCCAGCTGGGTGCAGTCGTCCACAGAAATCCTCGATGCCGCGGCGGCGTTTCCTCGACAACGATCGCCGGTAGGGCCACTAAATCTTCGGGGGCTCCCGGTGGGTTCGCAGATTTGGCCATCGCGCGAATAACGTCGCCCTCTCTCACCCGTTCGAACGGTATGGCATCCAAAGGACTGGAGTCGTTGCCGAGCAACGAGGCTTCTGGAAAGAAATTGTTCTCTGCACGTCCGACGGGCTGAGAATCCGTTTTCTCGGGGGCAACGGTCTTCTCGGGACCAAGGGTCTTGGGCTCTTTCGATTTCGGTGGGATCGTAATTGAGGCGACTGGCTCAACCAAGGCGGCTTGTATTATGGTGGCTGGGCGCTTTGGCTTGTCGGCAGGTCTACCGCTGGCAAGTCCTGCGGCGGGTGCAGGCTTTCCTGTCGCGGGATGCTGGGGAATTGGCGACTTATCCGGCTTTTCAGGGTCACGATTTTCCATGCTCGTAACTTCCAGTTCCCGTTACAACGACAGATTAGTTTGGGGGTGACCAAAGCACACAATAGGCCGCCGCTTAAATGCGCCACAAAGAGGCCTTATCCACGGGGCGAAAAGAAAAGTTGCGGATTCACCTCGACGTCTAAGCGATGGCTTGGTGGCAATATTCACTTCGACAGCACGAGTTCGACAACAAGAGAGCGACTGCCCACCGCGCGACGTATACGTTCATTCTAGGTAAAAATAGCGTTTTGTCCAAAAAGTGGGAAACCAAACACCCCCCAGCGATAACTTGTCGCCGATACTATACCCTTAAACCGGCCACTCATGGACGAATCCCCAAATCGCGTGTAACCGCCATTTTGCGGTGGCCAGATACAACAAGCCTTTTCCTTGGTCAGTTTAGCTGATACGCTATAACTACGTCAGCGGTTAGGCTGCCGACGGGTCCCCGGTTGGACGACCGCCTTACCAACTGAAACAGCAAAACTCGGAAGAAAAAGATGACCAAGCCAAAGCATAAGCTTAAGAAAGCTAATCACGGTGCCCGCCCAGCCAATGCCAAAAGCCGCAAGGCAAAACGTAAGAAGGTTCGCACCTAAATAAGAAACACGGAACCCATCCAAAACACTGCTTTTGGGTGGGTTCTCGCTCCTGCTTAACCTCTAGACGGTGTTTTGAGTTGCACGACGGTTGCAACTGAGACACCCTTCATTCGTATTGCGATTGGACTTGCTCTTCAGCAACTGGCCTATTTGCATTGCGCCTCCAACAGCACAACCTCAGCTCCTTGAGGAGTTTCGACTCTGTGGCAGTCCGCGAATTGATTCTCGATCCGGCTTCTCTCGACTTTGACAAAATCATTGCCGATGCCGAGGAGATCCGTAAGTACAATCCACAGCGGTTCGAAATGGAGCAATTGACGGCGATTATCCACGAGGATCTCGCGCGCCACGTTTGCGCTGGCTACAAAGACATAACGCACAACGAGTTCTGGGTCCGCGGGCACATGCCAAACATGCCCTTGATGCCTGGGGTGTTGATGCTGGAAGCTGCCGCGCAGATGTGTAGCTACTTTTCGCAAAAGCATGACTTGTTGGGTGCCGCGATGGTCGGCTTTGGTGGCTTGGAGGAAGTGCGTTTTCGCGATCCCGTTATTCCGGGAGATCGCTTGCTGCTGATGTGCGAAATGACCAAACTGCGTCGTGGGCGTATCGTCGTAACCAAGTTTCAAGGTTTTGTGCGGAATTCTCTGGCGGTAGAGGGTATCCTCAAAGGGATTCCCATTCCGATCGAAGTGGTTAGCTCGCAGTTGGCGAAAGCCGCTGAAAACACCGCACAATAGATAAACACCGCACAATAGATGTAGCAAATCAAGCACATTAAGATCACTGCATTGGCTGGGCGGCCCGATAGACTGAAGTGCGAGACGTTGGAGATTGGTGCGTGTTTCTAAATCCATTCTTTAAAGGTAAGAAGCTTCATGCGTTCGATTACAAGTAGGATCGCTTCGGGGTGTATCGCCTTAGGCTTGGCCTTCGCACAAAGCTCTGTTACTTTGGCACATTCGGGTCATACGGTGGAAGTGGTCTCGGCTCAGTCACCGCTACATTATGTGCTTCAGCCGGAGCATGCATCGGGTGGAGTATTGTTGGCAGCAGCGATTGCGATCGGCTTGTGGCAGCTGCATGCCGCACTTCGAGGCCAACGGCAGCGACTGGCCCGCGCAAAAAAGTAAAGCGGGTAGATCGGTAACCGCCTCTCTCGCAGTCGACATGCAAATGGAAGCCAAGCACGTTTTGATCGCCGCCAACCCTAATTCGGGTGCGGCTTCGTCGAAACGGCGTGTGAGCGAGTTGAACGACAAGTTAAATGCGCTGGGCTTCGTCTCGCAAATCATTGAATCGCTCGATGTGCTGCGTTCAACCGCTTCTCACATGCTTTCCGCCGGAACATTACGGACAGTTGTATCGGCTGGTGGGGATGGAACCGTGGCTGCCTTGGCCAATTTGCTGCCAGCCCAGGTACCACTCTTGATCTTTCCACTGGGCACCGAAAATTTGCTGGCGAAGTACCTTGGGCTAAGCCACGATGTGCGCGTTGCGTCGGAGGCGGTGCAGGCCAATGGTCGGCTCGCCATGGATGTGGGGCAGGCCAATGGTAAGTTGTTTCTGGTGATGCTCAGCTGTGGATTTGATGCCGAGGTGGTGCGTCAGATGCACGCGGTTCGCTCAGGGCATATCAGTCGCTGGTCTTACACGTGGCCCATCCTGTCAGCGCTTCGCGAGTACCGCTTTCCCCAGTTGGCGGGACGGTTGCAAATGCAACCCGCTGCCGAGCAGTTAGCGGTGGAGCAGGTTCGTGCCGAGCAGCAGTGGGTAGAGCGGATTGTCGCGAACGAGTTGCCGGCTGAGCACAGCGCAGCCTGGTTTTTTATATTCAATGTGCCCAGATACGCGGCTGGGTTAAACTTTTGTCCTCAAGCCGATCCGACCGATGGAGCGCTTGACGTTTGTACTTTTCAGCGCCCGGGAATCGTGGCGGGGCTCGGGTACTTGAGCCGTTTATGGTTCGGATCGCATCAGAGCTTAAGTGGCTTTCGGCATCAGCTCTGCAAACAGTTGACGTTACCCGCTCCGCTTGCAGGTGATGGCCAACCGCTGGATATACCTTTTCAAATCGACGGCGATCCCGGTGGCGTCTTGCCGCTGGAGCTGAGTGTCTTGCCGGGGCGATTGCAGTTACTCCCGCCACCTCCTTTGGCTGCTCTGTCCCCCCGACCCTAGAGATTTCACGATGTCAACCTCAGGCCATTTTAAAGTGACGTCGGTTGTCCCGGTGCCGATTGGCAACTCGGTTGTCTGTGGGGCAGTCGAGCAACCGCTGGTGATTATTGCGGGTCCATGTGTGATCGAATCACGCGAGCTGACGTTGCGCATCGCGGAGCATTTGCGGCAAGTGACCGAGGCGCTCTCGTTACCGTTAATCTTCAAGGCTTCTTTCGACAAAGCCAATCGAACCAGCTCGGCCGCGTTTCGTGGGTTGGGGATGGAGCAGGGGCTGGGGGTGTTGGCTGATGTATCGCGGCAACTCGGCCTGCCCACGACCACCGATATCCATTTGCCCGAGCAAGCGGCGGTGGTGGCAGAGGTGTGCGATCTGCTTCAGATTCCCGCCTTTCTCGCCCGCCAAACCGACTTGTTGCTTGCCGCCGCCGCCACCGGGAAACCGGTGAATGTCAAGAAAGGCCAGTTCATGGCCCCAGCAGATATGCAGTATGTGGTCGAAAAGTTGCAAGCCGCTCAGTGCGGCGGAGTTATGCTGTGCGAGCGGGGGACCTTCTTCGGCTACGGTCGGCTCGTCAACGACATGCAAGCTTTACCTCAGATGCGGCAGTTTGGGGTCCCGGTGGTATACGATGCAACTCACTCTGTGCAGCAACCGGGTGGACTTGGAGGAGCCACTGGCGGCAATCGCGAGATGGTCTGGCCATTGGCCCGGGCGGCGGTGGCTGCCGGAGTTGACGCTATATTCCTGGAAACGCACCCCGCTCCCGATCGCTCACCCAGCGACGGGGCGAACATGGTCCCGCTTGAGAACGTACAAGACTTATTGAAACAACTGCAAGCGATTTCCGAACTGAGTCGCCAATGGTAATCTACTCGGCGATCACACCGATTCTATCCTTTCCTAACGATCCGCAATTTATGATCCATTTTTCCAGTTTAGTGCGCCGGTTTACCTGCGGTGCAATGTTGTTGTTATTCCTATTTGCGGGTGGTTGCCAGCGACGAGATCGCGATCGTTCCGAGGCGTACGTAAGGCAGTTGGATGATCAAAAGACCAAAGCCGACAATCTTCGTAAGGGGATGCGTTATCTTCGGCAGATGACACCCGCGAATGCCAAGAATGTTGCCCGCGAAGTTCAGTTGGAACTGAATACGTGGATTAAGACGATCGATCCAAGTCGCGCTGAATACATGACCTCAGAGTTGCTGCGCGAGTTGCCCGCTGAAGAGCTCAAGGTGGTTGGATCGGCCAATCCGCTCGAGTTGCAGTTCGATAATTGGGACATCGACTATCTATACGAATGCCAAATGGCCCGCGAACTGGCCTCTTGGATCGTCGATTCGCCGATTCGCGACAGTTTGCTGGCTCCCATCGTGGCTGGCAAGCAGAAGTCGTTGTCGCCCGAAAGCGCCCTGCAATTGGAAGAAGCTTATAAGCTTTTTGATTGGACGATTCGCAACATCGCCCTTGAAAATGAAGGCTCATCCGATGTCGCTAGCACCACCACCGACCCACGCTTGCCGCTTGCCGACAGTGGTGTCGGGTATGGCTACCTGCCTTGGGAAGCGATGTTGTATTCGCGCGGTGATTTTGTGGAGCGCGGCCGAGTTTTTACCGCGTTGGCACGGCAACGCAACCTCGAGACCTTCTGGATTTCGGTGGGCACATCCTCCGGTGAGCCTGGCAAGTTGTTTGCCATTGGCGTGTTGATTGACGCCGAGGTGCTGCTGTTTGAACCTAAATTGGGTATGCCCATTTTAGAACCCGACGGGGTGGAGTTCGCCACGTTGCAGCAAGCGCGAGAGAATCCGCGCGTGCTGCGCAGACTCGATCTGGCGGGCCAGTTCGATTACGCGCTGGAGGCCGACTCGCTCCAGTCGGTTCAGTTCCTGTTGGATGCAACACCGACGGGGGCGAGCGCCCGCATGAAGTTGCTCGAGCAAGCTTTGCTCGGCGATGAGCGGATGAAGGTCTTTGTCAATCTCGATGTTACGCGGCAGAGGTTGCTGGCGATTGCACCTGCGGGCACCACGATTCATTTGTGGCAGACTCCGCTCCTGGCTCAGTTGCAAGCTGCATCGATCCGTGCGCGACTGAGGGAGACGACTTCTTTCACTCAGCAATACATTACCCAACATGGAGTTTGGATGATGCCCACCCCGGCTTCTATAGGTCGCCTCAAGCACCTAGCGGGCAAGTTCGAGAACACGCTCGAAGAACGTGGTGCCTTAGCCACTTACATGGAATCTCGCATCGATGACGAATCGATACGCCGGCTAGCATATGACCCTCAGGTGCAAAAGGAACTGCAAGTCGTCAGGGATCCCAATGAGTCGCTGGAGCAGTTTCAAATGCGTGTAGCGCAGGCCCAGTTCGTGTTTGGACGAGCCAAGCTGGATGCCTCTTTTGTGATGGGACAACTGCACTTTGATCGTGGCAATTACGATGCAGCCGAAAAGTGGTTGCGGGATCGGGTGATCGACGATCCACGGGCTGACACATTGCATGCCGCCAGTTGGTACACACTTGCCCGCGCCTACCAAGAGCAAGGCAAGTTGGCCGAGGCTGATAACGCGTTGACCCACCAGCCTAGCCCGCAAGAGGCGGGCAATCGTTTGCGTTTGCGGTATCTCCGTCGCTAAGGCTAGGTCCACTACTGGAGCCAAAGTGCGTTGTAGGTGCAGAGCGGTTCTGCTATGGACAGCAGGGCAATCGACCGAACTAAAAGTTTATAGAATAGATTGCCGACATTTTTACGACTGAAGCTTGCAACTCCCACAGGTGTACACGCTATGAAAGCTGCCTTTATTGAACAGCCTGGGCCGCCGACCGCGATCAAGTACGAAGAGCTTCCCGATCCGCAATGCGGCCCGGGGCAGGCCTTGGTGCGAACATCGGCTGTCGCCGTAAATCCCATCGATACTTACATCCGCGGCGGTGCGAAGTACTGGGAACTGCCTCAACCATTTATCATCGGTTGCGACTTGGCGGGTACGGTTGAAGCGGTTGGACCTCGGGTCACCGAGTTCAAAGTGGGAGATCGCGTGTGGGGCAGCAATCAAGGTTTGGTCGGTCGCCAAGGGACCTTTGCGGAATTGTGCGTCGTCGATGCTTGTTGGCTTTATCCAACACCTAACGGCGTGCGCGACGAAGACGTGGCCGCCTCAGCGCTTGTCGGCATCACGGCCCACTTAGGCTTGTTCCGCGAGGCCAAACTGACGAGCAGCGACACGATTTTCGTACGCGGTGGAACCGGTGGTGTCGGTTCCATGGTGGTTCAGATTGCCAAGGCCATTGGTGCCAAGGTCATCGCTACGGCTGGAGGTGCGGACAAGGCAGTGCGTTGCCGCGAGTTAGGAGCCGACGTGGTGCTTGACTATACCCAAGGGAATCTGACTGAACAATTACAAGCCGCTGCACCTGGTGGGGTGAATGTCTTTTGGGAAACGCTCCGCGAGCCCGATTTTGATTTTGCTGTGGGAGCGATGGCCGAACGCGGCAGAATGCTATTGATGGCTGGGCGCGAAGCACGACCCGAGTTTCCGGTGGGGCCGTTTTACGTCAAAGGCTGCTCTCTGCATGGTTTCGTGATGTTCAAGGCGACTGCTGAAGAGCAACGTGGCTGCGCTCGCGATCTCAACCACTGGTTTGTTAGTGGCAAATTGCGGGCGATGATCGACCGAGTTTTGCCCTTGAGTGCTGCCGCCGAGGCACATCAACTGCAAGAAGATCACACCCTCGCCAAGAAAAGTTCACTTACCGGGAAAATCGTCCTGAAACCCTAGTTCCTAGTGAGTTGCCGTGAATTGCCACGAGTTGCCGTCAGGCACACTGTTTTGTTTCGGCGGGAGCCCTATTTGGTCGTCCGCCCACGTGGGAGCAGCGGTAGGTCGGTCGGTAGAAACGTTTTTTTCAATTCACTCCGCTGATTTCGAAACCAACTGGCGATGAGGGCCAGGGTTTCGGGGCGTGGCAT
The DNA here is from genome assembly GCA_041751975.1 of Pirellulaceae bacterium. Taxonomy (GTDB): domain Bacteria; phylum Planctomycetota; class Planctomycetia; order Pirellulales; family Pirellulaceae; genus Aureliella. The sequence goes on from JBGSHW010000015.1 coordinate 18,368, forward strand.
GTACCGCGTGCCAATGTGTTTGTCGCTGGCGAACCATTGCTTGAGCAGAGCCTGGGTGGCACGTCGCTGCGTAGCGGTCTGCGGCGCAGCCACGGCGCCCTCTAAAATTCCGCGACGAATTAGGTACCACACCGGTTGCATTCCCGCCTCTTCAACCGGGTACACAAACGTGTAGCGTTCGCGGGCCTGGGCGATGTCGTCCGCACGGCGGCTAAGCCATTGCACCGCTTTGAGATCATCGCGGAGCTGTGCGGCTCGTTCGAAGTGTCGCCCCGTTGCGGCCCGTTGCATGGTGCTGGTCAGCTCATGGATGGGGCTGGCGTCCCGGGCTTGCAGGAACGCCCGGGCTCTTTGTACCTGGGCCTCGTAGGCGCTCCGCGAACAACCGGAAATGCAGGGCCCCAGGCAAGAGCCGAGTTCGAGACGAATGCAGCCTGGACGCGCTTCAATGTCGAAGAGCTGCAGTTGCTCGGTAAAGCTGCACGGCTGCGTGCTACTGCAATCGCGCAGTCCGAACAGCCGATTCAGCACTTCGACCGCTCGCATCGCGCGGCTCGCTCCAAAGAGTGGCCCTAAGACATACAATGCCTTCGGATCGTGCCGCCGGGCAGTATAAAATTGTTCGGCTGGTGGACGGCCCAAGCATAAAAAGATCGGTTGTTGGCGGCGCGGGATGCCTTGGACGTTAAACCGCGGTTGGAAACTACGAATCAACGACTGCTCGCGGACCAGTGCCGCAAACTCACTCGGTTGTGTCTCCCAGACGATGACCCGCGTCGACTGCACAATCCTCCCCGCCTTGTCCTCCTCGTTGTTGGGCAAAAAGTAGCTCAGCACCCGGTTGCGTAGACTTTTTGATTTGCCCACATAGATCAACCGCCCGAGCAGGTCGAGCATTCCGTAGACTCCTGGTTCACGCGGTAACTGCTGGCGAACTTCCCCTCGCAGTAGCTCGGTCGAGCCAGCTGCGACCGACTGCAAGCTTGGTGCGGGATAGGGGTAGAGCGTGTCCTCACCGAAGCCAACGAACGCGTCGTCTGAAAGTACTGCATCCATGCCTGCATCCTTGAGTGCGTTCTAGAACGCGAAACTGGTTTTCCGCGTCATTGTAACCCGACTGCCATCCTGCCGTTTGCGGATAGCGAATAGGATCGTGGTGGTGGGGTTGGTAGCGATTGCCGGTTTCATAACGGTCCTACGTGCCCAGGCCGGGGGAGACTTCGGCAAAAATGATCAATTTAACGTTTGGCCTGTCTCTACACTACCGCTTTTTCGTTCAAAATGGCGGAGACATCCAACCCGCTTTGTTGAACTCCGTTATTCGACGCCTCGCTGCGCTTGGAAGTTTGCGGCACCGCTGTGTCCGCTCCTAGCTTAGACTCCGGAAACACCCGATCGCTTAACACCCGCTCCCGGTAGATGATTGAAAAGCAACGGGAAGAACCGGCGGCTAGTGCCTTGCCGCTCACAAACCTGGCGCTGTCCAGCAAAACCCTCGTTCCCTAAACACACCCCCACTCCATCGCCATTCATGCAAATTCGTAAAGCTATTATTACCGCCGCCGGGAAGGCGCAGGCTCATTTGCCGTTGCAGTCAGTTGTCGACCGTGGCGGAGAGGTCCGCACTGCACTGGAATTGCTGTTGGATGACATTGCTAGCACCGACATCGAAGAGGTGGCGATTGTGATTTGTCCCGGCAGTGCGGACTCGTATTGTCAGGCAGCGGGCAATCATGCGCAGAAGTTGACTTTTTTTGAGCAAGATCATCCACGTGGCTATGGCGACGCGTTGTTGCGGGCTCGAAAGTTTGCTGCAGACGAGCCCTTCTTGCATCTGGTAAGCGATCATTTGTACGTCAGCCGCAATGGCAATTCGTGCGCCCAACAATTGCTTGAAGTGGCCACGCGTGAGCAGTGCGCGGTCTCGGCGATTCAAGCCACTCGTGAAAATCAATTGACCTTCTTCGGAGCGATCGGTGGCGTGCCGGTGCCGCGCAAGTCGGGGCTTTATCAAATCGCTACGGTGCTCGAAAAACCGACGCCCACCATTGCGGAACAGCAGTTGATTGTCGCTGGGCAACGTGCCGGTCACTACCTCTGTCTATTTGGGATGCATGTCCTGACTTCTGAGATATTTGAGATCCTGGCCTCGAACGTCGGGCAGCTCAGCGATGGCGCCAGTGCGAACCTGACCACCGCCTTGAATCAATTGGCTGAGTCCCAACGTTACTTGGCGTCGGAGCTGAATGGGGTGCGGTACAACATTGGCGAAAAGTATGGACTGCTCATAGCGCAGCTGGCGATCGCCTTGTCGGGCGATGATCGGGATCGCGTACTGACCGAGTTGGTTGAGTTACTGGCCAAGCACTGATTTGCCTACTGTTGATGTGAAGATCCAATGACTAACAACGCCCACAGCAAAGAGCCTACTTCGGCTGCACGTTTCGATGTGATCGAGATGATCCTATCATCGGAGTCTGTGATCCGTGATCAGTCGCTTGATAAGCAATGTGCCACCATGTCGCGCGAGGAATTGCTGGAGGCCTGCGCGCGGTTGGATCAATTTCGTCGCGAGTGCTCGAACCTCTATCATCGCGTGCGGGCTTTGTTTTTTCTGTATGCGATCCATCGCTTTCACTTGCCGGTCAAGTTGATTGGGCGCGAATGTGGGGCGATTCCCTTCGGTGGATTTGAGAATCTACTGCAGCGACGGTTCGTGGAAGCCATTACGGAGTTCCTGGCCGAACAACATATCCATGGTCCGAGCGTAACCCTCTCGAGTGCTTTAGCGACGGCCTACCATCGCTTGGCTTTCCAGACCTTGGCGGACCAGGTGCGCAAGAGTGTCCGCACCGTTAAAGGGAATCAGTGGATGTTCCGCACGGGGCATCCTGCCGACTTGCCGCTCCGCATTCGCAGCGAACTGTGCGTACCGACGGCCACAGGCCTCTATCCAATCCTCCGCGAACGCACGAGCGTGCGTATGGATTTTTCCCACAGCGGCTGGAGTGATATCTTTTTTCTCGGAATGGATTATCCCGAGGGAGCACGGGTCATCAATGCCTCGATCGATTTGGCGGTTCATGGCAAGCACCAAGAACCGGAGCCACCGATTGACTGCGCCCTGCGGGTCATCGACGAGCCGGTGCTGAGACTAGTGAGCATTGATCTCAACGCCTCAGCCGATGTACGGTCGTTGTCCGAAGTTTACGATTTTGCTCGCGACTATCTTGGCTTATTGAAGGGGGCGGTGATTGCGTCGGGCTTGATTCCACCGGGGATGGAAGGTTGTGATGTGGGGATTGAGTTGGTGCTCACGCAACTCGTCGGTGCTGGCCGAGGTTTGGAAATAGTCAGTCGTGTCAACGATATTCCCAAGGGCTCGCGGTTGGCCGTATCGACCAACTTGCTCGGCTCGCTCATCGCACTTTGCATGCGGGCCACTGGCCAAGTGACCTTGTTGACCGGTGCCTTAACAGAGGAAGAGCGTCGCATCGTGGCCGCACGAGCTATTTTGGGTGAGTGGATCGGCGGGTCTGGTGGCGGTTGGCAAGACTCGGGCGGTATTTGGCCAGGTATCAAACTCATCACTGGTTCAGTTGCTCAAGCAGAAGATCCCGAGTTCGGCATTAGCCGCGGACGGCTACTTCCGCGACATCACGTGTTTTCCAAGGAGGAGATCACGCCAGCGACGCGGCAGTTGTTGCAAGACTCTTTGGTGCTCGTGCATGGCGGCATGGCTCAGAACGTCGGGCCCATCTTGGAGATGGTGACCGAGAAGTACTTGTTGCGTTCCGCTGAAGAATGGCGTGGTCGAGCCGCTGCGCTGGAGATTTTGGAAGGCATTGCGGAAGCCTTACAAGCGGGTGATTTGAAAAGAGTCGGCGAACTGACCGGCCGCAATTTCGCCGGACCGCTTCAGAAAATTGTTCCTTGGTGCTCCAATCGCTATACCGAGTCGTTGATCGAACAATGTCAGCAGAAGTATGGCAGCGACTTCTGGGGCTTCTGGATGCTGGGCGGTATGGCAGGGGGCGGGATGGGGTTTATTTTTGATCCCAGCCGCAAGCGCGAAGCATCGGCCTGGTTGCATCAGGCCATGTTGACAACGAAACGCGAACTGGAACAAAGTCTGCCGTTTGCGATGGATCCGGTCGTGTATGACTTCGCCATCAACGATTACGGTACACGGGCTGAATTGGCCGAGATTGGCGGCCTGCCACGCGGCTATTATGAACTGATCGTTCCTGACTTATTGCGACGCGATATTCAATCGCTCAGTCCCAGCCGCAGAGCGGAACTACAGATCGTGGGTGACCTGTGCCGCGAACCTGGGAGCAGCCAGACAACGAGTGACTTGGCTGAACGTTTACTGGATCGTATTTTGCCAGCCGCAAAGCCATCGGAAGCGCGCGATGAGTCGCTGGATAAACTACTTGTCGATAACGGTTTCGATTCAATCGCACACAATCAACTGCGTGACGACATTCTCAGTGGTCGCTTGGGCTTGCCACAAAATCGTCTACCGGCTTCGGTCGTTATCGAAGATGTTCTGCCAGAGGATGTGCTCGATGCACGGCAATCGGTGGCGGACAGCTATCGTCAGGCGGCTGCAGAAGCGATTGCCGCAGGCCAAGTTGCGGTGATGACCTTAGCGGCCGGTGTTGGCAGTCGTTGGACGCAAGGTGCAGGGGTGGTCAAGGCCTTGCATCCGTTCCATAAATTCGCTGGCAGGCATCGCACCTTTTTAGAAGTGCATTTGGCGAAAAGCCGTTTAGTGGGCGAGCGTTATGGTCATTACCCAACGCATATTTATTCCACGGGCTATATGACCGACGGGCCGATCGTTCATGCCCTCGAGCGACTTGCCTACCCCGGACAAAAGATCGTATCACGCGGCAAGAGCGTAGGTCTGCGGATGATCCCCACCCAGCGGGATTTGCGATTTGCTTGGGAAGAAATGCCACAACAACTGTTAGACGAGCAGCAAGAAAAAATGCGGCAAAGCGTCCGCGCTGCACTCAGCAGTTGGGCGAGACAAGCGGGTGAAGCAGCCGACTATCGTGATAATCTTGCGATGCAGTGTTTGCACCCAGTTGGCCACTGGTACGAAGTTCCCAACTTGCTTCGCAACGGCGCGCTTAAGCAACTGCTGGCCAGCCAACCGCAGTTGCGGACGCTCCTGCTCCATAACGTGGATACGCTCGGTGCCACCCTGGATGCCGACATCTTGGCACTGCATCTCAGCAGCGGTGCCTGTTTGTCGTTCGAGGTGATCACGCGACGTTTGGAAGATCGCGGCGGCGGTTTGGCCCGCGTTGACGGTCGGCCACGACTGGTCGAAGGGATGGCCATGCCTAACGAAGAGGAAGAGTTTAAGCTCTCCTACTACAACTCGATGACCACTTGGATCGATATCGATCGCTTGCTGGAGGTCTTTGGGCTGTCGCGTGGAATGCTTGACCAGCAGGGCGAGGTCGATGCGGCCATTCGTCGCGTGGGGCGGCGGATGCCTACCTACGTCACGCTCAAGGATGTCAAAAGGCGTTGGGGTAATGGGCAAGAAGATGTCTTCCCCGTATCCCAGTTCGAGAAGCTGTGGGGGGACATGACGGCGTTGCAAGAAGTGGAGTGTCGGTTCCTTGTCGTGCCGGCCGCGCGCGGACAACAACTGAAAGAACAAGCCCAGTTGGATGGCTGGGTCCGCGATGGCTCCGCCGCAAAAATTGAAACGTTGTGCGCCTGGGAGTAGGGAACTGCTGCCTAGCCAGCGACGGTGGCTTGCCGCATGCACTCCTGGGTACGCCAGCCACCTTCAGCCACGGCAGGCTTCCTTTCAGGTCGCATTGGAAAAGTAGCACAGGTGGGGTGTATGGGTAGTTAACGCAATCCGCTCGTGTTGCAGGGACTTCTCCAGCTGCCCCGCTCTGCAGAGTGCTCCGATTATGTTAATTTAGTGACTGCTGGTAGCCTTTGCGGGCACGCAGTTGCAGCAGAATGTGGTAACTGCTTTAGGATAAACCGTTCGACTAAATGGAGGAGGCAAGGTGACACCTAGATTTTACCTGATTGCAGCATGTGGATTGGTCGTCGTGTTCTCTGCCAACGGCAGAGGGCAGTCGCCACTTCAACCGGTTATTGGAGAGAGTACTCCCATGCCCGCCCCATCTCTCGCAACCGTTTTGTCTCCCACGGAGACAAATGTGCGGTCGGCGGAGGGTACCAACGCTGTGGGCGCCCAAGTTGTGTCGGCGTCGGCCTCCGTCCTCTCCTCCCGTTCCATAAAAGACACGTTGTTGCGCGCCAAAGAGAGTCTTGCTGCCGAGCAGCTACCCGACGTGTTTCGCTCGCGAACTGAGCTTGATCAAGCGCTCAGCAACCTGGAGAAGTTTGTCGTCATCGATTCGGCCAATGGCCTAGCCTGGAGCGAATTTCTACGACTCGATGAACTCCGCGCGGAATTGGCTAAGGACCTACCGCAACTCAACGCCCTTGTCGATCTCGAAATGAACATGCGGCAAAACTACCTTGGACTCGAGTATCCGCAGTTCTCGCAATTCCGCGACCGCCTCAATCAATATATTCGAGCATTACGCTATGGTTCGAATCCCGATGCGAGTATCGATTTGCTGGGCAAGAAAATTGACGAATTGATCTTGGAACTCGACAAGCCTCTAGATGGCTCGGATTTATCGCGGAGCAATCAAGTTGGCATCGTCGCGAACTATCTGCACGAAAGCCAGCAAGTGCCGTGGGCCGTGTCGGAGATACGCTCACAGTTCAATGTTCCGAATGTTCAGATAATGGCCCAGGAGTCAGTTCTCAACCGGATGTTGACGCGTGTGGTGGCTGAGCCGAATCCGGTCCACGAGTGTATTCTTGGAACTCGTATCCTGGGGCAAGCATGTCTGTCAGGCATCGTCTCTGCCGATGTGGTTCCTATGAACAATGGCGTATCGCTTCTGCTGAATATGTCAGCCACGTTGACCAGCCAAAATAAGGGCTACAACCGGGGCGTCGTACTCAATACGACAGGCTATTCTCCCGTCTACGCATCCAAGCAGATTTTTGTGACTCCGACAGGGATCTCTTCGGCGCCTGCCACGGTCTCGACCGATCTGCAGTCAACGATCAACTCGATTGAACATCCCCTACGTCTGGTGCGACGCATTGCAGAGAAGAAAGCCGCCGAGCAGAAGCCGCAGGCTGACGCAATTGCCGAAGGGCGGATGCAAACTAAGATCCGGTCGCAATACGATCAGGGGGTCACGGCACAGTTGAACGAAGCGAGTGCGCAGTTGACAACTTTGCAGCAAACGCAACGCCCCGAAGTCAAGCGAATTGGGATCGCTCGCCCGACGCTGACGATGTACTCCACGGATACGACCGTCCATGGCAATCTGATCCAAGCCGCCGCGCATCAACTGGCGGCCAACCGCTCATGCAATCTGCCGATTCCGATGAGTTCGGTGGTGTTAGTGCGAGCTCATCAGTCGGCGATGATCAACGCACTCGATACGGTGTTGGGGGGCAGAACAATACGCAGCCAAAACCTCGATGAATACGCTCAGCAAATTCTTGGCGAGGTTCCCCCTGAGGTTTCGAAGGAAGCCAACGGTGAAGAATGGTCGATTACGATGGCCCTTTTTCATCCCGTGGAGCTTGACTTCGTCGACGGCCGCGTAAGGATCATTCTGAAAGTTTCGCAAATGACACGTGGTGACCAGGTTCTTGCTGATCCGGCCATCATCACCGCCACCTACCTGCCCAGTTTTTTTGAGGGTGTGTTGACCTTGAAGCGAGAAGGTCCCGTGACCATTGACTTCACCCGTGAATCGCGAGGTGTACGAGTCGTCACCCTCCGTTCGTTCTTGAAGGGTAAATTTGAAACGACCTTTAAAGAGGAATTCGTTACTAAACGGATCGATCTCAACGATCGTTTTCCACGCGCTCCCCAATTGACCGTCGATCAGCTGAACTTGGAAGACGGTTGGCTGCAAATCGGCTTGCGATAAATTACTCAGGACGACCGAGCGTGACTTCGACAGCACGTTCTATCCCGCCGCGGATGATCACCAGGTGCACTCCGTCGCCAGGTTGTTTGGACTCGATGGCATTCAGAAGATCATCCGCAGAGGAGATCTTCTGACCATCGACACTTTTAATCAAGTCAGCACTTGATGGGTCGATGGCACTCTGCTCATACTGGTAACCACCTTGACGGAAGGTCTTCGTGCTCAAGCTGAATCCGCGGAGTCCTGCGGCGTCTGCCGGTCCGCCAGGTACGACGCTGACGATCAGCAAGCCATTGTCTGTTTCGTACACGCGGGTGATGCCGATCGAGGGTCTCAGGACACGACCATTTTTGATTAACTGCGGCACAATCCGCTCGAGCGTACTCACCGGGATAGCAAAGCCTACCCCCGCGCTGTCCCCACTGCTGCTCATGATGGCGGTATTCATGCCGATCAGTTCTCCGCGGGTGTTAAGCAAGGGACCTCCGGAGTTCCCTTGGTTGATGGAGGCATCGATTTGAATCAACGCTCGCATCGTACGGTTCTCGCGCGATGGAATTTGCCGATTCAAACTCGAGATCATCCCTGTTGACATGGTCCGTTCCAGGCCAAACGGGTTACCGATCGCGTAGATCTTCTGCCCAACGCGAAGCCCTTGCGAATTACCCCAGTTGATCGGGGCCAATTCCTCTGCCGGCGCGTCGATCTTGAGGATGGCGATGTCGGTATCCGGATCTTGTCCCACCAAAACGGCTGTATAGGAGAGGCCGTTGTGCAGGCTGACCGAGATCTCGCGGGCACCATCGATGACATGTTGATTGGTCAGGATCATTCCCTCGCGATTGAGAATGGAGCCACTGCCGGAGCCTTCCCGCATTTCAACTTGGGTAAACGAACGTATTGCGGCAGAGCGGGTAGCGATGTGCACGACGCTCCGATTGCATTTCTCGTATACCGATATGTTCACCAACTCTTCAGGCAGCAGCCCCGCGTTGGCGTTAGCCTGCCCGGCCCCTAAGGGCAAAACCTGTGGCGGCGCATTGGCAAACGGGAGCAAGCCCGAGTTCTGAGGGACCAAAGGAGCTTGTTGCGCGACAGAGGTTCGATTCAGTTCGCGGAGTGAGTAGCCCACTGCTGCCCCGCCAACCAGGCAAGCCAAACCAATCCAGGCGTATCTCCGCATGGTGTTATCCCGTTGCTGTATCATCCTAGAACTGTATCAGGTTAGGCTCATCGCCTTCCCATCGACCAGGCACTACCGGTCGTGCCGCTTCCTATCAAGTTAGCGGTAAGCGACGCAACAGGCAACACGAAGGGGGGCAGATCGACAGCCGGGCAATGCACTGCAGAGGCCTACGTTCCGTGGAGCGAGGGCTTGTTCCAACTGGAAACTGGTGGAGCCCGACTCATCCGACTCATCCGACTCATCCGATACGGGGCAGGCGGGACTCGTAGCCTCGTCCACTACGGGGAGGCGGGACTCGTGGGCTGTTGCTGCGCGAGCCGCGAACGGATCTTTGCAATCGATTGTTTAAATGTGCAGCTAATATAGGTAGCCCCACTGCTGCGGAATTTTATCGCGAGCCGATCGAAGTGCTTGAAGGTTCCGATGCAGACCACCAGGACGGGACCGGCGTAGCCACCATCGCGAATTGAGCGGCACATCTCACGAACTTGGATGAAGCCACCCGGAGCGACCTGTGCCAGCACGACCATTGCTGGATTTTCATGGAAGATCCGCTGGGCTACGACCTCGGGCAATTCACCCTCGTCGATCAGCTCGAAGTCCGCGATGTCCGTTAATGCTGCGTGCAGTAGTTGCAGCAGAATATCATCGCTGGAGTGATGGGTTCGAATACCAAAGATGTTTGGTAAGTGGGAGGCTGCCGCGCTGCGGCTATCGAGAATCGGCTGTTCCGTATTTGCCGCCGCTGTCGTTTCGCCGGTACCCCCGGTGCTGATGCGACTACCGGTATTCGATTCGCGAACTGGCGCTGCGGTTTCCTTGGACTTCCACTCAACGGCGTTGACGCAGCGATGCATAACTTCCAACAAGTTGACGCTATCTGCGGCCTTTAGTTCACCGTGCTTGCGGTCATTGCGCATACGCTTGATGGTGGGGATGATCACCTCGTCGCAAGTGGCAATGGTCCCATTATGTACTTGGAATACGGACAATATTTGGGTCGCTTGGCGTTCGTCTTTCGCCAACAGCCTTTGATAAAAGCAAATGGAAGGCGTGACGACAATTTCCTCGCCCAGCAGCGTGGCAAAAACTTGGAAACGCGACACATGGCGTCCCAACACAACCAAGCAGACTGTCAGCGGCGTTGAGAGCAACAAGCCAACCGGTCCCCACAGCCAACCCCAAAAGACGGCAGCGAAAATGACCGCAACCGCTGAGATACCTGTGCTGGCCCCATATAGCCACGGTTCAAAAACATTGTTACTGAGCAACTCCATAACCACGATTAAACTCAACACGCTTCCGAAAACTGCGAAGCCGGGAAAGACGGTCAGCGAGAAGGCCAGCGGGAAAATAGCGCCCACGATGGGGCCCGCGTAGGGCACAAATCGGAAGCATGCTGCCAGTACACCCCACAGAATGACATTCGGAAACGTCCCTTCAGGGGCTAAGGTGCGACCGATGATAAACAAGCCAAACGACAAGATAACTCCATAGGACGTGTTGACGATCATCTGGGCGATCAAGTAACGACTGATTCGCTTAGCCACCTCAGTCAACGCCTCGGTCGTCGTGACGTAGTTGTCTTGGCTGATCGCAGCGATGGTTCGATCTCGCAAGTCTTGTCGGTGCACCAATAAAAACAAGGCAAAGACGGTAACCAGGCCGGCAGTACCCAGAGGGCCAAGTACGGAACCGGCGGTGCTTGCCCAACTAACAAAAGGAACGCCGCCGGGAACTTCGGTCGTATACAAGGGGGTCTTTGGCGATGTTCCATCGTGCTTGGGATCCTGGGTTGGGGATTCCACACGGCTTAGGAAGCGATCGGTGAATTGCTGCAGGGGGCCGACATTACGCTTGTCGGACGATTGGCTTTCGGACGCCGCGTCAGAAGCTTGGCTTGCTCCTGCTGCTCCGGACGATTTCGAAGATTCGGATGCTGGCTCAGCGCTGCGTGCTTGTCCTGCGTCACGCGCCGCTCCGTCCGAGTCCTCAATTGCGTCAGAGACTTCCTCGGCCAACTCATCCAAGGAATCTTGCATGCCGGATCGTAAGCCTGCCAAGCTGCGCGCCTTTCCGACCAGTTCTTCCTTGTACGTGGGCATCTCCGAAACGAGCTTGCTGAGCTCCCGTCCCAGGAGTGTTATGCCCCCGGCCAAGAGCACAAACGTGATAAATGCTGTGGCGATCACAGCGAGCAGGTTGGATATTCCTAAGCGTTGCAAACGACTCACGACTGGGCTGAGTAGAAATGAGAGCAAGATTGCCAAGGTGAGCGGGATCAGTACGTCGCGACCAAAGTAGAGAGCGGCCACTGTGGCCAGCACGGCCAGGAGCTGGGCCACATAGGCAATCGCGTTCAGGTCAGAACGGTAAGACATAATCGGTCCGCGAAGTCAGGAAAATACTGGGCTCTCGGAAGGGGAGTCCAAGCAGCTGAGCATATGCCGTTCCATAGGCGCGATCCGCTTGTTGAGCGAGCAGGTTGGTCGTTTATAAATCAGCCCCGTCAAGTTTGCATCGACTCAGGGCGTTGGGCTCCCTCTAACCACAGCTGGCTGACGCAGCATTTCCTCGAGCAACCTCGCCACGTCGTCCTCCCCTAACTCGGGTAGAGACGCGAGTAGCTGCTCGGCATCCACTTGCGGTTCCCAACCGGAAAGTCGCTGCGGTTCGGCAGATGCCGCTGAGGCTTCGATGAGTTCGCAGATCGTTACGACCAGCGCCGTCAAGCAGTCGCTCCGCATCAAGGCGGAGATTGGCAAGTTGATTTGCATGTGGCTCTCGATCCAATTGCGAAACTCGACCGCCATAAGGGAATCCAGCCCCAGCTCTAGCAGCCCACGATCGGTCGGCAATTGCTTCGTTGAAATGCCTAACAGTGCGCCTGCTTTGTTGCGGAGCATCCCTTCCACCAGCGTTGCCCGCCGCTGAGCGTGCGCGGCCCGCAGGCCAACTGCGTTGGTGGCCAACTCTTCGCACTGGCTTTGCTCTTTGGATTGCCGGAGCAGATGAGCGAACCGAGGTGATACGCGATCGGTGATCCCCAAGCCGCGCCATAAGCTCCAGTCCATGCGCAGCACGCTCAACTGAATCGCTTGAGTGTTCAGCGCATATTCCAAGCACTCGGTGGCTTGCTGCACTGTGAAGCTCAGTACACCTTGGCGTTCGAGCCGTTGTCCCAATTGCACACGTTCGGCCAAATAACCAACCTCGCCTAAGTGCCCCCAGTTCATGACCAATGCGGGGAGGCCCTGTGCGCGGCGATGGTAGGCCAAGCTATCCAGAAGCGCGTTGGCGGCGGCATAGTTGGCCTGCCCTGCGTGTCCAAAGACGCTCGAAAGCGACGAAAACATGACAAAGAGCTCTAGTTTCCGCCCCAGCGTTTCATGATGAAGATTCCAGCCCCCCAGAACCTTGGGGCGCAAGACGCGTTCGAGTGTCGGACGATCGAGATCGACGAGCAATTTGTCTTCGAGCACCATGGCCGCATGAATCACACCTCGCAGCGGTGGCATCTCACGGTCAATGGTCATCAGCACACTGCGGACTTCGTCGGCACGGGTAATGTCAGCGGGTATGACGCTCACGCGAACCCCCTGCTGTTGCAGTTCGCTCACTACCTTCTGCGCTGCGGGACGCAGTTCGCGGCTGCGCCCGCTGAGGACGATCGATTGCGCACCACACTTGGCCAACCAGCGGGCGATCTCCAGTCCGAAGCCTCCTTGGCCACCGGCGATCCAGTACGAAGCATCGGCGTTCAAGGCAAAGTCTGGGAATTGACCAGCTCGGATCTCCGTCGGACGCTGCGTATACTCGACCACCACTTTGCCGATATGCTTCCCTTGCTGCATGAAGCGAAAAGCAGCGCGCGTGGCTGGAGCGGTGTAACTGGTGACCGGCAAGGGTTGCAGCTCGCCCGCTTCAAAGCGCGCCGCCAACCGACGCAAGCGCAGTCCCATTTGCTCTGGTTGTTGTTTAAAAAGTTGATCAAGGTCGATCGCAAACAGGGCCAAGTTGTTGCGAAAAGGATGGAGCCCCAGTGGGGCATCGTTGTAGATATCGCGTTTGCCGATCTCCAGGAACTTGCCACCGGTCTTAAGCACCGACAGACCGGTTCGAATAGCTTCTCCTGGCAATGAATTGAGTACGGCGTCGACCCCCTGGCCACTCGTGGCGCACAGGGTCTGATCGCCAAAAGCCAGCGACCGCGAATCCATAACATGGTTGACGCCGAGCTGCCGTAGGTAATCCCGTTTCTCATCCGATCCGGCCGTGGCTAGGATCTCAATGCCAGCTGCCAGGCCGAGTTGGATGGCGGCCAGGCCCACGCCACCGCTGGCTGCGTGAATCAACACCGATTGGCCAGTGGTGAGCCGCGCGCATTCGTGCAGGGCATAATCGGCGGTCAGAAAGGCAACGGGGATCGCGGCGGCCTGCGCATGAGTCAAATTATGCGGTTTAGGTGCAACTAAGTGCTTGTTGACAATGGCCCGGGTGGCGAAGGCACCTGGGGCAATGGCGATAACTTCATCACCTACCGCAAACTCACACTCGGCGCCGACGCGCACCACTCGCCCTGAGCACTCGGCACCCAGCTCGACGGGGCCATCGGGCAGACCGGGGTAGAGGTCGAGCGCCTTCATGACATCGCTAAAGTTGAGCCCAGTGGCTAGCACTTCAATCTCCAGTTCACCTGCCCGGAGAGCCCGCTCGGGCTGCGAACGGTAGTGCAGTTCCTCGATGCCTGCGGAGCTGCCAAGCCGAAGTTGACAAGGTACGCTTCGTGCCGCATCTGGAGCGATTGGCCTATCGACTTGTGGCGAAAAGCGATGGACGAAACGGTCGCCATCGCGCCACAGCACTTCATCTTCATCCGCCGTGCTCTCTGAGCCGACACACAATAACTCGTCGAGCAAGTGGTCGATGTCACTGGCCAACAAGTTACGCGGTAGATCGATCAGTTTCGTTCTGAACTTGGCTATTTCGCTGGCGATGACCCGCCCGATACCGATGAGTGGAGCTTGGGCTACATCGGTTAGCTCCAGCTCACTGTCGAGCGACTGAGCTCCTGCGGTAACCACCGCCAAACGCGTTTGCGGAGCTTGCTCAAGCGACTCCCAGGCTTGGACTAAGTACAGCGGTGCCAAGGCGGTGAGCACGGTACTGGCATTGAGTGACGTGACGTTTAGGCGTTCGTCGCCAGACGCGGCATCGAGCCCCCACAAGTAAACCAGTCCGTTGAGTGCGTTGACCGAAGCAGTCTGCGAGTTCGAGACCTCCGCGCGGTTGCACTGGCCGACAATCTTCGAGAGGACTTCGATAAAGCTCTCGCGGCTTTCGGGATCAATCTGATAAAAAGAATCGCTGCCCGATTGGGGCACTGCGGAACGTTCGCGGTAGACCTCGAACACCCGTCCGCCACGCGACTTCAGTCGCTGGCACAACTCTTGTCCGACATGCCCTTCGTCCATCAGAATCACCCAACAGCCCGCGACGGCTGCCGCAGACGTCGGCAACGTCCCAAGGACCACGTCGCTTGCTAAGCATGGCAGGCTGACCGCGGTGGATGGGCGCCCGGTGGATGGGCCGCCGGTGGATAGGACTTGTGGCTGCCACGAGTAACTGTAGATAAGATCTTCACTACTGTCCGCAGGCTGACCGCCCGTAACGCGGCGGCTCTCAAACCGCTGCAGTGACATACACAACTCCCCGGCTTCTGTGTAGATATCGACATCGCAGAGCATAACTTTGGGGGACTTGCTGATCAGCTTTGCATGCACCCACAACCGCTCGCTCGGTTGCCGATAGAATTGAATTTCGTTAATTTCGGCTGGCAGATATAAGCCGTCGAGTCGATGATCGAAGTTGCGATCAGCCACAATCATCGCGTGAAAGCAGCTGTCCAACAACGCTGGATGAAAGTTGTAGGACCTTTTCCCTTGGTCTACGTGTTCAGCCGCTAGCTCCACATCCGCCCCCGTCTCAGCCTGAAGGTCCAAGGGTAAAATGACTTCAGCCAACGCTTCTCCGGGGCGAAAGTAGCCATGCACTATTCCCTGGAATTTCTTTCCGTAGTGCAGTCCGAGTTCGGCGCAGTAGGCGTAGACTCGTTCGGCTTGGAAACGCTCCCTGCAGCGATGCTCAATCTCCTTCAGTAGCGTCTGTGTCGCGTGCGGGTTGGCCACGGTGGAAACCGGCTGCGAGCTGATCTCGACGGTGGCCAGCGACCGCCACTCGGTTTTCTCCGCCTCGCGAAATGCAATTGTCAGTTGCCGTCGCTGACTGTCGTAGGCCGTTTCGATCCACTGCGGTCGATCGTCGCCCAAGACGCACGGGGCGAGCAGTCGCAGTTGCCGCAAGCGCGCGGTCTGAATCGGATTGACCAATCGTGCTGCGGCAATTGCCGACTCGATGATGGCTGCGGCTGGATAAACCGTTGCGCCGCGCACGCGATGGTCCGTCAGGTAGCTTTGCACCTTAAGATCAAGGCGTTGCTCCCAACGTGGTGTTGGTGATAAAATGGCCTCGCCTAACAACGGATGCTCAACTATGGCCAAGCGGCTGAAGCTCGATTCGATCGATTCGGACCAACAGCGTTGCCGTTGGAAAGGATAGCCGGGGAGATCCAGTTTACGGCTGGGGGCGTTGTAGAAGCCTGACCAATCGATATCAAAACCCATCGCATAGATGTTGCCCAGCGATTTGGAGATGCAGTACAAATCATCTTGCTGACGATTCAACGAGGGGACGGTGTGCACCGCGCTTCCCGCCGCCTGAAAGCACTCATTGATCGCATAGGCCAATACGGGATGTGGACCCACTTCGATGGCCAATCCAAAGCCTTGTTGTGCCAGACCGGCCATCGCATCGCTGAAGCGGACACTCTGCCGCACATTCTGCCACCAATACTCGGCACCCATCTCGGTGCCTGAGAGCATGCCTCCCGTCACGGTTGATATCAGCGGTGTATGCACTGTTTTGGGTTGGATGTGGGCCAACGAACTGAGTAGTTCATTGCGTACCGGTTCCATCTGCGGACTGTGGAACGCGTACTCGACCGCCAAGCGACGGCAGAAGTAGCCCGCTTGTTCGCAGCGTTTGGCCAAGCTCTCAATAACATCCGCATCGCCCGAAATCGTAACGCTCGAAGGACCGTTAATAGCTGCCAGGGAAACTTGGTTTTCAAGACCCTCCAACCAAGCCGCTACTTCGGCAGCGGACATTCCGACGGCCAGCATGGCCCCGTGCGAGCTGGCTAGATCCATTGTGCGGCCACGTTGATAAGCTACGCAACAGGCATCTTCCCAGTTCAAGGCACCCGACAAGTAGGCCGCAGCGATCTCACCGACGCTGTGGCCAACCAACGCACGCGGTCGGATGCCCCAACTATCCCAAAGAGCTGCCAGAGCGACTTGGATGGCAAAAATGCTAGGCTGCGCAATGGAGGTCTTTTGCATTCTCGAATTCACCTCATTCCGCGACAACTCCTCAAGCAGCGACCAATCGGTGTATTTGCTGAACTCGGTGTCGCAGCGTTTGATCACCGATCGAAACGCCGGAGAGTATTTGAGGAGTCCTCGTCCCATCCCCCACCATTGTGGACCCTGCCCAGAGCAAATAAAGGCGATTCCCGTTTGAAGTTTAGCCGGTGCGAGGTCGCTGGTTAACTCAGCGGGAGTCGCAGCGGCGAGCGTACGGAGGGCGTCGATCATCTCTGCATGATGGGCCGCACAAGCGGTCGCACGCCGCTCATGATGGGTGCGTCGATGGGCCAGGAAGCCAGCCACCTCCGCCAAGTGCACTTGGGAGCCAGCTGATTCCAACCAATCTGCCAATTCCATTGCGGCTTGGGCTACGGCAGTGGTACTGCGGGCGGAGAGTGGTATCAGAACGGGTGCATCTAGTTGCTCTCTGTTTTTTGTGCCTGGTGTGGCGAGTGGGGCGGCTGGAAGACTCCGGGCGTGACTATGAGGCCCGGTGCCAAACACGGCATGCAGCCCGCGGGTGTGCTCCGGCGCTTGCTCGACAATGATATGCGCATTGGCTCCGCCGTAGCCGAAGCCATTGATACCAGCCAAACGCGGTTGTGGGCCAAAATCCCAGTTTTGTAAGCGGGTGGGGATCCGCAAGTTCAACGCAGCAAGGTCGATGTTGGGATTGGCTGTTTGAAAGTGCAGGTGGGCTGGAATCTGTCGATGATGCATTGCCAAGGCTACTTTAATCAAGCTGGCGATCCCAGCGCCTGCTTCCAAGTGACCGATGTTGGTTTTGACCGAGCCAACCCAACAGGGCTGGTCAGGCTGTCTGCCTTCTCCAACGACGCGGCCAATGGCGGTCGCTTCGATTGGATCGCCGACTGGGGTTCCTGTTCCATGCGCTTCGACATACTGAATATCGGCTGGCGCGACTCCCCCCTTTTCGCAAGCGGTTTGAATCAGCGCTTCTTGCGCCAATTGACTTGGGACGGTCATGCCCGGAGTGCGGCCATCTTGGTTGAGGGCTGTCGAGCGGATGAGGGCATAGATGGCATCTTTGTCGCGGAGGGCTGCCGTCAAGGGCTTGATCAAGATCATTCCCGCCCCTTCGCTGCGAACATAGCCGTTGGCCCGAGCGTCAAACGTCTTGCAACGACCATCGGGACTGAGTACCCCGAGCTGGCTGAAGGCGACGTAGAAGTCGGGCATGATCAGCGCATTCACACCACCCGCCAATGCCATCTCTGCTTCGCCGCGCCACAGGCTCTCGCAGGCCATGTGCACGGCGACTAGCGAAGAGGAACAGGCTGTATCGACGGCGACACTGGGACCGCGCAAATCGAAGCAGTACGAAATACGATTGGCAGCAATGCTTGAGGAACCACCCGTGTTGCTATAGGCATCGATAACGCCCCGATCGCGGTAGCTCAGTCCCGCGACAGCGTAGTCAAAGCTGGAGATCCCCGCAAAGACAGAAATCGGTCTCCCCGCCACGCGACTGAGTGGTTGCCCAGCATCTTCGAACGCGCGAAAGGCAACTTCCAGCAACAGGCGCTGCTGCGGATCCATCCCTGCTGCCTCGCGAGGTGAGATGCCGAACAATTGCGGATCGAATTGTTCGAGCCCTGTCACATAGCCTCCCCAACGACTCTGCGTCTTGCCCGGTATGGATTGGTTGGGCGAATAGAACTTCTGCAGATTCCATCGCTCGGCTGGAGTCGGCTGGATTGCATCGATGGCCGATTCAAGCAAACGCCAGTAGCCGCGCCAGTTTTCGACGTTTCCCGGAAGACGACAGCCGAGACCGATAATCGCCAGCGGTTCAAACTGGGTTTGCCCAGACCAAGGATTGCGATTGGCGTTTTTATAGGATTGAAACATATAGGCTTTCTCAACGCTAGGTGTACGTAAGTGGGACCGTGGCTCTAGCGATGGCAGAGCCTTTCCCCCGTTCACTAGTTTTCACGGAACGCTTCGGTCGGCAATAACTTGGCGGCCCTCCAGGCAGGCAAGATGGCCCCGAGCAGTCCGATCAAGATGGCCAAGACAAAACCCTGGAACATAATGCTCCCATCGATCGAAGGAGAAAGGACTCCTTTGACCGCTGGCGCTTGACTGAGCACCCACGTCAACACTGTGGCCAACAAACATCCCAACACACTGGCCACGCAGGCCAAGCCGCATGATTCCATGACAATCATCCACACGATCCGGCGCTTGGGCCAACCGATGGCTCGCAAGATGCCGATCTCTTTGGTCCGCTCCAAAACGCTGGTTAACATTGTGTTGAGCGTACCGATTGTACCGATGGCTAAAGCGATCATCGAAGTCATCCACGCCATGGCACCGGCCAATTGCATCCGCGTATCGGACTCGACGAACTCGGCCGTCGCCAAAGGCAGCAGTTTGGAGTCAATGGCCTCGATATCCTTGATCACCCGCTTCGCTTCCGCCGCATCGACGGTCCCGTCGAGCACGACGTTGATGTAAGTGACTTGTCCAGCCCGATCGGTCAGTTCTTGCAGCACTTCCAGTGGAAAGATCATGGAGCCGTTTTCCCATGCGCTTGGGCTCTTGAAAATTGCCTCAACGCGGTACGGTTCATCGAACACTTGCACGATTCCGCCGACCCCGGTAGCTACTCGCTCCGCAAGATTTGCGCCAAGCATCAAAGTGCGTGGTTTAGCGACTTGCGGTTCGACTTTCGTATCATTTTGACTTGCCGAGATGTCGTCTTGATCGGTTGGGACCGCCTTTTCTGTTTGCAGTTCGTAGTCTTGCATGAGCCAAGAGTTGGGAAAAATTCCCATCGTTGGAATGCCGTAAACTCCTTCTTCCTCAAGCGAGAGAGTTTCCAGCAAGACACCCGCCGCACGATTGACCCCCGGTATGTGCGAGATTTGTTCGGCGTAGTCGGCGCTCACGGAGCTGCTGAGGCGGTCGGCTGAGCCGTGGCGGGAGACGACGATATCGACTGAATGGGCTGCATAAACGTCGGAGAAGCTCTGCGTGAAACCGGCGGAGATTCCTAGCAGAGCGACGACTGCCCCAATCGCCGTAGCCAGAGCAAGTAAAGTCAGCAGCGAACGGGCAGGACGGCGAGTTAAATTTTTCCAGATTAACGCAGTGAATCTCACGGAAGGTTCAATCTAGGCTAGGTTCAATGTAGGCTCAGCTCAAAGTCCAACTGGCGGGCTCTGTTGTTAGTTTAGGAGGTTTCGGGCGTCTGTGTCGTTAGTGCCGCTGGTGAGGTTCGAAACAATAGGGCGGGACTTCGTGTATCGATTATTCCGAATGGAACATAAAGCATTGGTCGACCATTGGTGCGACTCAAGTTGATACGGTTTTTACAGAGTCCTCAGCAACTTTGGCGCGCAAGGTATTTTTGCCATGAAGGTCACTTACCTAGCCTGCGCCCTCTGCCTATTCTCTGCTTTGATCCTCGGCTGCCGCTCGCGACCGTTTCAAACGTTGGTCCGTGGCATCATGACCATGGATGGTGAAATGCAGATGGATGGTGACATGCGCATGAAGGGGGCGATGGACATGTCGGGGGAGGTATCGACGGTGATGCGGACCGACAATCGAGCGTCCCACTTGGTCAGCGTTCCGGTCTATTCCAGCCCCGCTACGGAGGGCCTGGGGCCCGGCAAAGTGGCAGTGCTGGACGTGGACGGACTGCTCATCAATAAGAACTTGAGCGGTTTTGGTTCGTTGGGGGAAAATCCAGTGGCCCTGTTCCGCGAAAAGTTGGATGCTATCGCCTGTGATCCAAGTGTGGCAGCGATCGTCTTGCGAATTAACAGCCCCGGTGGGGGCGTTACGGCGACCGACGTGATGACGCGTGATTTACTACAAGTCAAGCAGCAGCGAGATCTGCCGATCGTGGCGTGCCTGATGGATATTGGTGCCGGTGGTGGGTACTATCTCGCCACAGCCGCCGATGTCATCGTCGCCCACCCGACGTCATTGGTGGGTGGTGTCGGCGTCATCCTTAATGTTTACAACATGGAGGATGGCTTGGGGCAGTTTGGAATTGTCTCGATTCCGATCAAAAGCGGCGACCGAATCGATATCGCCTCGCCCGAACGGATGATGGAGCAAGACGAGCGGGCGTTATTGCAGGAGATCGCGGATAACTTTCACCAACGCTTTCTTGAGCGGGTCAAGCAAACGCGACCGCAGCTCAACCCTCAAGCACAATTGGATGGACGAGTGGTCACGGGGGACAAAGCGCACGCGGACGGGTTGGTCGATCAGTTGGGATACCTCGACGATGCCGTCGTGCGCGCTCGGCAGCTGGCGAATTTGCCCGAGCAATCGCCCGTTGTGATGTTGCGTCGCGACAACGATCGAGCTTACACCTTGATGGACGTAACTCCCAATACGCCGACAGCATCTTCTATATTTCCAATGAAGTTACCCGGCTTGGACCGTAGTTCGCTTCCAACTTTTCTTTATCTGTGGCAGCCCGATTCCAGTTGGCTCAGTGCGTCGGGCGGTTGAGAAAAGTGGGCTGAATCTTTCATAGGAAAGGCGTTCTGCTAGCAGCGTTACAAGCTTGGGTTGCATTCCCAACGGACGGCCGAACCCGTTGGATATTAGTCAACGCTACGGTCTGGGTGGCTGGACAATAGTCAGACGTTGGTTCAAGCCAACGTCCGTTAGGGTTTGTTCCGCGCCATCGGGCCACCGAACATTGAGCGTTACGAGCGCCGCAGACTCGCCAAGGCCGAAGTATAGGCGTTGGCCATAGCTGCTTTGATAGCCGCGACCACTGCGGACTTCATCGATGAACTTGCGACCTTCCAGCTCGAATGTGACCCGTGCCCCAACTGCATCTCGACAAGCGGTTCTCCCGACGAGCTCCAATTGAAGCCAATTCCCGGCTGGGTCGGTATCGTTGCGGATGATCGTGGGGATCGCGAGGGCGTTGAGGATAACGATGTCCACATCGCCGTCGTTATCCAGGTCGTCCGTCACCAACCCTCGGCTGCTTTCGACCGGCTCGAGCCCGCTCCCGCAGCTGCTGGCGATGTTCTTAAAACGCCCCCGTCCGTCATTCAACAGGACAGCGTTCGCTACTTTCCAGGCCGTGTTAAAAGCCCAGCGATTGACGTTCGGAGAGGTATGTCCGTTAGCAACAATCAAGTCCTTGTCGCCATCGTTTTCAAGGTCGAGGAAACTAGTGCCCCAGTTGGCGTGCGGAATCAGTCCTTCGCCGGCGTTGGCCGCTTGCGTTACATCCTCAAAGTTACCCGCACCATCATTGCGATAGAGGACTGGTAAATCATTGCTAAAGGTCGTCGTGTAGAGATCGAAGTAGCCGTCGAGGTTGTAGTCAGCACAATCAATTCCCATATTCCCGTTGCGTTGCCCGTCGTAGGAGAAGGCCACTCCAGCTTGGATGCCGACCTCTTCAAACTTACCAGTCCCATCGTTTAAAAAGTAGGTGTTGCGATCGACGTCATTACCCACGATGAGATCGATATCGCCGTCGTCATCAAAATCCCCGGCAATCGCCCCCATCGATGTTGTGGGGACCACGCCAATCCCCGACGTTTCGCTTTGATCTGAGAAAGTGCCATCCCCCTCGTTACGATAAAACGTATCCACATCCGGTTCAAAATCGAGCGGTCCCGGATAACTTGGGAAGCCATCGGTGGTACGTTTGACATTGGTCGTCACGGGGGATTTCACATAGTTGCCGACGTAGAGATCGAGCAGGCCATCACCCTCGGCGTCAAAGAAACAGACCCCCGCTCCCAGTCGATCTCCACCAGCGACGTTCGCCACCATTGTAGAATCTGAAAAGGTCCCATCACCGTTGTTGCGCAATAAGCTGTTGCTGCCAAAGTTATTGATGTACAGGTCGGGGAATCCATCGTTGTCGTAGTCGGCGACGCCAACGCCCAAGCTGTGCCGTCGATCGTCGGCCCGAGCGGTGTCCGTCACTTTATCGAAACGCATCCCGCCCAGATTGCGATACAGCCCATTGGCCGCTGTTCGCGCGGGATCAAATGGTATGGCTGCACCATTTAGGAAATACAAGTCGATCAAGCCATCGCGGTCAAAGTCGAGTGAGCCCATACCAGCCGAGACCGGCTCAACAATTAACAATTCTCCACCGCCATCGTACCAATGCACGAAGTCAATTTGAGATTCAGCAGTAACGTCGGTCAGTACAATTCCGTGCGTGGGGGTAGTCGGCGGTGAAGCTGGTTGCGCGGCGGGAACCCCAGCAACCGCGCCATCGGCCTCCTGACCCGCGTTCCCGTTGGTCCCCCTCCCGTCGACGCCCGGTGGGGAGCTGGGGTCGGCCGAGTCACTCGCGACTCCTCGATGGGCGGAGTTGTTTGAAGTGGCAGAGCCGCTATTCTCTGGTGGGTTGTCTCTGCAACCGACTAACGCAAGTGTGAGCAGCGCGAGTTGTGCATTCGTCCGCCAGGGCCTGGCCATCACTTTAGCCATCGGCCGCTGCTTGTAAGGTAAACTCATATCGCTGATGCATCCCCGGGTTAGTGGCTGGCCCATTCCGTGTGCCTAGTTTTGGTGTGCTGATTTTTTAAAGTGCCAGATGAAGCTCTGCTCAAGACGCTCTGATGGAATAATCGCCTTGACAAGCAAAGCTCAGGAAGCAAGTATCCGATTAAGGTATTGCAGCGAGTGCCCGGCTGAACTCGGCGTTATCGGGTTCAATCGCAATGGCTTGCCTCAGGGCTGCCTTGGCGGCCTGGTAGTTGCGGGCGTGGTAGAAGGCGGTACCGAGCAGGTAATGATTGGCAGCTACTGGGGAAAGTTCTAAAGCCCGCTGTGCGCTCGCCACGGCGCCGGGGAGATCCCGAGCCTGAGCCATCTGAGTCTGTGCACGGAGTCGATACGCGTAATCATCGTTGGGTAGCAAACGTACCACTTGTTGCAGCGCATCGTCGGCCAGCTCAAGTTGTCGGACTTTCATGCAGAAGAGTGCCAGTGTCATCCATGCGTTCGCATCCTCCCGGTCGCGTTCACAAGCGGCCCTCAGTAATTTTATCGATTTATCGTAACGGCCATCGGCCGCGTACAACTCTGCCAGTCGACTGCGCACATCAGGCGCATCGGGAAGAAAGGGCACAGCCAATTCCAATTGTGCAATGGCCGCCGGTGTGTTGTCACTGCTGAGAAATAGATTGGCGGCAGTCTGCACGGTGTATGTCAACAGTTCGCTCATTTTTTCACGATCTCGATCAACCACATTCCGCTCACCGAGAATTCTTGGATCGTTCGCATCGGACTTGGCGAAGACCTCCGCAGCTTCAGCTGCTTTCGATCGATCTCCTTGCGCGCGATAGGTAGCGATGAGCCCCATCGCTGCTTCGCGCGAGTTAGGTTCGTTGCTCAAGGCCGTGTGGTAGCTGGCTATTGCTTCCTCGAAATCCCCAAGTTCCTGTTGGCACTTGGCCAATTGTATATGGGCCTTCACCGCTCCAGGCTGACGTTTGAGCCACTCGCGCAAGGTCGGGAGTGCGTCGGCATACTTCGTTTGCGTCACTTTTGCTTCCGCTAACGGTGCGTAAGCTTCGAGCAGATCTGGATTGCGTTCAAGAGCTTGTCGAAAATATTTTTCGGCTGCTGTCAAATTTCCGAGGTTGAGTTCCAAGTGACCATAGTCGAGGTAGGGTTCGGGGGCCGCCGGCTCCAGTTGCATGGCCGCCTCCCACAAGGCTCGCGCGGAGTCAGGATTACTGCTCCGCAAGTGGAGTCTTCCCAGGAGTGACAACGCTGAAGGATTGTTTGGCAATTCCGTCGCAGTTGCTTCAGCGATATCGAACGCCACCGATCGCATCCGGATAATTTCACGCACATTGGTGTCGTTGGCAGTGTCGTCCCCGCTGTCAACATGTTCAGGTCGCGGCGGGATTGCGATGGCTGAGGTTGCTGGCTTGGTCTGCATCGGCTGCAGAATGGCCGGCTGATCTGTTGGTTGTGTGGGCTCGTTCCTTTCCGAACTCGGAGGCCGACGGGCAATCAATAAGGCTGCCACTCCAGCGAGATTCACCGCGCAAATGGCCAATAGTAGGATCTTTGTTTTCACAATTGAGACCACCAGGGCTCGGCGCGAAGTAAATTGAGGGTAGCGATTTTTCCCGCGTGTCCGGTACAGCAGGATACAGATTAGCAGACGGTAATGTCTTCCGGCTGTGCCACCGCTAGGATGTAGCTATATTAATACTATAGCCTAGTGTATGAAGTTCGCTCCAGAGGGTAGTTTTCCAACAACCGAGTGCCTATGTGCAGCGGCTGACTGAATCGACTGTCCGTCAACTGCGCCGCTGGCTCGGTAGATCTCAAGAACGATTCTCGACGGGGATCTGCGTTAGTTTTAGCAAGGAAATTTGATGTCACGGCGTGTTAGCCAGTCAAAAAAACGGGGGCCAACTGCCGCGACTAGCCCCACTCTCGCCTCGGCCAACGCTCCCTCTGCTAACGTGAGCAGTTCGGTACTCACACGTGGGTTGGTGATCGCGGCGGTACTCAGCACTTTGACATTGCTGGCCATGTACGTTTTGCTCCCCTCAAACTTCGAGGTGGCGAGGACCGATCGGCAAGAGCGTCTATCGGGGGAAGGTGCTTCCCCAGAGGGCCAGCAGTCCGGTACCACCGCGGTGAATAGCATAGCCGTGAACGCTGCCACGAACGCTGCCTCCAAGCCTTTCGCGAACGCATCCGCTCTCCGCGACGAGTCACCCGCGCCGTTGTCGGGCATAGGTGCTGGTCTGAACTTGCCAGTGGAGCCGCTCATGATCGATACCGAGCCGCAACAAAAACAACTATTGGCCGATGTGGAAGATGCGGTCACTCGGTTTCCGCAAGGGGCCGATGTGCTGCATCTGGCCGGTTTGACATACGGCGAACTATTGCAAACGGAACGAGCTGCTGAGTTGTTTCGACAGTCGCTTGAGGTCGCTCCACGCAATCGGGATGTGCTGGTTGCGTACTCGGATATGCTGACCCAAATTGGCACGCATGAGGAGGCGATCAGCGCTCTGGAACAGGGGATCAAGGCCGGGATTGACGATGCGACGATCCGGGCCAGCCTTGGTAATGCGTACATCCAGGTCGGTGAGGCGGAAAAGGGGGCTGAGGTGCTCAGGCGGGGGATCGAGCTGGATCCCCAGCATGCGCCCCTGCGATTGGCCTTGGCACAGGCTCAAGTCCAGCTCGAGCAGTTTGCGGAAGCCGAAGAGAACGCGCGGCTAGCACTTAATTTGGGTGAAAAAAGTCGAGCGACCTATGTCGTGCTAACTTCAGCCCTGGTGAGACTCGGAAAACGCGAGGAGGCGACGGCGCTGCGGCAAGAAATGCCGACCCTTGAGCCCAATACGATCGATGATCCTCGCTATCAAGATTCGTTTCGCGAGTTCGCTAGCCATACCTATGGACTGTTGGCATTAGCATTTCAAAGTCGCGGGTTGATGGTGGAGAGTGAACAATGGTGGCTGCGATCGTTAGAGTATTTTCCAAACTCTCCGAAAAGCTTGGCTGCCCTAGCCGATATCTGTCATCGTTCGGGACGCTTGGCCGATGCCCTACAAATTTATCAACGCTTGCTCCAAGCCGATCCGCAAAATCTCGTGAACTACAGCAACTGCGCCAGCATTGCACTGCAACTTGGGAACACACCACTGGCCGAGGATGCGTTGCGTCAAGCCACGGCGGTGGACAAGAGCGGTTACGCAGATTTGTATTTGGCCCGCTTTCAGTTTGAGTTAGGTAAGTTTCCAGAGGCTGCTCAGAATGCTGCCACTGCCGCCGAACGCTCTGCCGACGTTGAAGCCTATTTGGTACTCATTGCGGCCCAGCAAGCACTGGGAAAGCCGGCTTTGGCGTTCGAAGCTCTTCGTAAGGCACGTGGGGTCGCCCCAAATGATCCGCGTCTAATGAACATTCAATTGTAAAGTTGTCGTGTTGTTGCTGCAGAATCGCTGTCCATCGCCATTTGCCATGCTCAATGGCCTGCTGCTTGTATGGCTGCTTGCCCCGGTTGTTGACACGAACGGCCGATCGCTGGCGCAGGAGGGGTCGATTCAATTGGTCGACGCCTCAACCACGTCCGGAATTGACTTTGTGCACGATGATGGCGCGGAACTCGAAGGCTTCCTCGTTAGCATGATGGGGAGTGGTCTGGGGCTGTTCGATTACGATAACGATGGCCGCATTGATGCTTATCTGCTCAGCGGAACCCCACTGGCCCCTGCAGCCGTGCAAGCAGCGGCGGGAGGAACTACACCATCCAACGTCCTGTATCGCAATTTAGGAGTAGAGCCAAGTGCATCTTCCGTAGGGAGCGAGTTGCGCTTTAGCAAGGTTACGGCGCCGAGCCGCAGCGAATCGCAGGGAACGTTTGGACTGGGTACAGCCATGGCGGACTACGACAACGATGGATTTCAGGATATCGTGATTTCGAACTACGGATCGATCACGCTGCTGCACAACCTGGGAGATGGAACCTTTGCGAACAATACGCTGGCGGCTGGTCTGGCTGAGTCGGGTGTTGCTTTTGGCGCAGGGGTCGCATGGCTTGATATTGAAAATGATGGCGATTTGGATTTGTATGTCGCCGATTACGTAGACTTCACGCTTGCAGGACATCAACAGGTGGCCACGCGCAGCTACCCGTATCCACCCGGGCCAGATCGATATCCCCATCGTCCGGATCGTCTGTTTCGCAACGAGGGGAACGGGGTTTTCTTGGACATAAGTCGCGAGTCAGGCATTGCTGACTTTCCCTCACCCAGCATGGGGGTGATATGCGGTGACTTCGATCAAGACGGCGATACCGATATTTTTGTATGCTGCGATGCGACCCCCAACTTGTACTTTGTCAACAATGGCCGAGGCGTCTTTAGCCAAGAGGCAGAATTGCATGCGGTCGCCTACAATGCGCGCGGCATCCCGCTGGGAAGCATGGGCGTCGATGCGGCGGACATCGACAACAACGGCGCCGATGACTTGTTCATTACCAACTACTCGGCGCAAATGCCGATTCTGTTTCGCAATATCGGTGAGTTTGGCTTCGAGGATGCGTCGACGACCAGTCGTGCTGGACGGGATGTAGTGCCACACGTGAACTGGGGCGCAGGTTTGATTGACTTCGACCTGGACGGGGACTGCGATTTAATGATTGCCAATGGCCATCTGTTCAAGTGGGCAAACGACGTCGAGCAATTGACGACTTTCAAGGTTCGCAACACGTTGCTCACAAATGATGGGCGCGGGCGATTCACGAATGTTACCGAAGCCGCAGGCAATGGAATGGCGATCGTGGAAAGCTCACGCGGGATTGCTTTTGATGACCTTGATAATGATGGAGATGTTGACTGTATCGTACTCAATAGCGATGCCCCTGCCAATTTGCTCATCAATCGCCGGACCGAACTTGTACCAAAAGCGAATTGGGTTCAGTTTCGTTTGGTGGGCGAGAGCTTCAACCGAGATGGCGTGGGGGGGAGAGTTACCGTTGAGGCAGGTGAGCTGATTCAGACGGCTGAAGTTCGCAGTGGCCGCGGCTACCAGAGCCATTATGGGACGCGTTTGACTTTTGGGCTGGGAGAGCGAACCAAGATCGAACGCGTTACTGTTGACTGGTTGGGTGAACAGATAGAATTCACTGGCGTTGAGATCAACCAACTTCATACGCTGAGGCAAGCGGTTCCCTAATGTCTCTATCAAGTTCAACTCGCAACTTTGTAACTGGCCGCGTCGGGCTGCTCGCGGTCGTCGTTTTGCTCACTATCGCGTCCGTCGCAGACCGCCGTGTTTATGGACAAACTGAGTTTGCAGCTCAGCTTGAATTGATCGATAACGCGCAGGCTGGTATCGACTTTGTGCACACGGATGGCGGTAGCGGCAAGCGTTACATTATGGAGTCGGTCATTGGCTCACTGGCACTCTTCGACTACGACAGCGATGGTTGGATCGACATCTATTTGGTCAACGGGGCCGCTCTCAGAGGCACTGTCGCCGAGCCTCCCCCAACCAACCGACTTTATCGCAACAACGGCGACTGGACCTTTACCGATGTCACCGAGCAAGCCGGTGTGGGTGACACGGGTTATGGGATGGGGGTCGTGGTCGCAGATTTTGATGAAGATGGTGATCCCGATCTGTTTCTCAGTAACTACGGTGTGAACCGACTCTATATCAACCAAGGGGATGGGCGGTTCTGCGAAGCGGCCGAAGCGATTGGTGTCGTTGGCCTATTCCGTTTTGGGGCCGGAAACACGTTCTTCGATATGGATGGGGATGGTGATCTCGATTTGTATTGCGCCAGCTATGTCGAGTTCACCTATAGCCAGTACAAGGTCCGCACCATCGCCGGGCATCAATTCCATACCGGGCCGGTTGATTATCCACCTGCGGCCGATTTTTTGTATCGCAACAATGGCGACGGGACCTTCAGCGACGTCAGCCAGGCCACTGGAATTGCTGCTTTGAAGGCTCCCGGTATGGGAGTGCTTTCCGCAGATTTTGATGGCGACGGTGATTTCGACCTGTTTGTGGCCAACGATCAGTTTGCCAACTTCCTACTCACAAACGATGGTACTGGTAATTTTGTAGACGATGGCTTAATCGCAGGGATTGGCTACGACTTGCAAGGAAAGGCCAATGGGAATATGGGAGTTGACTACGCCGACATGGATGGTGATGGTCTGCTCGATCTAGTGACCACCACCTATCAAAGCGAAATGCCGGTCTATTACCGCGCAGTGGCCTCAGGTTTGTTCATTGATTCGACCAGTTTGGCAAAAATCGATCCAACGTTGACCGCTCACGTTACCTGGGGAATTGGAGGGGTGGATTTTGACAACGACGGTGATCGCGACTTGTACATCGCCTGTGGGCACTTCTTGGATAACATCCGCTTCATCGACGACCGCACGGATGTCAAAGTTATCAACTTTCTGTTGGCAAACGATGGCCAGGGACGGTTTAGAAACGTGACAAAAACTGCTGGTAGTGCCATGCAAGTGGTTGAAAGCAGTCGTGCAACCGGTTTTGACGATCTCGACAACGATGGGGCCGTGGATGTGGTCGTGCTCAACTTCAACGCGGCCCCCACCCTTGCTCGCACAACTGCACCTGCCGCACACAACGCATTGACCGTCGAATTGATGGGGACTCAAAGCAATCGCGACGCCATCGGCAGCCGAGTGACTGTCTTCGATGAGACAGGTCGCTCGCAAGCACAAGTCGTGTTGGCTGGGCGCGGTTATGAAAGCAGTTACGGCAAGCGACTTTATTTTGGGGCAGGCGAGTCTCAATTCGTCGATATGCAAGTGCTCTGGCCAAACCAAAAACCGGAGTGGTTCTCGATCAAAACTCGGCCGCAGTCACCGACGTCCCGCGCCAACCACTCACGGGTCACCCTGATTGAAGGCACCGGTCGAGCGACGCGTTGAGTTTTTCACAACCGGTCTGCAACCATCGTGAACTCATCGGGACTCCAGTGCAGCTTAACAACGGTTTGGACGCCGTCGGCAAGATAGACAGCCAAGCCGGCCGATTGATGCTGCCAAAAGTGATCATCCCGTTGCAGGACGGATAAAGGAGTCAATTGGCGTTCCGCCTCGCGCTGCGAGACACCTTTCCGAATCAATTCCTGCTGAGTATTCCGGAGTAAGTTTTTAAAGCGTATTGCGTTCTGTTCCACATCGCGACTGGCCTGATAGGTGGGCAACACGATGCTCACCGAATTCT
The DNA here is from genome assembly GCA_041751975.1 of Pirellulaceae bacterium. Classification (GTDB taxonomy): domain Bacteria; phylum Planctomycetota; class Planctomycetia; order Pirellulales; family Pirellulaceae; genus Aureliella. The sequence goes on from JBGSHW010000015.1 coordinate 48,787, forward strand.
CTTGCGTCTGCTGAACTAACTCTGTCAAGTCAGTCGTGAGCGTGCTGGACTGCATCTGCTTTGCTTTCATGTGAGTACCAAACTAGTGGTCCTAAAGGATCGTTCGACCTGCATGAGCAAAAGCCATTCCATGACGTTAGGGAACATACTTATCGATTGGGAATGCTGTCAGTGGATAGTCTGACTACTTCACTCGTCTGTGGCACGTGACTTGCGTTGAGTTGATTCATCGCCCGCCCGCTGGGGGCCAACGCTTGCAAAAGGAATCAATGATGTACTCAGAATGCATAATCGCTCAATTCGACGACGTCCAGAAAGCACGTCTCGGGCTCGAAGTTCTGGCGAAGGCGGGTTACGGTGAGGAATACGTTTCAGTGGTTACCCGTCACGATGCCGGTAGGTGTTGATGATAACGTTTCGAACTGAGCTACGCGTTGCGGAGTTGTGCGTTGAACAACCATCGCGTCGTTTCGATAGCAGCCTGTAGGATCGGCAATCAGTTCACCCATCGTCCACCCTACAGCTCTCCCCTGCTGTTCTCGCTGCGCGAGGCAGGGGAGGATTTGGGTACCGGCAACTTATTTCACGCTCATTACTAAGGTGCATTGGAAGACAAACCAAACGTTAGAGGTAATCATGAATAGTTCAGTTAAAAACAACCGCACGGAAACGCCAGCGACGGATACCATCCCCGAAAGAGTCGAGGCAGGTGTGGCAGGTACAGACGAGCCGATGGAGCGCGACCATCCTCGTGCTCCCGGGGCATTGGTGTGGTTTACTTACCCCATACTCTTAGTCGTAGTCTTGTTCGTGGCTGTAATGGGCTTCATGTTCTTTCTCGCCAATTGACGGCGAGCGACTCTCTGACGTCATTTTGCACGTTCGTCTGGAAGACGTAGTCGTGGACAAGTGCCGCGAACATGCGATTCATCGTCGCGACGAATTGACTGGGATTACAGGTCAGATGCAAACCGAATTCAGCAAGTCGTTGAAATGGAAAACCAATCAGCCGCAGCCTGAGGATGGGACAAAACCGACGAACATTAGTTCGAACATAGACCCCTAGCTGGACCGCAGCCGAGCACCCGTTCCCGGGCGATCGCTAAGTTGCACCCGACCGCGATTGAGCGTGACCCCTTCAGCTGGATCGTAAGCGAGCAGCACGGCGCCGTCTAGGTCGGCGTAGTCGAGAAGCGGAAGTAGTTGAGCGGCCCCGCTGATTCCGATGGAACTCTCAATCATGCAGCCCACCATCGTTTTCATTCCCAACTCCCGCGCCTCGCGCAACATGCTCAGGGCTGGGGTGAGGCCGCCGCACTTGCAGACTTTGACATTGATTCCGTGGAAACGTCCCGCGCATTTGCGCACATCGCTTGGCTGTTGGCAACTCTCATCGGCGATGATTGGCAGCCGACTCTCGGCGAAGAGCCTGCGTTGGTCTTGATCATCGGCATCGGCGGGCAAGGGTTGCTCAATAAACTCAACACCCAGTTCGGCCAGCGCGGTGGCATTGCGGAGCGTTTCCTCGACGGTCCAACCGCAGTTGGCGTCGACACGAAAGCGTGCAGCGGTTACCGCGCGCAGGGCTCGAACTATCTCCAAATCGTGCGCGGTTCCAAGCTTAATCTTATACGTTCCCCAACCCGGTTGTTCGGCGAGTTTTCCGAGCATCACGTCAATCGAATCGATGCCAATGGTATAGCTCGAGTCAGGAACATGTTCCCATTGCAAACCCCACGCCTGCCAAGTCGGGACTCCCTGGCGTTTACCGTACAAATCATGAGCGGCGATATCAAAAGCAGAAGCAGCGAAGTAATTGCCTGTGACCGCCTCCAGAACCTCCTCCCACAAATCAAACGGCGAGCCCTCAGCCAACTTGGGCAACAGTGGACGGGTCGCTTCGAGCGCCGCAGCCAAGGTTTCAAAGGTGTGGCCGTAGTAACTGTTCTCAGTCACTTCGCCAAATCCCCGTACTCCATCCTGCTCCAACTCCACGACCAAGCTAACTTGCTCGTTGATTGAGCCACGCGCGATCGTGAACGGATGAGCCAACTGCAAGACCATTCGGTGCAAGTGCATGTTCAGCATGTTAGGATCTCTCTTCGCAATTGCAGGGCCGCTGCGACTAATTTACTAACCCCATCGCGATAAACATCGCAGGCAGGCAAGCCAAAGTATTGTTCCGCCTGTTCAATTTCGGCAGCCGCTGCCGAGGGAGATAGAGTTCGCGTATTGACCGTCACTCCGATGAACTTGCAAGGATGACGCAAGTTGGCCATGACTTCGCAAGCCCGAAGTTGGTCACGCATGGGAGCGATGGGGATCTGATGGAGTCCCTTGACATTTTCACGGCCAGCCTCGTAACAAAACAGCAGTCCAGCAGGTGCGCAGCCGTGGAGTAGGCCAGCCGTTACGGCGGAGAAGGCGGGGTGGGAAATGCTACCTTGCCCTTCAACCAGTAAAAAATCATGTTGTTCGTTGCGGGCTACTAGGTCTTCGGCGGCTCCGTTAACAAAGTCGGCTACCACGCAGTCGATCGGGACTCCTTCGCCTGAGACCATGATGCCGGTCTGACCGGTCGCCAGGAACTTGGCATCCTCGCCAGCAGCCGCCAAGCCGCGTTGCAATTCAATCGACGTGACCATCTTGCCGATGCTGCAATCGTGGCCGACAGCGTGAATGATCACGCAACCGTGGCGGAACTTGCGACAGCTAGCCGTTTCTTTAAAGCGATTGCGACGCACGTCGATCAGCCGACTGCCGCTGGTGGCAGCGAGCCGCACGTACTCTTCATCTTCGCACAAAAAGTCATGTAGCCCTGACACGACATCAACACCCCTGCGCAGCCCCTCGCAAATAATCGGCCTCCACTCATCAGGTAATTTGCCACCGGGCGGAGCGATCCCCACGTAGATTGCGTCCAGTTCTCGCAGATCGGACAGGCGTCCGACGACGGGAATGTCGCCACCGGCCCCGAGCAATTCTCCCGCCGTGCGGAGCGGGGTGTTTTGATCGAGCACAGCGACCATGTCCGGCGTCCTGTAACGCAGTAGACTAATGGCCGTCTTCGCAAGAAAGGGGGTCGAGTAGCCATCGGTCAGCAGCGCAATGCGGCTGTGCTTCGGCAAGTCAATGTAGGCGGGTTCTTGGCGACCGCGGTTGATCACGACATCGGAATGGGTTTGCATAGTGGGGCTTTCGAGGGAAGGTCGATGGGCTAAATCATAGGCGTTCTCAGGCTGTTTTCGTAGGGCGTGCATGCAAAACCTTGAGCCGGAATTTGTCGTTCGCTGCAGCGGCTCGTGAAACCAGTTCGCATAAATTCTCCGCAATGATTCTTCGCTATAATGCAGAGTTGTTGAACCAGACTGAATGGTTCCCTCTTTATGGTGCCACCCAAGTGATTTTCGAGAGAACGAGTGTTGCGAATGCTGCGCGCCTGTCATTGCTGTGGATTGGTTCAGACGGTTCGCCAACTTGAGCGTGGAGAGGCCGCGCACTGCACCCGTTGCCTCTCCCAAATCGACTCGGCCGATCGCAGCGGTCTTCGCAGTTCGGCCCGTTGTTTTGCCGCCGCCCTGGGTGGGCTGCTGCTCTACTTTCCGGCGATTCTCTTGCCAATCCTTGAAATCGAAAAGCTCGGGCATCACCACACCACGAGCCTGCTGGGCGGTACCCTTGATTTGCTGTGGCATGGCAGTTGGTTTGTGGGCATCATCGTTCTGTTGTTCTCGATCGTTCTGCCACTGATCAAACTCTTGGCGTTGCTGGAGCTCAGTTACCTCGGGATCACCCAGCGAAGGCATCGCGCCTGGACCTATCGCGTGGTGGAGTGGACAGGAAGGTGGAGCATGATGGATGTGCTTCTGTTAGCCTTGTTGGTCACGTTGGTCAAACTTGGAGAACTGGTATCCTTTCATCTTGGTCCCGCCGTGGTGGCTTTCGTCATGTGCGTGGTGATGAGTCTCATTGCGTCGATCGTGTTCGATCCCCACGCGATTTGGGAAGAGTGCGTCCCTGAATTGGCCGAATCGCAAACAAGCAACTCCGACAAGCAGCAGGCAGGCACAGTGTGAGTGAATCCGAAGTTAAACCTGAATCTTCCTCAGTGGACTCCCCCGCTGCAATACCGCAGGCAATCATCCAGACCGCGCCGCAAGTTGCGGTTGGACGACTCAAGACCCGACTGTGGTGGCTCACGGCCGTTTGTGCTCTGCTCGCGATGGGCTTAATTATTTCAAGCTACCGCGCGCAGGGAAGTCCGATTCGCATTCAGTTTACGGACGGCTACGGACTCAAGGTGGGCGATACGTTGCGTTACCGAGGCATCGATGTGGGAGCGGTAAGTAGTGTTGTTCTTGCGAAGGACTTGCAGAGCGTGGATGTCAATGTGCTCCTGGCGCCCGGGCATCAGAACATTGCAGTGGAAGGGAGTCAGTTTTGGATTCAGCGGGCCCGGCTGCGTTTGGGGGAAGTCACCGGTTTAGACACGGTGCTGGGGGCGAATTACCTGGGGGTTATTCCGGGTGCAGCAGGCGCCAAGCTGCAACGCGAGTTTGTGGGGCTCGAAACTCCACTGGCCATGACCAGCGGCGACTCGGCGGAAATCACCATCCAATTCCCAGCCGGTGAAGGCTTGCAAACGGGTGATCAAGTGCGTTACCGCGGGATTGGAGTCGGCGAAGTGACTTATGTGGAATTGAGCGAGCGCGCGGGCGAAGTGAAAGTTGGGGTGCGGTTGGTGGGGGCTGCTCGACAGTTTGCCCGCTCGGGTACTCAGTTTTGGATCGAACGCCCCCGTTTAGATTTGACAGAAGTTCGCGGGCTGGAGACGTTGATTGCTGGGCGATACATCACGTTTCAATCCACGCAGCAAGAATCTCCCTCACAACGGGAATTTGTGGGCTTAGCCGATCCGCCGCCCATGCCGCGTCGCGATGGGGATCTTGAAATTGAACTCGACGCGCCGCGGCGGCTCGGTCTGGTCCGCGGTGCCCCCATCATCTACCGCGGTCTCGAGGTGGGGCGGGTTGCCAACGTGAATTTATCCAAAGACGGTGCGTCGGTCAAGGTTGCGGGGATCATCGACACCGAATACAGCGAACTGGTCCGAGTGAACTCGAAGTGGTGGGCGGTCGGTGGGATTGAGTTCGATGCCGGGCTGCGAGGCGTTAAAGTATCGGTGGAATCGTTATCTGCCTGGATTCGAGGTGGTATCGCCTTTGCCACACCACCGGAGCCGGGCGACAAGGTGGTAACTGGCCATCGCTTTATGTTGGAGCCTCAGTCTCAGCCGGATTGGCTGGAGTGGCAACCGCGGATCGCTGTAGGAAACTACGGCAAATCGGCGACTGGTTTAGACCCTCCCACTCCGATTCGCGTGGTCGCTAGCTGGCAATCTTCTTGGTTGGGGCTCTATCGCCGCCGCACTGCTCAGGCTTGGGGACTGCCGCTCGACGATGGCTCATTGCGCGTGCCAGCTTCGTTCTTGCAGAAAGCCCGCGCGGCAGACACTGCGGTAACGATTGAAGTGGCGGGCAAGAGCTTAAACTTTGACCCCACCAAGATCACCGCCAACGAGTTGTCCGGTGCTATTGCTCTACCCAATAGTGTCGTCGTCGAGCGTTGGGCGCGGAAAAATCTGCTCGGCAATCTTCCGGCCGCTGCAACCTTATTGGTCATGAATCCAGAACTGAGTGAGCCGCTGGCGATCGATCAAACGCGTGTGTCGAACTTCAAAGATGGGGACTTGAGCATAGCCCCGGGGGTCACCATCCCACCCATGCTGGATGGCTCACCCGTGGTCGATTCAGCCAGTGGTAAAGTGATTGGGCTGCTGGTGCAGCGCGACGAAAGTTGGTTTGTGTCGCGGTTGCGTTAGGCGGTTGGCCAGGCAGCTTGGGACGCAAGGATTTGATTTGAGCCAACACCGCCTGCTGCTAACCCAGAAGGCTCGGCCGTGGCTCCGCCTCCTCTTACGTGCGACGATCATTTTGTCGAGCAATGATTCTGTCTTGCCCCGCTTCTTGTCCTTGCGACGCTTCGCAGTTTTACTTCTCGACGACCCAGATGTTACGGAAGAGTACAGGGTTGCCGTGATCTTGCAAGAAAAGCGACTCCTTGCCGGGGCCTTCGGGTTGGTAGCCAGGTGTGCCGCTGGGAAGTTCCAAATTGTCGTGGATGGTCACGCCGTTGTGCTTGATCGTCACCCTCGCATTGCTCACCTTCTTGTCTCCTTCATACTTGGCGGCGATGAAATCGACGTCATAGGTTTGCCAGACGAGCGGCGGCAGGCACATGTTGACTTTGGGTTCAGCGATCGTGTAGATCCCGCCGCACTCGTTGTTCTTGCCGTCGAGTCCAAAAGAATCGAGGACCTGCAATTCGTAGCGGCCTTGTATGTAGACACCGCTGTTACCCCGAGCTTGGCCTTGCGATTCAGGCATGAACGGAGTGCGAAACTCGATGTGCAAAGTGTGGTCTCCCAGTTTTTGTTTGGTGGCCACATTGGTTGCCCCCAACCACTGGTCATTCACCAGCGTTCCGTTTTCCCAGCTCTCGAGCGACTTGCCGTCGAACAACACGGTGGCATTCTCCGGAGCTGCTTTACCCATGGTTGGGCTCTTGCGTTCGGCTTTGTCAAACTTGCCGACCGTGGAGCCATCGACGACGATCGATAACTTGCCGCCAGCAATCACCAATTTGCCTTCGTCAATATAAAACTCGGCTTTATCAGCCTGTTTGAGTTCACCTTTGACCCGTTTGGTTTCATCACCCCGCTTCCAGCCATCGCCGGGCAATCCCCCTTTGTAGCCAATCAACTCAAACTTGCCTTTGCCCAATGCGATCACTTGGGCGCCCCAGGTCTCTTCGCCCGCATCGCCAGGAATCTTGCCTACGTATTCTCCTTGAATCTCATAGTCGATGCCGCCCTCTTTCGGGTCGGTTACCGCTGGGCCATCAGCGGCTCGGCAAGCGGTGGTGAATGTGCTGGCGAGCGTGGCCAGCGCAAACGACAAAAGGGTGGCGCGAAATCGTAGCTTCATGAGCTGCTCCAGTTGTGTGGGAGCCGCTTGCAAAACAAATCAGTGCACGTGGGATGGCCCCTCACCCAGCGGCCGCTACGGCAGGCGGTCGATTGACCGGAATGGCAGCGGGATCCAAGTGTCGACTGTTTGCGAACGGCTGAAAAATTGGTGGGGAAACAGATCGGAGGGACGGCGCCATTCTAACATCTGGGCTCGCTCAGAGAGCAGCTGGCGACCTGCTTAGTGCACTGAAAGTAGTGGATCTTGCTAAATACCCGGAAAACATAGGATCTTTAGCAAGATCCACAACCAGGGGC
>JBGSHW010000016.1:0-136142 GCA_041751975.1 Pirellulaceae bacterium
ATAGCCTGGGGTGGAGCGAGAACGAGTTTCAGACGAGTTCGGAAGCGGAACCCCAGGTCGAACGTTCCAGCGCAACAGTGACCGAGCGTTGGTCTATCCAACCCTCAGTCGCGTTTCGAGGTCGCAACAGTTGGGTGATGGCTGGGACGAGCGCGTGCGATGCGACTGTGCCGTCCAATACAACGCAGAGCATCGAGCAGAATCGCAACAACCTGCGACAGCGGAGGCAAGAAGTTGGCGGCAAAAAGGCACAAGCCAATCACGTTTGGCTGTGCAGCAATATTTGCGCATTGGACAAACCGTCATACTGTGGCCTCGGCGCACATCCGCGCGCTGGGATAATCTTCTGCTCGGCCACTTCGTGCACATTCCACTGCACCTGGGGTTCCGCTTGGCTGGGACGTTTTCAACGAAAAACGTCACAGCCAAGCTCCACCCCAGGCTATCGGATGCCATCGCTACGCGATTGTTTTGCAACGGTCTGTTGTGTGTGGGACAGATCCGTTGGGTGCAATCGGGACCAAAATCTACACGTACATCTTTTTGGCGTTCTTCTTCGGCAGCGGCTCGGAGTACTTGCGCTCGAGCAGCGGCTCAGAGCGATAAGCTCCATCGGTTCATAGAGGCCTTTGCCAAACAGATCACGCACGATGGGAGGGAGCTCAAGCAGCACCAACCAGCCAGTTCGCAATTGGATAAATAGGCTGGCTAACAACTCCAGCCGCAGCTCGGGCAAGAGGTCCTTTAAACGAAACGCGACGGCATCGCTCAATGCGATCATGCTAAGCGTTTCGGTTCATGGGTTTTAGGCCAGAGGCCGACACAACCCTTGCCGTGGCCGTGAGGCCACGGTGTGGCGGTTTGAATTCAGCTGTGGAGAAACTACGGAGCGAGGCGCTGACGGTGCCAGCCGGTGGCCGTCGGTAGATACTCGATGCGGTCGTGCAGACGCTTGGCCCCTCCCTGCCAAAACTCAAACCGCGCAGGTTGCACTCGATAACCACCCCAAAATCCGGGCAAAGGAATTTCTCCTTGGCCGAATTTCTGCTTAAGCTCCTCCCACTTCGATTCAAGCACACTGCGGCTTGAGACCACTTCGCTCTGCTGCGATACCCAGGCACCCAGCTGACTGCCACGCGGACGCAATGCAAAGTACTTCATCGACTCGGCCGTGCTCACCTTCGCGACCGTACCGGTGATCTCGACTTGGCGATGAAGTTGTAGCCAAGGGAAGAGGACGGAAACATACGGGTTGCCTGCCATCTGCCGCGACTTGCGACTGCCGTAGTTGGTGAAGAAGACGAAGCCCTGCTTGTCAAAGTACTTCAGCAAAACGGTTCGCTGACTGGGATACCCTTCGATGCTAACCGTAGACAGCACCATCGCGTTGGGTTCCATGAGTTCAGCTTTGGTCGACTGCTCGAACCAATGTTGAAACTGTTGGAAAGGGCAGTTGTCCGTGGTTGAAATGTCGTGTTCTTGGTTGGCGTATTCTTCGCGAAGCGTAGAAAGGTCCATACTTGGTCCTGTAGTTACTGAAGATAAACTCGTGGTCAGTCGTGGGTGGTGTCACTCGAAGTGAGGGGCCGTGCAGCGGTAAAGCGATCAAAGGCCTGCCTACTGGAGCTGGGAACAACACCCAACGCATCAACGCGTGCAGCAAATTCAAGATCGCGGGCATAACCGTTCTCAACCAAATTGCGCCCGCCCCGGACCTCGGCAAACGTCTCTACCAAAGCGGCCGCTTGCTCTGTAGCCGGAAGCCGTTGGAACTGTTGCCAGGCGGCAAGTACTAGCCAAGCTGAATCGTTCCCCAGTACAAGCGCGGGCTGGCGGCAACGCAGCGCTTCGATCACCGCGCCGGCCGCCAACAGATCCTCGGCCGCGACCTCACCGTCGGTTCCCGAACAAATAATCCAGTCTTCGAGATTGTTTTGTGGTTGGTTGACAGGTGTTTGGTTGATTGGTGGCTGGTTGATTGCTGCTAGTGGCGATGCATGCAACGCGGCAGCTACGGCCGAGCGATTGACGAGCCCCGCCAGCAGGATGCTTGGCGAATGCCTGGCCGCCGTAACGGCTACTGTTCCATTGGTGGTGGTGAACAAGAGCTCTCGGCCAACCACCGCGGCTGGGGTGTACTCATACGGACTGTTGCCCAGATCAAAACCGGCAATCGGGCGGCACAGTCGTTCACCGCATAGCAACGGACGCAGCGGCGGACCAACCCGCTGTGAAGTTGCTGTTTGTGAAGCTGCTGCTTGTAGAGCAGCTTCCACATCCTTGGCCACCGTAATCGAAGTGGCTCCAGCCGCCAACGCTTGGCAAGCAGTGGTGGTAAATCGTAAGGTGTCAATCACGACCGTGGCCCGCACGGCCGCGGACCATTCGGGAGGCAGGAGTTGGGGTAGCAGGGCAACCCGAATAACATGCGTCATAGGTTCGCGTTTGCAAAGGAGGCTTCGAGATGGAGACTTCGAGACGGAGGCTTGAGAACGAGGCTTCGAACCAGCGGCTTGAGAACGAGGCGAAGCAATAAGGCAAAGTGGTGAGGCAATCGCCGCAACAGCCTGCCTTCCATGAGAATACAGCAATCGCTTAACGCGGTCGACCGCGGCGCATCATGAGTAGGCCGGCAATCATCAGCACGCCACCGAACAACTGTGCCACCATCGGTTCCTCTTTTAAAAAGACCCAACCGCCCACCACAGCCACCAAGGTCACCACGTTCTGATAGACCGACGCGTGGGAACCTCCCACAGCCCGTACCCCTGCATGCCAAGTCGCGTAAGCCACGCCGGTCGAGAAAACTCCCGAATAAATAATGGCAAGCATGTTGTTGGTTTGCATGGCGGTTGGCCAAGCCGCTGGCATATGATCGATCACCAGCCACACATGGAGCGGAGTGGTGAGCAGGCTACTTAGAAAAGCCAGCCTCAGGGGGCTCATCGTCAGCAATATCGGGCGGCTGACCACCGTCCCACAGGCCCAGGCCATGGAGGCCGCCAACATGCATAGATTGCCCACAAAGTACTTGCTCGACAAACTCACCTCGCCGCTACTTTGCGTCGTCACAATCACCGTGCCGACCAAGGTAATCAGCAAGCCCCCCCAGGTAATCCGCGGCAAGCGTTCCGAGAGAACAAAGAACGACAGAATGGCTGTCCAGATGGGCATCGAGGCCAAGATTAAGGCGGTGTTGCCAGCCGTGGTCAGCTCGATCCCTTTGACGAAGATCACGAGGTATAAGAAGCCCGAGAGGAAGCAGAACAAGAGCACGCGGAGCCATGGAATGGGGGGAACGCCCCCTGTCTTGGCTGGGTCGGTTTTTACTGGCCAAAACAACGTTTCAAGCAGCGACAGAACCCCCAGGGCAAGCGTGGCCAAAACCAACCGGTAGGCATTGAAGACCCAGGGATCAAATCCCTGGATGGTGCTCTTAAACACCAGAATGTTGGCGCCCCACAATACAGCGGTGAGCAACAAAATCCCATCGGCGAACCAACGCGGAAGAGGTGAGTTCGTTTCGTGGACGGGATTCAAAATGTTGGCAGAGTCAATTGGAGGAAGCTGCTTGGAGAATATTAAGGACCCGTCCGCAAATAAGCTACCGGTTCCAATATCCTCTCCCGTGCCTCACCCAGCGAGAATAGCAGGGCAGAGGTAGGGTGAGGGGACCTAAGGATAAGCCATGCTTCAAATTCGTAAAGGAGCTGAGCACTTGGCAACCCAGACGAATCAAACCACGAGCATCGCCCGCATGACGAACCATCGGCCGCTACACAGGGCAATCAAAACCGCTAGACCCTAAGCGCGCCACGGAAGCCGCGCACACCATAATAAGATTGGGCGCCGTTGTGGTACACGAAGACGCGGCCGTACCGAAAATCGCCAAAAAGGGCACCACCGAGTTTCCTGACCTCAGCTGGCGTTTTCAGCCAGCTCGACGTTTTCATGTCGCAACCTCCCAGTAACTGCAACTCGCGATATTGATCCTCCGTCAAGAGTTCGATCCCCATGGCCGCAGCCATATCGACCGCGTTGTGCTCAGGTCGATGTTCTTTCCGTGACTCGAGCCCCGCCAAGTCATAGCAACAACTTCTGCGACCTGAGGGACTCTCCTCGGAACAATCAAAGAACAGGAACTCGCCGGTCGCGTGATCCTGTCCCACCACGTCCGGCTCACCACCGGTTCGCTCCATTTCATTGAGCGACCAGAGTTTCTTCGGTTTGGCTTCCAGCTTGGCTTGTATGTCAGTCCAAGACAGTTCTCTGTGACGCCGCATGTTGGCTTCGAAGCGGGCTCGCAACAATTCGATCAATTCAGCACGCTCGGCAGGCGACAACTTCACTTTCCGATCCATGTTTTGATAAGTGTTTCAGGTGGGGCGTAGGTCGCGGTTACGGCTTCGTCGAAGGTCTTTCCCTCGCGCAAGAGGTTGAGCAGTTTATCGAAGCGGCGGCGGTTGGTGCGTTCCATCATGAACTGGGTCAGAGCCATCCCCACGACACCGGCGGCCTCTTCGTCCATACGACCTTCCAAAAGTGTTTTGGCATCGTCGATCTGCCGATTAGCCGCAGGCAGCGAAGCTTGCCATTGCTTGACGCGTGGGTCGTCGCGGCGAAAGTTGTTGCTCACCACGTTACGGGCGACCCCTTCAGCAAACCAGGTGGGAACGCCGGGGAAAGAGCCGAGGTAAGCACCGGTGGCGATTTGTAAGGCGACGGCTTGCGTTTGCTCTTCGGCAATCTCCGCATCACCGACGAGCACACCGTAGGCCTGCAGCGCATCGGCATGCCAGTGCCCCAACCATCCCTTGGGCAACTCGCGACTCTCGGTCATCCTCCCGAACTCGCTGTAGTCATAGCGACTCTTGAGCACGAAGACCGTCAAGCCACCTTTAATCAAGGGCTCGCCTTCAGGTGCATTCAACTGTTTCTTGATGAGTGCCGTGGCACTGGCGAACTGTCCAAGTATTTGTTCCAGTCGTCTAGGTGGGATATTGCCTAGCACGAAAAACTGTTCATCCTGGGCACTCGTCGGCTGGTCTTTGGGGAGCACTCGTGTCCAGCTCGCCTGAGCGCTTTGTTGGCGTCGCTGGAAGAGTTCTGCGTGCGAGGCCTTGGAGGCCCAAGCCTGATTGATGACGACATCGATGTTTGTTGAAGCGGCGGGACCATCGAACGCGGCTCCTTCGCGAATCCAAGTCGCGATCAATTCAATCTGTGCGGCAGCCAGCGGAGGCCTTCCGCCAGCAGGCATCCGCAGCCCAGCGGTCCCTTCTAGCTTCTGGACCAGCAGGCTATCGCCAGGGACGCGGTCCGCAATGACGGCACCACTATCGCCTCCGCGGAGCAGTTGCGCGAAGGAGTCCATGCGAAAGTTACCTGAGGCTTGGCGTCCGGCGATGTGACAACCGTTGCAATTGTCCTTCAAAATGGGGGCGATGTCTCGGGCAAAGCTGACTGTTTCAGTACCGGTCGCCGCTTGCACCTGCATTGGAGTCGCTGCGGCAGGAGTTGCCTCGGCCCCCTCAACCAACGAGGCAAGGGGTGCCGCCGGATCGGGACCATCGAACTTGGCACCTTCGGCGATCCAGCGTTTGAGGTTGGCTAATTGCTCTGGAGCCACACGTCCGCCCCCCCGCGGCATATCGCCACTTTCAATCACTTCGACCATACGATTTCCCGTTTCGCTGCCGGCGAAGATCACGGTCCCCTCGGGTGGACCGCGCATCAGATCGTTGTAGCTGGCCAGCGAAAAATCTCCGCGGCGATTGGTGATATGGCAATTGCCGCAAGCCGAAATCAACCAGGGTGCCACTTGCTCTTTAAAGCTGACACCCGCGGCCATACCGGCTTCCGCCTCCGTAACTTGAGCGGTGATCAAGTCTTCCCAGCTAGGGAGCGGTTGCAGTTCGGCCCCTTCGAGTTCCAGCAAGCCGTGAGCGCGACTCAGCCGCGTGTACAGGGGACGCACCAACCGTTGCAGCCCCGCGTCTTTGCTTTGCATGAGTTCAATCAGCTGCGACTGGATCTCCGAGACCTTGGCCGCTGAATCCGAAAACTTACGACTTGCGTAGAGTTCACCCGCTTCGCGCGTCATGTCGACCAGTTCTTGAACTTTGGCGCGTTGCTCAGGGGTAATGGCGGCCCTGACCGCAGCCGCCGGCAGGCACACGACCGCGAGCAGCAAAAAGATAGAACGCGCGAAAAGCTGACGCATGGGACCACGTAGTGAAAGAGAGCTGGAAGCACCGAAAGATTTATCTTAATCGCTGTTTGGATTCTTAGCGGATTAAAAGGCCCAACTGTACTCAAACCGAGGTTACCCGGAGGACAATCGCCAGCTCCCTACGTTAGCGTCGCCCCAACGTGGGCTTTGAAGGGTATCTTCGATATCGCACTGGAGGGAGAAATTTGAGCTGCGGCGGGAGCGGTCGGTCATGTGTGCAATGAACACCCCCAGCAGGACCGCGAGTACGAACATGATGAGCAGCCCGATGATCCAGATAACTTTCGGCACGGTCGCCTTGGGGAGTGGACTGGCTGGCAAAGGCGCGTTGGCAGCAGCGACTGGGCCTCGGGGGGAAACACCGCTACCACTAAGACCGGCTGCCGACAGACCACCGTGCGTTGAGCTCCCACCAATCTTGGAACGTCGAGCCATCTCCGCTTGCAGATCGATTTGGCTGCTCGTGTCTGACGCGTTCGCGTGCTTGGCCACCCGGATCAACACGCCACTATCCGAGGTCGAAAGATTGGTGATCGAACTACCTGACTGAGTGTCCCCGCCACGGTTGCTGACGGTATCAAATGAGCTTGCGCTGAGTTGACTACCGCTCGCGCCGTGCTGCGAATCGGCTTCATCGCCGAGCGATAGCGAACTTCCGCCACCCACTTTAACCGGCAGGTTCGCGAGGTACTTTGCTAGCCAAGCTTCCAAGACCTCGGCCGTTTGCTGGGCATTGGCGTAGCGAAACTTGGGATCCTTCTGCATCAACTTCCAGCAGATACCCTCGAGCTCACCCGGGCAGTCAGGACGGATCTTGCGAATCTCTTTAGGCATTTCCCGCTGATGCTTGGCGATGCGCTGCGCGATCGTGCCATCCGGGAATGGGGCCTGACCGGTTAGCAGGAAGTACATCGTGCAGCCGAGGCCATAGAGGTCGGCGCGATGGTCGACCTTGTGGCTATTGAGCGCTTGCTCGGGGGCGAGGTAGTCGGCCGTACCGAGGACTTTGTCATTGAAGTCCATCGTGAGTGAAGCTTGTTCGTCGTCGGAGAAGAGGGCGAGCCCCAGGTCGAGCAGTTTGACTTTGCCATCGGAGTTAATCAACACGTTGGCGGGTTTAACATCGCGGTGAATCAGACCGATGTCGTGCGCATGCTGGAGTCCATGCGCGATCTGCGCCGTGTACTCAGCAACCTTATCAAACGCGAAGGGACCCTTTTTCTTGACCATCGTTTGCAAGTCGTCGCCGTTGACGTACTCCATCACGATGTAGTGCGTATTCCCTTCGTTATCGATATCGTGCGCACGGACGATGTTGGGATGATTGAGCGAGGCAATCGCTCGGGCCTCTTGCTGGAAGCGGGCCAAGTAAGACGACTTGCCCAGTTTGCTCTGCGGCAGAACTTTGATGGCACGCAAGTCGTGCATCATCGTGTGCTCGGCGAGATAGACGCTGCTCATCCCGCCGCTGCCGATGTGTCCTAACAACTTGTGCTTGCCGAGGAAGAAACCTTTGTATTTGCCTTGCAGAAGTTTCTCGCAATGCCAACGGGTCACGATCTTGAGCTTTTGCAGCGACTTGGCCAACTCGACGGGGTCCTCGGGCAAAGCCCCCCCATGATCCCTACGGATCTCGTCCAGTGCCTTTTGCAGAACTTGAGGCTCAGCCAGGCGGCTTTTTTCTATCAGTTCAACGAGTCGATTTGAAGTGACGGTCGCCATTCTGCTCTCTGCAGGCCCGTAACACAATAAACGGCTGAAGCGGACGCTTCAGTCCCGAGCTGACGATTCCATAAGTAAGGCTAGGCCGTAATCTCCATGCCAGCTGGATGAAGAAGATAGCAGGTACGTAGACGAAGTATACGAATTCGTCGAGAATTTGCCGAAAAGTTCAATCAAAAATCGAGTTTGCCGTTACTTCTATTCTACGCATGCATCAAGTTTAATTGAACTTTGAGCGTTGCCACCCACCAATTGCCAGCCGCTGGAAAATCTATCCGAACAACGCGACTTTTGTTTCCCAACTCCATCCACCTCCAATTACAACCATCCATGGGCTCACATCGGGGCGATTCAAACGCTGAGGTTCTCATCATCGGTAGCGGAGTCGTCGGACTATCCCTCGCCTGGGAATTGGCTGGCCGCGGAAGAAGTGTGGCGGTCATCGATTCCGGGGAAATCGGCCGCGGCGCCTCCTGGGCGGGAGCCGGGATCCTACCCCCAACGCCCAACACGGGAGCCATCGATCCCTACGAACAGATGCGGGCGATGAGTCACGAACTGCACCGCGAGTGGGCTGAGCGCTTGCGCCGCGACACGGGTATTGATACGGGCTATCACCGCTGCGGCGGACTCTACCTCGCGACCACGGCAGGCGAAGTCGCCACGCTGGCTGCCAACCGCCTGTGGTGGGACGAACATGGCATCGAATACGAAGCCTGGACGATGGAAGACCTAGTCCAACGCGAGCCGAACCTGGGGGATTTCGCCAGCCAGCACTTGAAATCGGCCTGGTTTTTGCCCGACGAATGTCAGCTGCGCAATCCGCGGCACCTCAAGGCGCTCGCCATGGCTTGTTCGCAGCTGGGTGTTAAATTCCACTCGCATTGCCCCTTTGAAACGGTGTTGCAAGAGCAGGGGAGAGTCACCGGTGTCACCGCCAATGGGCGAAACTTCACCGCTCAACAAGTCTGCATTTGCACCGGTGCCTGGGCCCGAGGAACGCTCGAGAGACTGGGATTCGACAATGGCATTATGCCCGTTCGCGGGCAGATGCTACTCTACGCCTCCCCACAGCCCCTGCTGCAACACGTCGTCAACGAAGGGCACCGTTACTTGGTACCGCGCGACGACGGAATGCTCTTGGCAGGGAGTGTGGAAGAGGAAGTGGGCTATGTGGTTGAGACGACCGAGGTGGCGGTGACTCAAATTCGGAGCTGGGCCGAAGCGGTCTTGCCCCAATTGCGTCAGTGCAGTCTTAAAAATTCATGGGCCGGACTGCGGCCCGGCTCTTACGATGGCTTCCCGTACATCGGGGGCGTACCGGGCATCGAAAATCTATACGTCGCCGCTGGACACTTTCGCAGCGGCTTGCATCTCTCGTGTGCAACCGCCGTACTGCTGGCCGATATGCTGGAAGGAAAAAAAAGCCAGATCGACATACATCCCTTCCGAGTCGGACGGTAAGCCCGAGCGGCTTAGCGTTGGAAGGTTAGTGTGAATATCGACGGCGAAAGCCGAGTGCGAGCGAAAGGCTCTGCCATCAGAACCTGCGTTTTCGAGCACTTCGGTTGATCACTTGGTTCGTACTTAGCGTTGGTAGATCGGCAGCAGCCCGCGATCGAGCTGGAGCATGATCAGGTTGCAAGCGGTGATGTAGATCGGGCTGATCTGCCCCTCCCACGAACCATCCCCTTTTTGCTCACTGACAATTCGCTTGTAGAGTCGCCCACGAAATGGCAACCACTCATCATCCCCTTGGCGATAGACCACCTGGCTGTAATACAGATACGTGTAATGCCAGTGGCCAAAGGCGGAGCCTTCATCGGCCAGTTGATCGTGCAACGCCTCGCGCGAATAACGCAACATGTCGGGCACGTGCTCACCCTCGTAATCCCCCGCGTTGTACAGCGCCGCTAAGGCAGCCGCAGTGATCGCCGGTCGCGAGGTCCCCATTTGTTTGCTCGAGTAACTGATGCCACCATCCTCATTCTTGCAGCGATAGATGTATTGCTTGGCTTTTTCGATCGACTCGGCAGGGACCGGAATGCCCGCATTACGACAGCCACGCAACCCCTGGACCTGCGTGATGGTGGTCGAGCCTTCGTCGTAGTTCGCGCCGTCGCGGGCGCTGACATAGCCCCAGCCACCGGCGTCGGTCTGTGCACTGCAACAAAACTCGACCGCCAAATTGAGCACTTCGATCAACTCCCGCCGCCGATCCTCGTACCCCTCTTCACCCAAAACTTGGCTGAGCATCATCATCGAGAAGCCGTGGCCATAGGTGTAGCGGTTGTCGGATGTGGGGTCGCCAATCAAGCCATTGGGCCGGCACTTGCTAATCAAAAAATCGGTGCAGCGCGCGATTTGAGTCGAATAAGGGCCTTGGGTCGTCGTCGAGCCCGAGCAAATCAAGGCCATGCCCGCCAAGGCCGCCAAAGCCGTCGGATAAACCGACGTATTCCACTGACCGCGGGAAGATTGAGTGCGGGCAAGGTAATCCAAGCCAGCACGTATCGATTGCTCCCAAGCTGGGTCGAGCCGCGAGGATTGTCCCTGCGCATCGCGGCTTGAAGCCGTCAGCGCCAATCCCAGGCCAGCCAGGGCGCTATTGCCGATCCATTGACGTCGAGTGGAAATTGTCACCGCTCATCCTTTACGTATTAGTTCGTGTCCTAGCATTATAGTGCGGAAGGTAGAACTGCGTGCAAGCCCGCTTGCAGGGGTAAGCCATTCGGGTCACCTCAGCAACGCGTTGGTACTTGCTGTTCGGTCGGCAAAGCCGAATTAAACCTCGGATACGGACGGAATTTCGAAACCCGGACGATTCGAATCCTTCAGCAATGCATTGGCTGCGGCAGCATGCTCCCCAGTGTGTTGTTCGGTAACCGGGTCGAATTGCAACCAGGGTCCAACCGTGTACGTATTGCCATCCTCCGGAATACCCACTCCATCGGCCATGACCGCATGAAGTCGGGCAAAGTGCTCAGCTACATCGGCCTGGTCTCCAAAGCGTCCCGCTTTGGCGTTGAACGGCAGCTGCTCTCCCAGGCGATACGAGTTATTCATCAGATGCCCGAGTACGCATGCATAATGGGCTTCGGTGGCATTGCCGTTGGCCAGTTGGGGATCGCCAGCGCGAACGGCGGCGATGAAAGACCCCCAATTACCCCCCGGAGTCACGTTTCCGTTCGGTACGTCGATGGCGACTCCCTCGGTCGCACCCGCGGCAATGTATTGGTTGCCAACAATTTTGCTCCCATCCTCGAAGTAGTATTCGTTTTCGACCTGCCGCTGATACCCTTTGTAGTCGACATTGCGGACGTTGAAGAGGACTTGTTGGCCATTGGCATATTCCGCCACAGCAAACATCGTGTTGGGTGTCTCCCCCTGATCCTGCCACTGGAAGCGACCGCCGAGCGCCCTGGTGCGGACCGGATGGGTTTGATCGGGATCAATGGCCCAACGGGCGATATCGAGTTGATGGGTCCCTTGGTTGTTGAGGTCACCATTGCCCGTCTTCCAGAACCAATGCCAATCGTAGTGAACGTAATTGTCATGGAACTGATCGATATCGGCCGGACCGCGCCACAGGTTCCAGTCGAGTCCACTTGGGGGACTCGTCAACGGTGAGTTGCCAATCGGACCGCGCGGCTTGCAGCAATAACCATAAGCAATCTTAAGGCGACCGAACTTGCCCGCATGGATGGCCGCATGCAGGCCGGCGATCCGGGCACTGCTGCGATTCTGCGTTCCATGCTGAATAACAACACCATACTTCTTCTGAGCCGCTACCACGATGGCTCCTTCCCCGACATCGTGACTCATCGGTTTCTCAACGTACACATGCTTGCCCGCTTGAGCTCCCCAGATCGTCATCAGCGAGTGCCAATGGTTGGGAGTAGCCACGGACAGTGCATTCAAGGTCTTGTCATCCAAGGCGGTGCGGACGTCGCTGGTCGCCCGCGGTTTGGACTTGCCGCCCGATTGCTCTTCGACCAATTTCTGTGTTCTCTCGAGCACTCGCTGATCGGGATCGATCACCCAAGCGATCTCGACGTTGTCTTGTTTCAGCCAACCGTCGATATGACTCTTCCCACGACCGTTCAATCCAGCCACAGCGACTCGCACTCGATCATTAGCGCCAAGCACTTGACCTGAGGCTCGCGTCCCAGCCAGTATCAGCGAACTTCCGACAACGCCGGTGGTGGCGATGAAGCGACGTCGATTCAGTGGGTACATGGCAATTCTCCTAGGAGGCGAGGTTGAGTGGAGGCGAGTTTGAAAGTAGCGAGTTTGAGTGAAGGTGGGCTAGGTTGGGGCAAGTGAGTGAGAAGAAAAGTGGTTTTGGCTGCGGGCGCGATCGGAATCGCGAGAGCGGGTGAGCGAACGGGAAAACCGCAAACGACTACTGAGCGTGCAGCGCGGCGACTTGCTCTGGGGTCAACGTTTTGTTAAATACTTTGAGTTCATCGAGCAAGCCAATGTAATAAATGCCGATCATCAGTCCGACCTTCGACTGATCCCAGCTGAACGGCATGGGGCCGGTCCGCGCGCCTTGCCGTTCACCGTTCAAGTACAGCGTGGCGGTGCCATCGGTGCCTGCCGCACCGTTGACATTTTCCCATGTAAAGCACACATGGGTCCAAGCATCGGCGCTGAAGGGAGGACGCTTGACCACCACCATTGGACGCTCTTCGACAGGAATTGCATCAAAGTCGGTATTCTTCGGATTCCAGCTCTGCAAATCCGGGAACACACCCAAGCGAAAATCGCGTGGCAATTCTTTGTCGAAATCAATAAAAAAAGCAGCGTCGTTCCAGGCGCGTTCGGTCAGTTGAATCGGATCGCAAAAGCCAGGCTCGAGATCTTTATCCGGATCGAGCTTCATCCACAACGACATCGATCCCGACCAATTCTCGTCTTGATAGCCCACTTCGCTACCTTGATAAAACAGCACTTGATCCGTTTTTGCTTTGAATTGCAAAGCATCTCCCGACTTGCCAGCTACCGATATGCCAGCTTCAGGGGCAATAACCACCGCTTCGATATGATTCCCCGCTTTGGTTTGCTCGCGCGACAACGTTTCCGCCGTGTAGACGGAACGATCTTTTTGGAAGACCTGCGCGTCGGTGGTGCCATCGAACGACGCATGGAAGATCAAGGCCTGCGCCAACTGCTCGCCCACTTCGTCGGCCGTCGTAGCGACCAGTTGTGTGGCATGAACTTGCTGAGTGGAAGACAATCGCTTGATGGCAATGTTGCGAAACATGACCGGGTCATTGTGGCCGGCGAAGCCGAAGTGTCCTTCGGCCAGGTTCAGCCCGGGGTGAGGCCGCCCCTCCTGGAACTCTGTAATTTGACTGACGTCGGTATCGACGACTACCGTACCGTTCAGTTCGACTCGGATCGTGGAACCTTGAACGGTCACCTCTTGGTAATTCCACTCACCAACCGGCCGCAAATATCCGCGGTGAGCGGCGGCGATACCGTAGACCGAGCCGTGGTACTGTCGAGCATCGAGTTCAGCATATTTCTCAGCATCGTCATCCAGGATCTGCAATTCGCACATCCCGTCGTAAGCAGCTCGACCTTGGCCGGGATAGCGAATGGCCAAGCCATTGTTGCCGCCCGCTGGAAGCTTGAACTCGACGCGCACGACAAAGTCAGCAAATTTCTCTTCGGAGAATAGCACACCCCCTTTGCCCGGCTTGCACACGATCGATCCATCAATCACTTCGTAATCATCCACCGCACCTGACCAGCCGCTGAGGTCTTTTCCGTTGAACAAGGACTTGAACCCGATCGAATCTTCCTGGGCCTGAACGGAACGGCCGCATGTGCCCCCAACGGCGAATGAAAAAACGGTTAATCCGATGGCACAGACGGTGGACAGATGCAGACTGGTGAATGCTCTGGATGCGAGAAAGAGTAAACTCATGGTGAACCTCGGAGAGGAGACGGGTAGGAAGGGATGTGGGACCACGTGCCGCCGAACCGTGCCGGTGGCAAGCCTTCGTGTAGAGGCTTGGCGGCGCTTGCGCTCCGCCGCCTCTAACTTAACAAATTTGAAACAGCATTTTGTAGGGTAGGGGAGGGGCTTGTAGCGTTTCTTCAGGTTTTGTTAGACACCGGAAACAGGTTCACCGTCACTCGCAAACAGAAGTGAAGTTGGCTGAGCGGCCCCTCAGCGGGCCAGGGCCGCGCTCGGTACGCGGGGGTCGGAAGCAGCGGTCAGCTCCCCCGAAGCGGCGATGGACATGCCTTGCGCAACGGCCGCACGGGAGATGCGATCCACCGAGTGACCACGCCTTTCGAGCTCTTCGATAACGCCTGCGCCAAACGCGTTTTCGCAAACGGCTTTGTCCGGGGACCACTGATGATGCAGCCTGGGGGCAATTAACGCTGCGTCAATCGTTGCGCCCAAGTCGAGTACGCGCACCAGCACTTGCAGCGTGGTGGTAATTATTTTAGGTCCACCCGCCGCACCGCAACTCAGCACAGGTTGCCCAGCGCCGTTCAACACAATGCTCGGACTCATGCTCGACAAGGGACGTTTGCCGGGAGCGACTGCATTGGCAGCGGAGCCCACCAGCCCAAACGCGTTGCGGACCCCCGGGGCAATACTAAAATCATCCATCTCGTTGTTAAGGACAATGCCTGTCCCAGGTACGATCATTTTGCAACCAAACGACGTGTTGACTGTCTGCGTGATGGCCACAACGTTGCCGTCGGCATCCGCAGTGGTCAAGTGGGTCGTATGTTTCCGCGCTCCGAATAGGTCGATATCGGCTCGAGGGGGCTGGCCGTGGCTCTGCACCGGCGTAGCGATTTGCAAGTCGATGGAACTGGCCCGCTGTTGCAAATAGTCTGGGTCGAGCAAGCCGCGCGGTACGTGGGTAAAATCGGCATCGCCCAACCAGTAGGCGCGATCGGCCATGGCGCGTTTCATGACCTCCAGCAACAAATGCAAACCGGCAGCCTCGGATTCGGCAAAAATCTCCTTCACGTCGTAGCCGCTGAGCATGCCGAGCATCTGAGCGATGTGAATGCCACCGGAACTCGGCGGTGGAAAGCCCACTACAACATGCTCACGATAGTTGGTTCTAATAGCTGGCCTTAGGACGGTGTGGTAATCGGCGAAATCAGCTTCGCTGAGTAAACCACCCTGCTCCCGCAAGTGCTGTGTAGCTTTCCGAGCGAACTCACCCTCGTAAAACCAGCGCACACCTTCCGATGCCAGGGTTCGCAAGCTGTTCGCTAAATCCAATTGCCGCAGCCTATCACCGGCTTTCCACGGCGCGCCGCGGGCATCGAGCAACACAGCCGCCGAGGCTGGAAACCGCGAGAGCTCTTCCGCCGCCGACCGCAGAACACTGGCGTAATTCTCTGTTAGCGGAAAACCCTCTGCAGCCACGTTTGCTGCGGCTTCCAAGGCAGCTTGCCAAGTCAGTTTGCCGTGGTTGCTGCTCAGTTCGTGTAAGGCTGCAGGAAGTCCTGGCACGCCAGCAGCCAGCGGGCCAATTTGACTGAGTTGTGGAGCCGGTCGGCCATCGCGAAAGAACATGTCTGGGGTCGCAGCCTGAGGCGCCCGCTCGCGACCATCAAGTGCCAGCACCGAACCATCTCCGCGCCGGACGATGGCCAAGCAGCCCCCGCCGAGCCCTGAGTTGTGTCCGTCGACCACCGAGAGCATGATGGAGGCTGCCACGGCCGCGTCGATGGCGTTGCCCCCCTGCTCAAAGGCCGCGATCGCCGCTTGGCTGGCCAGCGGATGGACCGTGGCCACCGCACCTGTGTAGCCACTGGCCACTGTGGCAGCCTGCCGCAGGTCGGTCACCTGCGATAAGACACCTGCGGGGTTGAATGCGAGCGCTCCTCCGCATAGCATCGAGCTGTGCAGAAACGCACGACGGCTGGGATGTGGCCAATGCATCGTTTATCTTTCAGAGACTGATGAATGAGCATTCCACTATAACGAAAGAGCCCTTGATGATCGCACAACTTATAAAAACGGTCCCATTTTTTTGCCTGCTGCTCGCGCTGGCTGCAGCCAGTATGGGGCAAGAGACAACTAAAAGAATACCCACCGAGGTGGCCGCTGAAACCGCTGCGGCCAAAGATGATGCGGCTAAAGAGTCTGCCAAGCGCGCCGACAACCTTCCGTCGGGAATCAACGACAGTTTTCTCGATCCCGATATGAATGTCGAAGAGTTCATCAAACGTTTTGAAGTTGAGAGCCGTGAAGTGTTCGCGGCTCGAGAGCAGATCTTGGCCGCGATTGAACTCAAGCCGGGCATGGCAGTGGCTGACATCGGCTCGGGGACCGGACTCTATCTCCGTCCGTTATCCAGAAGCGTCGGTGAGGAGGGGCAGGTCTATGCGATCGATATTTCCCCGAAGTTCGTCAAGCACTTGCGGGACCGAGCCAAGACGGAAGAATTGAGCAATGTGGAAGTGGTGCTCTGCTCCGACAGCGACGTCAACTTGAAAGCCGACACGATCGATCGCGCGTTCATTTGCGACGTCTACCATCACTTCGAGTATCCTGAGAGTTCGCTCAAGTCGATTTACCGCGCGATGCGGAACGGCGGTAAACTGATCGTGGTCGATTTCCATCGCGCGCCAGACGTTAGCCCCGAACGCAAGCAGTGGCTGCAAGGACACATCCGCGCTCCGCTGGAGACGTTCAAACAAGAGATTATCGACGCGGGCTTCCAGTTCGAAACGCAAGTCGATATCGATGGCTTCACAGAAAACTATCTTCTGCGATTCACCAAGTCATAGACCCAACGAAACATGAGCCCCGCGTGCCGCCCGCTAACCATCCGTCAAACCGATTCCTAACACAACATTCTGGACTGGGCATCGCGACGCTTTCGGCGCTGGTGGTGGCCAACATGATCGGGGCTGGCGTGTTCACGTCGAGCGGTTATTCGATCAGTGATCTCGGCAACCCAGGTCGGGTCATGTTGGCATGGTGGTTGTGTGGCGTGTGGGCCATCTGCGGCGCCATCGCATATGGTGCCCTGGTGGCGCGGTTGCCCATGTCGGGCGGGGAGTACTTGTTTCTCAGTCGCTTTGTGCATCCCTCGGTCGGTTTTCTTGCCGGCTGGATTTCGGTGATCGCTGGCTTCACCGCACCGATTGCCCTGGCCGCTCAAGGGGCCGCTGCCTATATCCTGCCTACAACGGCCGAAGGGGATTTAAGTCTCTCGCTGGTGGCTGCCATCGTGCTTGTTCTCGCTACCGCCTGCCACTTGATCGGTATCTCCATCGGGGCGGGGGTGCAGAACGCCATTGTCGCGGCCAAGTTGATTATGTTGGCCGTGGTGATTGCGTGGGCGTTTCTGCTGGCCCCAGCCGATGTGTGGCAGGGTGGCCCGCTCCCCAACCTGTCAGCAAACTGGTGGCCCGAAGACTTTTCGGCTTGGACCGTGCTGGTCGGCTCGATGTCGTGGGTGGCGCTGAGCTATACCGGCTTCAATGCAGCCATCTATGTGGCGGGCGAGGCGCGGGATCCGGCCCGAACGGTACCGCGGGCCATGTTATGGGCTACTTTGATTGTGACCGCCATTTATCTGCTGCTCAACTATGTCTTCGTCTACGCACCTGCTGCCGAATCGATTCAGTTTCAGAAGAATGTGGCGTCGATTGCGGGGCGCGCCGTGGGGGGCGTGCAGCTGGAGTGGTTGATCCGCATCACGATTGTGTTGGCCATGACCAGCAGCGTCTTTGCCATGCTGCTGGCCGGTCCGCGAGTCTATCGCAAGATGGCCGAAGATGGCGTGATGCCCGCTTTCTTTAAGGGGGATGGGTCGCCGCGTCTGGCCATCGTGGCCCAAGCCGCTTTGAGTTTGGTGGCTATTTTCATCGCTAACTTATTGCAGTTGATGACCTACCTGGGTTTGACCCTCTCTGCTTGCGGAGCCCTGGCGGTATTGTCCTTGTGGTGGGTCCGCCACAAATTGCCGGACGCACATCCGCTGCGTTGGTGGGAAACCCTCGCCATGCTGCTCTATTTGGTCATTACCTTTTGTATTCTCCTAGCATCCTGGACTACCCATCGCGAGCAGTTTTATGCGATGCTAGGCACGTTTGCTGTGGGACTTATTTTTTACATGGTGTCACTTGTACGTGAGAGATCGATTCCAGATGTGGCGTGAGTCCTGAAGTGGCGTGCTGCGAAAACTGGACGGTTTACTAGGCGAGAGGGGTTATGGACCGGCGGGCAATCGAAGAGATCTATGAGTACTGTCCACGCTGCGCGACACCGAACCAGCAATTGGGAGAAATACCCTTCCGCTGTGTGGCGTGCAACTTTGCGTGTTTTTTTGGTCCTGTGGCGGCCGTTGGCGGTTTAGTCGTCAACGAGGCTGGGCTGCTCCTCTTCGTGCGGCGTGCCCGCGAGCCAGGCAAAGGACGCTGGGGATTGCCCGGAGGTTTTGTCGACCGCGATGAAACGGTCGAAGAGGCCCTGAAACGCGAGGTCGCCGAAGAGACCGGTTTGATCGTGGAACGTACGGCCTACCTGACCACTTTTCCCAATCAATACAACTACGGCGGTGTGGTCGCCCCCGTAATCGATCTGTTTTTCGTCTGTTACGTGCAATCCGATCAAGCCATCGAGATCGCGGCCGATGAACTCGAGCACTTTGAGTGGTCGCAGCCGACCGAGGACTTGCTCAACAACATGGCCTTTGAGTCCAATCGGCAGGCCATCTTGTACTGGCTGGCCCAGCGTGCCTGAAACGACTCGCCGCAACTCGGTCTAGCCCTGGTTGGCGGCAGAGATTCTTAATCCCGCTGGTACCAGAGCCCGCTCGGCCCAGCCGAAAGCGGCTTGGACCAGCAGCGCCATGATGGCCGCCGGCACTGCCCCTTGCAGAATCAACCATAAATCGGCCAAGCGAATTCCGGTGATGATCGGTTGGCCATAGCCCCCCGCACCAATCAAGGCTCCGATCGTCGCTGTCCCCACATTGATGACAGCCGAAGTCTTAATCCCCGCCAAGATCGATTGAGCAGCCAACGGTAGTTCGATCAGTCGCAGTCGAGCGTTCGCGGACAATCCCAAGGCCAAGGCCGATTCGTGAATGCTCTGTGGCAGACTAGTTAATCCCAGGTGCGTGCCGCGAACGATCGGCAACAGGCTATATAAAAAGAGTGCGAAAATGGCCGGTTTGGCACCTAGCCCCAAAATGGGAATCATGAATACAAGCAGCGCCATCGACGGAATCGTCTGAATGATACCGACGACTCCCAGAATCCACTCACCCCAATGTGGTTGCCTGTATGCCAGGATCCCCAGCGGGATCGAACAGATGATCGCCAGCGTGAGCGAAATGCCTACCAGATAGCAGTGCTCCCACGTGTTCGTTTGAAAGCGTGCCAAACGGCGCTGGAACAGATTCGCGTGCACATCGGGAAGAATGATTGAGCTATCGACATGCTCCTGCAAGAACTTGGCGGCGATCAATGTTTCCGGTTGCCGTTCGATTCGGGAGGCTTTGTTGAGTGCGGCCATTTGCGAACTGTCGAGCTTGCCGGCAAGTTTCGCAAAAGCCGCAACAACCGCCGGGTGAGTTTGCTCGAGCTCTGCCCGGTACACGATGACCGCTTCATACAATGGGAAATGTGCCAAGTCATCGTCAAGGACTTGTAGGTCAAACGAGATGATTTCGGGGTCGGTGGAGTACAAGTCGATGACATCGATGGAGCCTGACCAAACGCCGCGGTAAGCCAAACTGTGATCGAGTGCGCGGATCGATGTGTGAGGGAGTTTGTACCGTGACTTGAGACCATTCCAGCAGTCGCGGCGTTCTACAAACTCATCGGAGAACCCAAGTTTGAAATCAGGGTGTTCCCGCAGATCCGAGATCTTGTTTATTCCGAGCTCGGCAGCTCGCTTGCGTTGCATACCAATCGCGTAAGTATTGCTGAAACCAAGTGGCTCGCTGATGCGAACTCCATTCGGCGCGAGGCGGTCGCGAATTTGGTCAAGTACGACGACCCCTTCGCCCGCCAAGATCTCTTCCGAGAGCGTACCACTGTACTCCACATACGCGTCGATCTCACCACGCCCCAGAGCTTGCCAAAGTACCTGTGTCCCACCCAGCTCACTTTGGTGATCGCTGGCATGACCCGCATGCTTAACCAGCGTGCTGAGCATTTCACCTAGTATGACCGATTCGGTAAAGCTCTTCGATCCGATGCGGACAGGACTCGGCTGCTGTGCATGGCCAGCGGGCGCGAGCCATAAAAACTGCCAACAAATCACGAAAACTGATGCAACTGCGAAGACCCAACCGTATCGAGCTGCGATTCTGGGAAGCATGGTCTGACTTCTATTCGCGGTGAGGGTGCCAGGGGAGATTGATCCTCAGTGAAAGATACCGCATGCGGGCTTGCAGTGCGCTGAAATCGGGAAATCTGGCCAGAGAATTTCCTAGCATCGCCAAACTCAGCCCAGCGAGGGTGCGGCCAAGTCGCCGTGAACGCTATCGATCACCTCAGCTGAGATAATCGCCCGATCGTCGGCATAACCCACCATCAAGGCCAAATCGCACAGACGATTGATACGTCGTGGAATGCCTTGGGTGAGCATGTGAATCCGCTCCAAAGCGGCATAGTCAAATACCTTTTCGGCATCCACGCCGGCCACCCGCAAACGGTGTTGGATGTAAGCGGTCGTTTCGTCTGGAAGTAGACGGTTCAACATGCACTTGACGGCCAAGCGTTCATCGAGCGCATGATAGCGCTCGACATGTGACAATACCGTCGGTTGACCTACCAGCACCAGCGTCCAAGCCGACTCGCCCGGGGCCTCCGAGGCGGCGACATTCAAGAGTAGACGCAGAGGTTCGAGCAAATCGTTTTGCTCGAGCAATTGCGCCTCGTCCACCACAATCACCGCATGCCGCTTGGACTCCAAGTTGGAACGCAAGAAGCGATCGAATCGGGCCAGGTCGACTGACGCCTCACGCGGCGATTCCGCTTGCGTGCCATCCAATTGATCGACGATAAAACGAATGAGCTGCTCGCCCGACATGGCGGGAAAAACTACAGGCACAATCGGTCGGAAGGTTTGCCCAAGCTGGCGGCGCAACATTTCAACGACCAACGACTTGCCCATTCCCCCGGGACCGCAAAGCAGGGCTGCCGCACGTCGGTTTTCGATCGCATAGTGGAGTTTGAGTAAGGCCGCTTGATGCGTTTCGGCTGGATAATAGAAGTCGTTCTCGACGCGGTTCTCAAAGGGCCGGCTCGATAGCTTCCAATGTTCTTCGTACATAGTCGATCCTCTGATTGAGCAGACAGGTTCTATCTGCTGGAAATTCTAGGGCCGTTGCAGGCAATGTTTTTTTGAAGGAGCAGACCAGAGCTCGCCTCGATCTATGCCGCAAAATTCTCTACCAAACCGATCGATGCGATGCCCGCTTGCCGAATCCGACGCAAGCACAACTCGATACGGTCTGGCGTGGAACTGCGATGATCGACCACCGCCACAGCGGCGTTGATAATGCCACGCTCACCCAAAATCGTCACTAAGCTGCGTGCAGAATCCATCCGTCCCCCATCAATGATGACCAAATCAAAACTCTCAGACAGTTCCTGCATCATCAACCCGATGCGGTCATCATCAGCCGATAATTCGTGATGGCTGATGGGATTGAGCAATGGAACCAACGTGACCTGATCATCGATGGAGTGCACGGCAATTTCCTCCAACGGCAGTTGATGCAAAATGGCCGAACGCCAGTCTTGCTCAACATCTAGATTGGTTTGGTAACTAAGCGATGGCTTCTCAATATCACCGTCGACAATTGCCACGTTGAGTCCATGGTTGCCAGCCAAGAGCGCTAGACAACAGGCGACGGTAGTCGTCCCTTCGCCCCGCTGTGGACTGGTTACTGCCAAAATCTGGAGCCCCTCTTGGCAGGCGGTCATCAGGTTCTCGGCGACATGCTGCAAGCTACCATCCATGCGTTCCATCAGCTCCAAGCAGACCGGCGGCCACTGCAGGCTGTCGACCTCCCAAACTGGATTGAAAATTCGCACCCGTGCCCGTCGCAACTTCTCTTCAACTTGTCGACTCTGCTCAAGCATGGGTTGCATACGCTGCGAGTACTTCGGACTTGTCTCAACGGCGATGTCAGACGCGACGTGAGTGGTCTCCGGACTGACACTGCCGGTGGCCGGGGCGAAGTGCGTGCGATACACGACTTCTTGCGGTGCTGTGGAGGTCCGGTCTATGTCAACCGCCGAAAAACTATCGGAGGAATCTTCCTGCTCCGGTTCGTCAAGGCCTGTTCCTGCAGACGCTTCGTGCGCGCTCGTGCCAGCTTGGACCGCAGGCTTGACCGGCTGGGCGTAGCTGGGGCGATCCAAGCGGAAAATATCCCCCCCAGTTGAACGTTGAGCCAAATGATTTTCAAACGTCGTTGGGACAGGCTGGTGCACAGGCACGTTGATCACATGCGGCTGAGTGGGAGGATGTGTTAGTGCTGGGGCAAGCGGTGACTGCAATTCAGGCGTGGGCACATCGACGCGCATAGGCTCGACATGCAGGGCCTCGACTC
This sequence comes from Pirellulaceae bacterium, assembly GCA_041751975.1. GTDB lineage: Bacteria > Planctomycetota > Planctomycetia > Pirellulales > Pirellulaceae > Aureliella. Next base: position 22,534 of record JBGSHW010000016.1, read on the forward strand.
TTGCTGGTTCGACTTGGAATAGCTTAACCGCCTCTGGCTCGACTCGCACTGGCTCCGATGGAACTGGATTGGCAACCGCCGCAGTGGTAGGCCGCGCGGCCGGCTCAGCGGCGGACGCAGTGGGCTCGACGGTAAACTCATTGCTCTGCGATTCGTAAGTCAAAACCAGCGGTTGCTCGGGGATGTTCGGCACATGGGCAGGCTGGCTCATCGCCTCCACAACCAGGCTGGCTCCACGGATCGTAGGCTCAGCCATGGGAAAAACCTCGACCCCAGGCCCCTTCCGCTCCAGTTCTTTGGTCTGCTCAAGCTCCTGTTGGGCGGCAATCGCAGGAGTTCGAGTTAGCGATACAGATGACGTGGGTGACGCAGGAGCAGTCGACGGGGCCATAGCATGCGACAACATCGGGAAGCCGCCGATGAAGGCATCGATGCGTTGCCCTTCCCAAGCTCCCGCTTGCAGCATTTGCAAGGCGATGGAATCTCGTAGATTGTTTTCATCCGCTTGATCTATATCCTGCACCGGAGTCGGCTTGCTTTCGGCCGGCTTGGCAACGGGCTGCGCGGCCGCATCGCTGGCCGACTGGCTTGAAGTCGCTGAGCCAGCCCAGACCTGCTCGCGCGCCTTGGGTTGAAGGAAATGAGGTGCCGGAATGGGAACCGAAGTGGTATCGAAGTGAGTCACCAACTCAGCCACTTCGCGCGAGCGACGTTCCTCGTCCGTTGCCTGGCGCTTGGCCTCGCTCGTTTTTTCCTTATCGTAGGCTCTAAGGAATGCTCGGTTTAAGCTTTCGCTCATGGTCGTCCCTGACTCATTCGTAACTGTAGAAACTAAGTTTGGGCCTGTCGGCTAAAAACGTGGCAAGGTTGAATTGGCCGGCGTCGTACCCGTGCTGGAGGAGCCCGGAAGCGATGGATTGACAGTGGATGTAGCTCCGCCCAGCGTGTAAGACATCGTACCGCCAGGGTTGGTTGCGTCGGGAGCAACGTAACGATTGCTCGGCGTTGTCTGGGCTTGATTGACCGCCTTGTGCATCTGCCACGCCCGGATAATTGCCTCCGTTGACAATTCGGGAGTCTCCGTTGCCGGTACGCCCGTCGCCGTTGGTGCGGTTAAAGTAGATGCGGCGGGTGCAGCTGGCAACGTACTTTCGTTAGGGATCATATTTTCGCTAGGGATCGTATTTTCGCTAGGGATCAATGAGAACTGGCTGCCGCTCGGAGAAGCAGAAGTGCCTATGAGCATGGCCTGGTAGGAAGGAAGATCGGTCTCGATAAGCGAGTTCGTGCCCAGCGACGTGTTTGCACCCACCGACGGTTGCGACGGTTGCTCCAGCAGGCCACTTGGTAAAGTCAGAGCACCATCGGTGAGTGCCGGCGCCTGGGCTGCAGTGGAACTACCGGTCGAGGAACTGCCGGATAGGGTTTGCGAGGTAGCTGGCACGTCGCCCGACGAGAGCTCATCGTTCGGAAACAGCGGCGGCAACTCCCTACTGGTCGGTGGAGAGAGACTCGCCGATGCCATTGGGGAAGTCGTTAAGGTCGCTGCTGCGTTGGGGGCCAGCAAGGCAGCCCCCGCAGGTGCTTCTTGGGTGGCTGCCAACGATCCCGTCGGTCGGTCGACCAGCGTTGCCAGCGGTCTCAACGTTGGCTGCGAAGGGTTTGCTTCGACCGGTGCTGCGGTGGTCGGTTGGCTGATCGCGACGGAACTCTGGATACCCACGGCTTGGCTTTCGAATTCCAAATCGCTAGGGATCAGACTGCTGGTCGACGCAGCCCCATCGTTCGCTGGCACAGCATGGCTTGGTCGATTGGCCCCTGGCAAAATCCCGTCGTTCGCTGGGCTCGCTGCCTGCTGAGTCTGCATTGCCACGCCTGGTGTAGTGACCTGAGGCGGTGTCAATTCTGGAATGGTCAGGTCGAGCGTCTCGATCGTCTTGTCACCCAACTCGGCTAGCAGGCTCGGATCGGTGCTTCCCGTGTCATTGAAGGCAAGAATGCTGGCGGTCACCAGCGCAATGATGAGCAGGATTAACACAACGCCACTTGACCAGTGTTCCCACCACGAACGCTCAGAATCGGTGTCGATCTTGAGCGACGGATGACTTGCGGCAGCAAAAGGTTGGATGGCAGCCACCGCTTGGACATATACCGGTTCAACCTCCTTCGTCGAGGAACTCACGACAGGGGTGGCCGGTTTTGGCTGAGGCGGCTGGATTGGCTGGATTGGAGGCGGCGGAGCAACCACGGGTGTCGGAGTCCACTCCGGCTGCGACTCAGCGGTAGCGAACATCGGCTCTCCCGCAACGGACGGTACCGGCAAGCACTCCACCAGCGGGAGCCGAAACAACACGGGCACTTGGTCCGTGACGCGCTCCTCGCGAAACTTGGTTGAAGCTCGCGGTGCTATTCGGTCAGTTTTCGTAGTCGATGCCGTCCGTGGCATGGCTGCTTCCTTGAGTTCGCGTTCGTTCTAAATCCTAACGACAGCTGATTGAAAACCAGCGCGACAGGATCCCGAGTTCACGTGGGTTGTGTGGTACAGGAAACCACCGCTCGAGATCAAGCCGTCTCTGGAGTAGGTAGACTCCAGTTCTCTTTATCGATTCCGATTACATCGATCTTGAGCGTTTTAATCATTGCGAGATCTTTTCCGGTTAAAAAGCCTGGTGGCTCTGGGGGCTTCAGAGGGTATGGGAGCTAGGAGTGTTTTCGATCGCCAGGTGACTCGGCGGCTCAACCGGACCGGTCGACCCTCAAAAACTCCAGCCAGCCCCAATCCGAACTTGACGCCCAGGGCTAGCTCAGTAAGAATCTTACTAACTATCGATCCATCCGGATGGACGGATGTTATAACAATCACCCGCTAAATGATCAAAATCAGAGCGCTATGCTACGCAACTCCAACAAACCCGACCAACTGCAACAACTACTCCAAGAGCGAATCCTGATCCTCGACGGGGCGATGGGACCCATGGTTCAGAAGCTGGGGCTGGACGAAGCGGGCATGCGGCAGGAGCGTTTCGCCGATCACCACAAAGATCTCAAGAACTTCACCGACGTCCTGTGCTTGACCCATCCGGCCAGCGTCACCGACATCCACCGCCAGTACTTGGCCGCCGGGGCGGATATCATCGAAACCAATTCGTTTGGTGCCAGCTCCGTCGGCATGGAAGAATTCGCTCTGCCGCTTGAACTGGTCCGTGAGATCAATTTCGCCGCCGTGCACTGCGCTCGCCTGGCCGCCGATGAGTTCACCGAAAAGAACCCCGACAAGCCCCGTTTTGTAGCGGGAAGTATCGGTCCAACCGCACGGCAAATGTCGATCAGCACCAACGTCGAGGATCCCGCCAGTCGCAATACCAATTACATGACGATGGTCGACTCGTACTACGGTCAAGTGGCTGCGCTGGTCGAGGCAGGTGCGGATCTTCTATTGGCCGAAACGGTCATCGATACGCTCAACCTCAAAGCCTGCTTGTTCGCGATGAGCAAGTACTTTGAGGACTCGGGTAAACGGATTCCGGTGATGATCAGCGGTACGTTCGATCAAGGTGGCCGGACCTTCGTTTCGGGACAAAGCGTGGAAGCGTTCTGGTACGCGCTCAGCCACTTCCCCATGCTGAGCATCGGCATGAACTGCGCCCTGGGTCCACAGGTCATGCGTGGCCACATCGCAGAACTAGCCAAAGTGGCTGAGGTACCGATCAGCTGCTATCCCAACGCGGGACTCCCGAACGACATGGGGCAGTTCGATCTCGGACCTCGCGAAATGGCGCAGCTGGTCGGCGAGTTCGCCGCCAATGGTTGGCTCAATATTCTCGGTGGTTGCTGCGGAACCACGCCCGATCACATCCGCGCGATCTCGGAAGAAGTGGCGAAATACAAACCGCATGTGCCACCCGAGCTACCGATCTACACCCGTTTAAGCGGTCAGCAAGCGTTCGTAATCCGCCCCGAAGCCAGCTTCACCATGATTGGCGAGCGCACCAACGTGACCGGTTCGCGGGCCTTTGCCCGATTGATTCGCAACAACCTGTTCGAAGAAGCGGTCGAAGTCGCTCGTCAGCAAGTCACCGGCGGCGCGGGGGTGATTGACATCAACATGGACGACGCGTTGCTCGACGGACCCGAAGCCATGACCCGCTTTCTCCGTTTGATTGCTGGGGAAAGCGATATCGCCAGTGTGCCGGTCATGATCGATAGCAGCAAGTGGGAAGTGCTTGAAGCCGGGCTGCAAAACACGCAGGGCAAGTCGATCGTCAACTCGATCAGTTTGAAAGATGGTGAGGCTGAGTTCATCCGCAAGGGGAATTTAGTTCGCCGCTATGGAGCCGCCTGTGTCGTGATGGCTTTTGACGAAGCGGGGCAAGCAACTGACAAAGACGAAAAGGTGCGTATCTGTCGCCGTGCGTACGACATCCTCACGCAACAAGTCGGCTTTCCGCCCGAGGATATCATCTTCGATCCAAACATTCTCACGGTGGCGACCGGTATCGAAGAGCACGACAACTACGCGGTCAATTTCATCGAAGCGACCCGAGAGATCAAGCGCGTCTGTCCAGGTGCCAAGGTCAGTGGTGGCGTCAGCAATATCAGCTTCTCGTTCCGTGGCAACGACTACGTACGGGAAGCGATGCACTCGGCGTTCCTGTACCACGCGGTCCGCGCCGGTATGGATATGGGGATTGTCAACGCCGGCCAGTTGACCGTCTATGAAGATATTCCCAAAGACCTGCTCGAACGCGTCGAGGACGTGTTGCTCAATCGTCGCAACGATGCCACCGAACGCCTGCTCGAATTTGCTGAAAAGGTCAAAGCCAAAGGCAAAGCAGCGGTTAGCGAAGACCTGACATGGCGCGAGGCAGCGGTCAAAGAGCGACTCAAAACAGCCCTCATCCGCGGTATCGACAAGTTCATCGAACAAGACACCGAGGAAGCTCGCCAACTATCGAGCCGCTGCCTGGATGTCATCGAAGGTCCGTTGATGGATGGCATGAGCGTGGTCGGCGACTTATTCGGCGCAGGAAAAATGTTCTTGCCGCAAGTCGTTAAATCCGCACGGGTCATGAAGAAAGCCGTGGCCTACCTCAATCCCTTCATGGAACAGGAAAAGCTCGAATCCGGCAGCGTCGCTAGTTCATCGCGTGGCAAAGTATTGATGGCAACCGTCAAGGGGGATGTGCACGATATCGGTAAGAACATCGTCGGCGTGGTACTCGCCTGCAACAACTACGAAGTCATCGACATGGGGGTCATGGTCTCGGCCGAGAAGATTTTGGAAACGGCCGTCCGCGAGTCGGTCGACATCATTGGCCTCTCGGGCTTGATCACGCCGAGCCTGGACGAAATGGTGCATGTGGCGCGTGAAATGAAACGAACCGGTTTGAGCATCCCGTTGCTCGTCGGTGGCGCCACCACCAGTGCCAAACATACCGCCGTGCGCATCGCACCCCAGTACGACCACGAGGTCGTGCATGTGCTCGACGCCTCACGCAGTGTGGGAGTGGTTGAAAAACTTTGCAACAAAGACGCACGTCCTCGATTCAACGAAGAAAACCGCCAACTGCAGACGGAATTGGTGGCCAGTTATCAATCGCGGCAAGTCAAGTTGGCAACTTACGCAGAGGCGCTTGAGAAACGCTTTCAAACCGACTGGGAAACGGTCGATGTGCCTGTCCCAAGTTTCACTGGGGTGAAGATCCTCAAGGATTTTCCGCTCGATAAAATCGCCAAGTACATCGATTGGTCCCCCTTCTTCATGTCGTGGGAACTGAAGGGAAAATACCCCAAGATCCTCAGCGACGCAAAGTACGGCGTAGAAGCGACCGAATTATTTGAGAACGCCCAGCTCATGCTTCGCAAAATGATCGATGAGAAGCGTGTCAAGGCGCATGCCGTGTACGGCTTCTGGCCAGCGGCCAGCATCGACGATGATGTGATCGTTTATCGCGATGAAGCCCGAAACAAGGAATTGGCGACCTTCCATTTCTTACGACAACAATGGGAACGCAAGGGACAAGACGACTACCGCTCCTTGGCCGACTACATCGCTCCCCACGACTCGGGGCGAAAGGACACGCTAGGTGGTTTCGTGGTCACTGCCGGCGATGGCGCCGACGAATTCGCTAAGGAGTACGAAGCCCGCGGCGACGACTACAACTCGATCTTGATCAAGTCGCTGGCCGACCGCCTGGCCGAGGCCTTTGCCGAATTGCTGCACAAACAAGCCCGCGACGACTGGGGCTTTGGGCTCAGCGAGGGACTGTCCGCCGATGACATGATCGAAGAGCAGTACCGCGGTATTCGTCCCGCAGCCGGCTATCCAGCCTGCCCAGACCATACCGAGAAGACCACCCTGTTTGAAGTGCTCGACGCCGAGGCGGCCACGGGGGTCAAGCTGACGGAATCGTTCGCCATGTGGCCCGGAGCCAGCGTCAGCGGCTTGTACTTTGCCCACCCACAGGCCAAGTACTTTGCCGTTGATCGACTCACCCAGGATCAGGTGCAACATTACGCTCGACGCAAGGGGATGAGCCTCCGGGAAATCGAACGCTGGCTGTCACCCAACTTGGGCTACGAGACTTAAGGCTAGGCTGAACCGACGTTACTTGCGTTGCCGTCCCTGACCGGCTGCATAACGCTCGTTCTGCTCGACGACTTGCTCGAGCGTGTGCGGTGGCAAGCCGCATGCCCAGTGAATGCCTGCCGAGAGGAGCGATTCAAACTGCGGCTGCGCAAAGTCATCCACATGTCCGAGTGAAGTGTAAAACGAGCGGCCGCCATCGCGTCGTACAAAAGTCCAAGCTACCGGCTGTGGCGTTTGCTCGGCTCCCGCTTCCCCCGCGAGAGAGCCTAGCAAGAGCGGCTGAGCGCCCGCAGCCAACGGGGCGGTCTTGTAGAGCGAGCCCCCAGGTGTGAGTTGCAGCCCACCCATCGCTTGGAGAATGGGGTGCGCGGCTGCATCTTCGACCATCGCCAGTTCCGACTTCAACTCGTTGCCATAATGATTCGTGTAATGCCCCCCGAAGACCTCCGCGTCGAACTCGGGCCACGCCGCTAAACCGGCTTCTGGCGTTTTATCTCGCAATGAAAAGGCATGGCTGGCCGTGCGGATACCGATCACCGGCTTGCCACTGCGAACGAAACCACGAATCAAATTCAGATCTGTTTCTGGCAGTGGCCGACGACGAACACTGACCAACAACGCATCGGCTGAAGCTATATCCGCGATGCCCACCATGCGCTGCGGCTCATTGTCGCTGCCGTATGTGAGTGTGACGCGAAAGTGCTGGCTCAAATGTTTGGCGGCAAATTTCGGTAGGGTCTGCTCGGTTTCGTATTCATCTTCAGCCATTAAGATCATGAGATTCGGACGTGTATCCTGCGCGAAACGAAACTCTTTCCCCAGGACTTGGCTACTAGAAATCGTTGGGCACACATACCGTTCGATGTGCTGGACAATCAAGTCGTTTCCGGTGAAGTGATTTGCATAAGGCCAGGCCAGCGGATTGTACATGGTGTCGGTCAGATCGCGAGCTAACACCACGTTTTTCCCGGCTGTCGCCAACCGCCGCAAACCAAACGGACGCCCAAGCACGCACATGTTGGTGTGCACGCCGACCAGGATGACTTGGTCAAGCTGCCGACTTTCCAGGATACTCCAGATCTCAACGCCGCTATCGCTGATAAAGTCGCGGGCGCCGTCAATTCCAATCGCCTCACATTGCTTAAGCCATGGTGCGCGTGGATTGCGGCCAGCCGCTTCCAGACTCGCGGCCCACAACTGATGCTCGTGCAAGTTATCGTCCTCGCCACCGTCGGATTGATCGAGCGGATAGGCAGCGGCTTCTTCACTAGGGATTTGATCGCACCAATCGGCAATGTCGTTGGGGAGCGAGGTGGAGTGGGGTAGGGTAGTGCTCCGGACGCGCGCGGGATGCTTCGCATAAGCATCCATGCATGAGCTGGGGGCGTGGATTATGGTCACTCCTTGCTCGCGCAGATGACCGATGAACTGATCGATCCGCGGAGCCAACTCGTTTACGCGGCGCACGGCATTGAGACAGTGATGGGCATCCCACATATCGCACACGATGACTGCTGTTCGCTCCGGTTGCCAACTTTCTTGACGGGTGAGGCGATGGTAACGCGTTGAACCAGGGGAGGTCGGCTCTTGATAACGCAGCGTAAGTTCAAGTGTTTGAGCGTGGCTCAACGTGGGAGACGCGAGCATAAGACAAGCCAATAGACAAAGATAGGAAAATCGCATGATCGTGCCCCTGCAGGAATTGGAGTTGTCGTTACGTTATACCCGATCCCCACCCGCGCTGCGCGGTCGGCTGCCCCCGGCAGGCTTCGCAGTGGCTTTTAGCAGTGGCTTTCAGAATTCGCTCGTTCTCAGCCGCATGCATCGCGTCGTGTTGAACGGGTCGTGTTGATATCCGCTAGTTCCTCGGGGGTGTTGAAGGACCACTGGCTGGGATTATTGGGTGTGGTCAGAGCTATCGAGGGCACTTGCCGCAACAAGTTCTGCAGCGAGAGCTGCCGCGCGCTTAAGGCTGCCTGCACAAAGTCATGTATTTGCGTGTGGTACAAGCCCGGAATCGGTTGCCGGTAAGTTGCGGCGTTGGGGGACGTTGCACTACGGGTGGACGTAGCTGCGTTGCGGTCAGCTAGGCTAACCGGAAGTTCCTCAAGACATTCTCCCTGGACGGCTTGCGCGAAGGTGGCTGCCCAAGCCGACGTAGTGCTGGCCGAACCGAGCAAAGTCAACCACTCTGGAAACCACTCCACCTGATCGCAATTGGCCAACAGCAACCACCCCTCACCCAGCAGACTACGGCGATGACGCACAGCGGACATGAGTCCTGCCAGGGGTCCGCTTTGGGGTTGCGCATCGAGCAAGCAAGTGAGACCCATCGCTGCGTAACGATCTTCGCGATCTGCGATCACTTGGACCGCATGCCCCAGGCCAGTGAGCGCTGCGTGCAAGCGCAACAAGAGCGGCTTGCCATCGATCTTGACTAACGCTTTATCGCTGCCGAAACGCGAGCTTTGACCGCCAGCCAGAATGTAAGCGGGGCACTGGTCGGCGACCAAGGGTTCGATGTTCATCCCGCCTCTTAACTGCTGCTTGATCTCTCGTGCACAACGTATCTTGAGCACGCTAAGGCTCGACCACAACGTATCTGATTGCGACTACTATCCATCTCGCTGAGCGGCTACTCTTCTCGACGACTGCTGCCTAGGGCCAAGCTGGTCACGCAACCCCAGCCGATGAGCATGCACAGACCGCCACTGGGGACGATCGCCCAATGACCCATGACACCAGTGAAGACCATGCTGTACAAGCCTCCGCTGAACAGGGCGATCCCGAGCAGCATGAACATGGCCGCGGCCGCTGTCCGCCGCAAACCACGACTGCTCGGACTCAGTCCCAGCACCAGCAGGGCCAGCGCGTGGAACATATGGTAGCGCACCGCGATTTCGCATTGTTCGAGTCGTTTGGCGATTTCGGTCGCATCCAGCCCCTGTGCGGCTAAATCCTTGGGGAGTCCATGGGCTGCAAAGGCGCCGATGGCGACGCCCGCCATCCCCAGCAAGCCAGCGATCAAGACGATCCAACGTGTCACTAAAAAACCTTTGATGTAAGAATGAACAAGCCCGCAGTGTTCGCTTAGGAGAGTATCTCTGCGATGGGAGTCCCCTCGACGATCTTGATTGGGCGACGGTCCTCGGAGTAATTTTCGGTCTCCGGCGGAACCCCCACCGCTTGGCAAAGAGTCGCCAGAAAGTCGGCGGCGGTCACGGGCCGCTCGACCACTTCCATCCCATCATCGCTCGTCTGACCCACAATGGAACCACCCACGATCCCAGCCCCACCCAAAACGCAACTCCAGGCATTGGGAAAGTGATCGCGGCCAACGTTTTCGTTGATCTGCGGCGTGCGCCCGAATTCTCCCATCCACACCACCGTGGTCAGTTCCAGCAATCCGAGCGCTTTGAGCTCGAGCATCAGTCGGCTCCAGGAGCGATCGAGGCGTTGGCTCAGTTGCTTCACTTGGGAGAAGTTATCGGCATGGGTATCCCAGGTCAAACCGCCGGGGCCATCGCTGAGCGCTACTTCGACCACCGGCACACCCCGTTCGATCAAGCGTCGCGCCATCAAGCAGCCTTGTCCGAACGCATCGTTGCCATAACTGCTCCGCGTATCGTCCGATTCGTGTTTCAGATCGAACGCATCCACGAGTTCGCTTTCCGCCAGTTGCATCGCTCGGCGATACACCGTGTCGTGTGTTGCCGCCGGTCCGAGTCGTTGTGGGGCGCCGTAGCCCTGTTGCAGCAGTTCCCAGAACTGTTGACGTCTTTGCAGTCGCTCGCGGTCAAGTTCGGGAGAGGGGAGCAAGTTGTCCACTTTGAGATCCACGGGCTGTTCACTCGAGCCCGGGCCGGCTGGGTTGGCTGCATCGGGATCGTAGCTCGGCGCACCGGCAACGGTTAGCGGTTCGCGTGAAGCACCTAGAAAACCGGAGCTAAAGGCGGGAGGATTGATGAACGCATTCGGCAAGATACTGACATAACCGGGGATTGTCAGGTCGCCGGCCGAGGACAGTTCTTTGGCGATGGCACAGGGGATGGAGGGATAGCGCAGCGGCGCACCGGGGCGCTGGCCGGTGCGGACCAAGTAGGTTCCGCGGCTGTGATCTCCTTCTTTGGTTTGCATGCCGCGGATGAGCGACAGATGCTCGGCTAGTTTCCCAAGTTCCGGCAAGTGCTCGCTAAACTGCATGCCGGGAATAGCCGTTTTGAGTTCCTTGAAGGGCCCACCGTTGGCATGCCCCGGCTTGAGATCAAAAGTATCGAGCTGCGATGGGCCGCCGGGCATCCACAGCACGATCAAGTGCCGCCGCGACGTGGCCGAACGCATCTTGGCTGCCAAGCGGTGGGGCCAGGTGGCCGCCGCTCCTGTGGTCGCGCCAAGTGCCAGCATGGTCTTAAGGCAGTTGCGGCGGTTGGTGTTCATGCGCGTTCATCTCCGGGAATCATTCTAGGGGATCATTCTGTTCGACAAACGAATCCTAACCACATTACTAACCACACAGTCACCAGCTGACTGCCACAGCAGCGCGCCCAGTTTGACTCTGTTCGCTGCCTATAATACACCCGGCGCACTGCAATAGGGTGCGCGGCTACCCAGACAAAACCAAAATCGACTATCCTAGGAGGCCTCTACACCCTAAGCCTTCAATAGCCCGATACTAGCCCGTAGGAACGCCCCCTGCCCATTGCGGGGCAGCGCACGCTTTAACGCCACATGAAGATGTATGAATGACACACCTGCGATCGACGTTCGCCAATTGCACAAAAAGTATACGGAAGGCTTTATCGTCCGAAAGAGTTTCCATGCCTTGAAGGGGATCGATTTACAGGTAAAGCGTGGGGAAGTCTTTGGTTTGTTGGGGCCCAACGGCGCCGGAAAAACCACGTTGATTAAGACCTTGCTGGGGATTGTCCGGCGATCGAGCGGTGAAGCGTTTCTGCTCGGCGAGGCGGCAGGGAGTCGGGAGGCCCGTCGCAAAATTGGCTATCTCCCCGAAAACCTCACCTTTCCCGCCCATCACACGGCTACCAGGGCACTGCGGTTCTACGGCCGCCTGAGCCAATTGCCCGAGCCGACGATTCGCAAACGGTCTGAAGAATTGCTGGAGTTGGTGGGGCTGGCCGGTCGTGAACGGGAGCTGGCACGGACATACAGCAAAGGGATGCGGCAGCGACTTGGCCTGGCCCAAGCCATGCTCCATGAACCCGAGTTGCTAATTTTGGACGAGCCGACCGACGGGCTCGACCCCGTCGGGCGCTCGGAGATCCGCAAGCTCATCAATGGACTCAAAGATCAAGGAAAAACCGTCTTTCTGAATAGTCACATTCTGCAAGAAGTCGAATTGGTGTGCGATCGAGTCGCGATCTTGGCTGGCGGGCAACTGCGTGGTGTTGGAACCCCGCATGAATTAACCCAACAGTTCCACGGAGCGATGGTGACCCGCGTTCGCATGGAACTCAGCGGCGACAGCGGTGAGATCGAAAAACTCCGCGTTACCGATACTTGCGAGCTGGATCCGCTTCCCGACGGACGTTGGCAATTTTCAGCCGGCGTGGAATCGCAGGCCGAAGTCGATGCGTTGGTCGATCGCTTGCGAGCTGCTCACATTAGCATCCGGCAACTGGAACGCACCCGTCTTTCCCTTGAAGAAGTTTTCTTGTCCGCAGTTCAGGCTGATACTCCCCTATGAAACCGTACATTGCCATCCTGATCGATTCGTTCTGGGAAGCGGTTGGAAACAAAGTCCTGTGGGCGCTGCTCATCGGTTGGACCCTCATTCTCTGCGCACTGGCCCCGTTCGGTTACATCACCGAACGCAGTTATCGTTTCTCTGGTTTCGATGTTGCCAAGCGCGGGCCCATCATTGAGAAGCTTGCACGAGGTGCGAAAGGGCAGGGGGTGGCGGATATTCAAGCCGTTGCCCGCCAGCTCGATCCGGACTTTGCGAAACGCCTGCAAGACTCTGTGGATTCTGAATCCTCCGGACGAAAAGTGAGCGATCGGGACCTCGCCAAGGAGTTAAACAAAGTTCTCGAGTCGACTCAACTGTACAGTGAGGAGGCCTTTCCCACCGCCGCGCGAAGACCGCGTCTCGAGCCGCTGCTGGCCCAAGCACCCGAGTCGATGAGCAGCGAGAACTTGCAGCAATTGAACCGCGAGTTATTGCAGCTGGCCTTTCCGCTTGAATTGAATCGACCGCGCGGCGAACAACTATGGATTGGCTATGCAGGCTTCAAGCTAGGTGAGCCGCTGGGGATTGGCCGGCGAGAGATCAGTATGTTTGTCGAACCACTCCTGCTGAATTCGATCATCAAGTTGGGGCTCGGCGTGGTCGCAATTTTTGTGGCGCTGATCGTCACCAGCTCGGTCATCCCTGATACGTTTCGTTCCAGTTCGTTGCATCTTCTATTGAGTAAGCCAATCTCGCGAGTATGGCTGTTTCTGTGGAAGTTCTTTGGTGGCTGCATCTTTGTTTTAGTCAACATTACCTTTGTGCTCGTTGGCCTGTTCCTGATTGCTGGCTTCCGCTTTGATCTGTGGAACTACGGTTTGCTCGCGTGCATTCCGCTGCTGATGTTTGTGTTTGTTATCTTCTACAGCGTCTCGGCCTTGGCCGGTTTGTTGTGGGGCAATGCCATAGTCTGTGTGGTATCCTGCATGATCTTCTGGTTGTTTTGCTTCTCAATGGGTTTCATGCGCGATATCATTCGACCACAAGTGGAAGTGAATCAACAAATTAGTCGCGTGCGTGAGGTGGGGCCGCACGTGCTGGCAGTGAATGAACAAGGTGGCTTAGGGGTCTGGAATTCGAAGTTTGCCGTTTGGCAGCCAGCCATTGAATCCGGCATGCAAGGGCAATCGCGAACCTTCGGTCCGATTTATGATCCCGAGCGGCAATTGATCGTGGTGAAGTCGTTTTTCCGCACCCCCTTTGGCGAGCTTAGGGGCCCCTCGCGAAAATTGTCCGTGATCCGTCTACAAGCTTCGACAGAGTCAGAGGCAGCCGAGTCAGCAGTCGCCGACAATCCAACCGAAATAGAACAGGCCAGCAGCCTGGACGAAGCCCGCGAACGATCCATGTGGAACTCAGATCCTGGCCCAGACTTGCCAGAACAACTATTTGACCTGCTCGAAATGAACCGTTCGTTGATTGCCGTTTGTCGGGGTGGCCTTTACAAGCTTGACTTTGGAAAACTGGATGTGCCTGGCGTCGAGCAAGAGTCGGTGTTCGGTATCAAAATACCTTGGCTCAACGAGCGGGCTTTTGAGACAGTTACACCGCCTGAGTTTTATCTAGCCGACAATACATCCGCTTCGGTGCTGGCCGAGGGGAATGGATTGGTCATCTTCAGTTCCGGTAAACTGGATGTGCTCCGGCCTGGGGAAGAGAAACTGGTCGTGGAGCATAGTAACACGCTGTCCGATGCGGGGATCGAAGGGGATGGGACGGAGGCGAGCCTCGTGCAAATGAACTCGAACTTCTGTGTCTTGGCTCGCGATGGCCGCCCAGTCACGCTCCTCAACGCGGAACTCGAACTGCTCGGAGAGGTTGCGTTGCCTGGCTCAATGAAAGCTCGCCAGTTAGCTTGGATACCTGGCACTGATCAAATTTCCATCGTGACCCACACGGGTGAGCTTTTAAAGTTAGATTGCCAATCGCGGCAGTTGACCCCGCTGGACATTCCTTATGCAGGAAGTCTCACGAGCATCCAGTGGGTCGATGGTCAACGCGCTTGGGTAGGAGCAATGCCTAACCGCGCCTACTTAATTAATGTGACCGAGCGAAAAGTCGAGCAGTCGTGCGCGCCGCGCTCGACGACCTTCGAAATGATTTACAGTTGGATCATCAACCCGCTGTACCTCGTTAACCCCAAGCCAAGCGCGTTGGATAACACAATGGCTTATTTGCTTTCAGGAGAGAAGACGATGACGACTCAGTTAGTCACGCGCGACCTGGAAGCAGCTCAGGTGGAGCTGCAAGTTTGGCAACCTATCTTTAGCAATTTAGCGTTTGTCATCGTGATTATTGGAGCATCGTGCATTTATGTTGCCCGCAAGGAATTCTAGGCATTGATCGATAAACGCGAAGGGATCCCCAGGTAAATCGCGGCTGTTGGAGAAAAAGCCTGCTAGAATAAAAGTGCACATACAAAGCATTTTTTGAATCTGGAATTTACTATGCAGCGATTTGGTGGGTTCGTACTGGGGTGGTGGCTGGCGACCGCAGCCAGCAGCCTGCGTGCCGATGAACAGCTTGCCCAACCGGAAAACGGCGGTACTGTTTTGTCATCCGCCGGAGTTGAAGCCAAGCTCGAAGCGGCGCTGCGCAGTTTGACATCGCTAACTTTCCAAGCCCGACGAACGGCCTTTCTGCAATTATGGGAGTTGGGAACACAGGCGTTGCCCGCCTTGCGACTTGCCACCGCTTCTGAAAATCGGCAGTTAGCTGAGATGGCCAGTTCATTGATTCTGCTTAACGAACTGCAAGTGTTGCGCGGGAACGAACACGAATCGAACCGCTTGGTCGAACTGCTCAACAACCTCAATTCGGACAAGATTGTTGGGATGTGTGAACTCGGCTACTGGGAGTTGGCCACCCGTCTGTTGCTCAACAACCAAGAGCTAAAGCAAGAGTTTGGCGAGGGTTTCACTGAGTTCGCACGCAACCGTTTGGTCGACGCAGCGCTTGCGCAGGGAGAGCTCGAACGCGTGTGGCCGATCGTGCTGGCCACACAATCGCCCGAAGTAACCAGTTGGGTTGCCAACAAGCTCGAGCTCGAGCTACCGGAGTTAGCCACTGACGACCAGGAACTGCGCGCGGTTCGCCTCTACTTCGCAGGGGAGGTCCAGCAGGCATTGCAGCTGAACCTAGCCCCCAATCGGCTCATCCCCATGCTGACTCGCGGATTCCAGTGGGAAGAGTTCCTCAAGCCCGAGGTGCAAAGCGCCCTAATCGGTACCTCTTCAACCCCTGCCACCCATGCCGCTCGAGCGGTGTTGATGGAGATGGGGGGGGACTGGGTACAAGCCGAGGCGAAGTGGAACGAGGTTCTGTCACCACGGGATGGCGCTGAGACTGATCAAAACGATGCGCCAGAGCTGGATTCGCAGTCGCGACTGGCCTTATCTTTGTTGCGTGCCTGGGGCGATCCGCTCCGCGGGAGGCAGCTGGAACACAATCAGTTGATCGTAGCCTTGTTGATGTCCGGTCGCGTGGCCCCAATAGAACGCTTCCTGGAGGAAACCAATGGTTCGTGGGCCTACTCGTTTTATGCAGCGCGGAGCAACTTTGCGAAGGCCTTTGAACAACTTGGACTTGATCCGTCTCTGCAAGATTTCGACCAGTGGCTCGAACTCCAAAACCGTCTAGTTCCGAATTCCTTAGCGGAGTCCGAACGATCCGATCTTGACGCGGCCCGTGTCGCTGCCGTGTTGGTGGGACTCGGCGAACAGGCTAAAGCTGAACAACTGCTGAAGGCCTTGGCCAAAATCGCTCGAGCTCAGCGCGAATACGAACTAGTGATTTGGCAGAACAATATTATGCGTTGGCTGGGACGACACGAAGCGCGGGCGCTGTGCATGCAAGTCGCCACTGAGAATTTCGATTTCATGAGTGAAGAGTGCCAGCGGGCCGTGCTGGAAGGCTTTTTTCCGGAATTCAAAAGTGCAGCAGCCGAGCTGTTCACGACCGCCCCGACAAACGTAAATGGTCTTCAAAATCTTTCGGCTTGGGTCCTGCTGGAGAAACTACACACGTGGGATCGTGAGTTCTTTGGAGCAGATGTGGAATACGTGGTTTCGCAGTGGCTGCGGAACGCCAAACAGAACTTGATGCACACGCAAGTCACCTCCGAGCAGTTGACCAAGTTATCGCAAGTCGCGCGCGGCTTTGGCTACGATCACCTCGCGCTGGAAATCCTCTCCTCGGACCTCCGTGAAGTTAATGGTGATGAGGTCTTGAACGTGCATTGGCTCGATGCTGCGGAGATTTATCTGGAGCAGTTTAAGCCACAGAAGGCCCTGGAACTGCTGAGCGTTCTTCGTTCACATGGCTACAACTTCCAACCCGCATACGTTTGTGAAGTCGAGGCGTTGCAGCAAGCTGGGGAATACGCCAAGGCCCGTGAACTCGATCGCTCGAGGTGGCTCCGAACGCTCGATGAATCACGCCACAACGGTGCCAGCTACTCTGACATGAGTCAATACTTTAGCGAACGCGGTGATATTAAACGTACGCTAGAGTATGCCGAACCCGCCTTCCTGTTTGCTGAGACGAGCAGTCGTTTTGTGTATTGGGCGGCGGCAGAATACGCTTCGCAACTCGAAGAACTGAAGGACTATCAGCGAGCGGCAGACGTGCAGCGGGCACCCCTCGTGGAAGCACTTCAACCCTACTCGCCGCTCGTCCAACTTCTGATTGGCAACGGCTACCTGGGCAATCTCCGCTACGCGATTCAAAAAGAACGGTTGGCCCGTGGCATCGCCTGCATCGAGCAAGGTGACTTCGACGCAGCACGACGGCACTTGGTGGTCAGCAAACGCTTACAGCCACAGGATATCGAGGTCGTGGTGCAGTGCTATCCCAGACTGATTCAGTCAGGCGAAACTGTGTTCGCCGAGGAACTCTTCAACGACTATGAGCAAACTCTACAAGAGCAGCTTGAAGCCTGGCCTAATGACTCAACCGCGCTAAACAATCTCGCCTGGATGTACGCGAGGTGCAATCGCAAACTCGAAGAGGCACTGCCGCTAGCGAAGCGAGGAGTAGAACTGGCACCCAATTCGCCCGTCTTTCTCGATACACTGGCTGAGGTGAAATACCGCTTGGGAATGGTCGACGAAGCGATCGAATGTATGCGCAGGTGTGTTCGGCTCGACCCAAGAAGCACCAACTATCGAGGCAACTTAGTCCGTTTCCGCGAAGGGCGTCCCTAATTGGCTAACGAGTCTAACCGGACAGCGCCAGGTTTGTGCCAACAAGTTTTCCCGACGGTGAGCCGCACGGCGTTGGCCGCAGTTACCGCTATTGACTAGGCTAACGCCCACTGGCACGCACTTTGAAGGTTCAACGTGAGCACCATTGGCTAATGCCCAAACGGCATATGCAGTCGGCGTATGCAGTTTTATTGAGCAATTTCTGACTATCTGTTTAGCGCCGCATGCAAAGTGGTTTAGACCGAGTGAACAACTTAAAAGGTAGACGCAGCACAAAGTGCAGCAGCACTAACGCAATAGAAAACAGACTGCGTAGCAGTTGCATGAGCGGGTCGGATGGCAAAGGGGGGGCAAACGACAGGTCGTTCATGCCGTGCGGCCAATGCGATAGTCGATTCGACATTTCCTCGATCCATCTCAATCCTTGCGGATAGCCACCCAACGATTGGATCAAGAGCTTCGGGATGCGATCGAAGCCGATGTGAGCGCCAACTAAGCCACCTACAATCGCTCCTAGGGATTCACTATCGCCGCCCAGTCCAATCGCGGATTGCAACGCACGATTAAAGTTAGTGGGATAGCGAAGGTAACAATACGTTGCCATAAGCGTGCTGGGGAGCATCTGGGCACGGATCCCGCTATGCCATCCAAAATGCCGCGCCACACTCGACGGACTTCTGCTTTTCTCAAGGAACGGGACGAGTCGCTGTAGACCTTCCTTCAACTTAGGTTCTTCACAGCTCTCAATCAGATTATTGAGTACAGGGATCGGTTCCAGCGTTCCAAAGGGGGTGGTTGCGCAGGTGTCGGCCAATTGGGCCAATACCTGACAGCCTTCGATCGCTTGCGGATGCGTGTGTGTGATCTTCGTCGATTCCTCAACCCACTTTCGAAGCCGGTGGCCATTGCCATGGATCGCCAAGGCAATGAACATCGCTCGGGTCGCCGCTCCGTTGCCGCTGGAACGCACTCCGGTGGTAATCCCAGTGCGATAGAGCCAAGCTTTCTTGCATGCCAGCCACGTACTGCAGTCCATACCGATGGGCAGACTAAACGGATACCAACTCAGTCGCGATTGATACCTCCTGCGAAAGGTCCGCAAATCGCTGCGAGACTGGATAATGGCCTGAGCCGACATGAGCATTAGCCGCGTAGCGTCGCTATAGATTCCGCGGCCGGGTAACAATCGATACCTCAACGGCGGGCGTCCAAACATTTTTAGAGCGACGCGCCGACGCAATCCGCTCCGCGCCAAGCCAATCGCTTCACCAATGGCAGTTCCTACCATCAAACCCTGAATCTGTTGGTGTCTGAGATGGGTTGAATGCATGCGGTTGACAAGTCAGTGTGAAACGTTTTGGCAGACGAGCCATTGAATCACCCACAGTATACACCGCGATCGATAAACCCATGCACACCCCAAGGGATGCGGGACTAACGGACACGACAATCAAAGCTGATAACCCCACCCTCGCTTGGACTGATCGCTTCTTCGATTTCCCAACGCAATACTTGGGAACCGACCTCGTTCGCATCCGCCGTAAATTGGGCTCCAACGCTGCACTGCTGGCTGCCTTCAATATACTCCAGTCGAGCGGAAAGGCTGTCCATAACCACAGCATTTCCAAGCGGTTTTGGTCCAACGTTGTCGAAGCGAATCGTGAAACGGACGATATCTCCGGAATTAGCGATTGTATGGCTTGCCGCTTTACAAATACGCATCGCGCACTTGTCCGGCATTTCATATACATGCACATCCTGAGCGCGCTTGGCGTCGACAACCAACGCAGCCTGCTGTCCGTCAATTAAGACTCCCACAGATTCAGGCGTATACCACTCGCGCGCATTGGCCAGCACAAGTCCTAGCACAGGAATCTCGTCGTCTACCATTTCGCCAGTAGTAAAAAATGTAATATTCTCGAACATCACCAACGTCTCGCTCACACGCAGCGGCGGCAGAACTTGGGCGATTGGCACCCCCAGCCGATTTTCTTGAAACGCGTCCAACATACCGACCTGCTGCTCACCCTGAGGGGCAATCGGAACGGTGACATTTCCAACCAAGTTAGATTCGTCGATGCCAACCGGTGCTATTGGCAACAACATCCGTTCGGTTCCGACCGCACGTGCCGCCAGATTCACACCTGTGACTTGCCGGACGGCGGCGAAGCGCGGTGCGTAGATGGGCACGCGATTCGACGGCCTGACGCAAACTTGACCGCCAAGTGTCTCGTAGTAAATGACGGTATCTGTAGGATCGACTCCGGCCGTCGTCCAATCCTTTTTCACGACGACCGTGGGCTGCTGATCGCCACCATCAAAGATGTATTCGTTCGAATTTTTTCGCGGCGGTTCGGAAGTTGCACAACAAGCAGCTGCATCCCCAGCGCATTGAGATCCGCAGCTAGAGCAGGCTCCTCCACTGGTCTCGCAGTTGACTGCTTGATAGCTGATCTGCGGTTGATGCATCGGGATTTCGTAGCCCATCCCATCCGCTGTCAACTCGCTTGAGTAACTCTCCCCCGAGGGCGAGGCGATGATGGGACGTTCGTAGCTGACCGTTGCCACTTGGCCTGCCGTCGGTGAGTTGTCGACAGTAGCCAGCTTCTCTGCGCCCTCAATGTCCCCGACACGCGAACTAGTAGCACGCTCGCGCTGCGCGTCGGTAGCGCTCACCACGCTGGCCACATGCTGGCCACGCGCCGCAGGTTTCAGTAGAGGAGATTTTGATCCCAAGGTTCCACAGCCACTAAAGATGCTGCATGCTAGGCCAAGGCCAACTAACAACAAACCAGAGCTCACCATTGGGTGTCGAGTTTGAATAGATGGCAGCACGGTTGGGAACATCCCGTTGACCCGTCGAAGGAGGCTGATATGACTTCGCACGTCTCTGTTCCTCATGGCTGGTTGCTAATATGCGGCTGGGGTGCGCGGGTAATCTTCGGTGGGGGCTTCTGAGTACGGCTGATCCTCGCGTTCCATCGGAAGCGATTCGGGCCAGACACCATCCCGCAGCAATGCCTCACGACTGGGCGCCGTAGGGAGCGGAACCCACGGTGGACAACCATATAGAAAGCTCGTTAGGTCACCCTGTAGATCGGTTGGTACACGCGAGCCGATTCGTAAAATGGCGACCGGTCTTCCAAACTGATCGGCCGTCTTCAAAGCGTTGTCGGCGGGCGCTACATCGAAAGTCCGCTGTTCGCCGGGGCGGGCCGCCAGCGGTTCAGCATTCTCTGAGTCTTCCAAGTAGATCACTCGGGTGACCAAGGCACCGTCGAGCGCCAAGCGGAGGTCCTCGGTTGTCAGTACGATCGGAATCGGAAAACGATGCTCGCGACCCGCAGGTGGATTGATGCGATCGACGATTTCCAGGGTGGGGTAAAGTTCTTCCCCAGCGCGAAAGGGAATATTGGTCACTCGGAAACGATACACAGCACCCACTAACATGCCCGTCGTAACCGGCGCCTCTAAGGTCGGCAAGAACTGACCGTCGCGGGCCAGTGCGACCTTTAAATCGGTCGGACCGGAAATGGATACTGCAGTAAAGGTGCCAATTCCGGGAACTCCGCGGGCAACCTGTGCACCCGCAACCACGCCCGGTGCTTGATTCGAATTTAGGAAATAATGGACATCAGCGAGCCCTCTGGTTTGCGACAGGGCAGATGAGTAGAGCAGGGCAGGGGAGGTGCACACAACGGCTATATTCAACATCATACGCCGCGCACAGTGCGAGACCAGCACCGGCCGCGAACCGAATTTACAATCAGCCTTGGTAAGCATCATCCATCACCCACTAAATATGCGAATTGCTGCGATGGTAAAAAGCGGTCGAGTGCTGGAGTGCCCTCGACCGCCTCACTCATTCACGTTGCTAGGGTGCTCTGGTTAAGTGCGATTACTGTAGTCATGTCACTTAGCCGGATCAGTCTTCGCCGCACAGTATGTTCAATACGTGCAGCGAGTTGTTGGAAAGTCTATGCGAGAGTCGAACAATTGCCGTCGACCGCATGATGACTTGATTATTCTGGACAGTAAGCTGCACCTGTAGCACCTGGTACCGACTGGCTATGCCGTTGGTAAGCTGGGATGCCCGTTGGCACACCGGGATGCAGATTTTGCTCATGGATGCGCACGCGACTGGCTGGTTGCGGATAGCTTTGACCAGGCGTTTGCCGTACGTTGATCTTCATGTGCTCAACTGGATCGGGAATGTGCATGTGCGTTGTATTGCGCATGGTGTGCTTTTGAAGACCAGCTGGGCTCCCAAGTGGAATGTGTGGAGGTCCAGGCAGCCCAATCGGCGTACCGCTGTAGGTCATGCCGTACTCAGGTGCAGTGACTCCAGCTACATAGCCCGGCAGTGAAGTTGGAATGCCTCCTGGCACGGGACAACCATCGGGACCGCACATCACTGGCATGCCCCCCATCATGGCCAAACCACCGCCAGCATTGGTACCCGACATCTCAACGTCTTTGTTACCGATGCGGACGATCGCTAGGATCGAGCCACGACGGTCGGCTTCGATGATTGGATCAAGACCTGGATCGAGGCGATTGCTGACTAACACGTCAACACCGGCCAAGGCATCCCCTTGAAATTCAGGATCTGGTAAGTAGATAACTTTGGTGACAAAGTTCCCCGACAAGACTTGTTCAAAGTCATCGGTGGTGAACTGAACTGGAATTGCGTTGTGAGCCAAGTAGGCAGCAGTCCGTGGGTTGCCGTTGGCGACTTCGAGTGTCGGGTAGAGTTCAACCCCTTCGCGTCCACCAATATTAGTGAGCTTCATGCGGTAGATGCCCCCTTGCGGGAACTCCAGTCGTCCCGGGACGAATAGCGGTTCGCTGCCGAACGAGCCGTCTCCAACCACGTCATAACGCAGCTCCATCCCTTCGGGACGGTTGAAGAGGACTTGAACATTGGCACCTCCAGGAGGCATCATCATGCCACCCATCCCCATGCCTCCGCCATCGCCGACGCAGCTGGAGCAACTGGCAGGCACCACGCCACCTCCCATACCCATCGCACCTGGCCCCATTCCACCAGGGCCCATCATGCCTCCAGCAGACATTAGGTCAGGGCCCATAACACCTGGGCCGGGTCCACCGACACCTGGGCCGGGCTCGAGCAGACGCTGAGCTGGCGGCATGTTATGCCTCGTGGTCGTGCAGCCTGTGATGCCGGCGGCTACCACGGCTAGCGTTAGGAAAACACGCATTTTCATGCTTAACCCCCTAAATTTGGCAACTATCCGTCCTTCAACGTCCAGCCACCGACAAATCGAAACGATCCTGAGTGAGTTTTTGAGGAAAGCTGTCGCGCGTGTCACCTGCACCTTTCATCTGGACTTCGGCGAAACAAGTCGCTAAAGATCCCTCTGAAGATGCAACAGCACGGCTGCGAAGATCAGCGGATACGAAAAATCCACAGCTTCGAACAGTCTCCGTGGCTTTATGTTCGGCGCGTTACGACTGTTTTCTTTGATAAATCCGGCACAACCCAACCATGTGGAGAAGATTACCCGCACAGAGAGCTAGCAATCGCCAGTTTTCATGCGGGCTGGAACCGTTGCACTTATTCACTTTGCTCTGGGCACTATGGCTCATTCCAAGCTCGAGCGGACTTGGCCAAGTGCCGCTCTCTCCAATTCCCGCATCACGCACGCCGCAAGAGATTGCCCTGCAAATTCTCTTTAAGTCGCTCCATGAGGCGGTGTGGGGGCAACCGGTATTGTCCGATGTGAGGCAGACGATTCAACTCCACGGCCACCAAATGACCGCCTTTGGCAAATTTGTCAGGGGAGGGAGGGGGGAGGGGAAATTGAGGATGAGCCTGCAAATTCCCGCTGGCGATCAAATGAATAGCCTACTTCAGGTCAGCGATGGTGATTTACTGGTTACCCAAGAGCTGATCGGCAGTATTTCCCAGCGATCGCGTGTCGACCTGGAAAAGGTTCGCGAACGCTTGGTGTTCACAAGTGACTCGCCCAACGATCCCGTCATCGCCATGTACCTAGCCATCGGTGGGCAGGCCGAGGTGCTCCGCAAGCTTTGCCAGCAATACAGGTGGGTCAAAGTCGAAGAGGGGATGCTGGCTAGCGAGCCGGTGTGGTGGTTGACTGGGGTACTGGCCGTTGAGCCCCCGTTGGTACGGGCCCTATCGGAAGTCGATAATGGTCTGTTCAGTCCCAATCAATCGGCACTTTTGCCTACCGATGCCATTGTCGCCATCGGCCGCCGCGAGGCTTCGATCCCATTCTGGCTGTTTCAGATCGAACAGTTTCGCAGCTCGGATGAGGTTACCGATCTCAGACACCGAGCACAGTTGAGTGTTGCGACGGAATGGGCGAGTCCAACCCGCCTCTCCCCAGCTCAACTTACGGAAGATCTATTTGAATCCAAATTGGCCAACGAATATTTCGCCGAGGAAACCAAACTTTATCTGCCGCCCGCCCGAGTCACGGCGCTTGCTCCCCAAACCAAACCGCTGCGTTGAGCCCGAGCGGAAGGCTGCGTGGATCCCTGCTCAGGCTCGTCTTTGCGAAATCTGATGTGTCAATTAGACTTTGGTAGCTTGTGCGTTCAATGGCGGGATCTTTGTGCATTTCAAGGTGAATTCGGTGATTAAGACATTGGCTGTAGTAGGGGCGACCGGCGCCGTTGGACAGATTGTTTTGGATGAAATCGAGCGTCAAGGTCTCAAGTACGAGCAGATCAAGCTACTCGCCTCAGCCCGCTCGGCGGGAAAAAAAGTCACCGTCGGAGGACATGAACTGACGGTGGAACTGCTGACACCTGAAGCGTTTGACGGAGTCGACGTGGTGATCGCCAGCACGCCCGACGAAGTCGCAGCGGAATGCGTGCCGTGGGCTGTCGAACGTGGGGCTATCGTCGTCGACGAGAGTGCGTTTTTTCGCATGCACGACAACGTCCCCCTGGTTATCCCGGAGGTAAACCCACAAGCCATCGATCTCCATCAAGGCATCATTGCCAGCCCCAATTGCAGCACCACGCAGATGGTCGTGGCTCTCAAGCCACTGTACGATGCCGCTGGCATCAAACGCGTAATCGTCAGCACCTATCAAGCCGTTAGCGGCGCGGGGCTTGCCGCTCAAGAGGAACTGCTACACAACACCCGTGCACACCTGGGCAACGCAGCGCCCGCGATCAGCATGTTCTCACATGACATTGCATTGAACCTGATTCCTCAGATTGGATCGCACAAAGAAGGCGGCTTCACCTCCGAAGAAATGAAGATGGTCCGTGAGACCCACAAGATCATGGGGGATGACTCGATCGCCATCAACGCCACTTGCGTCCGCGTACCGGTACTGATCGGACACAGCGAATCGATTTATTGCGAAACGGCTGAACCGCTGGAGTTGGAGCAAATCCGAGAACTGTTGCGACATGCCCCCGGCGTGACTTTGATCGATGACCTCGCTAACAAGAGCTACCCCATGCCGCGCGACTGCGCGCACTTGCCCGACGTCTTCGTCGGCCGTGTACGCAAAGATCTTTACAATCCCTGTGGCATTAGCTTTTGGTGCGTGAGCGACAATTTACGCAAGGGAGCGGCTACCAACGCCGTGCAGATCGGAAAGCTCCTCGCTGACAAGTTCGCCAATGTCTCAGCATGAGGACAGGACGCTCGCCGATGCCCCAACGCAATCGACTGACCTAACCGATTCGGCGAATACCGCCGAACTTGCGGGGCAGGGGATAGCGACCGAAGCTAGCATGCGAGCATTCTTATTAACTCTCGCCTACGATGGCACGAATTATTTTGGCTGGCAGATGCAGCCCGATCAACCAACGGTGCAAGCGGCGGTTGAGCTAGCCCTGGCTAAGGTCTTGGGTGTGCCCAGCATCCGCGTGCATGCCAGCAGTCGCACCGATACCGGCGTGCATGCGATTGGACAAACTGCTCTGCTCCGCACCAACCGCTGGCAGGCACCAGCGGATCGTTTGCCGTTTGCCTTAAACACCCGTCTACCTGCAGACGTGGTCGCGCGTCAGGCGGTCGAGGTCCCCATCAGTTTTCATCCACTCCGCAACAGTACAGGTAAGCGTTATCGTTACCGGGTATTCTCTTCACGCGTCGAAGATCCCATCCACGCGCGAACCCATTGGTGGATTCGCCGTCACGTCAACTTGGAGTGGATGCAACAAGCCGCCGAGCATCTGCTGGGACGCCACGATTTTAATAGTTTCCAGTCAACGGGCAGTCCCCGTTCGAGCACCGTGCGGACCGTTCGTTCGCTCAGCGTTTCACAGGTCAGCCATCAAGACGGGCAGATGTTCACCTTCGAAATCGAAGCCGATGGTTTTCTTTATAATATGGTGCGGAACATCGTCGGGACACTCGTGCAAGTTGGAGTTGGACGCGCTCCGCCCGCCTGGGTCGGCGAAGTCCTGGCGGCACAGGACCGCTGTGTTGCCGGCGCTACCGCGCCTCCTCAAGGTTTAGTTCTGGTCGAAGTGCTGTTCTAGCCATAACTTGTTTTTTACCGAGAGCCCGCCATGCGAGTTGCGCATATCATCACCCGAATGATCATTGGTGGCGCCCAAGAGAATACACTATACAACTGCCTGGACCTGATTCGAGACTTTGAAGACGAGGTCCTGTTGATCACCGGACCAGCCCTGGGACCGGAAGGTAAGCTCCTCGAACAGGGGAGGGCAGGGGGGCTGGCGATCGAACAGATTGACTCCCTACGCCGCGCGATCCAGCCTGCACGCGATACCCAAGCTTATCGCGAAGTAGGGCAGGCGCTGGACCGCTTCCAACCCCAGATCGTGCATACGCACAGCGCTAAAGCGGGGTTCCTGGGTCGCGCCGCAGCTTGGCAACGTCGCGTGCCAGTCGTGATTCATACCGTCCACGGAGCTCCCTTTCATCCCTACCAAAATATCTTGGCACGTCGCTTGTTTATCTATCTAGAACGCTGGGCGGCCAGCAGGTGCCATCACATGATCAGTGTGGCCGATGCAATGACCGAACTGATGGTGAATGCGCGGGTGGCGCCACGCGAAAAATTCACTACGATCTACTCGGGAATGGATGTCGAACCATTCCGACAAGCAGCCCGATGGCGTGAGGCGGCGCGATTAGAACTCGGTTTCAGCGATTCTGATATCGTCTTCGGAAAGATCGCAAGATTGTTTCATCTCAAAGGGCACGTCTATTTGTTGCATGCAGCTCAACGCGTGATCGCAACCAATCCCAACTGTCGTTTTCTACTGGTCGGTGATGGGATTCTGCGAGAGCAGTTCGAGACTCAGATTCGCCATCTGGGACTCGAGGCTCACTTTCGCTTTACCGGTTTGGTCCCACCGGAACGCATTCCTTTCTATATCAGCGCCATGGATAGCTTGGTGCACA
Organism: Pirellulaceae bacterium; assembly: GCA_041751975.1. Classification (GTDB taxonomy): domain Bacteria; phylum Planctomycetota; class Planctomycetia; order Pirellulales; family Pirellulaceae; genus Aureliella. Next base: position 49,461 of record JBGSHW010000016.1, read on the forward strand.
CGAGCCTTCGCGAAGGCCTTGCCCGCACCCTCCCTCAGGCCCTGATTGCTGGCAAACCGGTCATCAGCTACGACGTGGATGGCGCCCGCGAAGTGGTCTTACCTAACGAAACCGGCTTTTTGTTGCCAGCCAAAACTGTCGACGGACTGGCGATCGCGATCCTCCAACTGGCCGATGATCCCAGCTTGCGGAAGAGGCTAGGGGAGGGGGGGCAAACCCGTTTTACGAATCAATTCCGCCACCAACACATGACCCGCCAGATCCGCGCTCTCTACAGCCAACTCCTCGCTCCTACCGCCCAGACGTGAAGCGTTATGTCCTTTATAGCGGCAGGGTTTTGGAATATGATAAAGAACGGTCGTATCGAATAGGTAACGTAGCGAACAGGTAACGTAGCGAACAGGTGGCCTTGGAATATAGGTGACCGAGCGAACACGCCAGAACAGAAAGCCGGTTGATGACGAAAGCACGCGATTTTCTTGGTCCCTACCGATTAGCGCGCCTGATCCGAATGGGTAGTTCGTGCCAAGTTTGGGAGGCGATCGAAACGGAAACCGGCAATCGCTATGCCTTAAAGGTACTTCGCGAAGATTTTCGGGAGAACAAGCAGGAGGTCGGTTTCCTAAAGAGCGAGTTTGAGATCGCTAAGAGTATGAACCACCCCAATGTCATCAAAATGCATGACTTGGTGCTAAAAGGTCCCACGCCGTTCTTGGTACTGGAACTGTTTAGCGAACTTAATATCAAGCAGGCCCTGCGGCGTGGTCCTGAATCGATCGCCTACATGCTCGATAAGATCATTGAGCAAAGCACCAAGGCGTTGTTCTACATGCACAGCCAAGGCTATGTGCACTGCGATCTAAAGCCCGACAACTTTCTGGTCAGCCGCGAAGGGGAAGTCAAACTCATCGACTTTACGATCTCTCAAAAGATTAAGAAAGGGTTCGGCAAGTTTTTTGGCGGTACGACAAAAACGATTGCTGGCACGCGGAGCTATATGTCGCCCGAACAGATTCGCGGTAAACATCTTGACCCTCGCTCAGATATCTATAGCTTCGGTTGCGTGCTGTTTGAGTTCGTCACCGGCAAACTCCCTTATACCGGTTCAAGCCCCAACGAGTTATTGAACAAACATATTTCTGCACCGATCCCATCGCCGCTGGTGTCGAATGACAACGTGACCGCCGAGTTTGCGGCAATTATTCGCCATATGATGGCTAAGAACCCGGCCGAGCGACCCGAGTCGATGTGGGATCTGTTGAAGACGTTGGGCGTCACCAAGATTTTTAAAAAGCCACCGCGCATTCCCGAAAGTAGCATCTTCGACGACTTCCCCACGTCGGGGCGAATTCACAATCAAGAGACGGTCGCCCCTAAATCCACAACTCCAGGGTCCGGCACACAAGAATCTGCCCCGCCCAAATCCAAAGATGCTAAATAGCTCTCTGTTTTCAACGCAAGTACATACTAGGTTTTCGATATGAACAAAATTCTGTCTGGCCCGGAGTTCGAACAGCCCATGCTGGAATTGGAGGCGCAGATCCAGGAACTGCAACACAGTGCACCTGGAAACGAAAACGTCGAACAGCAGTTGATCGATCTGCGCCGCAAATGGAATGATGTCACCGCCGGCATCTACTCGAACTTGTCTCCGTGGGAGATCGTACAAGTCTCGCGTCACAAAGATCGACCTTACACCCGCGATTATTTGAATCTGGCCTTCGATGAATTTGTCGAACTGCACGGCGACAAGCACTTTGGCGATGACCGCGCCATGCTCACAGGCTTCGCCAAAATCGATCAATTCAAAGTCATGGTGGTCGGGCATCAAAAGGGACGTACCTACAAAGATCGCGCCACCTGCAACTTTGGCTGTGCCCACCCCGAAGGCTATCGCAAAGCCATGAGCAAAATGCGGATGGCAGAAAAATACGGCATGCCCATCATTTGCTTCATCGACACGCCGGGAGCCTATCCAGGCGTCGGTGCCGAAGAACGTGGCCAAGCTCACGTGATCGCCGAAAGCATGTTTCAGATGAGTCAACTGCGTACCCCCATCATTTGCATCGTGATCGGCGAAGGTGGTTCCGGTGGCGCCTTGGGGATCGGTCTGGGCGATCGCGTGGCCGTTTTGCAGTTCGCCTACTACTCAGTTATCAGCCCCGAAGGTTGCGCGGGAATTTTGTGGAAAAGTCATCAGCACGCCCCCAAAGCAGCCGACGCGCTGCGATTCACATCTAAACATCTCTTGGAACTCGGGGTGATCGATGACTGCATCGAAGAGCCGCTCGGTGGAGCGCATCGCGACCACCACAAGATGGCGGCGCGGATGAAAGGCTATCTCGTCAAAACGCTCGGCCAGCTTCGCACCCAACCGCTCGATGAACTCGTTGACCAGCGCTACGAAAAGTTTCGTCGGATGGGTGTCTTCATCGACCCAACACAAAGCGATCCACTCGAGTCAACGATCGCAACTTTGTGAGCGGCGAGGCGTTCAAAGGGGTTCGAACCCCAGAAAGCAACGTCCGATAATGTTTCTTATGTTCGGTTTGAGGTGCCGTTTTCCCTGGATTTCAGCCATTTCTGCTTTCGTAGCCAACTCACCGCGGCAAGATTATGCCCGGCTGCTGCGCTTGATTGCCGTTGATCGGCCGCAAGCCGTTCGTGCCACTCCCCGGATTAATATTGAAGCCTCCCGCCGCGTTCGGATTGGTTCCGGCGGGATTGAAAGCCGGCGGTTGCTGACCGTTGGTACTCAACGGCGGGAAATCTTGTAACGGAAACACTCCCGAGCCGCTGGGCTCTGCAAATCCACTTCCTTGATTTTGCTGATTCCAGGGCCACCCGGATTGGGCAGGATTTTCGGTACTCGGCGGCTGCTTGACGCCAGGCAACGCCAAGCCCCGCAAGGCCTCAGCACCTGGGAACCCTTCCGCCCCCGACATGGCCTCGGCGATTCCACCTGACATGTCCGGCAAGCCTTGCTGGAATTGTTCCAAACCGATCGGAAAGCCAAAGCCGTTTCCCTCGGGTTGTGGCAAACCTTGTTGACCATCTTTCAGCTTGCCATCGAGGTTCGCCAGATAAGGTCCGACCACGTCGTGGATCTCCTTCGGCAACACACCCACGCCACGATCAAGGGCTGTCGCAATGAAGAAGCCTGAGCGCGATTGGCAAATCGCAGCTTGTTGATTCGGACCCAGCAAGCTCATGGCAAACATGGTGATTAACAAACAAAAAATGACACCTTTGGCGAGCCCGAAAGCAGCCCCCAGATGCCGATCAAATTCCTTCAGACGGACCTTGTCGATCACGCCACTGAGCAGTCGAAACCCGACCCAAATCACAAACGAAGTACCGACATACAGGATGAGCATTGCCAGAAACTGATTCCACGGCGGCTTGGCTTCAATCATCTCCGCCACCTGGAACCGAAAGCGATAAGCGACGATGTAACTCACGACGATGGATGCTAGCGAAGCGACTTGCCAAGCAAAGCCCTTGATAGCGCCAAAAATGGTAGCCATGCCCAGCACGATGAGCATGATCAAGTCGTAAGCCTGCACAGTACGCATCCTTCGGAAATTAGGGGTGAAAAAGCAGGGGGTGCAGGGGAGTTGTACCAAAATCATTTTCTCCAGTGGAATAGCGTTTTGGTCAGGCTTCAGGCTTCAGGCTTCAGACTTCAGACTTCAGACTTCAGACTTCAGACTTCAGACTTCAGACTTCAGACTTCAGACTTCAGACTTCAGATTTGAATTTGAATTTGAATTTGGGGTTTGGGGTTTCAAACTTCAAACTTCTCAACTGCCCTTCATCCCCCCTGCTCTTTTCGCTATGGTTCGGGACTGAAGAAAGTCGCTCACAGATCGCGTTTGGGTTAGGAACAGCATCGTGGCAGATTTTAAAACGCACATGACCGTCAGTACGGCCACAGGGGTCGTCCTCGGGCTCGCTGGCTTCCAAGCTGGCATGCTGCCTGAGAGCTGCCTATTGGCAGGTGGCTTGTGCAGCGTCAGTGGGATGCTCCCTGACCTCGATAGCGACTCGGGGCGACCCCTTCGAGAAGCGACGACCTTGGGGGCAGCTGTCGTACCCATGTTAATGGCTGAGCGATTTCAGAAGATGGGGCTCAACCACGAATGGATGGTGGTTGCGGCCGCGTTGGTTTACATCACGATTCGTTTCTTCCTCGCAGAGATTTTTCGGCGCTATACAGTTCACCGCGGCATGTGGCATAGTTTGCCCGCCGCCATCATCGTCGGCTTGATTGCCTTCCTCGTGATGGAATCGGTCGACATCAGCGTCCGCATGTTCAAGACGGTGGCGGTGGTGCTGGGCTTTCTCAGCCACTTGATACTCGACGAGATCTGGTCGGTCGACTTCAGACGCGGCACTTATACGTTTAAAAGCTCGTTTGGGACCGCACTGAAACTTTGGGGCAACAACCGTTGGGCGAACTACATGACCTACACCAAACTCGCGCTCATTTGTTTGGTGGTCTATCACGATCAAGCGTTTATGGATCGCTTTGGCATTGAGCACAGCCACCCCAACGTGCCGCACACGGCCAGCGAGTTGTTCAAGCTGCTCAGGGAACGCGGCGAAGGCTGGTTGCGCTAGTTCCAGCGTTTAAACAACTTGCCTTAAAACAACTTGCGACTGTCGATAAGAATAGTCACCGGACCGTCGTTGACTAAGCTGACTTGCATGTCGGCCTGAAACACACCTTGCTCAACAACGAGCCCTGTGCCGCGAAGCTGTTGGCAGACACGTTGGTACAGTTCGTTCGCTATTTCCGGGGGTGCCGCAGCGGTGAAGCTCGGGCGTTTACCACGACGAACATCTCCCAGCAAAGTGAACTGACTGACCACCAGCAGGGCTCCACCGTGGTCGCTGACATTGACGTTCATCAGCCCCGCCTCGTCCTCGAAGATCCGCAGACCGGCGATTTTGTCGACCATCGTTTTGACATCGGCTGGCTCATCCCCCTGCTCTACCCCAAGCAAGACCAACAAGCCGCTGGCGATCTGCCCAACCACTTGCTGTTCAACGCAGACCCTAGCCTCGGTGACTCGTTGTACGACGGCGCGCATGGGCTACACTCCCCTACCCTTTTAAGCAATCAACCGGAAAAAAGTATCTGGGCCAGCTTTCTGCGGTGCACGTGCGGGACGAGTTCCTCGGCAATGATCCGAGACGCTTGTTTTTTTGGAACAACACGCAGTTTGCGAAGCTATGGATGATAGAATACTGCGATTGTTTGATTGTAGATGTAATACATGCCGGCAAAGACGCGGATTTATGGCCTTTCACTTTACCTGCCCTTATTGCTTCAAGAAGACATTGGTTGACGAGGCCCTGGCCGGTCAATCGGGGCCTTGCATCAGTTGTGGCAAGACGGTTTCGGTACCGCCAGCCCCGGCGGCTCACCCATCGGCAGTCCGTCCCGTCGATAGCCCGACCATCGTGCTCGAACCCACCGTATCTCTCGCTCGTCGACGGATGTTGGCGCTGTTTGTCAAGGTGTGCGGCATGGCTGCGGGAGTGCTCCTTCTCTCGGGGCTAACGATGTACGTGTTGTGGCCGACCCTCGATGGGCTCAAAGCGCGGCGCGACAAGGCTGCCTGCATGAACAATCTGCAACTGATCGCCACGGCCCTCAACGCTTATGCCGCTGAGCATGGGAGCTATCCCACTCCCACGGTTTATGATGCGAACGGAAAGGCCTTGTACAGTTGGCGGGTACTCATCCTAAAACAACTTGGCGAACACTCACTTGCAGCGGAATTCAAGTTGGATGAAGCTTGGGATTCGGCCGACAACATACAGCTCTTAGGGCAACGCTGCCCACGCGTGTATATCAGTCCAGCCGTGCCCGTCTCGCGGGGTGTCGCGGAGACCAACTATTTTTTAATCACTGGACCGGGAACCCTGTTTCCACCTACGGGTCCACTGGCGCCGCGCAACATTGGCGACGGCGATACCAACACGCTGTTGATTGTCGAATCAGAGAACACGCTGGCCGAGTGGTCGCGCCCAATCGACATCGACGTCAGCAAACTCAATACGAACATCGGCTCAACGGGGCCCAACACAATTGGTGGCACGCACAGCAGGGGCGCCACCGCCGTGTTCGCGGATGCTACCCCAGCGTGGCTGCCCGATGATCTGACTCCTGAGATCGTCGATGCGCTAATTTCACCCAATGGTGGCGAGCCCGTCGATACCACCCGCTTCGAGTTGCGTTAGCCTACTTGCGATTCCGCTGCGTTAGCCGCGATCAAAGCGTTTCAGAAGTCCCTGCACACGGTACGGCAAGCCTTGGATGCGAATGAACCCCTCGGCGTCATCTTGATTGTAGGTACCGCCCGACTCCATGGTCGCAATGCCTTCGTCGTACAAACTGTTAGGGCTGCTCCGCTCGAGCACACTCACATTCCCTTTGTACAGCCGTAGCTTGACGGAACCGGTGACAACTCGATGCGACTTTTCAATAAATGCCATCAGCGCTTCGAGCTTGGCCGCGTACCAATAACCGTAGTAAACCATTTCGGCGACGATGGGAGAAAGTGTGTTTCGCAAGTGGACCAAGTCGCGATCGAGTGTCAACTGCTCGACGTGCGAGGCGGCCTCGTAGAGCAAGGTCATGCCCGGCGCCTCGTAGACCCCCCGGCTCTTCATCCCAACAAACCGATTCTCGATCACATCAATGCGACCAACTCCATTGCGACCACCGATGGTGTTGAGCTGTTGAACAATCTCGAGCGCCGAACATTTCTGTCCATTCACCGCCACGGGTACACCCGCTTCAAAATCGATCGTCACTTCTTCGGGCTTCTCTGGCGCTTCTTGCGGACTGCAAGTCATGGTGAAGTCGACCAAGTCGACGCCGCAGACATCGAGCTTTTCGAGCTCGCCCGCTTCGTAGCTGATGTGCAACACATTTTCATCGGAGCTATACGGTTGCTTGGCCGTCGCCTTGACCGGAATGTTCCGGGCTTCGCAATAGTTGATCATTTCAGTCCGTCCGGGGAAAGTATTGCGCCATTCGGCGGTCCGCCACGGAGCGTAGACTCGGATGTCAGGTCGCAGCGCTTCCGCGGCCAGTTGGAAGCGGCACTGATCGTTACCTTTACCGGTGGCACCATGCACGTAGACTTGGGCTCCCACCTCAGCGGCCACATCTAGGATCTTCTTTGAGATCAGCGGGCGGGCGATACTGGTACCGAGCAGGTAGGGACCTTCGTATCTGGCTTGCCATTTTAGGCAGGGGAACGCGAAGTCGCGGCAGAGCTCTTCGCGGGCATCGAGCATCCGCACGCTCTTGGCTCCGATTTTCGCCGCCTTGTCCTTCATCAACTGTCGATCCTCACCCGGTTGCCCCAGATCGACGTACACCGCATGAACTTCGTATCCCTTTTCGATCAACCAGCCGAGCATGCAGGAGGTGTCGAGTCCACCGGAGTAAGCCAATACGCAGACAGTCATAGCCCAAGAACCTTCCAACAGTCAGAATGAGTGCAGCATGGGGCGAGGCTCCGCCGCTGCGGCTTCCGCTTCACCCGTTGTTTTTGATCAGACAAGATTGTCACAATGCCTCTGAACATTGGCAAGCCACCGGGGCAGCTGCCACCTATAGTTCTTGGTGGCGTGGCGGCCCCGCTCCCCTACTCTACCCTTCCCGTTCGCCGCCTTTGAGGAGTCAATGTCGATGAAGAATGATGCGCACATAGCGGCTTCGTCCGGTAATCCGAAGCTGAGCGAGCCGGCACGTTGGCTGGAAGCGGCGGCCGCTGGCACGTTGACTTGGTCTGCCCTGGCCGAACGCTTGCTGCAATTCGAATACGCGCCGGGGAGCGAGCACCGTCCCGACGTCGACCGCCGCCGCAGATGCGGGTTTGGCGAAGTGATTTTCGGCGAGGGGAAATCGCCTGAGTCGATCAGGTTCATCGCTCGCAAGCTAATCGACGGCGGCTCGCAACCCGAGGTACTGGTGACACGCGTCAACCGGGAGCAAATGCTGCAACTGGTCAACTGCTTTCCCCACATCCGCTACGATTCCCTCGGACGCACACTCCGCATCGCCGACGAGCCGATTGGCGAAGTCCACCTCCCCTCCCCTACCCCGCCCATCGTCGATCAGGCTCCAGTTGCTGAGTTTGCAGCGGATCGCGTGGTGGTGGTGACCGCCGGGAGTACCGATTTGCCGGTGGCGCGCGAAGCGCTCGAGACGTTGCGGTGGATGGGAGTGGCTGCGGAACTGATTACAGACGTGGGAGTGGCCGGGCCATATCGACTGCTGGCTCATCTCGATTATCTGCGTTCAGCCTGTGCTGTGGTGGTGGTGGCGGGGATGGAGGGGGCATTGGCCAGTGTAATGGGCGGCTTGGTCCCCTGCCCTGTGATCGCCGTGCCGACCAGCGTCGGATACGGAGCTAACTTTGCCGGCATGACAACGTTGTTGAGTATGGTCAGCAGCTGTGCGGCGGGGGTAACCGTCGTCAATATAGACGCTGGTTTCAAAGGAGGTTATGTGGCCGGCCTGATCGCTGTCCGTAGAATCGCAAGAGGTTGAAGTGGCGATGGGTCGAGCTTTGAAGTGAAGGAAGGCGAAGTGAAGGAAGGCGATTGCTCCGGCAACTCGTGCGAAAGTTCACCGCCGATCGTTACCGATCTGGATTCTTAAGGAAGGGACAACTATCCTCATGCATGAGTTTACTGTTTAACTTGTTGAGTACCGAGGCAAGCGCCACCGATGCCGATCGAATTTGCTTGTGAAGCCTGCGGAAAGCTCCTCAGGGTCCCCGACGGAAGCGGCGGGCTGTCGTGCGAATGCCCTGCTTGTCGTACTCTGCTGGAGATTCCTGATCCAGCGGCCATAAACTTCGTACAATCCGCGCAGGGCCAAGACGTCCGCGGCCAGTTGCGGGTGGCCTGCCCCAAATGCAGCGCCGAGCTGGCTTGCGCCGAGGCGTTGCTAGGGACGAAGGGGCAATGCAAGAATTGCAAATACATCTTCACCATTTCGACCGACAAATCGGCTGCAGCTGAGCAGGAAGCGGGGTGGTTTTTTGAATGTCCCGAGTGCCAGCAGCTGTTTGCTGGCGCGAAGGAGATGAACGGTCGCCGCGGTAAGTGCCACAGCTGTGGGAAGGTATTCATGATCGATTTGCGTCGGTCATCGGACGCAAAAATCAATTTCGCAGGCCCCACTGACGCTGGCTACCCGCAACCGGCAAACCTAGCAGGCGACCTAGGGTTCGCTGGGCAATCAATGGGCCTTGGCCTCCAAATCGACCCGACTGATCCTGGCGACCCAAAGCCACCGATTGACCTAGAGTACCCAAATGCCACCCTGTCACCTCAATCCAGTACTCATCCCCAGCCCAGCACTCATCCCCAGTCCACCCGGCATTCCGGAACCCCCAGCTTGCAAGGGCCCTCCAAGTCTCCCAATTTCACCAGCGGGAAAGCTTCATCCTCTGGATCGGCAGAGCTTCCACTCGGCAACATCCGGATGGTCTGCAGCAGTTGTCAGGGGGTGATGGAGGTACCTGGCTCGACGGCTGGCCTGACCACAGCGTGTCCCTACTGTCAGCAGTTGCTAGCAATCCCGACCCCCTCCTCCCCTCCCCCCGGGACAGGCACTGCGCTCCCCGCCGCCGGGACAGGCACTGCGGCCGGTGGGCCAACGGGGACACACCCCAGCTTCACGGGGATGGGCGCTGCGGGGGGGACTCCGGTGACTGACCACGTGCCGCCAGGGACAGGCGCCGCAAAGCCCTTGCTCTTCAGTAATCAAGAGTGGGGCATGCACCCCCAGAGCAATGGTCCGCTGAATCCCTACGCAGCGCCTGTCCCGGATTTTCCAGATTTTGGAGGGGAAGCTACAGTGGCTTCAGTTCCGGGGGGATATGGATCCGATCGCAGAAACCGACGAGACCCGATAGTGTACGTATTGCCAGGCATCTTTATCGCTCTGTTCGGTGTGCTGCAAATTCTGGGAGTAGCTATCAATATCCTAACATCGCTCGGGGGTGTGTCGGGCCAGAGAGGCTTGAACGCCAACCTGCTCGAAGTCCAAGGAGCCATCGCATTCCTGGTCATTCTGGGACTGGCAGTTTCTGCGCTATCGATCGTGCAGATCATTGGAGGGGTGTGCATGGCGCGAAGAAAGGGTTTGTTGCTGGCGCGGGTAGCTGCCGTAATTGCTTGCCTTCCGTGCATTACTTGCGCCTTCTTAAACATACCCTTCGGCATTTGGGGGCTTGTGGTCTGTTTGACCGGCTCAGTCAAACGGGACTTTCGTCATTAAATGCAAGGGGGAAAGTGCACCGGGGACACACCCCACAGCCCCCACAGCTTCCCACCCCACAGGTTCCTCAGCAGATTTCGCAGAGTTAACGGGGACTCACCCCGCGGAATTAGCGCCCCCCCCGGAGGTGCAGTCGCTCGAAAAGGGACTGCCCCCAAGCGTTGCTCAGCCACCCTAAAAAAGGGGACTGTCCCCAGTCGCGCCCGGTCGCGAAAAGGGAGTCTCCCCAGAAGTTCTTCCAGGCTTTTTTGCGTCATCGCGCTGCGAGCGCACGCCTATTTGCACACCACTTACCATGTGGGGGGGGGTGGTTTTTCCGGATGCGATTGGGCAAACTTTCCAGGTTTCGTTATTCCCAATCCTCAACCAACCGTGTATAAAAAGATCTGCTTATTGACACTGAGTCTCAATTCTAACTCGCCTAACAGAGCGACTCACCATGGGCGCGCCCCGCAATCCGAAAATCCTCCTACCGCTCGACCTGCTTCAAGTCAACGAAGAGGCCAGTATCGTGGAAGTGCATGGAGACGAGTCGCAGATTCATCGGTTGGCGGAAATGGGGCTTCGTGTGGGTGCTGCAATTCGGATGATCTGTCCAGGAACCCCTTGCCTCCTGGCACTTGACGGAAAGCGGCTCAGCCTTCGACTTAACGGTGACGTGGATGTGTTGGTAGCTGCGACGACCTGAGCAATCCCCCCTTTATCAAACCCACCCCTGCAATGCACACTCTCGCGGACATCGCCGCCGGCCAAACAGCGACCGTAATTGAAATCATCGGTGACGATTCCATCGCGGTACGTTTAATGGAGATGGGGCTCACCGATGGTGAACCGGTCAAGCTGGTTGGCCGAGCTCCGCTGGGCGATCCGCTTGAGATCTTGGTCCGAGGTTATCGACTTTCACTACGAACGTCAGAGGCCCAGCGCATTCGCATCGAAACACCCCAGCCCGAATAGCTTCTGATAATTATGAAAGCTCCCGCGAATGCTTTGACGATTGCTTTAGTTGGCAATCCGAACACCGGCAAAAGCACCCTGTTTAGCGCCCTGTGTGGCGTGCCAGCTCGCATCGGAAACTACCCGGGGGTTACCGTAGAAAAGAAGCTCGGCAAGTACCGTGATGTTACTGGCGATGTCACGGTAGTCGACTTGCCAGGGACATACAGCCTCGCGGCGCGCACGCTGGACGAGAAAGTCTCGGTCGACGTGCTGCTGGGCAAGCAAGCAGATGTCCCGCAGTTGGATGTCATCGTGGCGATCGTCGATGCCACCAGCCTGGAACGCAACCTCTATTTGTTCACTCAGGTCCGTCAGCTCGGCAAACCACTCGTGCTCGTCCTAAACATGTGGGATCGAGCTCAAGCGGAAGGTATCAAGATTGACCTACCCGAGCTTTCGAGCCGCTTGGGCGCTCGGATCCTAACCGCGACTGCCAGCAGGTCTGTGGGGGTAGCCCAAATCAAGCAGGCGATTCGCGAGGCGGCCGGCGCAGTGCATGTTTCCCCAGCATCTATCTTTGTCGGTGGCTTCCAAGAGGAAACGGACTCACTCCAAACTTGGATTCGCGAGCAGTCGGGCCTTGAACTGCCTCCCTTCTTGGTCGAACGCCTCATTCTTGATATGGAAGGCGCTCATGCCGCCGAACTTAGTCGACGCCCTGAGCTCAGCGGCTTGCCCCTGCGGTTAAGCGAAATTCGGGAGCGATTGTCGGCCGCCGGTCAACGCGTGCCAGCCGTCGAAACCAAGGTCCGTTACACCTGGATTCGCTCGCAACTAACAGGCATCATCGAACGACCTCAAGCCGGTGCGACCACCACCTCCGACCGCATCGACCATGTGCTCACTCATCGCGTATGGGGTCTTGTAGGCTTCGCAGCCGTGATGTTTACCGTCTTTCAAGCCATCACCTGGGGCACAAGCTGGTTCATGGATCGCATCACAGATGACATCCAGCCCTGGGCGACTGGTCTCTTGGAGCAGTCACTTGCACCCGGAACATTACGAAGCTTGCTTAGCGATGGCATCATCGCGGGGGTCGGCTCGGTCGTTATATTTTTGCCGCAGATTCTCATGCTATTCTTCTTCATCGGTTTGCTGGAAGATTGTGGCTATATGGCCCGCGCAGCCTTTGTGATGGACAAGCTAATGACCAAGCTTGGCTTGAGCGGTAAATCCTTCCTGCCGCTCATGTCTTCGTTTGCTTGTGCGGTACCGGGCATTATGGCCACCCGAGTGATCGAAAGCCGTCGCGATCGCATGGTGACCATTTTAATTGCACCACTTATGAGCTGCTCTGCAAGATTACCTGTGTATGTGCTGTTGATCTACACGTTCGTGCCTGATGCGTCTTGGCTGGGTGGTTGGATTGGCTTGCGCGGCCTGGTGCTGTTCGGCATGCATGTGGTAGGAGTGGCCGTCGCCGTTCCGGTCGCTTGGTTACTAAAAAGATTCTTCTTTCCAGGCGAGGTTCCACCCTTTGTGATGGAACTCCCGAGCTACAAAATCCCGTCGTTGCGAGTGGTCTTCTTTCGTGTCTGGGAACGAGGCCAAGCCTTTCTGTCGCGAGCAGGAACGTTGATTTTTTGTACCTCGATCTTGGTCTGGGCCGCCGGTTACTTCCCGGGAGATCATCGACCCTTGCAATCTGTAACCGCTCAAATTGAAGCCTTGGCGCAGTCGACTGCGGGCGATGACGAGCCTCCCGAATTACTTGCCCTGCAGACCGAGCGTCGACAGCTGAGCGGCAGTTTGATCGAAGCTAGTTTTCTCGGACGGATGGGCAAAGTGATCGAGCCTGTCGTCAAGCCGCTGGGTTGGGATTGGAAGATTGGGGTCGGAGTCATCGCTTCGTTCCCGGCGCGCGAGGTGATCATCGCAACACTCGGCACGATCTACTCATTGGGAGGCGATGTGGCCGAAGATGACGAAGGGCTGCAGTCGGCCATCGCCAACTCAAAATGGCCCGACGGTCGGCCCGTCGTCACCTTGCCAGTCGCGTTTTCCATCATGGTCTTCTTTGCACTGTGCGCCCAATGCGCTGCGACCCTGATGGTGATCAAACGCGAAACGAACTCGTGGCGTTGGCCAATTTTCACATTTTGCTACATGACCGGCTTAGCCTATATCGCTGCGCTGTTGACCTATCAGCTCGGCAGCCTGTTTGTTAGTTCCTGAGGAGCGTTGGCATGTTGATCGATTGGCAGACCGTTGTGGCAGCTCTCATCGTGGGTGCGGCTGCCTGCGTCTTGCTGCGACGGGTATGGCTGTGGGCCAATGGAACTGGCGAAAGCGGTTGTGGGGCTTGCCCAAACAAGGGTGCGTCGCAGACCGTGAAGACATTACCGCTCGTACAAATACAACCCCCAGTAGGTCACTCGCGGCACGAGTGACCCACGGGGCAACTCTGGCTGGTTATTCGCGGATGCAGTATACGCGTTGGCCGATGCGAACAATGAAACTCTGATTGGCTACTGCCACGCCGTACACGGTCGGTCCGCCAAACATGGCCGCACCGCGTCGTCGCTCTTCATTCGCTTGATCCGCCTCGCTCAATTCAACCGGCTGGATGTCCTCAGGATTCCAAAGTTGATTCTCCGCAATGACCTCGAACTCCCGTCCCGCCTTAATGACGGTGGTCACACCCTCTTTGCCAAAAAAGTAAATACGGTCTCCGATGGCGACAGGAGTTGCCCAACACGACTGCTTGGAGCGCTGCGTGTAAACAGCCTCTCCCGTCGAGGCATCGAGGCAGTAAACGACGCCAACACGATTCACCCAATAGGCGAGCCCCGCGTGAATAATGGGGGATGCCCAACTGGGATTCGCGTCCTCTGAAATCCATTTGCGTTCAACCACCCACTTGCCAGCCTGCTGGCTGATCTGCATGAGCCCATTGGACTTCTTTGAAGAAACCGCATTCTCGCCTTGGCGTCCGGCCGACGCGGCGATCAAGAATTGGCCTTGACCATGATCAATGGGTGTGGTGGCTGTATTTCCGCCGACATCATCGAACTTCCAAAGTTCCTCACCGGACTCGGCCGCGTAGCCCAGCACCGTGCCAGCCGAACTGACCACGACCTGCGGCATCCCCGCGACCGTCACGATTGCCGGCGAACTCCAACTCGAACGGGGCTCACGCTCCACTTTCCAAGTTGTCTCGCCAGTCGCCTTAACCAAGGCCAGCAGAAAACTTGGACCATCTTGCTCCAGCAATACGAATACGTGCGATTCCGTTTGACAAGGCGATGCACCTAAACCAAACTCTGGAACGAACGGACCATGGTCTTGTCCCAACTTTCGCGTCCACAGTTCTTCCCCAGCGTGGGAGTAGGCGACGCAGTCACCACTCTCGAACTGCACGATGATTCGATCTGCATCAATGACGGGTGTGGGTGCAGCACGACTCACGTAGAGGCTACTGTCAACCGGCGACGAGTTGGCAAGCGTCTTCCGCCAAACTTCAGAGCCGGTTTTCAGATCGAGGCAGGTCGTGTGAAAGGACTCCTTCTTGTCCCCCTCGACGCTCGTTACAAACACTTGGTCACCCCACAGCACAGGACTTGACTGCCCATAACCCACAACGTCGACCTGCCAAGCCAGGTTCTCCGAGGGGGTCCACTGAAGCGGTAGGACGGCGTCGGTGCGGACCGCGCCGGCACCCAAAAACGCTGGCCAAACAGCTACCTCCTGAGCCACAACGGTCGATGACGTCGCGAGATAGATCGCTAAACCCAAAACAAACAACTTTTTGAACATGAGAACTCCAAAGGTACATATTATGTAGATGCAATCCATTACCGCCTTCCCGAATCGACAAGGCGACCCAGCCCGGCCTCTCCTAACAGGACAACGCCAGGTTCGTATCCAATTACCGTAAGTTACGCGATTTTCCGCAATGTGAGCGGCTAGTGTCTTGCCGCTCAAAAACCTGGCGCTGTCCAGCTAATCAAAGCCCAGTTTAGCAAAACTGTCCAAAATTTGGCTGTGGGGGAGCCGTGCGGGAGTGTGCACTAGTTGGCAATCGTTCGAATTGACAGATTTCGCTTGACTCTGCTTCTCAGACCGTTAATCTCGACGGCATCAGGAGCCAAGCAAGCAGGGATTTGGCGGGTTCGTTTTGCATCTCCTACAGGAGTCATTATGTTCTGGTTTAAGCTACGTCCAACATTTACCATTGAACTCCCCACATCGCGGCAAGAGGCCATTGAAAAGCTACGCGATGCCTGCGCGGAACTGAATCAAAAGAACAGTTTTACCATGTATGGCGAGTACGGCGAATTGCATCTGCCGGTCGAGGAACACCGCTTATGGTCGCCACACCTCTCGTTCTATGTCGCGGAGCGTGGGCTAGCCAGCTTAATTCACGGACGCTTTGCACCGCGACTGGATGTCTGGACCTTTGTGTGGATCGTCTATCTCGCCATGTCCTTCAGCGCCTTCTTCGGTCTGGCACTGGCGTACTCGCAGTGGATGCTCGGCGAGTCCTTATGGGGACTAGCGGTAGCCGTTTTTGGCGTTGCCGTTGTCATCACGATGACACTGGTGGCGGCAACTGGCCAACAATGGAGTGCCGATCAGATGCATGCACTTAGAAATCGCCTCGAGGGTATCCTCCACTCAACGGAACTCTTGCAGACGAAAGCGGCAACTGACGACTGATATAGCTTCCTACCCGGCATGCGTCGCGCTACCGCAATGTGTTAACGATGAATACGCTTTCGTTTGCCAACTGCCCCGCAGTCCAGTCGATAAACGGAACTTACGCTTTCCATCGGGCGAGGGATTTCCGGAGTGTTGGGTTGGATTTAAAGCCGTGCTAACGTCTCAACGTGCTCATACTGGGGCGGCTAAGCGTGTAATTCGGACGTGGCGGTCATGATGCGCCGTGGCGACCTGGAGCCCATCAGGATGCACATCCATGTCACGCGCGAGACTCGGCAAGGCAAAACGAAAAAAGTCCTTGTCTGACTCGGGCTTCCAGAAGACTAAAAAGCCTCCACTTGCTCCTCCACTTACTCCCATTAGCGAGCCATCGGCTAGCCACTGGAGTCGCCAAATCACTCCTTGCGTAATGCCTTCCGCCACTTGCTGATGTTGAACTTGCTGGGTTTCCCAATTGAACAATACCACCAGCGGCTCATGGACCGCTCCGAGTGGATTACTCGCTTTGTGCAAGCCGCCCGCCGCTAACCACTTACCATCCGGACTCACCGCGATAGCTCGGATCCCACCAAAGTCAACTTGCTGCCCACCGTTGTAAGAGTGCAACAATTTGGCGTCAAACGTGCGCACTTGATTCCCAGTGCTGACCTCCCACTGAATGAGATTACCGGCCAAATCGCCACTAAGCAAAAACTGACCATTGGGATGAAAGGCGACGCAATAAACGTGTCGCTCATGCCCGGCCATTTCTCTGACAAGGGTTCCGTCGTGAATGTTCCACAAGCGAACTTGATGATCATTACCGCCGCTTGCCAACAGTTGACCATCAGGGCTAACCGCCAGGCTGCGGACCCATCCCTGATGCGCGTCGACGGAGCGGATGGGAGGAGCGGCCTCGCTTGTGTTGGTCCACCACGAAAGCCTGCCATCGCAACCGCCACTAATGAGTTGCTTCCCATCGGGTGTGTAAGCGATGGTCCGCACCCACGTATCATGACCGCCACTCAAATTGGTCTTACCGCCATCGGTCAGTTGAAAACGCTCGACGACAGCATCTTCCGAGCCGCAGCAGACCACATCGCCAGCAGGAGAAAAGCGGCAGGCAATGAGCGGTCGATCGTGGGGCCACTGCGCCACCACGTGTGCTTTGGTCGGATCAAATCCAGCTGGAATTTCCATTGCGATTGTCTCGGAACAAGTGGTTGGACGTAAAAGGTTAGTGGAGGCGGCACGAGAACCCTCTCCGCTCGCATTACTCGCGACTCTCCCAGTGGGAGAGTTAGGGGGGCAATACACCCTCCGCCCGGATGACTGGCGACTCTCCCAGAGGGAGAGTTGGGGCCGTAATGCGCAGCAGGTCACTAGGTCAGCAGTGCCGATACGGCGGCTTCGGCCGGATCGGCAATCGGCGTTTCACGACCGGCAATGTTGAACGCACTGCTCGAGTCAACTCCGGCCGATTTCAGGTAAGTATGGAACAAGCTCCCGTGGTTGACTTGCCCTTCTTCGACAGCGGTTCCGTTCGCATTGGTCTTGCCATACACGGCACCGCGCGGTGTACGACAGCCAGCCATGCAGATCGACCAAGCTTGCGACCAATGATCGCGACCGTAATAGAGGTTGACATTGGGTGTGCGTCCGAACTCCGACAGCACGACAATCAGAGTGCTATCGAGCATGCCGCGCGCCGCCAGATCTTCGACGAAGCAGGAGAACGATTGATCGAACTCGCCCAGTTGTTCGATGTGAAAACTAAAATTCTCATTGTGTGTGTCGTAGTTCGAGTGGGATAGCTGCACAAAGGTGATTCCCTGTTCCAGCAAGCGGCGGGCGAGTAAGCAATGCCGACCGAAGTCATGCTTGCCGTAGCGATCGTTATCCTTCTCCGGTTCTTTGCTCACATCAAAGACGTCGCGTTGCCGCATCAGTTGTTGAGCTTGTTCGTACGAGTAGGTGAACGCTTCGGTCACGGCTGTGCGGCGGCGATTCAGGAAGCGATCGTTGATCTTGCGACGAAAGTCTTGCCGGGCTGCATCCGATGCTTCGCTGATGCTCTCGGGGCGAGTTGTATTCTGCGGCGGATTACCGTTACCCAGATAGATGCTCGAGTACTTCGGGCCTAGATAAGCTGCGTCGTTCCCGCGGCCACCGCTGCCACCCGGCGTAATCAGAATATGCCCCGGTAAAGAACTGTCCTCTGGCATCAGCGACTTGGCGGCCACGGCACCCAACTGCGGATAGTCGGCAGCCGGGGTTTGCCGGCGTCCAGTCAACATCATGTAGATCCCTTTGCCATGATCGTCTTCTGCCGTATTCACCCCACGCACCAAACACAGGTGATGCATCTGCTTGGCTGTTTGTGGCAATAATTCGCAGATATGAATCCCAGGCACTGAGGTCGGAATCGCACGGAAAGGGCCACCTGTTTCGGTCCCCGGCTTCGGATCCCAACTCTCCAATTGGCTCAGTCCACCATGCATGTTGAAGACCACGATCCGCTTTTGATCGGATTGCAACTGGTGTGCAATGGCCGGATTGCTGAAGATACCCAAGCCACCGGTCATGGCGACCGTGCCAGCAGCCGACAGCGTTCCCAAGAACTGACGTCGCGCAAGCTGATGCTCTGCGGAGCGACAAGCGTATTTTGCGTGCATGGTAAGACTCTCCTAATAGTTGAACCGAAACTCGGCGGAATTCAGCAAGGCCCAAACCAACTCTTGAACAGCGACCGGCTTGTCCTCTATGCGCGGGGACAAGTAGTTCACGATGTCTTGTTTTTCTTCAATGCTTGGCAATCGCGTCAGTATCGCCAGGTACAGTTCCTCGGCCGCAAGCTGCAAGTCGACTTGTTGGATCATGCGCTGCGTGACATTGTCGCCAGCCGGCGCAACCCAGCTGTTGATCGCACTTCCGTTGGCCGCGAATAGAGCTTGATCGGCAGTGGAGAAAAAGTCGCTTTGTGGTTGACCCGCCGCAGCCCCATAGAACGCTACAAACACGGGGATGTTCCCCTTTAACTTGTCGTAGACCCGTTGCTCCAATTCCCACTGACGGTTGCGTAGGAGTTCATTGTCCAGTTTTTGCTCTTCCGTCAGTGGTGTGGCTTTGTCCAGCTCAGCGACTTCGACTGCCCAATAGTTATCGTAGACCCCCGTGACGCGAAAGACGGTCCAACAAAGTTGTTCAGGGGTCAGCGGCTTGATTACGGCCATGGTAAAATCTCGCGACCAATGTTCGTCCAGAGTGGCTTGGGCGGCCACAAAATCAGCTTGCCGTTGGGAAACGGTCGATTGTGCTAAGGCGAGAGTAGCGCTGGCAGTGTCCAGTGCTTGCTGATTCAAAGTGCAGGCGGCTTGCTCTCCCTCCAGCGCTTGTCGTGCTCGCGTTCGCAGGGCGAGCGAGTCTTGGAGCAATGCGTCGGCCGCATCGACAGCTTGCTGCGATTGCCCGATCTGCATTTGAGAAGCTGCTAACCGGTTTTGGAGCTTGCCCAGGACTTCCACTAGAGTTTCGTCACCCGGCAAAGCAGCGAGTGCCGTTTCGGTTGCACTAACGGCCGCGACGAGCGATTGGCTTTCTTGGTTGCGACGAGCGAGTTCAGCTTGTGCCAGCGAAGCTGCTTGTTGGGCAGCCTCTAAACCGGTTGTCAGCTGTTGTAACACTTGAGCTTTTTCGTGCAACAGCGCAGTGGTTGAGGCTAAGTTCGTTTGCTCAACACTTACGGCAGTGGCGAGTTGTGCGGCTTGCGCTTCGGCGGCGGCAATGGCTTGCTGCAACTCCGGTAACTTGGCGATGCGTTGGCTCGTTTCTAAACGGCCTCGCAACGCCAAGAAGGCTCCCGAGTCGATGGCGGATTGACGCCGTGCCTGAAGCATCACGTCCTCGGCCGCGCGAACCGCATCGGAAAATGGCGTTAGCTTAGCGAGCGAGGCCTCTAATGCAGGTTTGGCGTTCCGAGTGGCCTCGATGGCGGCGGTTTGGGCAACCGTTAATGGTTCAATGGTTGGTTGGACAGTAGCGATTTCAGTAGTCGCAGCTTGCGATTTGGCTTGCAGTTTCTGTACAGCATCAGCGATTTCAGTGTCACTTGGCAGAAGCTGCGAAGTTAGTTGCAGTGCGGCGAGCGATTGTTGGAGTGAACTTTCGAGCTGCTGTTGAGTGTTCAACTTTGAAGTGGCGGTGGTCAGCGCAGCGGTTGCATCGTCTTGTTTCTTCCTGAGCTCCGCGTAAGCGTTGCGGGCAACGTCTAGTTCCTTGGCCACCGGGATCGCAATGGCCTCAGCCGCGTACCACGCATCCGTCGCTGTTGCATAGCGTTCAGTCGATGCTGTGGCTTGGGCATCCAGCGCGACCAACTGCGACTCGATAGCACTGCACGTTTCGCGGGCTTTGTCAGCCAGTGCAAGCGAATCCTGAGGAGTATCAAACGAGCGTTGGTACACTTCGGTGAGCGCTAGCTCGCCAAGAAAGGATCGCATGTCGTAGTTCATGGCTGCAAATTGATCTGCCAACAACTGCAGTAACTCAGGATCGCTGGCGGGGTTGTCCGCGTGATGCCAGTCGACCGGATGCACCAAGCCTCGGCCCAGCATCTGCGCCCACAGGCGGTTGACGATGTTTTCATTAAAGGCTCGGTTGGTGCCGTTGGTCGCCAGCTCGGCCATTTTGGCGCGACGACTGAAAGCGGGGATCGCTTGGACATTGTCCGCCGGCGGAACTTGATACTCTTCGCCGGGAAGCAGGAACGCTTCGTTTAGCGCGAGTAGGTCTGGCAAGCGGGGGCCGGTACGATGCGGCACTCCCTCGAACACCGACTCAAAGGCCAATTCGGCCCCAGCCTTCTCCGCTAGCACCGTCTTCTCCTTTTCACCCTCTTTCAAGATTTGCGTGTAACTGGTGCTCACAAAGGCCAACAGGCCGTGGTAATCGGCTTGCAAATAATCTTTCACAAGAGGATGGTCATGGCACTGCGCGCACTGCAAGTCGCGTCCGAAGAAAACACGACCAATATCCCGGGTCAGCAAATGCGGTTCCGCCGTTCGGTCCAGAAAGAATCGCGACGCCGGACGACTGCTGGGTTCTGCGCCATCGGTAACTAACAACTCTTTTGCCAATAGGTTCCAAGGCTTGTTATCGCGCACCGCTGCCAGCAACCACGCTTGCCATTCCTCAGCCGTCACATGAGTATTTGCGCGACGTTCCATAAGCATCAGTTCGAGCATCGATGCTTGATGTCGAGCATAGTGCGGCGAAGAGAGTAGTTGAGCCACCAACATCGCGCGTTTGTTCGGTGCGGAATCGGCAATGAACTGTCGCGTTTGATCGGCCGTCGGAGGCATACCTATTAAGTCAAGCGACACTCGCCGCAGATACTCGGCGTCTGAACATTGGCCGAATTTACCAAGCGACGTTTGCGAGAACCTTTGATCGATCCGTTGATGGAGCGGTAGCCCTTGTGCGGTCAGTGGCAATCGCTGACCGAACCAACCGACCAACAAGCAAATCCACAGAAGCGGGGCTGCGGTGTTCATTTTGTCATCCACGCACAAGGAAGGGAGGCAACTGGGTGGGGACAGCCAACACATGGCCGCTAGTCGCATACGTGAAGAAATCCATTAACCTTGATTGAAGACCCGGGAAGATCCAAAGTCAATATACTGGCCTGGCTAAACGACCGATTGCACCCCACTATTGCGAACTAAATTTCATGAAAATGCATCTTGCAGGCGAAAAAGTGGTCGTCTTTGGGGCGGCTCAGGGTATTGGCCAGGCAATTGCCCGAGCTTTTGCCGTCGAAGGTTGCCATGTGGTCGGCGTAGATATCCGCCCCCCTACCCTGCCCCGCCCTGAGCTTCCAGCCGAATCGCCAAGGATCGAATGGCTGTTGGCAGATGTCACCCAACTCGACGAATTGGAGCGATTGGCGAGTCGCTTGGATGACGTGCAACACGTTGTTTACTCGGTGGGTATCGGATCGGGTCAAACCGGTTTTCCATTCTGGAACGTTGCGCCGTCGGTGTGGGCTCGAACGTTGGAGGTGAACCTCGTGGGGGCGGCTAACGTCGCGCATGCCTTCGCACGTTCCCTGTACGAACGTCGTAGCGGAACATTTTTGTTTCTAACCTCCGTGGCTGGCCAAATCGGTTCTCCGACCGATCCTCCCTATAGTGCTGCCAAAGCCGGTTTGATCAATTTCATGCAGGTCATGGCTAAGGACTTGGCTCCATACGGAGTGCGTGCCAATGCGCTTTCGCCCGGCATGGTCAAGACAGAATTGAATCAGTCCGTGTGGCAAGCCATGCAATCGCAGTTGCCTGTCGCCGAGCGTCAAACGTATGAGTTTTGGGCTGCAGACAAGCTTAAGAAGGTAACGCCGCTCGGTCGTTGGCAGACGCCCGAAGAATGCGCTGCGGTCGCGGTGTTCTTAGCCTCTCCACATGCCCGGAACATTACCGGACAAACCATCAACGTCGATGGCGGCCAAGTCATGCACGCTTAACAGCTAAGCAGGCCACCAAGCGTCTTTGGGGATCAAGCGGTCTCGCTGAGGTCCGGCGCCCAACTTACCCTCCCTGAAAGCACTTAAGCGAAACGTTTGAATTCTCTTAGGGAGGGTCGACCGGGTCGGCCTATCCGGGCCGGGGAAGGAGTAGCAGTTAGCTCCGATAGTACTGACTGCCTGCATATTCCCCAAACCTCTGGTTGCTCTGACGGGTTGCAGGTACGGCGCGATGGTATGTTGGTTGCAGTTTCATCGATTCAGTTACCTCAACATTGGTCAGCAAGAGGCACCCATGCTCAGTCGCCGTCACTTCATCGCCACGACAGCCATTGCCGCCAGTTGCCCGAAGATCGGATGGTCGCAATCATCATCAGCAAACAGTATTTGGCATGATCAAGCGATCTTGCCCCAACCGTTTGACAAAGAGCCCTTTCATGCGATCAAAGTTCCCGAGTGGCTGCAAAGTACGCTCGGGGTTGGGTACACGTTGAGCGTCATGAGCAGCGCACAACGCGCTCGTGCGGCCGAAGCGGGGGTGACGATCAGCGAACTTGGCTTCGTCGATCCCTATTACGCTTACTACAATTCCACGTTACTCAAGCGGCACTCGCCACACGTTTCGCATGCGCAAACACTCAAGCAAGTTGAGGAGTACCAGCGGCTGGGTGTGCGTATCTTGGGGGTCTATCCACCCACGTTGCAGGGCGAAGTGTATGCGCTGCATCCCGAATGGCGGTTGATCAGCACCGATACGCGCGAGATCCCGCAAGTCGATCTGACGCAAAATCCCATCGGCGGCATGCTCTGTCCGTTGGGGCCTTATGGTGACTTCTTCATCGAAGTGCTGGCTGAAATCTTAGTGACCTTTCCGGCGGTGGATGCTTTCAGCTTTGATGGCTTGCATTATGCCGGTGCTTGTTACTGCGAGCATTGCCGTAACAACTATCGCCAGGAAACGGGTGAGGAATTGCCACCGCGCGAAATCGCCAATCTCGCCTTCCGTCGCTATCAACACTGGGCCGACCGCCGCATGGAGAATTTGATCGTACGGATGCAAACGCGATTGAAGGGGATCAAGCCTGAAGTGGCATTGGTGACTTGGACAACCAACGCAGGCCGTTTTGGGCATTTCCTCGATGTGCCGCGTAACATGCCCGCGCGGATGAACTTACTACTCGATGCACCTGACATGGAATTCTGGCTCGACGAAACCAATCGTGGGGCGAGTGTCGTTCCGGCCTTTGGGCTCGCCACCATGTGGGCTTACTCCAATCATCGCACGGCGTTTGCGGAACCCTATTTGATGTCGCGCGGAAATCCATATGGTAAGGATTCGTTCCCCGCGCATGAGATTGAACGCCGTATGATGCTGGCGGTAACACATGGCGTGTTGCCAAGCCTAGCGGTCATTCAACCGGAGCATCTTCAACCGGCTGCCTATCACTGTTTAGAGCAGGTGCGTCGGCGTGGACCGTGGATCACGCATAAACAGCCCGAGCCCTGGGGTGCGCTGGTCATGAGCGACAATACGCGCTGCTTCTACACGCGCGGTGACGTCGAGCAGCGTTATATGGCTTCGGTGTTTGGCACTTTTCGCGCTGGCTTGGAAACGCATTTACCGATAACGCTCATTGCTGACTGGAATCTAAACAGCGAAGACTTGGCCAAGTACAAAGTAGTGCTGCTCGCGAACACGGCCGCTTTGGATGATGTGCAGCTTGAAGCCATTCGCAACTTTGTGCATCAAGGGGGTGGGCTCGTCGCCACGCTTGATGCCGGTTTGTGTGATGCGTTCGGAGAACCCCGCATAAAACATGGCCTAGCCGAGTTACTTGGTATCGAGCATCTGGGCCCTGCCCTGGCCGATGCACCTGTAGAGGAGCTCGACGTGAATTTTGCGAGGACATTGCCAGCCGATTACTGGACCAAGCGTCAGGGAGTGTGGGACTTTATGCCAGTGGCCGGAACGTTCATGGCTGAGGCGTTGTATCCGTTGATTGGAAGTGGTTCGGTGACTTTTAAAGGCCCAGCGATTCGTGTTCGCCCTAACGGAGCACAGCCCCTAGGCCACTTGCTGCCTCGGGCGGGGGCGAAAGGAGAAGCGGTGCCCGCGATCCTCACGCATCCGTATGGAGCCGGGCGTATTATCCTATTTGCCGCAGGGATGGATGCAGCCAATTACTTGACACCGTATCCCTACTATCGCGAAGCGCTTCGCGCGGCCATTGAGCACGTCGCCTCGGCACCACCACCTGTGCGTGTAAAAGCTCCGATGTGTGTGCAGGCCGTCGTTACAAGGCAGAGTCGAGATGGCGAGCGTCTGGTGATTCATTTATTCAACGACGTCAACACCACCGCGTTTCATGGTTTGCCAGCCGAAGACGTACCGCTGCGCGAGGAGGTGCTTCCTATTCACGATATTGTGATCACTTTCGATGGGTACAACCTTCGCCGTTGCCATCTGGAACCGGATGGAGCTGAATTATCCATAATGCAAGAAGGCAACCTTCAACGTGTCACTGTCCCGCGGCTGGAGATCCACACGATGTTGGTTGCTGAGTTGTAACGGCGAGGGAGCAACCACAATCATCCGACAAAAAACGACTGAGCTCGGAACGACTAGGGTCTGTCCCTAAGCATCGACGACTAGGGTCTGTCCCTATGCATCGGACTGGGTTGAACCACTAGCAAAACACCTGTGCCGCGCAGTTGACTATATTGCACCCCCTACTGATTGGGTTATTGCCACGACTTGGCATCCCACCAGGGAAGATGGACTGCAAACAAACTTTAGGCAGGTTTAATCGTGTTGGATATGCGGCTCGGGGACGCTCCCTACCGGCTTATCTCGCTCAGGCCAGTAGAGACCAGCTTCATTGAAAATTAACCAAAAATACATCAAAAATTAGTCATTGCTTAATCTACGCGAAAACTCCCCAACTAGTGTGTGCACTACTCCGTTCGGATGCCAGTCTTTTTCGACGTGGGAGAAGATCATGGCTTTGAGTGTGATATACGAGCTTCGTTTAAAAACTTTATGAAGGGGTTGGAGATGAAAGTTAAGATGTGGGCAAGTGCCTGTTTCGGTGCATTGGTTTGCGTGCTGGCGCCGCAAGTTCATGCGGATTTACTCATCACCGAAGTGATGTCGAGTTCAGGTGCCGGTGGAACATAGGATTGGTTCGAGCTGAGTAACTTCGGCACGACATCGATCGATTTTACGGGTTTCCGGATGGACGACAACACTAACAACTTTGCTTTGAGTGCAGAGCTATTTGGAGATGGATTCACCTCAATCGACGTTGGCGAAACGGTGGTGTTTTTGGAAATTGATGACGTCACGAACACGAGTGCGGAGCTAGCTGGTTTTCGTGAGTTTTGGTTCGGTGCCAATGTGCCATCCAACTTCAAGCTGGGCTCATACAGTGGCGGCGGCTTGAGCTTTAGTTCAAATGGCGATGGTGTTGTTGTGTTTGATTCTGTGGGCACGGTAGCAGCGCAATTTGTATCGTTCGGTGCTGCCACAGCAGGTAGATCATTCGACAATTTCGACGGGTCTTTGACAATCGGACTGCCAGCCAGTGTGGCTGGGCTTAACGGTGCATTCGTTTCCAACAATGCCCTCGGAAACATCGGCTCACCCGGAATTTCAGCGGTGCCAGAACCATCGGCTCTCGTTGTATTGGCACTTGTGGGCTTAACGACTGTCGTCCGTCGTCGTCGATAGTCCCTTACCCGCTTGCGTCGTGAGCAGCCAAAGGACTTCGGGGTGGGCAAGACTTCGAGTTGCGAAAGGACTTCTCCGGGGGGGACATTGCTGTTTTGCTACGAACAGCTCAATCAGACTCTCCGCCGAGATCAGCACGGCGTAGAGTTCTTTCTGCCATTGAATCTTTGATTAATGTCTGTCACTAGGCGCTCTACCTTGGTGATCGCGGGAAGGGGGTATTAATGTCTGTCCCCGCGCTCCGGTCTGCGACAAGTGCGACAAGGGAAAGTGCGACAAGGGTCTGTCCCCCCCCCACACTCACTCCCTGTCCTTTGTCGCTACAAATTTTTCGCTGTAAACACAAGGTTTTGCACTGAAAGGCCTACTCCAGCTCGGGTTCTCTTAGGCCTGTCACTTGCGAATCAGCTTGTTCGAAACCTGCAATAGCGAGTCTGTCTCGCCAATGTGACAGCGGACAAATCATCTTCTTGGATCGCGGTGTGTGGTAAGCCGTAGTTCTGCTCAAACTGGAGACTATTTGGGGAAAAATTGTTTGATCCCTGAAAGTTGCCCGAAAATGCGCCGTCAATACTCATAGAGAAATGAATTCTGTCATGAGGAGTGAAATTTATGTCACGAAAGAACCGCAGAGACCAATTCCGTCCTGACGAAGTGGCGGTGGTGCATGTTATGAATCGCCTTGCTCGAAGAGCAATGCTTCTGGGGAAGGACTTGGAATCGGGTAGGTGTTGCAGCCATCGAAAGGGTTGGTTTGATGAAGAACTGGTGCGATTGGCTGCCGGATTTGGAATAGATATCATTTCGTCTTCGGTACTCGACAATCACTTCCATCTAATCCTGCGGTCGCGGCCTGACATCGTGAATCTGTGGGATGACACGGAGATTGCGCGCCGATGGCTGTATCTGTGCCCCACTCCAAACATGCGGCGTACTTCGAGAGGACCCAACGAAAAGGAGCTGGATAGTAT
This sequence comes from Pirellulaceae bacterium, assembly GCA_041751975.1. GTDB lineage: Bacteria > Planctomycetota > Planctomycetia > Pirellulales > Pirellulaceae > Aureliella. Next base: position 76,640 of record JBGSHW010000016.1, read on the forward strand.
TCGCAGGGTTCCAGCAGAGCTGGCTGCTATTCGCCTTCGGTTGAGTGACATTTCATGGTGGACGCGACTGATGAGCCAGCGCATAGCACAGCGCGCGAATGCTGAGGACGAAACCTTCGGTCACTTCTGGGCGGATCGCTTTAAATCCGTCTGTCTGGATGACACCGAGGCCATTTTGGCATGCGCCGTCTATGTCGACCTGAATCTTATACGGGCTTCTATTGCGGAAACGATCGAATTGAGTGCCCATTCATCCATCAAGTGCCGGATAGACGCGTTGAGGGCTACCCTTGCAGGCATTGCTCAGAACCTTGATAACGCCGTGGATCCAACGCAACTTCGGCCGGACTCGAATGCAGCGAGCCCGCCCGATTCACACCTTGCACCGGTGGAGCTAGCAGATCAGCCGGGTGCCTATGCCAGCACTGGCGGTGACCGGTGTAGCGACAAAGGTTATCTGGACATGTCGCTCATTGAATATGTTGAGCTAGCGGATTGGACAGCTCGGCTCATTGTTGTGGGGAAGCGAGGTTCGACACCAGCAGATCTCCCCCCTGTGCTTCAGCGTCTGGGGATTACAGCGGAAGCTTGGATACAACTTGCGAATGAACTGGACGAACTTTTTACTCCATTCACCGGAGTCACCCCCCATCGATTCGAAACCGAACGCCAAGGAACTCATCGTTGCTCTCCGACTAAGGGTCCGAAACTGAGGTTTGCCCCGATCTGCGCGGTTTGACGAAAACGATTGTGTCGTTCGCCCAATTCCCAAACGTCATTTTCCAAAACTCCTCCATTCTCTTGCTTACATGCAAGGATGGGCTGCATGCACGGCACTTCCGCAAAGAAATAGGCCAAAAACTTAAACAGTCTAAGATGCCTTGGCCAGCATTCTACATCGCTGCCCCGCACTCTAGGTCCTTCTACTTGGCCCGTGGAATCTCTATCCTCGCACGATTCAGATCGAATCGTTCTTGCTTCGGATCGACGAGGTCAAAATCTCGCGATTCGTCCGCGTATGCATTCGCTGATGCTTAACCAAGACTCTGTCCCCCTTTGACCAGCGATTGACCAGGGTCTGTCCCCATGCACCCATACACCCCATCCCCCTTTGACCAGGGTCTGTTCCCATAAGCCCCCCATAAGCCCCACCCATAAGCCCCACCCATAAGCCCCATGCGCCCACGCCGACGAAGCTACCGCGCGAGCCAGCGCACTTAAGCAACAACTCGTCGACGAATGGCTGCAAGATGCTGAGTCAGCTGCGCAAACCGGCCATTATCGAGTCGCGATCGCCTCTGTTCGCGAAGCGTTGATCATCAACGCCGACGCGGCGGAGCTGCGCAAAAAGTTGAAAGTGTATGTCGCCCAGCAAACGCAACTCGATGGGGATCTGAGCTCGGCGGAAAATGCGATGCGGAACAACCTGGATGACGTTGCCCACCGTTTGTATTCGGACATTGTTCAGCGGCAACCTAACAATGCCCTAGCTCTGGGCAAGCTGGGGACGCTCGACGCCAAACGCGGTGACATGGAACTTGCCAAACAGCGCTTGCGCAAGGTGATCGAGCTCGATCCCGATGAACAGTATGGAGGTCGATGTTGGCTTGGTTTGCCTTGTTAGAAAAAGATTACCCGGCCGCTCAAATCCGCAGTAGTTGGATGTGCTCAGAAAAGCCACGTTGGCTGCCGCCGCGATCGAGGACATTACAAAGTCGCTTGAATTCGCAACCCAAGCGGTGCAATTGACAGAGTGCAAAAAATTGAGTGATCTGAGGGTGCTGGCCGAACTGCAGTGGCATACAGGCAACAGGCTGCAAGCCGAAGCGGTGGCAGCCCACATGTTGACCTTGGTCCAAGGAGACACGCAAATTGTGGATGACGTCAAGCGTTGGATCGAAGCCAATCGAGCGTCAGCAAAGTACCCAGCAGGGTAGCACGTGCACTCTACACTTGGCGTTGTGCTGTCCGTGCGATCCGGTTGAAATAGCGTTGTATCCACTCCGGACCTGGGAGCGGTTGGGGTTCCGAGTGACTTTCTGCCCATTGCAAGGATAAGACGAGCGGCAACCAACCGAAACCCATGGGTTGAGCGTCCCATTCAACGGCTCTTAGCGCCCACGAGGTTCGCGCGGGCACTGGTACACAGCGGACATTATTTTCGTTAGGGCGAGAGCACTCTTGCGGCGGTGATGTGACCAAGTATTCGCGGCAGGCCAATGGTCGATCCTGGTGAATCGAACAACTTTCTTCTTCGAGAAACGGGCAAGCAATACCCAATTGAAAATATGCCGCAGCGAGTTCTCCTTCGTCACCCACTTCCCGCACTGCATCCATTGAATCGGCTAAGTTAGACTCGCGCAGTTGCCGTACAGCCGCAGTGAATCGCTCCTGGACTGCTTGCCGCTTGGGTTCAGGAAGGGAGTCCACTAGTCGTTTGAGCGAGTGGGCTTCCGACGGTGAAATGGGCACAATTTGTCGGCAGCAGGCCCCACAACCGGATCGACAGGAAATCGATTCCCCATGGTTAGCCACCTTCGACTCGGCGACTCCTATCACGGCATTCGTAAAGCCTTGCAAGATAGGAAGGATACGGCTCAGCGTCACCGGTTCGGCTGGCACGGTAATGGCAAGCCGAATGGGCTGGCCTTCGACCATGATTTGGAGCCGAGCGGTTGCGGAGGGTGAGCCCCAGGCGGTGAGTTCGACAACCGGCAATGCATCTCGCTCGGACGTGTCTGCCATCGGTCATTTCCCCTTTTGAACGAGCCCTAAGAAACAAAGTATTATAAAGTACGCAGTACCTCGCGCGGCGGTGATAGTCTGATCGATCAACTCGGGTATGTGTTGCACGGAGAAGAAGATCGCTTCGAACTGGCTGCACGGCATGTAGCCGCCGCGGTGAACCAAGCCCCAGAAATATCGCGAGAACTTGTCGCGATCGCAATCCTTGGCATCGTTCCAGCTGAGCACCGGGCGATCGATGAAGAACAGTGTCAGCATGCTGCCAACGCGTTGCAGTTGATGAACAATTCCAGCGTCGCTGGCAGCGCGACTCAGCCCTGCGGCTGACATCACTGAGCCGCTGGCACAAGCCTCGGGCAAAAGGGCTTATGATATGACCAGGGTCTGTCCCCATGCACCTCCCCATGCACCCACCCACCTGTGACCAGGGTCTGTCCCCATGCACCCATGCACCCCATCCCCATGCACCCCCCACCCATGCACCCCCCATGCACCCATGGACTAGGAATCTTGGGGTTGAGAGGCGTAGTTGTTGAACCAAAGGGGCCAGTGGGAGCGATCGGGGCCGAAGTGCGTTTGCGATTCGGCTTCGGGTAGAACGCATTGAAGCCGTTCAAGGATCGCGAGCGCCTGCTGGCGGTCTTGGCTGGCGGTTTGTGGATTGAGCAGCGCGCGGTCGAGTAAAGCGCGAGCGCGTTCGAAGTAGGCTTCGTGGTACTCCGAGGCTTTAATCGCGGCGGCCAACAATCGCACAGCGCGTTTGCGCTGCCCCAGGGCCGCTGCGGCGCGGGCCCGCACGCGCAAGCAATGAGGCGGTATGTTCTTAAAGATCTTTCCAGCCCAAAAGGCATGCCAACTGAGTTTGTGGATCCGTTTGATCTTCTCGCGGGATGAATTCCTATCCAGCGGCTCGTGCCACTGTGCTCCCAAGGCCGCCTCCAATGCAAGGGGATAAACCCGCGAGGTGAAATCGCACCAGGTCAGCGACTTCGCGATCCAAGCTCGCGTCTGTTCCAGTACCTCCAAGGCTTCTTCGTAACGGGAGGATTGGATGAGAACAAAGCCGCGGGTGGACCCCTCAATGCCTGCCGCGTAAATTGCCGTTGCGCTGGCCATGAGCTGCCGCGCTTTCAACGAATGGTGCTCAGCCTGATCCCAATCCCCCATCTTTACCAAGGCGCTGGCGATACCGTAATTGGCCCAAGATAGTTTCTCCGGATCTTGTGTCAGATTGGCCATCCGCAGTTCTTCTCGGGCCATCCCCAACTCTTTCTCTGCTTCACCCGTCTGTTCAAACACATGACGGTTGATATGAACTGCAAGCAGGCGGAAAAAACTCTCGCCCAAACGCTGATAGGTGTTAATGCTCTGCTCAAAAATTTGTTTCGATTCTTTGATTTGCCCAGCTACTAGATAGTTGCATCCAGCCAGTGCGTGGCAGTACGCATTCAATTCCTGATCATCGATCTGAGCAGCGAAGTTCTGTGCTATCGCTAACAAACGCTTCGCCGCTGCTAATTGTCCGATGAAAGCCAAATTCATAGTAATCTTGGCATAGCCGTAAGCCCGATAGCGAGGATCACCGGTGCGATGGGCTTCCTTGAAAACTAAACAGGATGTCCTGGTATATTCCAGCACGTCAAGGTTAATCGCAGCGATTGAGCGTAAGTGAATTAAATCGTAGATCAGACGTTGTCGGCTTGTGTCACTCGTCCCCAGAACTAGGTCATTCATGAATTGGTTGAGGAATAAGATACAAGTGTTACCCGCCAAGACATCGCAAAACCAACCGATTCGACCAGAACGTATTCGGTATTCAAGGCGAGTAAGTCCCTTTTCAACCAGTTCGAGTGTGAAGTCAATTCGGTTCTGCCTAACTGCAAGTGTTCCGTACCCACAGACGGCGAGCGCGTAGTCTTCGTCACAGGCAGCTTCGTCCATCGCTTTGATAAAATAGGGCTCAGCCAGCTCGGGATGTTCCCCTGCGGCATACGCCAGCGCTAGGTTGCGATAGAGTTGGAAACGACTTGTCCCCTCGGCGGCTTCAACCAGCTTTTCCGCCTGGATTAAGATGAGGACGGCATCGGCATGGGCGAATGCATTGAGTGCCTCGATACCGGCGCACAGCAGGTAGTCAAATGCACGTTGGTGATCGCCCGACGCCGACAGATGTTCCGCTAGCTTCGTGGCCAACACATGCTGTCCCGCCGCACGATACGTCTCCAATGTTCTACCGACGTTGCGATGTAGCGCCCGCAATCGACTTTGGGACAACTGATCCAAGATGACTTCGCGAATCAGGTCATGCGTGAACTCCACTTGACGCACCTGCGTGCTCTCGACCAACACATGCCTAGCAAACAGCTCATCCAGCGCATCCAAGATTTCAAACTCATCGATCTCCTCAAAGGTTTCGGTTAGCAAATTCACGTCAACCACTTTGCCAATCACCGCCGCCAGCGAGGCAACTTGCAAAGGAACTTTATCCAGCGACTTGACACGTTTCAATAAGCCTTCGCGGACAGAAAGCGAGACGTTGGAATCGTCTCCGTCATGGGTGATGAGTTCCCAGCGTGTTCCGTTGCACTGGAGCCTCCCCTGGGCCAACCACTCCTTCAGAGTACTCGTCACATAGAACGGGTTACCCAGACACTGCTCAAGAACCACTTTCGAGAGCCCCTCGTCGATCGAGCTCACATCGGTCCCCACCGTGGCGGCGATCAATTCCCGCAATGAATCGGCATGAAACGGGTCGAGGTCGATCCGACGGCTGTTGGCTGCATTCTCGATATATCTATCGACGCTGGCATATTCGTTCCCAGCTCGGGAAGTCACGCACAGAAATAAACGACAAGCCGCAATCTTGCCGCGCGGGGCTGCAAGGCGGTTATCATCCAGCGCAGCGCACACATGTCGCAGCAAGGCACGTGTGGCTTGATCGGACCACTGCAAGTCATCGATGAGAATGCAAGTCGGTTGCAATTTGCCGAGTTCAATCAGGAAGGTGGCAACGGCACGATATATGTAATCCGATTCCTGACTCATTTCGATTTGCTCGAACGCTTTGCCGGGAAGTAAATTACGCAGCTCGGGGCCGATACGATGCAACTCGGGGGCGTAGTTGCTCAGCAGTTCATCGATTTGCGTCGTCCCATCTCCGGCTTGCAGAAATGTGGTCGTCGCCAGGGCTACGTCCAACTGCTCTTTATCTACCTTATTTCTAAAACTCGATTGCTCTACCAACAACTGCTTGACGACCGCCACGATCGGTTGGAAGGGTGACAAGTTGCCCTCAAAACAACGTCCTTCGTAGATCTTGGCCCCTTCCACCAAGGCAGTGCGTGCCACCTGACGCATCAGGCTGCTTTTACCAATGCCGGCATCTCCCGTAATGAACACGCCGGCGGGCGGCAGTTCACTTTGCCAATCGTCGATTGCCGCTTGCGAGGGACTTAAGCATCCGCGCGACAGATCTTCAAGCAATTGGCATTCGGCATGCCGGGCGACGAAGCGTGTTGCTAGTTTTGCCGGACGCTTGTCAAGCGAACTGTCGTCGGCATCTTCGACCGACCAGCCCAGCGACTTGGCGATCAATTGCCTGAGCGGCTTGAGCGAACGGGGCCGCCGCGAGACTTCCTTTTCGAGCATCAACCCAACATGATGGGCGATCTCCGCGGGTAACTTGTTATTCGCGACTTGTGCGAGAGGCTTGGGGTTTTCGCGCAGGTGCTGCGCGATCATCATTTGCACATTGCGACCAGCATCCGCAAATGGGTGTTGGCCGGCCAGTAGTTCATAGCAGACGACTCCAAAGGCATAGATATCTGCCCGATAGTCCAGTTCCTCACGCATGATCTGTTCGGGGGCGCAGTAAGCCAGGGTCCCCATGAAGTTCACATCGGCTGACATGCTCGACGAAGTGTTGGCGAACTTGGCGAGTCCAAAATCGGTCAGGCGGACTTCGTAGTCATCCCCCCTTTGCCGTACGAGCATATTCCCGGGCTTTAAGTCGCGGTGGATGATGCGTCGTGAATGCACAAAATCGATGGCGTCGGCCAGTTGATAGATGGCTTTCAGGATGGTGCTTAGCGGCTTGCCGATCAATTGCGTGACCGGGTCCGCGTTGAAGAGTTCCATGGCGAAGTAGGGGCCGGCCTGCGTTTCGCCATATTCATACACCGCTAAGCAATGCGGGTGTTTGATCGAGGCGATCGTGCTGAACTCGCGGGTGAAGCGTTGTTTGGCAGTGCCCGTTAGCCGCGTGCTCATCGTCTTAATCGCGAGCTGTTGGCCGGTGTCCAGATGTTCGGCCAAGTAGACGACGGCCATGCCACCCCGCCCCAGTTCTCGGCCCAATCTGTAGCGGCACAGCAGCAGTTCGGCCGCCAAATCGTGAGATGCCAGTTGATCGCTAGAGATTTTGCCCCCAAGCTGAGACTGGGCAGCGGTGCGTTCTAGCGATTCTGCTTGCGTGTTCATAGGGGCACTCACGTTGTGAGCGGCAAGGCGCTAGCCGCCGGTAAATGTATGGAAAGTGAGCACGAATAACCGGCGGCTTGTGCCCGGCCGTTCACGAACAACCGGCGGCTAACGCCCGGCCGCTCCATCTATCATTGAATTGCGTTTCGTCACTTAGCGTATCCAATATCTGGCTCCAGTTCGGCTTGTGGCATGACGGCTCCAAGTTCACGCAATTGTTCCATGCCGCGTTGGCGATAGTCCGCAAGTTCAGGGAAGGCGCTGCCCAGATCAACCAACGTGCGGGCCAGGTCGTACTTGGCACCAATTTTCTCTGCGGCGGCCATGGCCCGCTCAAAGCACTTCTTGGCCTTCGCCTGCTTGCCTAATGCATAGTTCAATCGCCCGAGTGAACGCCATGTGTGGGGACGAGTATTCGGAAAAGAAAAACTGAAAAACCGAGCGTATCTCGCAAACTTGTTGGCCGACCGCCAGTCGCAAGACTCCGCCTTTTTGCCGTCTCGCCAGTGGGGTCCGAGCATAGCCTCGACGATGCGTGGGAATACAGGTACCGAAATCTCGAAGAAGAACCAACCCTTGTGCATAATGGCAATTGCATGGCGGTAAGACTCGACCGCCTCTTGATAGCGAGAATCCTGGATAAACGCGAAACCCTGCTCCAACAACGCAACACAGCAAAGTATTGATTTGTTCTTCCGGGTGATCTGAACTGATTGTTCGGCGGCATACAGAGATTCATCCACTTTTCCATTCAGGGCGTATCCGTGTGCGAGGCCATAGAGACTCCAGGCGATAGGCTCCGAGTCATTAAGTGAAGCTGCGATTTCCTGTTCCTTGAGTGCTGTATCTATGATTTTGCCAACGTCACCTCGCACGGAGTAGACATGTCTAAGATAGTGATAGCAGTAGCAGGTGTATAAGTTGCGGCACCGCCGCAGGTTTGGTTCCGCTTTTAGCAAGAACTCCTCCGCTTCCGCGAGATCCCCTGCCGCGTAGAGCATGAACCCAACCGATGTCTGGACAGACGCAAGAACATCTTCTCGTGGGGAATTTTTTGCGATTTCGATTGCCATCTGGCCATAGCGGAGGGAAATCGATTTCATCGATTCGGGCACAACGCTTAGACGGGCGTTGATTCCGCCAAAACTAAGATTGAGCCCATATTTGGCATAGGCCAAGGCTCTGCTTGTTGGATCGCTGAGCGATTTTGCCAGTCGCACGTTAGCCGTACAGATCTGTGTGAAAGTGATCACATCAATTACTGATTGGGTGTGAGCAAATTCATGCAAGATCTCGCAGGTAAGCCCTTGCTTTTCTGTTCGGTGCTTCGCGCGATTTAGAACACGCAGGAGCGGGGTAGGGATAAAATGAAAGGCGAATATGTTGTATTGTATGGCGATGAGCTGAAGAATCCGGGGCTTCCACCGCGCTTCGCCCAACGCTGCTAGGGCTGCATCAAAGAAATGTTTTCCCGATTGATCTCGATCGGTCACTCCCTCGAGCCGCCCGAGTAGTGCGAGCAGCGTTCCCTTCTGCACTGGTGTGGTAGCGTATGCCAACGCCTGCTTGCCTGCCTCTTGCGCCTCGCCGATGCGACCGGTCGTGAATTTGCCGAGGGCAAGCATGTGCCCCATGCGAAATTTGTTGATCTGAGTGGCGTCGCTTGGCTCGTGCTCTTGGGCAAGCTTCAGGTAGCCCAACGAATCCTCATAGGCGTAAGTGGCCTGCGCACTTTCTGCGGCGTTTAGCAGCGTCTGATACGCTTGCGCCGTCATTTCGCCAGCCAGATAATGGTTGGCCAAGACGGCCAGCGAAACCGACTTACCCTGTCCCTGCTGTTCCTCGAGAACGGTGGCAATACGCCGGTGCAACGATCTTCGACGACTGGCGCTCAAGTCGGCTTGAACCGTTTCACGCAGTAGATCGTGGGCAAACGCCACCCGACTCGCCGTGGCTGTCTCGACAAACACTCTTTTGGCGAGCAATTCGTCGACCGCATCCAAGAGCTGACTCTCGTCCAAGTCGGTGATAACTTCGCCCAGTAGGTCCAAGTCGGCGATGCGGCCAATCGCAGCCGCGGCGGGAAGAAGGTGCTGAGCCGCGTCCGAGAGATCTCCAATCCGTGTACGAAGCGCGCTGCGGACGCTGCTTGGCAACGAAGACTCCTCGTCCAAGGTGGCATGGACCCGCTGCCAGCCCTCGGTAGTACGGATCACCATGCCGCGGGTGTGCCATTCACGAATGGTCTCCGAAATGAAAAACGGATTTCCTTGGCACAGCGAATCGATGGCCGCCGTTAACTCTTCACCCACCGTACTGGCCAAGCAGCCGAGTCGTAGGGCGATCAACTCGCGGGTCTCGTGGGTCGTGAGTGGCGATAAGACCAGTTCCGCGATCAAGGCCTGGGCCTCCATCTTGGACCGAAAGGCGTTTAACTGCTCGTAGCCGCTACGTCCTGTCGATAGGATAGCGATCGGCAGCGGCTGGCCCGGTTTACCTTGATGGGTTTGTTGAACAATAGCGCTGGCCAAGTGCCGGACGAAGGCAAGGGTCGAGTTGTCGGCCCACTGGATATCGTCGAAGCACAAGCAGAGCGGCCGTATTTGACTGAGCTCCACGAACATGGCGGCCAACGCGCGAAACAGGTACTCGGGATCGTTGAAGCGGGCGGGGAGCTGCGATTCCCCGCCCAACCAGCGCCGCAGCTCTGGGGCGATCAGCAGCAACTCAGCGCGATAGCCAAGCATGACTTGATTCATCTTGCTCAAGTCCCCTTGAGCAGCCTGGTATTCGCCCAGAATGGTGCTTTCATCGACACTGCGCTGCGACCGTGCAAAGCTGGCCAGCAACTGTCGCACGATTTCGATAACGGGCTGGAAGGATGAGGTGCTGCCGTCAAAGCAGCGCCCTTCGAGAACGTGATAGCCGAGTCCGATGGCACGTCGCACCGCTTCTTGCATCGTACTGGTTTTGCCCGTTCCCGGTTCACCTGCGAACAGCAGCAGCGGCTTGGGGCCTTCATGCGCCCCGCTGCTAGCTGGCAGTGTACGTCCCTGTAAAAACGTGCGCTGCTGCAAGAATTGATCGACTTGCTTGAGTTCCCGTTCGCGGCAGACGAAGCCAACCGCGTTGAGTTTGACTTCCGAAGGGGAACTGAGTTCGTTTAGCCGCGCATCGACCTCAATGCCGTACTCCTCGCACAGGACCCGCCGCAGTGGCAAGGCGGAACTGGGCCGCAGATCGGGCTCCTTGGCCAAATACGAATCGACGACATCACACACCGCAGCGGGAATGTTGGGATTGACCTCCGAGAGCTTCGGAGGTTGGATCGCCAGCTGAGCGTGCAGCAGTGCGTGCATGCCTTGATTGCGAGCCTCCGCAAAGGGGTGGCGTCCACCGGAGAGCAATTCAAAAGCCAGGATGCCGACCGCATAGAGATCGGCGCGATGATCAATCTCTAGGCCATCGATTTGTTCCGGCGCGCAGTAGGCGGGAGTGCCCACGATGCCCCGCTCGTTGGTGATGGAAGAGTCGAGCTGATAGAACTTGGCCAAGCCAAAGTCAGCCAGTTTGCACGAGAGCTTTCCGTCTTGTTTGTCTCCCGAGCGCTGCACCATCACATTCGAGGGCTTGATATCGCGGTGGACAATCCCTTGCGAATGGATGTAGTCAACCGCCAAGGTGAGGTCGACCAGCATCGGAGCGACGATGCCCGGCGGGTCGCCGAGGATGCTGTTGACAGGTCGGCCCGGATGCAACTCCATCGTAAAGTAGGGTGCTTCCTGAGTCTCACCGATCTCGTAAACCCGCAAGCAACAGGGGTGCTGAATCCCGGCAATCGTGTTGAATTCGCGAAAGAACCGACGCCGGGCGGAGCCGCCGAGGTCGGTCTTCATGAATTTGATGGCGATGTCCTGGGCATTCTTGTGGTCATGCGCCAAGAAGACGGTCGACATGCCACCGGAACCCAGTTTTTCACGGACTTCGTAGCGACCATCGATGCGCCGCTCATTGAGCGCTGTGCTATCCAGTGAGGGAGCGATGGTACCGGTCTGCGTGGCCTCATCCATTTTCATTTCGCGACTCCCGAAGTCTTGTTGGCCGTAAATCGCGAAACTTTAATTGACGTTGCTCACGACCTCGCCGCCAGCCATGGTGGATATCGCGCGGTAGACCACTAAGTCGATCGAGTCTGAGAGGTACTGAACGCTGCCATCGCCGTAGGCAAAGTTGGCTCCTCCGGTATGAAAGCTACGGAAATTAGAAATCCTGTGCGGGCCGCCTCGCAGGCTTGTCGTGAAGTTGTTGAACTGGGCAATGTCCCAGTAAGAATCGGTCACGGGGCGTTTGTTCAGTGCTTCGACCGTACTGCCGTACGATCCACTGTAGCGAAATCCACCCTGGAAAAAGGGGGAGGGATTTGTTCCGCCCACCAGCCAGCCGAATACGGCAGTGTTCTCACCCACCGGACTTTGCAGTCGTACGGTGCAACCGATGCCCTCGCACATGGGGGCACCCGAGGCGGCTTCGCCAATCACAAAGGTGTTGCTCGTTCCGTCCGTCATCTGGCTGATCTTGGGCCAGAAATTGGTTGAAAATAGACCGGATTCAGCAGTTACGGGACGCGCCGTGTAACCGCTGGTATGACCGATTCCGTCGTGTTGCCCCACACTGAACGCGTACGAACAACTCGCATAGGTGTCTCCGGCAGGGGCTCCTAGTGCGGTAACGAAATTATATAAATGCAATGGTTCGACGGGGTCGGAAGGGCACAGGTATACAGGGAGGACAACACGAACGGCTTGGGGACTCTGCATGTACCAGGGAATCGCCTGATTGATCAAGTTCTCCGCATTGGCTTGCTCCAGGTAGGGCAGCATGGCCGCAAAACCAGTCGACTTGGCATCGATGGGTGTTCCTCCTTGAATCATGACCAGACCGGCCGGAAACTTCCTGTGGGCGCTTTCGTAGTTGTGCATGGCCAGCCCCATTTGCTTGAGGTTGTTGGAGCACTGCATGCGGCGAGCTGCCTCGCGCGCCGCCTGGACGGCAGGCAAAAGAAGGCCGACCAGAATGCCAATGATGGCGATGACCACGAGTAGTTCGACGAGGGTAAAGCCAGTGGGCTGGTTAATTTTCTGACGCATGGAATAAGCTCTCTGAAAGGACAAAAAGTACTGCCTAGGAGCAACATGCGTAAAAACGCTCGTGATTTTCTGGAAATTTCGAAGATTTTTGCGATTCTCGTCGCGGTGGGGCATGCACCACGCCAGGATTCTCCGTAAATAACCCCGAGGTGGTATTGTAATACCCCTCGCAGTGGCTGCTGTCGTTTGGGTTTTCTCGGGGGGGAGGGAATTAGCGTTTGCTGAATCGCTAAATGGGGGCGAGGGCTGGATGAGCGGTTCAGGCTTATAACAAGAGAGACTGGTGAGAGAGAAGTAAGAGGGGAAAGTTGAGAGTTGAGAGTTGAGAGGTAAAAGCGAAAAGGAAATGAGGAGACTAGAGAAAGGGAATGAGGGATGGGGAAAGGGATTGGGGAAAGAGAGGGAGAGAGAGGGGAGAGAAAAGCGGGGGGAGCGGGGGAAAGCGATGACAAGTCATCGCACTCCAAAGGAGACCCCATTCTCCTGACACCATTGCTTGATCTTGGCGGTTTCAGCGGGATTGTTGCCAGTGGCTCCTAGAGCTAGTTGCACTACATCGGCAGCGAGCGTTTTGCGGTCGAGGGCGTTCTGGCAATGAGCGAGTACCATCAATTCTCGGACACTGCGATGCTCGGTAAGCCGCGCGGCTTGTTCGGCTAATTCCGCAGCGGCCGGCAGGTCGTTGAGAAGTAACTTGACTTGAATCAACTCGCGCATGGCATCCAGGTTTTTCGGATCGCTTTTCAAAGAAACTTGCAGCCGTTCATCGGCCTCGGCAAAGCGTCCGATGCGGGCCAGGCTGGCTCCCCAGAGATGGTTAATCTTGGTGCTAAACGGTTCGATGGAATCGGCTTGCTGGTAATAACTGACTGCTTTGGGAAAGTCGGAGTCGAGATAGGCCAGCCAGCCGAGCATGGATAAGCCGTATTGATCGTCGGGGTCGATGTCAGCGACCCTGTGTAGGTGTTCGGCCGCTTTCACGCGATCTCCCTGCTGGGCATAGAGGGTCCCCAGTCGTCCGTGCGCGCCCGCCTCATCGGGACGCATCTTAAGCACTTCGAGAAACAGCTCGATCGCTTTTTCCGTGCTGCGCTGACGCATGGAATTGGCCTGCAAACGGAGTTCGTCGAGTTGTTGCTGCTGTTGCGCATACTGTTTGAGGGACTGCTGAGACACAGCATGCTCTGGGACAACACGCAGCGCTTCGCGCATGGCCGAGACCGCAGCAACAAAGCGTCCTTCCTGCGCCCGTTGTTCGCCTTCAACCCGCCAATGTTCGAGCAGACGTGTTTCGAGTGTAGACGCTTGTTCGCGCGATGGTTCGTCATCGCGGGTACGGAGGAAACTCAACAGTACTTCGTCGTGGGCGATGGGATCGATTCGAATCTGGTGGTTGACGCGACGCAATGGTGGAACGTACAAGTCATCCACTTGCGAGAAGTTCACATTGATTTTTGCGTACTCGCGCATATGGCACTCAACGCACTGATCTGCGATCTCGGGCGGATTCAGTGTGCGTTGCCCACACGCCTCGGGCTGATGGCACTGAAGGCAGGTATCTTTGAACGTCATGCCATGCGGTGCCTCACCGGTCAGGTGGGGATCGTGGCAGGTGATGCAAGTCATTTCGCTTGCCTGAAAGCACTTGCTCTGACGAAGGGGAACGATTTGATTGGCAACCCGATCGCTTTCACTTCCGTGCGGGTGGACCGTACGGTAGTGGTCTTCAAGTTGGTCACCAGGGCGGAAGCTCAGCGCGGGGCCTTTATGGTTCACTGAGTTGCTATGGCATTGCGTGCAGACCTCGATCAGACGTTCTCGCTCCAGTCCACCGGGATAAAGGATCCCATGAGCGACGGTGTCTTGGGGATGCTGGCGGTGAAAGTCAACGTGCTCCTGGCCAGGTCCATGGCAGCGTTCGCACGTAACGCCCAGCAGAGCGCCCTCGCGGCGGTAAGTACTGATGGTTCCGGGGACATGTTCGAACCAAGTGGTGTGGCATTCAAAGCAGCGAACGGTCAGTTGCCGGGCAAAATCGCCTCCTTGCTGGCGGTCAAAGCCAGCGGCTCCCCAGTCGTGGTTGGCATGGACCCAAGCCACGGGGAGCTCCCACATCGAATCATCCGCGTGCCACGAGAGATAGACTTCGTCGGAGATCGACTTGGCTCCATAGACGAGATCAATGGAAGACTCAGTGCCACTTGCTTCACCGACGCGGGTCGCTTTTTGGAAGTACTTGCCATTCCGGTGACTCATTTCGAAAACCACGTCGGAGCCTGGCAATTGAAAACTTCGTTCTGCAGGATCGCTGCTGGTGAAGTTGGCGGGCATCCGCTCGGCAGTTGGGATGCGGCAAGTTTGAAAGTGGCTGGTTGGCTCGCACTCCGCTACCCGCGCCGCATGGCATTCCGCACATTGCTCGTAACCGACGTAGCCAGGATTGACCGACTGCGGCATTTCAAAAGGGCGTACTTGGTAATTGACGATGGGAGTTGCAGTCGGGGGCTGGGCTGGCTGGCTGGCGGTTTCAGTGCTGGCCGGTGGGCTGCATCCGCCAAGGCACAGCAACAGCCACATTCCCACTCCCTGGGTCGGAAGTTGACGAAGCCTGGTTTGAACCCAAGTTTTATGGTTGTCCACGATTACGTCTGCCTGGGAAATGGGTTAAACCGGAGCGACAGCAGTCTGGTGCGAAACAAAAGCACTCGGCAGCAAATTATAGCTGCTCCCGAGTTGGCTCACACGTTACCCCACTCGCCATTTACGCAGGTCGCTACGTGACTTTCGGTTTAGTTGGCCACCATGGGCTGGGTAGTATGATTGGATTTAACCCATCATTGTGTCCCACAGAGATTTTGTTTAAGACGAGTCTGTGTCCCGACCGAGCCTTAGCAGCCCGCTATACTGAACAGCTATCCAAGTGTTTTCGTTGCTGGCTGATCAAGATCTAAATCGAATACGACTCACCCATGAACCCTACACCGATTTGCTTAAGGTACCTTGCCCCTTTTTCACGTTGGACTTTGGCGACTTTTTTGTTGGTGAGCGTGGGTTGCAAGGACTCGGACCCGTCGAATTCGTCTGCGGCTCCGTCGCACTCAGTCACTTCAACTCGCGTATTGACTCCTGTTGTTGAGCGGGCGATCGTTAGTTTTTGTGCTGATTGCCATGTGATGCCCGATCCTGCAAGTTTTCCTAAGATAGCCTGGGATAGCGAGGTTCGGCGTGGATACGATTTCTACTATGCGTCTGGTCGTGCCGACTTGGAGGTGCCGATTTTTGCCGACGCCCAGCACTACTTTGTCTCGCGGGCTCCCGAGTCGCTCGACCTTCCGCCGCCCGGGGAGGTGGATACTGAACTGCTTGGTCAATTTCAGTCGTATGCGCTGGTCGTTGAGGGCTTAACCAACAGTGCGGTTTCTTTCATCGATGTCGTGGAACTCGGCTCTCCGCTTGGGCGTGGGATTCTGTTTTCGGAAATGAGCGGTGGCGGCGTGTACTTTGCGTCGCTCGCTGCGGACGGGCAAGCTGCGTCGCCCCAGTTACTGGGCAAGGTGGCACATCCGGCGGTGGTGCGGGTGACAGACTGGGATCGCGATGGCCTTAATGACTTGATCGTGGCGGATCTGGGCTCGTTCTTGCCAGAGGATCATCAGCGAGGAGCGGTTGTTTGGTTCCGCCAAGACCCCGAGGCGTTGGGCACCTTTACGGCCACTACGCTCCAAGATGGCGTGGGTCGCGTGGCTTCGGTTGAAGTGGCCGATTTCAACTCCGATGGCCAGCCTGACCTTTTAGTGGCTGAGTTTGGTTGGCAAACAACCGGCTCGATCTTCTGGCTCGAACGGGCTGCCAATGGTACGCCGGTCGAAGGCCTTACCAAGCATGTCATTGATCCGCGAGCTGGGACAATTCATGTGCCGGTGGTCGATCTTAACGGGGATGGCCATGTGGATTTCATCGCACTGATTAGTCAGCATCATGAGCGGATCGAGGCGATGATCAACGACGGCAGCGGCCAGTTTCAAAGCACGTTGCTGTACGCGGCTCCGGAACCTGCCTTTGGCTCGAGCGGTATTGAGTTGGTAGATTTCAACGGGAATGGCAAGCTCGATATCCTGTTCACCAACGGCGATTCTTTTGACAGTTTTATACTCAAGCCTTCGCATGGCGTGCGTTGGCTGGAGAACAAAGGCGATATAAACTTTGAGGCTCACGAGATAGGTAAGCTACCGGGGGCGCATCGCGCGCTGTTGGGAGATTTCGATGGCGATGGGCAAGTCGAGATCGTGGGAGGATCTTTCTTCGCTAAAGATGTGTTGCGTTCACAAGGGTTGGAGAATACCGAGAGCCTAGTGATCTGGTCGCGAGGGTCTGGCGCGTTTGAGAAGCGGGTGCTTGCGCGGGGAAGTTGCACTCACGCGGCACTGCACGTGGCCGATCTGGACAACGATGGACGCGACGATTTTTTGGCCGGCGAATTTGGCGAAGGGAACTCTACGACGGGCGCCGCGCTTACGGTGTGGCTGTCGCGGTAGGTTGACTGGCCATCACCTCCGACAGAGCCTCTGCGGCGGTGCGGAGCGAAGGGTCGATGGCCAGTGCGGCTTTGAACCAACTCATCGCCAGCTCGGGTTTGCCCAATTGATTGGCGAGGCTCCCAATTTCGTAGCGAAGCGATGCGTCGGTCGCACGATTGATCGCATCGATCTGCAGGTCGGAGAATTTCTGCCACAGTCCCTGCAGCTCGGTCGCTCGGTCTGTCTGCTCTTGCGACTGCTCGGTTTTCCCTAACCGTCCGAAGACTTGCGCCAACTGGGTGCGGACGCCGTGGTTGTAGGGTTCCACTTCGCTGGCCGCCAGCAGTAGTTCGGCGGCTTGCTCGAGCTGGCTATCTGCCAGCGCGATTTCAGCATTGATTTGCAGTACATCCAGGCGATTCCTGTGTTCGCCCAGCAAGTTGCGGGCGATGCTCCGAGCTTCTTCGAGCGAACCGAGGTTGAGCAGGCAGCGGGCGGTGAGTGTGTCTCGTTTTGGCGATTGGGCGCACTGTTTGAGCGTCTCCAAAGCTGCTGGAAACTCTCGCAGTTTGATGTGGCACTCGGCCATCTCCAGCCGCAGGACGTCGGCATCACGTTGCCCGGGAGCTCGCCGCAAGGACTCTTGGTAATGCGGGATGGCCGTCTCTGGACGTTCGTAGTCGCGATTCATAAGTCCCATCAGGCGGTCGGCGCGATGGTCGGACTGATCCAAACGTGACACCGCAGTGAGGTGCAGCATGGCTGCGTCCATGGCTCCGATGTCATAATACAAAACTCCCATCCAGCGGTGGGCCAACACGCAATTGGGGTCGGTGCGGAGGGCTTCTTCCCAATGCAGTTTCGCATTGCCAACGGCGCCCAGGCTATAGGCAGCTTCGCCCGCCAGGACATTGGCGTCGATTAATAAGTCAGGGTGCTCCTTGGCGGCAATGGCACCCTCCAAAGCGGTCTTAACATCTCCCTCACGCATAGAGATGGCGGCGGCCAAGTAGCGTGCGTGTGGCATATAGGCGGGAGAGCTTTCCAAGGCCTTGGCGACTTTTGCAACTTTTGCCAGATCGGCTACCTTGAGCGATTGCAAACCGCGTTGATACTGCCGCCACGGGTCATACTGATACTGCAAGTAGGCAGTAGCCATGAAAACAAGCAACAAGCCAGCCACCCACCAACGTGGATCGCTGAGCATTCGCCACAGGTAGCTGCATGCAACACGGAAGCGGCTAATCATGTAAGGGTTCCACCATGACCAGCGACTGATTGGCTGGGACATTTTCGAGCGTTGTTTCAAGACCACTGGGCCAGCGAATGGTTAAACGATCGACCGTTGAGTGAGTTCCTAGGCCCCAAGCCAACGCCTCCTGACTGGTCGACAAATAGCTGCCGCCACTTTTACGAACCCGCAATAATGGATGCCCATCGACGATTGCTGTAACTTGAGCACCAATCGCGTCCCGGGCTGAACGGGTACCTACCAAACGCATTTGCAGCCAGTTGGCGGTGGAGGTGGAGTCGTTTCTGAGGATTGCCAACGGTGCGTTGATGTTTGAATAAATTGGATCCAAATCGCCATCGCTGTCCCAGTCGGCGAGCGCTAGACCGCGACCCTCATGAGGTTGCATCATGTAGTCGTCTTGGTCAAACGTCACGCGCATAAAGCGCTTTTCCTCGGCCCGCATGGCGATGGGAAGTTGAGCTCGAGGGGAGATGGTGGGATACAAAATCACGTGGCCGTTATTCACCAGGATGTCTTCGCGCCCATCGAGGTCTAAATCGCTCGTAACGGTACCGAAGCCAACGAATAGGCCGCCTAAAACGTTTAGCCCCAGAATATCGCTGACATGCAAGTAAGAGGCTGGTCCTTCATTGCGATAAAGTGCAAAGTCTTCTCGTTCGTAGTTTGTCACCCAGATATCGGGTTGGCCGTCTCGATTGAAATCGATCACGTCGACTCCCATGCTGCCATTGGGAATTCCGAACTTGTCGGTCGCGACTCCCGCGATCGAGCCACTCTCGAGAAAGGGAGCTTGGCCCGTATTGACGTAGAGAAAGTTATTGGTCGTGTCGTTAGCAACATAGACATCGACGAAGCCGTTGCCATCGAAATCGGCGACCACGACGCCGAGTCCCTTCCCGTCGGGACGCAATTGCCATTGTTCACTTGCGTCCCGAAACGTGCCATCACCGTTTCCGAGAAAGAGGCTATCGGGTAAGCCATTGAATTCGCGTGGTGCACAGATATCGCGTTCGGTTGCGGTCCGACCGCGACAAAACGGGTGATTTTCATATGACCAATCCACGTAATGCGCCACGTACAGATCAAGGACACCGTCGTTGTCGAAGTCGGCCCACGCAGCCGACGAACTCCACAGCGTGTCGGTCAACCCGGTGGCAATCTGAGCCTCAACGAAGGTACCGTCACCCAGGTTGTGCCACAGCTGCAAACCACCGTAGCCCGTGACCAATACGTCGGAGTATCCATCGCCATCGTAGTCGGCAATGCAAGCACCATGGCTATAGTGACGGGCTGTTGTGCTGCGGGCGGCGGGTCCTACCGCCGTCATTTTCTGTCCATCTAAATTGCGAAAAAGTTGCGAGGGCAAGCCCATCGTCTGACGGTCACCAAAGGTTCCGCCCCCTGGGCAGAACAAGTCCGGGCGTCCGTCGCGATCGTAATCCAGCACACCGACTCCGCCTCCGAGAGATTCCAGAATCGTGTATTGCTGGGCTTCCTGTCCATTTTGGTAAGCGAATTCCACCCCCAGTTGCTTCGTCACTTCCGTCAACCGAAAGGCGGACTGCGAGCCTGATGTCGGTGTCTTGTTTGCCTCTTTGCCAAGTCGTTCCGCATCGGCCTGGGAGGGCTTGCTCTCCGACTTGCAACCCGCAAGAACAAACAGTTGAATCAGAAGGCTGGCTGCGAAAACGAGGCAGATTGCTTGCTGAGTCGAGACTTGACGGGTCGAGATTTTCCCGGTCAAAGTGGGCTGGTTTTCGCAACGGTAGGTTGCATGACTGGTGGCGCGATTGATGTCACGGTAGGCTGCGCGAGCCTCTGTGATAGAAACAAGTTGACCATGCATAGGCTCGCTCAATGGACAGTTTTTCTTCAACAAGAGGCAAAAGGATCCGCATGGAACTAGCATGATAACCGCGTTTGAAAGTCGAACGAAGAAACGGTTACTCGCGGCGCGAACTGCGTCCTGTATAGATCAATGTATCGGGGTGTGCGGCCTTCCATTCGCCCCAAGTCATCTTTTCGTACTGCATGTCGCGGAGCCCCACGAGTTCATCCGATTGCTTATACGGCTTTCCTTGCCACTGCAGCGCCAGCCCACCTTCGAGCAGTCCGAGGGTGTTGATTTCCAAAAAATCGCCGTCAACAGCTTCTTCGGGCTCAAGCACACGAATGCAATCGGTCATGTCGCAGTAGGTTACCGTGAAGGGTTGCGGCTGGCCATCTTCACCCAGGCGAGTGTCGTTGACCACGTGACCCAGCATGGTGGAAAGGGTTACGAGAGGGTATGCACGAGGACGATTATTGACCACTAAGCCAATTACGAGATCCGTGTTCCTTATTCTGGCCCCAACCGGTGTTGTAAACTGGGGAGAGCTAATCCCTTCGGTCAAGAAAGGGGTGTTGAACATCGGATTTTGCAGGGCTATGCGATCTTCTTCTGAAAGGCCAGCGAGCAGTTCCTCTTTGGTTGGCTCCGATTTGCAACCGACCAGCGAAAACGGCAAAGCAGCTAAGATGACAGCGAAGAGCCCCTTCATCGATATAAATTGTTTCAGGGGCAGGCCGAGAGAATGTGGTTTTTCAGTCATCGAAGTTGAAGATGTGGGAGTTGCGATCTGCAAGGAGTCGCGATTCATCTAACCAGCGACTATGGAAATACTACGAACCGAGAAAATGTGCGGTTCAAAAAATGACAGTCTTGAGGAAGGGGCTAACGGTTGCCCCTCCCTCTTACACTGACTGTTATCCAAGATCACTTGTTCCCAAGGCTTCGATTACTTACCAGACGTTGTGAGTTCGATATTATTTGGACCCGACTCGGTGACGGTTGCGGTGAGACCGGAGTACTCCGGACTGTTGTACTTCTTGGGGATCACGAATGTCTGCTTGATCTTGCTCGTATCTACAGGAGCACCTGCCATGCGATTGACCATTTCCTGCTGACTTTCGCCAGCAATAGTCTCGTCCAGGCCCCCCTCGGAGGTGGTCTTGGCCACTCCTACCTTATGCTCGCCGGGAACCGCGCCCTCCAGCATTTGAGTACCAACGACAGTTTTCAGGCTGAATTTGCCTGCCGCATCAGTGATTCCAGTCGCCACACGGTTCCCTTCCCCACTTAAAAATGTAACCGATACTCCTTCAACAGGTGCCCCATTGTGCAGCAAGGTTCCGGTCACGGGAACTGTTTTTGGGCCAGCCGGGCCACAACCTGCAATCACCAAGAAAACTAGAGACAGTGCGGTAAAGGTGGTGCGCAACATAGCGAAATCCATTGATGTCGAAAGTGAATACGGATGAATGCAACGGGAGTACAGGACAGGTGTACGAAAACGGGTGTAGTGGATCTTGCTAAAGATCCTGTGGGTTTAGGATCTTTAGGAAGATCCACTACGGTTAGCACTTGTTAAATTCAAAACCGCCTATCCTGTTGTAACAGTATAAGCGGTTGAGTTGGAAAGTCGGTTGCGAAACACTCGCAACCGACTGGTTAAATTTAAAGTCGTTATCTACTGAGGAATCGAGGAAGGAATACCTTCACCGCGACCGCCGAGGGCGTTGTAGACGCGATAATCAATTGCATCGGGAAGGAAGTGAACGCTGCCGTCACCCATCACGAAGTTGGCCCCGCCGGTGTGACCCGACTTGAAGCCTTGCGACGTTTGCCAGTTTCTCCACCCATTGCAACCGATACCACTGCGGTTATCCAGGTTTCTTGGGTTGGTGGATTGATCCCAGCCCGCTTCCCCAATACCGACGATTGGGAAGTTGATCGGTGCGGTGGTTGCAGTCCAACCCATCGAGTTGAAGTGCATCCAGCCGTTCCAGTGGTGGTCGCTCTTGTTCGGGAGAACTTCGCCGACAGCGATCGTGTTGGACAGACCGTCACGAACTTCGCTGAAGGTTGGGAACCATTCGCCACGACCGAACATACCCGAGACACCGGCTGAACCGGTTGAATTGGCGTGACCGTTCGGGCCGTCACCAAAAATGTTTCCGGGGAACAGGTTGCAGCTGCCGTCCAAGGATGGCATGGCCTGAGCTCCGATGGAGAAGCCGTAGTTGGAAAGGGCGCGGTGGCCTGCATTGGCTCCATCGCTCCATTGCCATTTCTTCATGAAGCCGTCCGATGGACAGAGGAACGTGGGAACGACAACGTGCCAAGTCCGCTCAACTCGCAAGCCGTTGAAATCAAACGAGCCAGTGCCACGCGATAGCACGTAAGCTTGCCATTCCGAGTTGTTCGGACGCTGACCTGGGTCCAGCAGCGGCAGAGGTGCCTGTCCAAAAGGAATGCTGTTGTACAGCGCGGTTTGTTCCATGAACGGGAGCAGCTTGGCCAATTGGCTACCCTTGCTGGAATCGGTCCAGGTGTGTGGCTCCATGGCGGTTCCAACGTGTTGGAAGCCATTGGATGGCAATGCTTTGTGAACGTCATGGTAATTGTGCAGCGACAAGCCAATTTGTTTGACGTTGTTCGAACACTGCATGCGGCGTGCAGCTTCGCGGGCGGCCTGCACGGCAGGCAACAGCAAACCGACTAAGATTCCAATGATGGCGATTACCACCAGCAACTCGACAAGCGTGAATCCACGCCTGTCTCTCTTCGTGAACGACCTAGTCATCTAAAGTTCTCCGGAAAAGGAAAGAAAAAGAGTAAGTTGGAAAGATTTGCTGGAAATTCATGGAAACATGAACAACCAGCCTTACTTCCCCAGTATCGGCAGATAGGGATGCATACACCCCCGTAAACCGGCAATAAGCAAGCTTAACGCTCTGGGGGACATAAAGCAACTCTCTTTTTTTCGGTTTTTTCCGAACTTTTCTAAAAGTCCCGCAGGATTTAAATCGGCTGGTCGAAGTGCATTCAGTGGCTTGAGGCTGCCGGCATCCCCCGATTACCCGAGAGTTCGCGATGACGCTGGGCCAGAGGAATGAAGCTGGGATTCGTTCCACTTTGACTGTAGTAGTAGTCCGCCAGTGCCAAGTGGGTGGCTGAATGCTGGGGAGCGAGCTCCAACACGCCGTTTAGCCACATCAGTCCGTCCTCGGTGTTTCCGTAACGCAAATGCGCATCACCGATACGAAAGCGGAGCTCGGTGTCCTGTGGCCTCTCCGAAACTTCGACGATAAGCCGATTGGCCTCTGCAATTTTTTCGTTGGCTTCCGCCGCGTATTCAAAGTGTGGCTTGGCATCATCGACCCGGCCGAGTCCGCGGAGGGCAATCGCGTAAAAATAGCGCAATTCCCGTCGTTTCGATCCAGCCTGAATGTCAGGCGCTAGCAGTTTTTCCGCTGCAGCGTAGTCCCCTTCCTTGATCAAGGCGTCTGCGGCCGCCCCTAAGATGCTGTGACTTGCTGGAAATTGTTCCAAAGCCGATTTGAGTACCGCCGTGGCTTCCGTGGTGTTGCTCAATGCTTGCAGCGAGTTCGCCAAGCCAACGCTCGCCTCCGGTCCAACGCTTGGATCGTTCAAGGCTTGTTGGAAGTAGGGTACCGCTTCACTCGGACGCTTTAGGTCGAGCAGCAGTGTTCCCAGCCCCTGCGAGGCCCGCGGGTTGGCCTTGTCAATCCTCAGTGCCTCGCGATAGGCTTGTTCCGCTAGCTCGTTGGATTGCAGCTCGGCGTGGATCGAGCCAATCCAGCCGTGCGGCCGGGCGTCCGATGGGTAATCCGTGGCCCAGGCGTTGAGGAGTGCCAGCGCCGAGTTGAAATCTCGCATCCGCATATAACCCAGTGCAAACGCTTCGCAGACCTGCGGGCCATCCTCACCTGCCGTCTCCATCAGAACCCCAAGCTTATCTTTTACCGAGTTGAGTTGCCCGCTCTGCGCCGACGCCAACCACCACTCGCGGTCAATCCGTTCGGCTGGAGCTCCTAAGTACTGCGCGTATTTAAGTTGCAAGGCAAACTTGTCGAGCTCGTTGGCTCGCCGCGCGAGCCTGGCTGCAGCCAGGGCTGCTTCGGGGGACTGACGCCAAGCGGCTTGCGACCACTTGATGTAACGTGACGCTGAATCCGCATCATCCTGACTGGCCGAGCGCATGGCCAAACTTCCCAACCAGCTTGCGATCAGCGGTCGTTGCCACAGGGTGAAATTTAGCAAAATCATCAAGAGCACTAGCAACCACCACGGTCGTTGACTGCTGGCGCGAGGTTTTACCGCGGATGGAGTTTCAGCCGGAGTTTCCGAGGAAGCGGTAGTCGCGTCGGCAGCAGGAGATTCCGAGGACGGAGGGTTCTTCCCGGCGGATTGACGGCTTCGATTTTGGTACACGTTCTATGGTTTCCTGGAGAGTGTTCAGAGCTTGGCGACAGAGGGCTTGGCGACAGGGGGGCTTGGCGACAGGGGGCTTGGCGACAGAGGGCAGCACCTAAAGTTGCTCACGTTTGGCGATATGTTCCGTTTGCCCGAACTTTCGTCTTTTGGAGTAGACACTCTGTATTCTAAGCAGCTCACCCCTTATTTTGAAGATTCATGACACTTCGCGCTCAATACTTACAAACCGGGACAGCGCCCAAGGTCACACACTTTGTGACTATTGCACAGGAATTGGGAGGGGGTCGCTCCTGCGGCGCCTGGAAAATTATTTAAACTCAAATGCCATTCGCAAAGTTATCCAATGCCAATCCTAAAGTTATCAAAGCGAAATTTGCTTCTCGTCCAGAGACTGGGCGGCTGGCTCATCGTTGCCACGCTGTGTGGGGTCGGGCCCGCAAGCGACCCAGCCTATGGCCAAGCGACTATCCAACTGCGGCTCGAGCAAACAGAACCGGCGGCGGTGGGGCTGGATAAGGTCCGCATGGCGGCCATGGATGCCCTGATTGCCGAGGCCATCGTCGCGGAGAAGTTGCCCGGCTGCGTGGTCTGCGTAGGGCGACAAGGGAAAATTGCTTGGCTCAAAGCTTACGGTAACAAGCGGCTTGAACCGACCCTAGAAGCGATGACAACCGATACCGTGTTCGATTTGGCGAGTCTCACCAAGCCCATCGCCACAGCGACCAGCATCATGAAATTGATGGAGCTCGGGCAGTTGCGGCTCGATCAAAAGGTGGTCGACTGGTTGCCCGAGTTTGGTCTGCATGGCAAAGAGGAGATCCGCCTGACGCACTTGTTGGTGCATCAGAGTGGCCTGATACCGGACAATGCGTTGGCGGACTACGAGCACGGACCGGAGGTGGCATGGCAAAGAATCTGCGAGCTAAAGCTGGTGGCGGCGGTCGGTGCAGAATTCAAATACTCCGATGTCAACTTCATCGTGCTGGCCAAGCTGGTCGAAAAGATCAGCGGTCGGCATGTTCACGCATTCAGCCACGACGAGATCTTTGCACCCTTGGGGATGAGCGAGACCGGCTTTGTACCTGCCGAAGCGCTGCGAAAACGGGCAGCACCCACCGAGCAGCGGGCTGGAAAGTGGATGCAAGGTGAGGTCCACGATCCACGGGCCTACTTGTTAAACGGTATTGCGGGGCATGCAGGGCTGTTCTCGACGGCGGAAGACTTGGCTGTTTACTCGCAAATGCTACTCAACGATGGCAAGCGACCGTTGATCGCAGGCCTGCCCGAGGGCAACTCTACCCATATCTTAGCCCCAGCCACCGTCCAGGCGATGACAGCCCCTATTCCCGTTTCAAGCGGCATTCGCGGATTGGGGTGGGATAAGCAAACGGGCTATTCATCCAACAAAGGTGACAGGCTTAGCGACCGCGCCTTCGGGCACGGGGGTTTCACTGGGACTGTGTTGTGGATCGACCCTGAGCTGGATCTGTTCGTTATCTTCCTAAGCAATAGGTTGCACCCAAAAGGTAAAGGGCAAGTCAACGCGCTGGCGGGGGAGATTATAAATGTGGTGGTCTCAGCCAATGAGGGTTCGTGAGTCGCACTCCATAGTGGGCTACTTGCCTAAGGTGGTGGTGGCTGGCGGGCGATGTCGCCGAGGCACATGTAGCCACTCCATAAGAGCGGATGCTGGCCGGTGGTAAGATCGGCCGTATCTCGGCCGGTGGTGGCCAGGATGGGCTCGTTAGCGGTCAGAAAATCCTCGGTCCACAAGGCGATCACGGAGCGGCGCAAGGCGTCTGCGGTCGTCTCGCCAGCGTGCAGTTCCTCAAGTGTCCGCTGAAGCATCCGTTGGGTGCTTAGCCCACCGACTGACCAGCGACTGATTACCGCCGAGCGGGTGCCGCTGGTGAGCAGCGTGCAGGCGGGAAGAAAGATATCGTTCCCATCGAGTAGCTGTGGCATGTTCTGCATCGATGTCCGCAGGCCGGGGAGCAGCCACTGGCGGGGGGCCACGTGAGGTAGCTCGAGCATTTTCGCCAGTGGGATCTGACGGTTCGCCCCGAGGGGCATGAGCACTGTTTCCCAGCCACCGCGGACATGATCGAGATCGCTGGCCACCCAGACCTGATCGGCCCGCAATCCCAACCACTGCGAATGGGGGACGGTCAACTTGGGCGAGAGCATGACCTTCTGTGAATTGGGAACACTACCGACCAACGCATCCACCTGCTGTTCGTTCAGCGTTTTGTCGACCGAAAAAAAGTTATTGGCGATCCCGATCGTGTCGCGAATCGCAGGGGCTGGAGCGAACGCCAGCGGCAAACTGCCCAACGTGGGAATGTAGGCTACCGAACGGGCCGCGATCCAGGGTTTCGCGTCCGCCAGGCCACTGTCGGGTAGAAGTTCGAATGGGACATACCATAACTGGGCACTGGGGGACACGATCAAGCGTTTCGATGCGGCAATCATATCTTGTGCAGCCAGTGGGACGAGCAAGTCTCGCAACTCAACGGCGTGTTGCCGCCAAGGGGCGACGGGACTGGTAATGGGAATGGACGAACGTATGGCCGCTTGTCGCACCAGTCCAATCTCGCTGAGCAGCTGGTTGAGCTTATTCCTGACCGCGTCCAGTTGATCGACTTGCCAGAGCTCGATCGTATTGGGCGAAATGGCAGCGCCGTAAACTTGCCGATGGGTGACGACAAAACAGAGGACCACATCGTCGGGTGCAAGCTGT
Source organism: Pirellulaceae bacterium (assembly GCA_041751975.1). Classification (GTDB taxonomy): domain Bacteria; phylum Planctomycetota; class Planctomycetia; order Pirellulales; family Pirellulaceae; genus Aureliella. Next base: position 103,803 of record JBGSHW010000016.1, read on the forward strand.
TGTTGCAACAGCGTTGGGTTAAGTGCGGGCAATTGATAGCGGCTTAGGGTGGAACGAGACACACTCTGCAAGTTGAGTAAACTTTCGAGACGTTCGGATTGCTCGAGTAGTTGGGTGAAGGCCTTTTTCGCGTCGGTGCTTAGTTGCCGTTCGTCCAGCGGCAAGGGGGCGTTGTTCAGGGTGTTGGTCAAGTCGTTGATCTCGGCTGACACTACTTGCAGTTGTGGAGAACGTTGAATGCCGCGTTGCAAGGCTTGAAGTACGTCGGCGGGGAGGGATTGTGGGTCGCTGGTAAGAGCTTTTCGCCAAGAAAAGAGTCGCCCGCCCAATGGAAGGGATTCATAAAATCGTTGCCGCTGGAGGCGATCCATGCGAACGAGTGTTTCTGCCGGATCACCTTGTGTGGCGCTCAACTCAAGGTGGCGTTCGAAAGCGGGGAGGCTCGACGTGGTGATCGTGGCCAGCGTCTCAAGCGGTTTATTTTGCCAATCGCGGGGAGCTGGTTCGGCGAGTACTTTCGACAACAGGCTTTCGGCGACGCGGGCCGTCAAGGCTCCGCTGGCTAAAAAATTCAAGGTGAGCTGTGCTTGGAAAACACGCACCGCCACAGCCCCCGTTTCCTGGCTGCCAAGCTTTACACTGAGGGCCGCTTGAAGATGGCTCTGTCCGACCGCACGTCGGTTTTGAGAAAAAGCTTGCAAGGCGGCGACGTAAGAAGCATGGGCTTGCATCCGCGGGAGTTCGACTTCGCGCAATCGCAAACCCACGGCAGCTTGTTTGAGCAGCGCGTCGGTCAGTGGCACTTTGCCTGCGTAGATGGCCAACTCGGCGGCACCGGTCAGGGCAGCCAGTTGGGAAGAGAGGCTGCGTTTGGCGCACCAGGTGGCAGCTTGCTGCAGTGGTTCGAGCAATTCAACCCGCTGGCTAGCCGCTGCCGTCGAAGCTAGCTCGCGCAGCGCCTCGGCCAAAAGACCGTATTGTTCGTATTGCGCCGCCAGGAGCGTGGCGTCTTGCAAGGCTACTATCGCCGATTGGTATTTCCCCTCCCGCGCATCGAGCTCCGCCAAGGCGATCAATGCCAGGGGGCTCATGAAGTAATCGAATTTGGCGTTAATCAGCACTCCGCTTCGCAATTGCTTGGGGGCATCGACGCGTTGAGAGGCTGGCAGCTCGCTGAGCCCACGGAGGACGTTCCAAGCACTGTTGACCCAGGGTGCTGGCTGGCGTGGATTGCGACTAAAGTACTTTCCGAGCGGATCTGCCAACGGCGAGTGTTCGGTAAGCGGCCCCAGCACTTGCCAACGCCGCAGCATGGCGATCCCCAAAGTCCGCATGACTTCCATCGCATCCAGTCGCGTTACCAAACTGACCGGTGCAACGACTTCCGCAAGAGGACTGACTTTGGCTTGGGTCGGGTCGATTGAGATTTGAATCGCTTCGGGGATGCTGACGGGAAGCGTGGGCTGTGACTTGATAAACCAATTGATCCCGTTGCTCGAACTATCCAGTGGCGGCAATTGCTCAACGCCGACGCTGAGTTCGTCGATCCAAGTGGGATGACTGAGTACGAGCATTAATGCGGCGTCGTAATGTTCGAGGGCGAGCGCCAAATTGCCTTGTTGGTAGTGGCATTCGCCAAGCATGACCAGCGGAGGAATGCTATCAATCCAGCGCTCTTGGCCGATCTTGCGGGCCACGCGGTGGGCAGCCTCAAAACCCAAGGTCGCTTCGCGCGTCCTCCCGGCATGCAAGAGTTCTCGAGCGAGATAGTATTCGGCCCGTGGGAGTTCACTAAGCGCCGGTTGGGCGAGCAAGTCCGGTGCAGCTACCCATGCTAGCAAGCACCAAGCGATCAGAGGACGACACAGGGCGTTGAGAAATCGCATAGCGGTGACTCGCAGTTCATGCTTGAGAAAACGATCCAACTTATAGTGTAAACGGGAATCGCAGCCAACGCTCGGCAAATGCGGTTTGGGCCAGCGAGGGGCCACATGGGGGTGGGCCGGCAAAAAGTCCATTTTTGGTTCAATCTAATCAGCTGCTAGCACCGATAGAACCGGTAGATATTACCGCAGAGGGCCTGCGCCCGGTGAATACCACAGAATCGATGGATGTCGAGGAGAATCGCTCATGACTGAAAAGACCCGTGTGCCAGCTTGGAAGTATGCCTGCGGTGGGCTCTTGCTTGGAGCAACGCTGGCCCCATCGGTTGGCTGCCAAGTATCGGTAGCTGGACAGACCCTCCCCAGCGCTTATTACTTGTACGATGACGTTCAGTACCATCCGGCTGGGCCCGAGAACAAGCTGGCTAACGAAACGGCAGCCTTGAAGAAAGCCCGTGCGGATGCGGCGACCACGCAGCGTTAGTCTCCACACCAGCTGGCTAGGTGCTTGACCGGCTAGCCCCACATCGAGCGATCGGTTAGCTGCCTAATTGTTAGCTAGCTAGCTAGCTAACTTTGGGGCTCAACGGTTAGCTACCGAACCAGCTGTCCCAGGTGTGATCCAACTGTTCAATGGCGGCTTCGAGTGGAATGGCGCGCCAACCCTGGGCATCCATGCGCATGATGCCCAGGTGGATCAGCATGCGGACGGTGGCCTCGACGTCAAAGTCGACCATGAGTCCGGTTGCCTCGCGCAGGATTTCCTCGCAGGCGACATCGATTTCGACCAGCGAGCAGGTTGGACGATCGGCCAAGAAGATGGCTGAAACAAAGTAGGCCATCAAGGCTTCACAGGCTTGTTGCTGTTCGCCGTCGTCGAGCAATCGGAGTAGCACGCCGGCATTGTTGTCCAAGTTTTGGTAGTAGAGGCTTTGAGCCATGTTCAGCATGTAGCGGCGTTTTGTGTTCGCCCGGTAGGTGAACATCGATCGCAATCCGAAGCCAATCGCGAAGAGCACCAGCAGGGCCAAGCCGAAGGTCTTGAAAACGCCGAACAGCGTCAACACTAGCACATTCCGCATCACCCGCCACAGCGTGATGCCTGCGGCGTAGAGGCTCGGCAGGACGATCCGCGAGTGATCGAGCCAGGACAATTGCAGCCCGGTGGCGGGGAGCATCATGTCGACATCTTGCTGCGGGACGTTCTTGAACATCCGGAAGTGAACGTGTCGCGGATCGAATGGTGCGGCGGACGAAAACTCTTTGGGCCGAAAGATGACCACCAAACGCTGGAAAAGTGGCACCTCCACTTTTTCCAAGCGGAACCAGCGGGTCCACCGGCGAACCTCCCGTCTGCCGATCACGCTGCCGCGGGCATACACCTCCAAGATGTCCATGGCCCCAAAGTTGACCCGCATTCTCACACCCCATTGGCTGGCGGCCTTGAGTGCATTTTGGATCTCGTCGTGGCTCAGTGGGTGATAGTTGGCATGTTTCAGTGATTCGCGGATTCTCTCCAGTAGTTCCACGCTCATCCGCTCGCGTTGCTCGGGCGTTGGGACGGTGCGGAGCAGCCGATCGCGGTCGGGGTCGAGCGGCGCATAGATGTAGGAGAGTTGTTCGTGGCGCTGTCTATACAGATGGTGCAAAAGCGAGAGAATCAAGGAGGCGAGTTCGCGAAAGGTGGCTTGTTGCTCGGGCGGGAGGGCGGGATGCTGTGCCAAGTACTCCACCACGTCGGTGGAATGCCAGGGCACAAAGTGCTCGCGGCGCCCGGCGATTTGATCGACGAACGTGTCTCCCTCGAGGTTAAAATGCATCTTGAATTAAGGCTCCCTATTCCTGCTCGCTGTTCCTGCTCTGGCGACTGACCTAACCCCAAACCATTCCGATTTTTGAAACGCGAAAACGATATGTCCACTCAAGGGCCGACAACGGCCGACACCTGGGCGCACCCGCTAGCGGCTGTCGCATTCGATTTAGATGGGCTGCTCGTCAACACCGAGGAACTTTACTCGGAGGTAGGCCATGCGTTGCTCAATCGCCGTGGCAAACAGTTTACACGCTCTCTAAAGAATGCGATGACTGGACTGCCGGGTCCGAAAGCATTTGCCCTGATGATCGAGCACGCCGAGCTGACCGATTCGATTGAGCAATTGTCGGCGGAGTCGGCGGTGATCTTTGCCGAAATGCTCCCCGCGCGGGTGCGGGCGCTCACGGGTGCGATTGAGCTGCTTGATTTCCTGGATAGCCAGCGTCTGCCGCGGTGTGTAGCAACCAGTAGCTCAAGACGGTTTGCACTGGAGGTGCTGCAGTTGGTGGGGCTGGCAACGCGTGTCGATTTTGTCATCACTGCCGAAGATGTAACGCATGGCAAACCGGCTCCAGACATTTACATTAGTGCTGCCTCGCAGATGCAGGTCACGCCGTCGAGCATGCTGGTTCTCGAAGATAGTCATCATGGCTCGCGGGCCGGCATTGCCGCTGGGGCCTGCACGGTGGCAGTGCCTGGACCGCATAGCGAGGACCACGACTTTAGCGGCGTGCACTACCGTGCGCAGTCGCTGGCTGATAAAGCGATTCAGCAACTGCTCGCAGGTGCAACCTGATGTTAAACCCCATCTCTTTATGACCAGCCTTTCGCGACTGAGACGCAGCGAAGGTCGCAGGGTGTGCTGCGCGACGGATGCAAACGAAAAAAGGTGGGCGTCGCAGCGACCCCACCTTTTTGCTTGAGTGCCCACCAATTGGCTTGAGGGCTTGTCTGTTCGCTTGATCGCTTACCAACGCTGTTCCTGCTGAGGAGCAGGCTGCATTGGGAGGGGCAAACTAGACCATTTCTTTGAGTTTCTTCAGAGGGCGGACTTTGACAGTCACAGACGCCTTCTTGGGAGCTGCCCAAATCATTTCGCCAGTGGCCGGATTGCGGACTTGGCGCTTTGGCAAAGCTGGCTTGTCGACAGCCACGATTTTGCACAGGTTAGGAATTTGGAAAACGCGAGGTCCCTTGGAACCGATATTGGCTTGGATTTCATCAGCCAGCGCATCAAAGAACTCTGCAACTTGCTTCTTGGTGAGCCCGGTTCGTTCAGCCAGACTGTTGAAAATCTCAGTCTTCGTAGCAGGCTTCTTCTTGGCAGCAGCGGCTTTCGCCATACTCTCAATCCTTTTAAAAATGGAAACGACGATCGGGTGTAGGTTGTACAGTGGACACGATTAAAGAGTCCGCGCCATAAATTTCAACGGGTCCCGGGCCCAAAAAAGCTCAAAAAGCCAGCAATTTCGAGCTTTTTTAGGCCAACTGCCGCGAAATCTTGGCTCAACTGCCTTTTTGGCGTCGAGAACGCGCGTTTTGCATAGCCGCGGAGATCGCTAAAAACCGCCTAAAACCGTGTCATGCATCGACTGGTTGTCATCGTTTTCTGAAGTCAGCGTTTGCTCCAAATCGTCTCCTAATTGCAGTCGCAAGCCGGGCAAAATGCTGGCCATGGCCTCATCCACACCCGCGCTCGATAGAACGTTGCCGGACTGCCCTTGGGTGGCTTGGCGCTCGAGGGTCGAGCCCAGCAGCGACTGGATGCCACCGACCGGAGTCAGCCGAAACGCGTTGTCAACGCTCGGTGAGAAACGGGTCGGTGAAACGCTGGCGGGAGCGAGACTGGGCTGTGGCGAAGCAGCCGTTGAGTTGGTCGGTGCGGGTGAGGCTGGCTCACCCTCCCCTTCACCGCTCGGGGTGGTGTTGGCAGGTGTCGAATTGACTGGCGTGGTGCTGGCCGGTGTCGTCGGGACAGGTGCTACGCCCACGTCGGTTGTGGCTCCCCACACTCGGATCAATCGCATCGAGCCCTCTTGCCCAACTTGTGCGGTCCGCGTTCCGTTAATCGGAACGGTGGCGCGCACATTCTGCTGTGCGGCGTTGCGTCCGTCGACCGTTAACGAACTGGCAGTGGAATTGGCCGAAGCAGTCAATGAGTTGAGCTGAGCCCAACTTCCGGCCGATGCAATCCACTGGCTCGCGCCGCTGCCATTGACGGCCACGGTTAGGCTGTTGTTAAAGGTTGAGCCCAAGAAATCGCGAAGATTAATGAACTGCGGTAGGAGGCTACCGGGGACGGACAGGTTGGCCGTAATTGGGGCCCCCGCAGCCTCGACAGACGCGTTGATTGGGACGCTCGCACCGATGTCGTTCAAGAATGGTAACGGGTCGCGCTGAAGTTGATATGAGCCTGGAGCAACATCCTGCAAGCTGAACGCATTGTTCACCACTGGGATCGATGTATTGACTGCGGCGCCGGTGATATCTGTACCTACCAGATTAATCGCCGGGAGGGTCAACGAAAGAAATCCCGAGCTGTCGTTCAGCTCCACAACGCCACTGAGGTCCCAGGGGATAAAGTTGTTCACGGTGACGTTGACCGTTGCGGTATCGGTCAGTCCTGTACCGTCGCTGAGCGTGTAGGTGATCGTAAACGTCCCCTCAAAGGTGCTCGAGGGGCTGGTGTAAATTAGCGACCTGCCATCGGCGGCAATGGCAATCGTTCCATTTCCGGCCGGTGGCTGAGTAACGGCACTAATGGTCAGGATCTCGCCGGTATCGACATTGGTATCATTCGCCAAGACATTCAACGTGGTGGTGGATTGGCTTGCGAGCACTGCAACTGTGTCATCCACAGCGGTTGGCGGATCATTGACGGGAGTGATATTGAACGTCACCGTACCGGTCGCTGTCGCCCCGTTGCTGTCTCGCAATGTGTAAGTTAGTACTTCTTGCCCGCTGAGGTTTGCGGCAGGGCGATACGAGACGCTTTGTCCGCCAGCGGTTACAGTGAACGTGCTGCCCACTTGAGAGACCCCTACGGCTGACACGCTGAGCGTTTCGGTTGGATCATCGGTGGTGTCGTTGGCCAACACATTGAAGGTGGCCGAGGCGGCGTCTTCTACCACCGTGAATATATCGGCCACTGCAGTCGGCGGCGGATTCTGCGGGTTTACACTTACGGAAACAGTCGCCGCGCTGGTACCGCCTCTGCCATCGCTAAGAGTATAAGTAAATGTTTCCGTCCCTAGGAAATTGGCGGCAGGGGTATAACTTACTGTCAGACCGCTGGAGCCAACCGCGATCGTACCACCCGCCGAACCAGAGCTCACCGCCGTGACGCTCAACGTCTCAGCCCCCGGGTCATCGACACCACTGGTGTCGTTGAGCAGCACTTGCAAAACATTTTGCGTGCTGTTTCGGAAAACGGTGAAAACATCGTTGACGGCTACCGGCGGATCGTTGACCTCGGTGACTTGGACCGTAACGGTGGCAGTACCGGCAACACCTTGTTGATTGCTGGTGGTGTAAGTAAATATCTCAGCTCCGGCAAAATTGGCGGCGGAGGTGTAGTTCAAGGATCGGCCATCGGCGGCGATGGTCACGGTACCACCACTGCTGGTCGTGCCCACACTGGTGATGGTCAACACGGCACCTCCAGAAACGGTGTCGTTTGCCAAAACCGTTAGATTGCGAGTGCCAGCATCTTCATTGAAATTGAAGATATCATTGACCAGTTGGAAATTGGCTCCGACGACAAAGTTGCTCGCCTCAAAAAGTACTTGGGAGTCGGGAATGGCGCTCTGTTCATCGTACAGCAAGATGTCATTTCCGGCTGTATCGGCAGCTTCGGTCCGTAGGCCAGCCGCGCCAGCCGCTGTGGCTCGGAACGTTACTTCGGCGAACATGCGTGCCTCAGGCCCCAACTGGGGTGTGGATGTCGAATAGCTTCCCAGTTCGTCGATCAAACCCGCAGCGACCGTACCGGACAAGGGGGTGCCGCGATACGGTGCGATGTGGTTGATCGGGCTATCGGCGATCGGCTCGAGCACGGTCGGATCGAACAACAGATCGACGTATGCAGCAAAGACACCTGTGCGGCTTGAGCCTTCGCGTTGGTCCTCAATGAAGACTTGCACCTTAAACGTTTCACCGACAGCAATCGTCGTCAGTGGCGTTCCCGTCAGGCTGACGGCATTGAGCGTTATGCGGACTTTGGGCTGCTCGATGACATTAATCGTGATGACTTGGTCAAGTACGTTGCCAGCCACATCGGTGAGCCGCAGCGTAAGTTCGCGGGGACCGATTTGAGTGGTGAGTGGTGTCCAGGCGAGCTCGCCCGTTTGGGAGTTGATCGTCAGGCCTGTCGGCGCTCCGCTGATGGCATAGGTCAAGCCTTGCCCTTCCTCGGGATGGGTTAAATTAAGCGAAAAGTTCTGACCGACAGCAATGCTTGCCGGAAAAGCGCTGGCCGCTATAGCGGCTGGTGCCACATTATCCAACACGACCGTCAGTGAAGGCGAATCGGTACTGGCCACTCCGCCAATGGTTTGTCGGGCGGTGAACAGGGTCGAACCTTGGCCGATGGCGGCCGCGTTGCTGACCGTTACTTCCGTGGTTGCACCGCTGGCGGTTGCCGAACCGACGACATTGCCTCCTGCCCGCACTTCCACGAACGCGCCCGCCTGCGTACCGGCAACAACAAAGGTCATCACCTGAGCATTGGTGATGTTATCTGTGGAGCTCGTCCCGGAATCGCTGGGAGCCAGCAAGTCGAGTCCGGTGGGGGGGGTCTGCGTTGCGGCCGAAACCAACACGCGGACCGTCTGTGTATCCGTTACGCTGGAGGTGGTGGTGGAGGTGGATTGTTGAACGGTCGCACGGAAAAGCAACTCGCCGCTAAAGCCGGTGGGAGGTACGACCGTGACCAAGCCACTGGCGCTGTTGACACTCACGTCGAACGTGGTTGTTCCGAGTGGCTGGACTGCATAAAAGACCGTGTCCCCTTCCTTGTCTTGCGACGTGAGGGTGTGGGTTACCGGCGTATTGAGGGTGGTTTGCAGCGTTGGAATCGGATTTAAAAACGGAGCGCCGTTGGCCGTGTCGGGAACAACGGTGGCCACAAACGTTTTGGAAGTGCTATTGCCTTCCGTATCCGTCACAGTAACGGTGATCGTAGAAGTCCCAGTTTGCGAGCCCACCGGCTTGAGCATCACCACGCCGTTTTCGGTGTCGTTGAAAATCGTGGCCGATTCAATGATCACATCGTTTACCGGGCGTCCACCGCTATCAACCACCGCCGTGTTGCTGATCGCCTCTCGTACTGGCTCCCCTTCAACCAGCTGCCCAAAGACCGAATGGTTGAAGTCGAGGAACCGCTGCGGCCCTTCGGTAATGAAGAACTGCGAGTCGTTGGTGTCGTCTGAGCTCTTGGCATACGAGAGCACGCCGGTGCGATTGTGCTGTAAGTCCAAATGGAATTGATCGTCGAAGTCGCCGAGTGTTGAGCCGCCGGTACCGTTGCCCAGTGGGTCGCCACCCTGGATCACAAAGTTGTTCAGGACGCGATGAAACTTCAGACCATCGAAAAAGCCATCTTCGGTTAGCTCAATAATCCGACCCGTTGGCCGCGGAGCTCGGTCTTCGAAGAGTTCAAACACCATATCGCCAAATCCAGCGGTCGAAAGACGTAAGCTGCGATTGCCCGACAATACTTGGGCAGCCAAAATACTGGGATTGCTCGACGTCACCGAAATGGTCAGTGGATTTCCATTGGGATCGTAAGCGTCAATGGGAATGTGCAACGGGGAGCCGACAGCCACATTGACGTTGGTAAGGTCGGGAATTGACGGGGTGGAGGACTGGGGAATGGCTACTCCTGAACGCTGCGCCAGCGTCTGCAGGGTCTGCAAACCCGTCAGTCGTGAACCGTCCGGAAACTCCCACGTGGGGTACTGCGTGATACCTTCGTCGGTTGCTATCTGGTTAGGAGAACGATCGGGATTGGTGACTTCCACGAAGGGCAGGAATTTATATCCGTCTTGGAAAAGCTCCTTTTGATCGGTACAGAACGGGCACCAAGCGGCTCCGAAGAAACGGGTGCCCGAGTCGGCCAAGGCCCTGGCAAAAGCCACTAGATCGTTGGCTGGTTCTCCTTCGCCCGCTAACTCGCCTTCGCCCAGCAACATCGTGTTGCCAAAATACTGTTCAGTCGAACCGTCTTGCGTGGATCCTAATAGCGCAGTGAAGCCATCGGCCGCCATCAACTGACGAGCCTCTAATGGTTCGACCAAAATGCGGCGCCCCCCAACCAGCGGGGTCGTTCCGCGAAACAAATCTGCCAACCAGCTCAAAAGTCGACGTCTCTTGTCTCGCCGCGTCATATGCTCACTCACTTGAAATAATCGCGATGTTCCAATTGCCCCATACCTTTGGCGGGTGAAGTCATCAAAGACTCCCGGTCCGCGCTCCGTTGGGATACTTTTCTAGACTAATAGAGCAAAACCAAACGCTCAGTCTGGAAGAAGCCGTTTTCCGAAGGTCGGCACTTTCGCGCCCGAAATTTCAACCTAAACGCTTCAATTAGACATTCTCGGCGGATCCATACCACCCATGTGAGCCTTACTTCATGGGATGAGCAAGCTGCGAAGACTGCGGGGGCGAGAAGTTGCGACTAGTACGATTGTGGTGTTTGCCTAGGGTTAACTGTATGACGAGTTTCCCCTCGGTCAAGTTCCCGGGTGGGCAAAGAAATCGAGTATTTCGAGAGCGAACACCGTAGGGGACTGCCCAGCGATAACCAAGTGCGAGCGAGACTCTGCCATCAATTTGCGGCGTTTCGAGCAGTGCGGTTGATCGCTTGGTTTCGTCAGGATTTAGGGGTTAAGGACTGGTGGTTGAGTTCGTACTCGTACTCAGCATCGCGGCACTCGTACTCGATTCGATCCTCCGATGCTTGTCCTTGAGACTTTGCTTTCCATTGCCCTCGGCGATGTTCAACGGAATCGATTGAGAGCCGATAAACGTCGAGTCGTTCATGATCGAAAGTTGGTTCTGCCATCACGATCCTTTCGAGTACGAGTACCGTTGCACTGAGTACGAGTACGACCGCCCTGACGATCTTTAGCAAGATCCATTACGAAGACAGTGGATCTTTAGCAAGATCCACTACGGGGGGGGGGTACTAATCGGCCGAGTCGAGTAGGTCGTCCTCGTTGAGCATCCTAAGTCCCTTGCTGTTTAAAACTTCTAAGGCAAGTTCGGTGTTGTCAACCATGATCGCCACGGCCGGCTTGGAACCCTCGCGGGTCAGAATGGGGTAGGCCTGCACGATATTGATTTCCGCTTGCAAAAGGGCTGAGCAAACTTGGAGCAGCGGCTGGCTGCCATCGGGAAGTTCCACGCCGATCAAATCGCTTTCAATAATGGCCAAACCGGCTCTTTCGAGGATTTCACGCCCTCGCTCGGGGTGGCTCAGCAGGAAGCGTACGAACGCGCATTCGGCGGAATCGTTGATGGAAAGGGCCACGATCCGAATGCCTGTTCCTTCGAACCTGCGGACTACTTCGAGCAGTTGGCCAACACGGTTTTCTAAGAAAACAGTAAACTGCCGGATCGAAGGGTAGTCTCTCCCCCGAGCGGTCGTGTATCCAATTGAGGCGCCTTCACCCACATTCATAGTCGCACTTTCAGCGAAGTTAAACTCTGCTATTTGCCCCCCTGTCGGAAGGCCGCTTCAGCCCATGTCGCACGCACTCAAATCACAAAATGCTCGCTTCATGATTCATTTTGTCGGCATTTGGACCCACTTGGCTTCCGGATTTCCGTTCGGTCACAATGGCTGCTAACGTTCATAATTCTTACCGCGAAACGAGCGGTCGCCTATACCCAGCCGCGGTTACACCCTACGCTTGCCGTAAATATTGACTTTCCTCGCAGCGAGAGGCACTTAAAGCAATGGCGGATAATGTGCTAAGAGAACACAGTATCGAAATTCGAGTTCGCTACAACGAGACCGACGGCCAGCGGCGGGTGCACCATGCCCAATACTTGAACTACTTCGAGCGGGGGCGCGTCGAGCTGATGCGGGAACTGGGGCACAGCTACCGCGAACTGGAGCAAACGTCCAATTTGATGTTGGTTGTGGCCGAAATGAATGTGCGCTACTTGGCTGCGGCCGAATTCGACGATCTGCTGAAACTGACCACCCGGGTCACTCGCTCGCGCGGCGTGCGTATTTACCACGAGTATGAGCTGGTCAATTTGCTTGGGCCCGAGCCCACACCGGTCGTGCAGGCTTCGAGTGTGATTGCGTGTGTGGATCGGGAAGGGAAAGTGCGTCCCCTCCCCGATTTCCTGCGGGGCTAGGTTGTTCGCTCGAGTGCTTGATTGGACTCAGGGTTGGGCTAATTGTTTGGCGACTTCTTCGGTCGCCTGCATGACCCGCATCACGTTTCCACTCATGAATTTATGAATATCCCGTTCCGAGTAACCTCGGTCCAGCAAGACTTGGGTTAGGACGGGATAGGTCGAAACATCTTCGAGTTGTTTGGGGACCATATCGATTCCGTCGTAATCGCTGCCGATCCCAACATGATCGATCCCGGCCATTTTGACGACATGGTCTATATGATCGGCCACGTCATGCACGGTGCCGGGTTGCAGGGGATTGGCGATACGAAAGGCGGTTTCTTCTTTCTTGATCGCCTCTTCATCATCGCCATACTTTTCGCGAAGTGCCCGGGAGCGTTCGAACATATCGCGGGTGATCTTGACCGATGCGGGGACCACAAAGCCTGAGTAGAAGTTGATCAGGACCACACCACCGTCGGCCGGGAGCTGTGTGAGGATTTCATCGGGCACGTTGCGGACATGATCGGCCACGCCGCGCGCGGAAGAGTGGGAGAAGATGACTGGGGCGGCGCTCGTGTCGAGGACAGCTTGCATGGTACTGGGGGCGACATGTGAAATATCGACCATCATCCCCAGGCGATTCATTTCGCGGACGACTTCCTTGCCAAACTCGTTCAAGCCACCGCTGCGAGGTTTGTCGCTGCAGGAGTCGGCCCAGTCGAGTGATTCGCTATGGGTTAGCGTCATGTAGCGGGCGCCGAACTGCGCCAGGCGCCGCAGTTTCTCGATGGAGTTTTCGATGGCATGACCCCCTTCGACGCCAATCATCGAAGCGATTTTCCCTTGGCTCCTAATCCGCTCGACATCGTCGCTGGTCAGGGCGAGTTCAAAAGTCTCCGGGTAGCGGGCGACCATGGCTTTGACGATTTCAATTTGTTCCAGAGTCATTTGGTGGGAAAGTCCCGACTCGGCCGTTCTGGCGGGTACGAACACGGACCAGAACTGTGCCCCCACGCCACCCTGGCGAAGTCGCTGGATGTCGGTGTGGATTTGAGGTTGGGGTTGGGAGATATCGAGCGCATCGAAGGAACGCGAGGCCTCGGTTCGAACGACCCAGGGCAAGTCATTGTGTCCGTCAAAGACAAAGCCCCGCTGATGAATCTCCCGAGCTTTAGCCGAGACGACCACGGTCCCCCGTTCTTGAGCGTGGGAGTGGGGCGCTGAATGCCCTAACAGGCTTGCCACGCATGCCAGTAACGCGTAGCAAACCCGCTGGCCAAAGTTTGATTTCGCGGTGGCGGAGCGTTCGCCGCTGAACGCTGCGTAGAGGGCTTGAGATAGACCCCGGTACAGGCCGCCAATGGTCCGTGCCACATTTAAATTTTGCATCGTTGCCTCACTTGCTCGATTCCAGTTGCAATTCTGGTAAGTTAATGGATCTCATCTACGAATTTCTAATCGCGAGGCTGTGGGGGGTAAGAGCAAGTTGAACGCAATTGCGGATATCGAACAAGAGCGCCAGCCATTTTTGCCGCGCGTCAGGATGATTTGGTTTTTCGTCATCGCGGCCCTCGTGGCGGTCGCCCTGGGGGTTACGCGCATGGCCGAGCAGGGCCAAGCACTGGCAGCGGGACTCGTCTTCGCCGTCTTGTTCCTAGCTATCTTTTTTGGCTTCGCCGCCATCGCGTTCTCAGTCGCTTATTTTTTCGGAGCGACCGAACGCGCCATGGCAGACTCTCATGCCACGCCAGCTAGCCCGTTTAGCGACGGCACGCCGCCACCTCAGCTGATTCCACCCAGGGCAAACGATGAACATGTGTAATCGTGATGAACTTTCCACATTTTTTATAATGGTTCACTCCGGGAGTTGGGGCCGCCGTGGGTCAGCTGCGTTTGATACAGCGGCTGCGTGGACTCAGCCATTATTGCGGGTCTGTGGGTTGACGCTCTTGCTCGTTCTGCAGTGCGGAACGTTGCTGGGGCAGATGACCAACGCCACTTTTGTAACGCGCGGTGATCGCGGGCGGGACGTACTCAACGTCAGCACGCTTCTGGAAATCCCGCCGTCGATGAGCTTTGGAGTCGCCCAAGTCACGATTGCTACCGCAGCCGGTCCCAGCAAGGCCGATCGCAATTTGACCCTTGTTTTTTCGACCAAGTCGTATGGTCGGAGTACCGGTCAGCACATTGCGTTTCGCAAGAGCGTGCAACTGGCGGAAGGGCAGTCGGTGGTTCGCGTGAGCATTCCGCACTACCAGGTGTCTGGACAAACCTCCTGGGACATGCAGGTGTTCGAGAACGGTCGTGATATTGAGGATCGTCGCAAGCTCGCTCCCAATGAGTCCGATTTCCAATGGAGTCATCAAGATGGTCGCACGACGACTTGCGGCGTCTTGGTCGGCTTGACCGAGCCGACGCTCGAGGTGCAAGCCAATGTCACTGCAATCAATGAGTTGTACCCGGTGATTCCCAACCAGCCCAACAGCCTGCGATTGTTATCGATTCAGGATGCTAGTCCCGACTGGCGGCAGTACTTTCCCTACAGTCGTTGGGTGCTGTCAGCCAAAACGGCCATGGAGATCAACCAGCAGCGGCCTGAACTGCGCTCCGCCTTGCGAAGTTTTGTTGGAGCGGGCGGGAACCTGTTGATTCATAGTGTTGGTGGTGAGAGTGAGCGCGCTGCGGTCGAGGCGATGTTTCCAAACGTCGGAGCTAAAGAGGCGGTTTGGTCGACGATCAAGTTCCCGCATGCACCTTGGTGGAACAGCCGATCTGAGGCAGTTGCGGGCGGCTTAGTCGCCGATCCCAATGATCCGCTGTTGACGAGCGCGGCCGGCCAGCCGATGTACAACCCGCCAGCGATCGACGTTCCTTCATCAAACACACTCGTCTTTGACTCAACAGGAAATCTAGTCGTAACCCAGGAAGCGACGGCCACGGCAGCTGATAAGAGCAAGCGAGACGAAGCGGCGCTGAGCGGGCTACGTGTGGGAGGGATCACCTACGATGCCTATTTAGCAGCCGAGACGTGGGCTAAGTTGAAGTTGGGAGGGCATGCGGAGAATTTCTTCGAGTTCAGCGAACTGGTTGAACTGAACAAAGACCTGAGCTTACTTGGCGAATACCAGTTGCAGTCTGCCCGCGATCAGCTCATGACGGCTGTTGAAACCGAAAGCGTCATGGCGCGTAAGTATTTGAATGGAACGGTCTTGGTGGTCTCCAAGCCGTTGGACGCCGTGCCCGCTCCGCTTCTGCTGCATGCGTTCGAACAGACCAATTCGGCAGCCGGTCAACTCTTGGCCTCCGAGATGGATGGGGATTGGTTTTGGCGCAACTTGATCTCTGCCGTTGGTAAGCCACCGGTGTGGATGTTCTGTGTGATGGTGGCACTTTTCGGCGCCCTGTTGGGCCCGGGCTTATTGCTGTTTACAGGGCGTATCAAGCGCCGCAGCTTAATGATTCTACTGGTCCCCTGCCTGTCGAGTCTGGCTACCTTGTCGATTATGGTTTACAGTGTGCTGCACGAGGGATTTGAGACCCACTTTCGCGTCACATCGGTGCAGTTCATAGACCCAAGCTCCGGAGAGGGGTTTGCTTGGTCGAGGCAGAATTTCTTCAGTGGCTTGCCCCCCCGCGAAGGCTTGACATTCAGCGAGCATACGTATGTGCGACCGGTTACCATCGAGGGTGCGGATAGCTACGGTTATCCAGACCCACGCGGAGCCGATTGCGTGGTTAGGCTCGGTGAGCAGCAGAACTGGAGCGGCTGGCTGAAAGCGCGTCAGCAACAGCAGTTGCTGGTCGGCCATCCGTTCGTGCAGGCCTCATTCCCGATTTCAGTCGAGCAAATGACCCCACAGCAAATCAAGGTGGTTAACTTGACAGGGTTAGAGATTCCACTGGTTGCCGTGCGCGGCGGCGGTGCGGACTACTACGTTGGCGAAGCGATCGCGGCGGGAGGCAGCGTGTTGTTGGATGCGCGGGACCGAGTATCAGGGATGTCCAATGTGGGGCGATTGATGAACGATCTGCGCCCCACGGTCCCTCCCGAGTTAAATAGCCGTGGTTCGCTTGGGGGCTTTGGCTCGAGACGCAGCAATCTGAATATCGGTAACAATCAGCAAGCGGACGTGATCAACAATGTCTATACAAATTACCTGTCCGAACGGGCTCAGTTCCCTAACTTCGGAATGGTCGTGGTGTTAAACGAGTCGGATCGCATCGAAGTCCCGCTACAGGGAATCTCTGGCGAGAATGTGCACGTAGTGATCGGAGTTCAGCCATGGTAGCGCAGCCCAACCATCCCATGATCCAACTGCGCAGGTTGTTTCGTTCGTTTGGTAATACCAAAGCGGTCAATGACGTTTCGTTTGAGGTAGAGGCGGGGCAAGTCTTCGGTTACATCGGTCCCAATGGAGCTGGTAAGACGACCAGCATGCGGATCCTGTCAACGCTCGATCTCCCCGACTTTGGCGACGCCCTCGTGGATGGCTTTTCGGTAGTGAACGATCCCGATCGTGTCCGCAAGCGACTCGGGTTTATGCCCGACAACTTCGGTACTTATCCGAACATGAACTGCGTCGAGTATCTCGATTTTTTTGCCCGCTCGTACGGTGTCATTGGTCGCGACCGAACGCGGGCTCTGCGGCACACGCTGGCCTATACGGGACTCGATAAAATCGCCGAGAAGCCGATTCGCGGATTGTCGAAGGGGATGCGGCAACGGTTGTGCCTGGGTAGGGCCATGATTCATGATCCGGCGGTGTTGATCCTAGACGAACCGGCCAACGGGCTCGATCCACGGGCGCGGATCGAGTTGCGGCAGATGATTCGCGGGCTGGCGGCCGACGGCAAGGCCTTGTTGGTCTCCTCGCACATTTTGACCGAACTCGGTGAGATGTGCGATGCGATTGGAATCATCGAGCGCGGTGAACTGATCGTCAGCGGGACCGTGGCTGAAATCAAAAACAAACTGCGGCCG
Source organism: Pirellulaceae bacterium (assembly GCA_041751975.1). Lineage (GTDB taxonomy): Bacteria > Planctomycetota > Planctomycetia > Pirellulales > Pirellulaceae > Aureliella. Next base: position 120,835 of record JBGSHW010000016.1, read on the forward strand.
CACATCGATGTGTTGGTCACTTTGATCGATAACGCTCAGGGGTTGGCCCAGTGGTTGGAGGGAAAGCCGCACGTCTCCCACATCCAACCGCTGCAGCGGCTGGTGCGTTTTCAATTTTCCAGCGATAGCGAACAGCTGCAGGCGGAGTTGCTGAGGTCGATTGTGCAGGCGGAGTTTCCCGTGCTGGAGTATGCAACCGAGAGCCGTTCGCTCGAAGATGTGTTTTTGCAGATCACCACCGGAGCCGTGCAATGAGTCAAGTTTCTTTGCTGGGCGAAGGTGTGCCCCACGATCCGACCGTGAGTATCAATCGCATTTGCGAGAATCCGCACAAGCGTTGGGAGCAGTGGTGGGTGTGGGGCAGCGAACAGATCAATCCAATTGTGGTCAAGGAGGTTAGGCAGTCGCTGAAGAGCAAGCAGTTCACGATCAGCTTCGGACTAACATTGATTGCGGCCGTATCGTGGACGCTGCTGGCGATCTCGTTGTTGGTTCCCAGAATCTATTACGTGCCAGGCGGCGCGACGCTGTTGGCGGGCTTTTTTTGTATTCTGGCTTTGCCGTTGATGGTCATCATTCCATTCTCCGCCTTTCGCTCGATGACCTCCGAGACGGAGGATAGTACGTTTGAATTGCTGAGTATTTCGGCACTGAGCGCTTCGCAGATTGTGTATGGCAAGATGGCCTCGGCCAGTTTGCAGCTTTTGCTCTACCTGTCGGCGTTGGCGCCGTGCATCGTCTTGACGTATGTCCTCCGCGGCGTGAGTCTGTTCACTATCTTGTTTTTGCTGGGTGCTACAGTACTTTTTTCTGTGTGCGAAACAGCGCTGGCCATTTTGGCTGCTTCGATTTCGCGGACGCGGATGATGCAAACCGGAGTGTCGGTTTTATTGCTCGGCGGTCTGTTGTGGGCATTTTTTGCGTGGACCGGAGTGATTATAAGTCAAGGGATCGACGAATTTAGCAACCCACCGCGTGAAATGCTTGTTTTCCTGTTTGCCCTGTTGACGATTGTGGCGGTGGCCATCTCGGTGGTGTTGTGCGCGGCTTCGGCGGCCATCGACTTCCCGAGTGAGAATCACTCGACGCGTATTCGTTGGCAACTGATGGGTTTGCTGACATTGACGTTTTTCTGGTCGACGATGGGGCTGGTGGTGGCCGAGCAACGCGAAGTGGCTGTGGCCATTCTGATAGGCAATTTCGGCTTTGCTATGTTCCTTGGGGCGCTGATCACCGGGGAGCGTGGAGTGATATCGCTGCGGGCCCAGCGTTCGCTTCCCAAAACATTTTTTGGCCGCGTCTTTTTGACTTGGATGTACCCCGGAGCTGGGCTGGGTTACGTGTTCTTGATTTGCTTTTACGCCGCCATTGTTTTTGTGATGGCGATGTTTGAGCTGTTCTATGCGAATCGATTGCAAAGTTTCTTTGGAAATGCTTCGATCACGGCCACCGGCTTCACGCTGCTATGTTATCTGACCATCTATGTGGGGCTAAATCGCTTAATGATGCTTGGCCTGGGAAGGCATTTCGCAGCCCGCATGGTGGGCTCGGTCGCCTTGTTGATCGTGATGTTGTTATTAATCCACCTCATTCCGTGGGTCTTGGTCTACTATTACAACGACTACCGTGAGTTTCCCTATGGTTGGCATCAGGCCTTCAACATTTGGCTCACCGTGACGGAAGTCAATCAGCAACTTTCCCTCGATATTGGGGCAAGTATTCTGATTGTTACCCTGTGCGCGATCGGCATTTTCGGATTGAATTTGCTGTTGAGCAGTCGCGATGTGATGCTGGTCCGCGTGGCCTTGCCACCGCGTGTGCGGGAAGAGGCGCAAGTGGCTGAAAGTCAGCGAGAGCAACCTCCCGATCCATTTGCTGATTAATTTCGTCGACCATTAAAAGTACGTTTCATGCCGAATTATCAATCTTCCGAAGATCGCCCCGACCCGTCTGAGCAGCCGATCCGCGCTCGCGTGCCCGAGCATGTCAGCGGCGGCGCGTTCAGCACGGGTGTGATCGTCATGACCGCCCAAACCGAGTTCATCCTCGACTTCGTACAGAACTTGGGACGTCCCCACCAGATCGTCTCGAGGGTGGTGATGCCCCACAACGTGCTGCCGCAACTGGTCGATGCACTCCACCGCAACATGGAGCTGTATCGAGGGCGGTGGGGCGAGCTGCCACAACCGGCCGGTCCGGTCATAGCGCCCGCCTCAGGCAGACCGGCAGCGGGGCCAGCGGGCGCCCCCGGAAAAACGCTGGGGGCCGCAGCGGAGAATGATTCTCTGACCGAGGAGTTACCGGCCACACAAGCACCAGCCGCAGCCGCAATGGGGAGCTCGGGTCCAGGAACGCCAGCAACTGCGGGAGGCGCCGGAGGGCGAGGGTCCAGACCGACAGAAACGTCGGGTGGCGAAGCATCGGCGCTCCCTCCGCTCGGCAACTCCGGCCAACTTCCCCCGGCAGGCGCAGGAGCCCGCCAAGCCTCCGCGCAAGAGATTTACGATGATCTAAAAATTCGCGATGAACTGCTCAGCGGCGCCTACGCCAATGCGGTCATGATCGGTCACGGCCCCCATGAGTTTAGCTTCGATTTCATCACCAACTTTTATCCCCACTCGGCGGTCAGTGCCCGCGTCTTTCTGGCGGCCGGACAAGTACCTCGCTTCTACGACAGTTTGAGGGGCACGTGGGATCAATTGCGGCAACGCTTGCAACCTCCCGACAATCCGCCACCCCCCTTCCCTGCCAGCGATGAGGGACACGACCCGCGCGGTCCGCTAGCCTAATTGAAACTCGAACGGAGGAGCGTTGCAAACATGCGAATCATTCTGGCCAGTCAATCTCCGCGACGGCATGAACTGATGACCGCAGCCGGATTTGACTTCGAAGTTGTCCTGCCGAGTGAGACCGCCGAGTGTGGCATTTGCTCGCGAGAATCCACCCCTGAGCTTGTGGCCCGCTTGGCGTACCAAAAGGCGACCGATGTTGCACCGCGGGTCACGGGTGAAGCGGTCGTGATCGCTTGCGATACCGTTGCGGACATCATGGGACGGGTGCTCGGTAAACCCGAGGATCGTCGTCACGCTGACGAAATGCTGCGGTTGCTGAGCGGGCGGAGGCATGCGGTCTACAGCGGCTTGTGCGTGTTGCACTTGCCGAGCGGCGAGCTCCTGGTCGAAGTGGCCAAAAGCGAACTGGAGATGGAGACGCTTAGCGATGCCCAGATTGAAGCCTATCTCGACAGCGAGGGCTGGGTCGGCAAGTCCGGCGCCTTTGGCTACCAAGATGGGCATCCTTGGTTAACGCTCATTTCTGGTACTGCCGATAATGTGGTCGGGTTGCCGATTGACCTCATGCAGCGTTTGATCAATGAGTTGAACGCAAAATGTGCGCAGCTGGATGCGTAGCCCAGCTCGGTCGGCGGCTAGCGGATGACGTCGTTGCCATCATCGCGATACGAAAACCGCTTGGGAAATCCCGACTCCTGTTTGACCAGTTTGCTCGGCAAGCGTTCGAGGAAGTAGTGCGCGCCCACCGAGGCGTTGTACGAAGCGCGATAGGAGCCCTGCGAGAGGCTCCGGGTGATAATCAATTCATCTTTGGCACGCGTTAAGGCCACGTACAGAATGCGGCGTTCTTCTTCGATCGCGTCGTCGCTATCGAGACTGCGCGAGTGAGGGTAGTTGCCTGGGCCGGCACTGGCCACGTAACAGGTCTTCGCCTCAGTTCCTTTGGCACTGTGCACGGTAATCAACGTCACAACGTCAGTCTTGTCCTGGCTTCCCCCTTCGTTACTAATCTCCGATGAAGAAACCGGATCGAGCGTGTAGGTCTCTAGGAATGAGTACAGCGTTTCATGCCGTTCAGCCAGCTTTTCAAGCAGCGTAAAGTCGCGGACACGCGACTCCCAGCGATCGTATTTGGCGGCCAATGTCTCCTCGAGCGCGGTGGCGATGGCCTTGATCCCCTTGGCCGGCTTGTCGGTATGTTTGAGCAAACGCTGTAGGGGAAAGAGCACATCCTTTCGTCCCGGCTGCAGCTTGGCGAGTTGTTCGATCGCGGAGGGGGAATCGGCCGCTTCGCGAATTTGATGAATCAAGCGTGAGGCTGTGACTTCACCTATCTTGGGCCACAATGTCAGGTAACGCATCCAGCCCAGTTCATCGCGATGATTGACGACTACCCGTATGGCAGACAGCAGGTCTTTCACGTGGGCCATTTGCAGCAAGCTAATGCCACCTATGAAGCGGTAAGGGATTTTGCGTTCGATGAGCTGAGCTTCAATGGGCCGCGCGGCGAAGCCGGTGCGACAGAGGATCATGTGATCTTTCCAAGCATCGCCGCGGCGATGGCGATCGACAATCCCGCGCGCAATCCACTCCGCTTCGTCAAATTCGGTGTTGAAGTCGCGGAGTAGGGGCTGCAGTCCAGGCCCCCGATGCGCGCGCAGATTCTTGCCATATTCCAGCTTGGATTGGGTCAGTAGCCAATTGGCCAAGTCGAGAATCTCTTGGGTGGAGCGGTAGTTGAGTTCGAGCTTGAGGGTCTCGGCCTCATCCAAACGTTCTTCGAAGGAGTGCACGTTGCGAAAGTCGGCTCCGCGAAAAGCATAGATGCTCTGCGCATCATCCCCCACGCAGAACAACTTGGCGTGGCTCGCTAGGCTTTCCAGGATCAGCCACTGCAGTGGATTGGTGTCTTGCATTTCATCGACCAGCACGTGGTCGTAGCGGCTGCTAATCTCTTGCCGCACCTCCGCTTGATCGTGCATTACCTTGGCAAATCGATGCAGGATGTCGTCGTAGTCGAAGTAGTTGTTGCGTTGTTTGCGTTGTTTGTAAGCATCGAAGATCTGCTCGATCAACTCCAACGTTTCACCCTCGTGGTCGGTGAATTTTTCAAGATACTCGCGAACCGGTTGGTTGGTGTTCCGCGCGTAAGAGTAGAAGGTGAGTAGTTCATTCGAAGCAGGCGCATCTTTTTCGCGATGTTTGTCGCTATCGACCACCGCGCTGCGGACCAACTTCATCAGTTGCAACTGATCATCGCGGTCCATGATCGTCAACTTATCAAAGCCGAACCAGCGTGGTCGGGCTCGCATTTCGCGCAAGCAAAAGTGGTGGAAAGTACCCGCTACAACCTTTTTGGCTGCGTCTCCCGTCTCCTTGACCAGCCGCTCGCGGATCTCGGCGGCTGACCTGCGGGTGAAGGTTACGATCGCCAAGCGTTCAGCTGCCAATCCCTGCTCGAGCAGATAGCCCGCGCGGCCAACGATCGTCCGTGTCTTGCCGGTGCCGGCCCCGGCGAGTACCAAGAGATTTTGGGCATCGCTGGTCAAGGCGGTGCGTTGTTCGGCATTGAATTCCATGCGAGATCGCTTGTGAAAAAACTTCGCCTCGGGAGCTAACTGCGATAACCGAAAACCGTTTCGACATTACCACGCAGGACTTGAGCGCCCAGGTCAATCGCCCGGGCTTCGCTCCAGTTCATCTGTTCAACAAAGTGTTCCGCCAAGACTTTGGCCAACGCGCGTTTGAACATCGCAAATTTGGGAAGTGCAAATTCAAGTTTGTACATGTCGCTGTAGTAACCGACGACTTTATTCCGCGGCACTGCTTCCAGTCGCGCGTGCAGATCGCGGGTGATAAAGCTGGGGGTGTTGCTGTACCACCAGTGACCGTGGCAAATCACGTTGGGGAATATCCAGGCATAACTTACCAGTTCTTGGTTGGTAACGCTGGCCAACACGGAAACGGGAAACATGACCTCGGGGAAGGTATTGAACAACTCGCGGTATTGAATCAGCGAGACACGGCTGTCGTACAGGTCTTGCCCTTGATAAACGCCGGTGGGATAAACCGCGCGGTTGACACCGATCATCAGGTCGAAGGGGAGTTGATGTTGATTGCAATTTTGCGCGAGCTGCCAGAAGACCCAGTAACCGAGAGTGGCTTTGTCGTCATCGCTCGTCTGCTCCCCCTCGGCCAGCAGATGCTCCAGAGCTTGTTCGGCAACGGCATCGCTCACTGGCCGCGGAGCAAAACTCGGCGGTAAACTGATCGCGCACGCGCGCACTCCACGTGCCATGAACGCGTCGAATCGCTGCTGGATGGCCAAGCGGAGATCGGCCAGTGAGTGCAGGCCGGTGTTTGCGGAGCGGGCTAATCGCTCGCGAACGGCGGGCTTGGCGAGGTGGAACACCAGTTCGTCGGTCCGCAGGCACGGGACATACCGCGTGGTGTCGAAGCCGCTCAAGGGATCGTCGAAGTCGTTGGTGAGGAAGACCGCCTCCAATTTGGAACGCGCCAGCACTTGCGCCTCCCAATCGGGCTGATCGAGCATGAGCTGAGCTTGGTCATAAAGTTGTTCCCAATTGTCTGCGTCGAGCCGATCGATTTCGACCCCGAACAGCTGCCAGGCTGCTTCCAGCAGCCAGCTGAATTGAACGGTGTTATCAATGTGTCCTAGTCCCTCTACCAATCGCCCAAATTTTTCTTTGGGGCTCAGTTCGGCCGCCTCGATCCGCGCCTTGGGCATCCCCGCCGAGTGGGCGAGTTCCGTGTAGTAGTGATAGCCTAGGAAGTCGGCTAAGGTCTGGCTGGCGGGTTGCAGTGGGTTGATGTGGGTGTGCGGGTCGATCAACAAGAGTGCATCGAGCTCATCAAAAAGCCGCTTTTGAAGGTTTGCTGACATGCTTTGGTTTTCTCCGTGCGGGCTCTACCGCAGCAGGACGGGCGACGGCGGGCAGTTGATTTAATGGAGGTTTACGGCGAATTGATTAGCCATAAGGTTACAGCGTCATTTTTTTGGCCCCGGTCCATGGCCAGTGAGCGGACACTGCCGTGCTGCAGCTCCTGGAATCAACCGTCGCCTCGCGGTGCGACTCCAGGTCGAAGCCCCGGACCGACCTACCGGCTGATCTAACGCGTAGTTTTAGCATGCTGGGCGGCTCCGTGAAGGCGATGCGACATGCTGCGGGGTTCTCGGCGGAAGTCACTACGATTGGCACAATTGAATTCCGTGGCCCTACAGGACGATTTGCCTGTACAAAAGTGAGCCCGTCAAATTTTGTTTTGCTTCTCGGGTCTCCCTACGGCTACAATTAGATCTCGGTCCCTGCGCAGATCCTTTCGGCGGGCAAATATGAGCACTCCACGTTTTGACGAGTTTTTCAGCAAAGGTGAGCAACAGATGAGCGACAGCCAGTCTGGTGACCAGCCGTTGCCTGCTGCGGAATCGGTTGCGATACCCGCCGTCGAACCCGTTGGAAAACCAGCCTGGGCGAGCGGCCCAACCGCTGAGCAGATACGCGTTTCCGACGATCCGTTTCTTCAGGATTGCCTCAAAGATCTTCGAAGCCGGGTGGGAGCGCCGGAGAGGTTGCTTGAGCCCCCGCCGCTAGGGACACCGCCGCTAGGGACACCGCCGCTTGAGTCACTGCCGCTAGGAACACTGCCGCTTGAGAATGCTTCGCTCACCAGCCGACCTTCAGCCGTGTTACCGACCAGTACAGTGCCTACTCAACGGCACAATGGCTCGCAACCACTCCACCTGATCACCTCGACGCTACTCAGCTTGCTGATGGTGCTGGCTTTGCTGTTGACGGCCCGTTTGATGGTACCCTCCTTGGTAGAGAGTATTCGCTATGGCTGGTATCGCGGGCAACTGCGAGCCGAGTACGAGTTGAGTGGGCAGCGTCTACAGAATGTCTCGCTGGACTCGTTAACGGATGTCTCGCAGTTGGTCAGCCAACGCGTGGGCCCGAGTCTGGTGCATATTAACTTGCTCCGCAAAGACCTCGATCAGCTGAAACAACTCGAGCGGGTGTTTGGTCGCACTCATCCGATGATGCGCTACGAGGGGCAAGGAAGCGGTTTTGTGATCGATTCCTCTGGATACATTTTGACCAATTATCATGTGCTTGAAGGGGTCGGCGAGATTGAGGTCACGCTCAGTGACGGTCGGCAATTGGCGGCCCGCGTGATCGGAGTCGATAAGCTGACCGACTTGGCGGTCATTAAAGTCGAAGCCAAAGATTTAATGCCGGTTGACTGGGGCAATAGCGATGCGGTGGTCGTCGGGACGCCGGTCTGGGCTGCGGGAAGTCCCTTTGGACTGCAGAAGACAATCACCTTCGGTATCATCAGCGGCAAGCACCGCATCGACTTGCGGGGGACGAAGTACGAGCATCTCGACGAATCGCGTGGTAAGGCGGACGAACAAGGGATCCGCGGCGGCAACGCCTATGGCGACTTGATGCAAAGCGATGTGGCGTTGAACCCAGGCAACAGTGGCGGTCCCTTGGTGAATTCCTTGGGTGAAGTCGTGGGGGTCAACGCGGCCATTTTGGGTGAAACGTATCATGGGGTCAGTTTTTCGATCCCTAGCAAAGTCGCGCAGCGGGTGGCCAGTCATTTAATGGCGGGTTCGGTCGTGCCGCGCGGTTGGCTGGGAGTTTACATGGACGATCTTCCGGTAGAGGAGCGTTATGCTGCGGACGGAAAAGCGGTTCCGGGGGTGCTCATCACTCGGTTTCCCGTGGATGGCCCTTCTCCGGCTCGAGACGCCGGGCTCAAAGCGGGTGACCTGATTGTTGAATTCAACGGTCAGCCGGTGCTCGCTTATGTTGATTTGATGCGTATGATCAGTGAAACTGAAGTCGGTTCGCGGCTCGAGGTGGTTGTCCTCCGCAACGGAGCGCGGGCCGCATTTGAAGTAGTCATTGGCCAACGCAGCGCGGGCTTGTAGTCCAGGCTGCTCGTGCAAGGGAGTTGAGGCTTGAAAGCGTATTCTGAATTCGGTTTTGCCCTCTTGTTTGCTGGCATGTTGGCCGGGATGCAGTTCTTCCTCGGTTGGCGGGTGGTCTTGTTTGCGGCGGGCTTTTCTGCACTTTGGTTCGCCATTGCCTTGGTCCTGCTCACGCGCCCCCCTGGAATGCCGGAATTTGTGCAAGAGGCGGCTGGCAGCGACGAGCAATATGTGGTGCGTCGAGAGGTCATGCCGCAACTCCCTTGGATCGATCGGCTGCGTCTGGCACTGGGAGTCGCCTGCGGCTGCTGCTTGCTGATTTGGATTACCCTGACTTGGTTCGTTGCGTAATTCGACCGATCTCCGCCAGTGACGGATCTCGCGGCCTGCCCAGAGTGGTCATTATTGCGAGCTTGACTAAAATACGGGTCTGTCCCCCTCCCCTCCCCCGTTGCCACTCCCGCTTGAGGCTTGGATATACGATGCGCTGTGCCGCCTACTGCTCTCTGCTCGCCTGCTCTTTGATGCTCTCAATGAACTCTTCTACTTTGGCGGAGACCACCAAGAGCGTGCAGGGAATGTCCGATACAAAACCTGCCGAAGGGCCCTTCGTCGAGACGGACAATGGTTTCATGATCCCCTACACGCTCACCATCCCAGGGAGCAAAGTAACCGTCGAAATGCTGCCCGTTCCGGGGGGTGCGTTCAAAATGGGGAGCAGCTCAGAGTCGGAGGGCCATGCTGAGGATGAGGGCCCGCAGGTAGCTGTCGAAGTCGGACCGATGTGGGTAGCCAAGTACGAAACCTCTTGGGCCGAGTACAAGCTCTACATGTCAATGTATGGTCTCTTTAAGACGTTGGAGTCGGACGGCTTGCGAACGGTCAACGAGACCAACGCCGTGGATGCCGTGACCGCCCCTACAGAACTGTATGACCCGAGTTTTACGTTTGAATTCGGACAAGATGCACAACTTCCAGCGGTCACGATGACGCAATACGCTGCCAAGCAGTACACCAAGTGGCTCTCAAAACTGACGGGCGATCAATATCGTCTCCCCAGCGAAGCCGAGTGGGAGTATGCCTGCCGCGCGGGGTCGGAGAGTGCGTTTCATTTTGGCGATGACGCAGCAGAACTCGACGAGTACGCGTGGTATGGGGATAACTCCGACGAACAGCCGCACAAAGTTGGCTTGAAGAAGCCCAATGCGTTTGGCTTATACGACATGCATGGCAACGTGATGGAATGGGTCATCGATGGTTACGCCGAAGATGGCTATAGTTCACTGTCCGACAAGACGCAACCACTGTCATTCATCGAATCGATCCGCTGGCCCGACTCGGCCGAAAATCGCGTGGTTCGCGGTGGAAGTTGGCAAGATGAGGCGGAACGCGTGCGGACTGCGGCACGCATTGGCTCGGCTGACGAAGATTGGAAGGCAGAAGATCCGAACGTGCCACTGAGCCCCTGGTGGTACACGGATGACCCAGCCCGTGGAGTCGGTTTTCGTATCTTCCGTTCTTATCAATCAATCGACGACGAATTGATAGTAAAGTTCTGGGAAGTCGATCACGATGACATTGAGTTCGATGTCAGGTCGCGGATCACTCGTGGACGAGGGATCAAGAGTGTGGTCGATCCAACTTTGGCAGAAGCCATTGAAAAGGCCAATCAGTAGTTCTCACCGGGCGACTCAACGATCTGTGAAGGGTCGTTGAGTTGAGCGACGGAAGCGGCAGTGGAAAACCTCGGGGTTGTTAGGTCTTTCGCAAAACTCGGTAAACGACGTGAGGGTGTTACATGGAGGTGTTTGATGTCCCAAGAGGTTGGTAGCGAGCGGCGTTCACGTTCGATGGATATCGATGCGTTGCACTGGGGGACACTGCACGACTGGGGGCAATTGGTCCGGCTGCCCAATATCTTTACGCTGGTCTCGAATTGCTTGGCCGCAGCGGTGGTGGCGACCGGGCAACTGCTGCCGTTATCCGCCTTGATTCCCACGCTCATCGCCTCGGTGAGCGCTTACTGGGCAGGGATGATCTTGAACGATGTCGTCGATGTGGAGGAAGATCGACGCGAGCGTCCGACCCGTCCACTGGCCTCTGGAGCGATTTCGCCGGTCATCGCGGGACACATTGCCACTGGCCTGTTGCTGATCGGGCCGCTGTTGATATTGGCTGTGACCACTATTCACAAGACCGAAGCGCTGTGGATGGGGGCCGCCTTTTTGGCTGCGGCCTCGTTGTCGATCGCCGTGCGGCTCTACAACTCGGTACTTAAAGGGACCCCTCTCGGACCGGTCTTGATGGGAGGTTGCCGTGCGCTGAACATTTTGATGGTGGGTTGTACCCTGTTTGCCGTAAGTGGCAACGAAGTCTTTCCACAACCATTGTTGTATCTCGCACTGGGCATTGGATTGTATATCTTGGGAGTGACCATCTACGCCCATCGCGAAGAGAAGCAGAGTTCGCAGGTGGGTTTGGTGGTCGGAGTGTTGTTTGAGTTGGCAGGTTTGATTCTGATCGGCTACTTGCCCTACACGGCCACTGAGCCCCAGCCGCTGTGGACGCTCGATCCGGTCAGGGGTTATCCGCTGCTGATTGCACTCATCGGACTGACGGTCCTCAATCGGGGTTTTTCCGGGGTTTTGCATCCGGTTTCGCGGAAGGTGCAGTTGGCGGTCAAGCATGCCATTCTAACGCTGGTGCTAATCGACGCGGCCGTGGTCGTGATGTGGGCGGGAGCTTGGTACGGTGCCGCCGTCGCTTTATTGCTGATACCAGCGCTCACCAGTGCGATGCGATTCCGCTCGACTTGAGTCGCTGATTGGAGCCAGTGGCTCACGTATTATCCCGCAAGATCCATGTACAACTGCTTAAACAGCCCACCACCAGTGTTTAGTTACAACGCAGGTATAACGCTCTACACAACGTCGTTTCAAGCCAGATCAATGTCTTATCCTATTCGCGATCGATGGCGGACAATGATTCATTCTTAAAACACAGAGACACGGAGGTCACAGAGCACGCCGCGCGGAAACTCAATGTCCACTGTGCCTCTGTGTTTGTTCAGCTGCTTAGAAGACCTGGGCAGAAAAAAACGGGATGGGAATAGAACCGGTTTAGATATAGAAAAAAGTTGTAGAAAATAAGAAACGCTGCGTGCGAGAAGTGGCTCTCGAACGCAGCGTTGTTGCAGAGGGACTTGGGGATTAACCTATACGCTAGAGGGTGTGGAAGCTCTCCATTTCTTGGGCCAGTCGCTTGCGGGCGACGTGCAAACGCCGCTTGATCGTACCGATCGGAGCGGCGAAATGCTCAGCCATTTCTATGAGCGATTGACCGCCCATGTAAAAGGCCTCGAGCGTCCTGCGATCGATCTCTCCCAAACGCTCCAAGCCGCTGCGGACTTGCTCGCTTTGCTCGCTCTCCAGGACCGCGTCGAGTGGCGAACGGCGATTCGACGAAGCGGAGTCGAGCAGCTCACCGTCCATCGTCAAGGTGACCCGACGGCGGGTCAGTTGATTGATGGCCGTGCGGCGAACAATCTGTCGCAACCAACCACCAAAAGCTTCCGGTACACGGAGTTGCTCAAGGCGATTGAAGGCGTGGATGAAAACATCTTGGACCAATTCTTCCGCCTCGTCCCAGTTACCGAGCTTGCGATAAGCCAGGGCGAGCGCCGATGCCCGGTAGCGCTCGTACAAAGCGCATTGAGCTTCACGGTCGCCGAGCTGCGCAGCGGTGACGAGCTGGGCAACGTTAGCGAGTGCGGCCTGCGTGGAGGTGCTGTTTAGAGTCTCGGTGACCATGACGTTAGTTCTCTCTCTCGGAGGGCGCTACCTCACTCGACCAGTGGCCGACTCCTGGGCGATTCGCTCGGGGGCGATCAGGCACAAGGAGGTGTGGGGCTGCGCTGTAGGACGGGCTGCTTGGTTCGCAGGAGAGAGATGCATTCGCGGCGTCTTGATCGAGCCAAGCGGAGCGGTGGGCGGTGAAGCAAACCGTTTAGCCTTGGCGTCCACTCGAGTTGAGTGGTTCAAGTCGCAGTGAGCTGCGGGCGCTCGCATGTCGGAACGTGCGGTTCGCCGGTCTCTCTTGTGCTTGGATTTTGGGCGAGCGTTTGACCGCGGGCCGGGTTGTCAGTGCTGGGATTAACCCAGCCTTTGCGATCTGACCGAATCCAATCGGACGGCCGAAGCCGCCGCGGATGGGGCTAGGCAGACGACTGGAGCCGTTATGCCGAGTAGCCGTAACAGGCCCGAGCGTTTGCCCGGCTGCGGATTACCCAAGCGACTTAGACACTGCATGTCTTTGCCATAGGTAAATCCTGGCTGGCATGGCTCGAGCCAATACCCCATATCCCGAAAACCCAAATCCAAAAGCAGATGTTCACGCATCTGGGTGAGATGGAGGAATGTGCGCACAGCACTGCCGGCAACGAAACCAATCACGCGGCTTACCACGGAGGCGATCGAGCTGGAAATTGATGTGAAACGCATGGCATTCCTCCCTCACGCCATCAAGGGGCGTGAACCGAGAGAGATTTGAAATGTCCCACCGTGGCCCGCGCCACGGCTCAAAGCCAACAAGCTTTGATAAAAATAGATGTGAAGTTAACCCTCACAACGTCCCAAGCTTACCGTAACGGTTGAGAGAAGACAAATGTTTCTTGTCCCCTCCAAGCCCATCAGACGGAGAGTTAGACGAGTTCGCATTACAAAGGTTCGCACTTTTTTGTCGGTTGGTCCCCAAATTCCAAGAAATTGGATGTAAGAGATTGTGCAAGTTTTCACAAAGGTCCCTTAGGCTGTTTGCGAACCGGTTCATTTGCGACGATTCTAGCGGTTTGCGGTTGGCTTCCAGCGGCCGCAGCTTTGGCAAATTGGCGTTTTGCTGCCAAAGGAATCGATTGTGAACTAGGCTTGAGCGGTCCATTGATGTTCACGATCTGTCTAGTCCGCGACGCTTATGCTCGAAACGCCATACAATTCGACAGCCCCTGACAATGCTGTAGTTCCGCCGCCGTCGGTCTGCATGGTCCTCCCAAGCACACGGGAGAGGCTACCATCCGTCTCTGAGGTTGATCTACTTTCCAATGGGTTGGTTGAGTTGGAACCGCCGAGCTGGCTGACTCAGTTGGAGCTCCCACAGCCCCGGACTGGCTTGCGGTGCCTCTCCCCCACGACTCGGCTCCTCAAGCGGAGCCTCGACATCGCGGTGGCGCTGGGACTGCTTGGGGTTGCGATCCCCATCGTGAGCTTGGCGGCCATTGCTATTAAACTCACATCGCCCGGCCCAGTATTTTTTACGCAAACGCGGGTGGGACTGAATTCGCGGGTGTGGCAACGCCGGCAATTAAGACTTGAGTCGCGTTTGCCCGATTGTCGCCGTAAAGAGCCCGCTTATGGTCGGCCCTTTACGATCTTCAAACTGCGCACGATGACGGTCGCGGCGGCTCACAGCGGACCGAGTCAGGCAACCAGCGGTGATCGACGCGTAACCCCTGTCGGCCGTTTTTTGCGTCAGATGCGGATCGATGAATTGCCGCAACTGTTGAATGTGCTCCGCGGCGAAATGTCGATGGTTGGCCCACGCCCCGAGTGCATCGAGTACATGGAAGAATTGTCCGAGAAAGTGCCTTGTTATCTTGAGCGTTTAGGTTTGAAACCTGGGCTGACAGGCATAGCCCAGATCGAAGCTGGATACGCCAATGACTTGACCAGCTACCGGCGGAAGATCGCTTTCGATTTGATGTACCTGCAAAACTGTTCGGTTTGGAACGACATCAAAGTCATGTTACGAACGGTCCGAGTCGTCTTCACCGGCTTTGGAGCGCTTTAAGTTGGCTGTGACTGAAATCTGCTTGATCTGGGCTTATGCATTGGCTTAGGAATTGTCCCGAAATAAATTCCCGATTTCTGTACCCTCACCTCAATCCTCTCCCCCGCTATTCCGCTTCGCGGGCAGGGGAGGCGGATTAGGTGCGGAATTTATTTCGCGACAATTCCTAAGTTTAGCGATCTACACGCATCTGCGTTGCCGCTGGAAGACCGAAAACAACCCAAGACCAGCTAGAATCATCATGGTCGAAGGCTCGGGAACGACCCCTGAGGGGACAATCGGGCTACCAAAAAATCTGAGAATCGGCGCAGCGAACGGGTTGTTGGGAACGTTCGGATCACCTGTTGCCAGAGGTACGAAGGTATCGAAGTTCGAGCCCGTACCAAAGTGCCAGCCGTTGAGGAAATCGGTTCCTGCAGGCTGTCCGTTGCCAAAGTTGCCACCGATAGGTTCAACGATATTGATTCCGAGACCTCGGATGTTTTGCAAGCCGATAAAATAATTTTGACCAGCTGTCAGAGCGAATTCGGAAAAGGAAATTCCATGAACGCCACCGCCTTGGGCAACATTAAACGAACCTGACTGGAGTAGTGCGCCGCCGGAGCCTGGGTGCGCATCCCAGATCGACAGTGTGACCGAACGGTTGAAGGCACTGGCGTTGTTCTGCACGCTACGGAAGGTGGTCTCAATCCGTTCGAGGTTATAGGCTGTAGACG
>JBGSHW010000017.1:0-77327 GCA_041751975.1 Pirellulaceae bacterium
CAATGGTGACTTGCAGACCGACTATCTGGTCAAGGGACGGGACCAAAGTTATGTGCTATTTGGACCGCTAGGTATCAACAATCTCGATTCGATTCGCGACCAAGCCAATATCATTATTAGTCACAGTGCGATGGGTGTACCGGGGGATCGCTTTGGCGATATCAACGGCGATGGCTATGCCGATTTGGTGTTCTTGGAGGATCCCGCGCTCGATGCCATTCAAGGTCCAAATTCGGAAATCCGTATTCGGATTGTCTTTGGTGGACCAACGAGTGGCATCGGTGGAACGGCCGGGGCCCCTTGGCCACGCGCATGGGACGCGGACTTCGTGAGTTCATTCCTTGTCACGTTGGGCCCTGACAGCAATAGCCGTGAAATCGTCTTGGACGGTAATCGTTTCGCTGACGAGGGAAATCGATCTCTTCAAGTCCTGGAGATCACCGCCGACAGTATGGACGATCTGCTGTTGACTTCCAACAGTAGCGCAGGTGCCGCACAAGACTTCAGTCGCGATCTTTTTGGCGCGATCATTACCGGTGTCGATATCATGGCGGCGCAGACGTCTTCGGTTACCGTACGCTCAGAGCTATATCGCGGTGCGACCGTTGCAAATTTGGGAGAGTCGCTGGTCCGTCGATTTAGTTTTAACGAAGAGAGTGGAACAGAGTTGAAAGACTCTGTGGGAGGAGCCTCCGGAACCATTGTAGATCAAAGCGCGAGTGGCAACACGTCCGGTGGCGGAGGTCATAGGCGAAACAGTGGGCAAATTGAATTGTTCGGCGGCACAAATCCTCAGTCAGATTACATCGAACTCCCGGATAATCTACTGGACGGCCTTACGAGCGCCACGATCGAATTTTGGGGCGCGAAACAGTCGTTTCAGGCTCTTGCACCTATCTTCAACTTCGGTCCATCGACGGGTGAATTCCTGGAGGTAACTTGGGATCTGGGAACCACCAGCTCTCAGATCCGCAGGCGGTTCCAATGGAAAGACACTGAGGATACTCTACTAAACAATGTCCTATTTGAGCCAAATTCGTTTCACTTTGCCTTGACCATCGATGAAGGTGCTGGAGTCGGTGGCACAACACGCGTCACCCTATTTAACGGAGGGGAACTGGTAACATCCGTCGACACCACGAACACACTCGCGCAACTAACCGGCGATAACAACTGGTTGGGTCGTTCCAAAGATACAAACGCATCATTTGCCAACGCACTGTATAACGAGTTTCGCGTTTACAATCGCGTGCTCACCAACGCTGAGATCAAAGATAGTGAAAGAGCTGGTCCTGATGCGAACCTGGGTGGAGGGACCGCTAATTCAGTCGTCATCGGCGATGTGAACGGAGATGGTCGCGACGATGTCATGCTGGCGAACGGAGACAGGCATAGTACATTCTCGGCAAACGGTGTTACTGCCAGCAATTCACCCATCTTAGCTGAGATACCAACCGTGCCACGTTCCGTAACACTGCCCGGAGGTGTGATCGTTAGCGGTGGCAACGCGGCTGCACAAGCTTTCCCGCTTGGCGATTTGAACAAAGACGGATTCGATGATTTCGCTTTGACTGCCAGCGACAATCTCCGAGTCTATCTGGGTGGGCTTAATGTACAAAGTCTGCTTGCCACGCCGCATCTGACGATCACTGGCGTTGGACTTTCCGCAACAGCAGGTGATTATGACGGCAACGGTAAGGGTGATCTGGTAGTTACGGGCCGCGAACTGTCGAGCTTGTCCGCGAGCACTCCCGCGCTCACCTATGTGTTTCCGAATGTCACTGATATCGCACCTGGAACAGTGATGAGTATCGGTTCGGCTCCAACCGTGTTAACTGCTTCAGGTCTGGAACGTGGCTTCCACGGTTTAGAATTTGATTCATCAGGACAGCAGGTTGCGTTCTTGCCAGGTTCGGCGCTGAACAGCTTGGGGAATTTTTCAGTTTCGTTGTGGTTTAAGACAAACGAAGCGGGTAACCAAGTCCTGATCAACGGGGCGCAGACGGTCGATGGCGGAGTCTTCTCCGACGACAGGTTGACGATCAAGTTGGTGGGTGGAAGCGCGATCGAGCATATCTTCAATGGTGTTCCTGTTTCGACTCCAACCCCGTTCTTTAACGATGGGGAATATCACCACCTGACGATTACTCGTAGTGTAACCACCGGGCAAACAGTTGTCTGGCTCGACGGCGTTATCCAGAACGTTGCCCAAGCGGGAACAGGCTCGCCGGCACGAGCACCATTGAGCGTTGCAGAAAATCTGCTGGCGATCGGAAACGACCTCGTCACCGCCACGCAGGGTCTGAATGCAGCCAATCGATTCTCGGGTGAACTATCGGATATCAGCATTTGGAGCCGAGCCCTGTCGACGGCTGAGGTTCGGCGAATGGGCGACAGTCCGCTGGTTGGAAACGAAGCCGGCCTACGCAGTTGGTATCGAATGAATGAGTCGAGTGGCGACACACGGCTACTCGACGCCACCGTCAATGGCCGTCATGGTACTCTCGGTCGCAATGCAGAGGCAGCCAGCCGCCCGCTGCGCACCATGTCGTTTATCCCAGCTGAACTCACTCTGACAACTCCCTACCTGGACTTGAATAACGACGGTGTCTCCGACTTTGTCATCGCGGCGCCCTTTGCAGCAGGTGGTGCGTCCAGCGCCGGTCGCATCAACTTCATCTATGGGCAACGCACAAGCCAAACCATTCCCGATGATTTTGACGTACTAGAAAACTGGTCAGTCGCCGGAAGTGGTTCGTTTGTGCGCGAAGTGATTCCCGGTCAAGCGGTGCTCTTTGATCTGGGGGGCAAGCCCTTCGAATTTGCTCCAGGTGCGTCAGAGCGATGGTTCGAGTTCACGACGCTGGGCGACGGCAAGGCCGCCAACCACATTCGGCTCAACGGCCCTGTACGGATGGACCTGCTGGATGCCAAGGGTGGTGTGCTGCAGGAAAATCAAGCGGCGATGTCGATGCGAACTTTGCCCGCTGGTACTTATTACCTGCGAGTCTTCTCGCCAGCGGTAAGTGCGGAGGCGATGGCCAATGCCTTTGCTATTCCACTGGGCAACTTGTTCGATGACGCAAGCACAACCCGACTGCAGGATGCGGTTGTCACCGATAGCTACAAAGCCATCGCTGAAGCATCGGACCTGGGAGTTGATCGAACTCGGTTGGGAGGTGCTTCGACATTCAGCTTGGACAACGCAGGTGCCATCCCTTTCAATTTCACCAATGTCGGCTGGCAAGCCAGCTCGCCTGCGGCACCCACCAATGATGCGCATCGGCCTGGCGCGGGCGATATCTCGATTCGAACCACCAGGGGAACGAACTCGGTCTCATCCACTAGTATTGTGGAAGAGGGTATCGGCATTCATGCCAATGGCTTGGTTACCTTCGACCTCAACGAGATTCGCACAGCCGGAGGTTATAGCCCCACACAGCAATTCCGCTTGGTCATCGACAAGGCTGGCCTCAACGATTTTGCTGGCGCGGGAACCATTCGCAATTTGGTGCTCGTCAGTAGCTCAAATGCCGTTCTAAGTGGTTTCGTTAATGGTCAAGCGATGCCGATTGCCACCACTGCGGGCACTTCGTCGTTCGATGGCCCGATACCTGCCGCTCAGACCTTTGCCAATCCATTCACATCTTATGACCTAGATATTCCAGCCGACGCCAGATACTTGAGTCTGGCAATCTCCGGGGCTGGCGACGAAATCTTCCAAGATCACGGTGTGTTCTCTGGGGTACGACTCATTCCACTGGCGTTCACCATTGAAATGGCAGCTCCCCAAGCAGGCCAGACGCATGCAGGTACCAGCTATCCCGACCGCGACTTGATCGATGGTGGCGATGGAGACGATATTCTGCATGGTAACCACGATTTGGATCGCTTGTTTGGACGAAGTGGCAACGACCTTGTCGCTGGTGAGTTGGTCGAATTACGCGATGCCGAAGCTTCCGAAATATTGCCCGTTGAGTTAATACAAGCAACCTACTCGAGCCAACCGCCCGTACTCGATCCGGTTGTGGGTAACTTTAGCGTCACTCCGTTTGCGGATGACTTCGAGTCATCGACGCTCGACTCCGCGCGTTGGACAACGACGGGAGCTGTGGTAACGAGTACACAAGCCGGAACTAGATCAGCGAACCTGGATGGTCAGGATACTCTAACGTCGACACCCATCGATTTAGGTGGCTTTACCTCTGCTACGTTGACGTACTCGTGGTTGAAGGGTGGAACGGCGGAAAAGCCAGATCCAGGTGACGACCTTTTCCTTGAGGTCGAGGGCTTTGTACCCAACACTTGGACCGTCGTTGATCAACTTCTTGGGAATAGTCCCGATACCAACGCGTTTGTATCGCGGACGATTCAGTTGCCAGACTCGGCGCTGAGGTCTGCCTTCCGCTTCCGTTTCAGAACGGACGGAGATGAGGTAATCGGTTTAAGCATCGATAACTGGTTCGTTGACAATGTCTCGGTTGCTGGCGTGTCTCAGTCGCGGCAATTGCTGGCGGCAGTTGCCAGGTCACTGGGGGACCCAGTCACGGAAGGTCCAAGTGCGGGCAGAAATTCACTCTCATTTCTGAGTGCCCAGGATATATTTCCGCTAGTTGAAGTGCCGTTTAGCGCAAGCCTCAACCCGAACAGCTTTACCGTTGAGTTCTGGGCGAAGCCCGCGGCCAACGGGACCATCGTCTCGACTCTTGGCACCACAAGTCCCGCATCGGGCTACCGAGTCTCCGTGACCGCGAACCAATGGCTTCTGACGACTGGCATCGGTGGTGGCAACACAATACAACTTGGCGGACCAACAGCTGATCTAAATGTGTGGACACATGTGGCGGCCTCATTCCAAGCAAGTAGTGGACCCGATGGCAACGGTGTTTTTCAGGGAACGATGAATCTCTATATAAACGGTATCTTGTCCAACTCACAAGCAGGAGCGTATCGCCCGAACTCGACCTTACCATTTACGCTCGCCGCGATGGTGAACGCTAGCGGCACGCCTTCATTAGGCTTTACCGGAAACATCGATGAAGTCCGTCTCTGGAATAGTGCTCGATCGCCGCAAGCGATAGAACAAGCGTTTCGATCAACGGTCGATCCAACTTCGCTTGGCCTGGAGGGTTACTGGCGACTCGACGAGGGGACTGGGCTGATAGCAGGAGATCTTACTGTCCCGGCTAACAATGGTGACTTAAAAAGCACATTCATTATCTTCCCAACATGGTCGTCGTCTACGTTCGAACAAGTCCCAGTACTGCACAAACCGTTGACTGCTTCGCGTTTGGCTTCGTTGACCACGCTGGATGCAAGCAATCGCGACTTGTCCGATCTTTCGGGTGCAGAGTTCTTGGTCAATGCCCAGTCGGTGAACCTGGCCGGTAATCGACTCGACACCGCGGACCTCAGTAATTTGCTGCCGCGCCAATTGAATACCGGCGCACAAGCCAATGAACAGGTTGGCTTGAGCCGGTTGGAAGAGTTGGACCTGACTGGCAACAAAGGCATTACCGACATCGGTCAACTGGTGGCCTTCAGGAATCTTCAGTCACTTAAATTAGAAGGGACACAAGTCGACACCAATGCAATCAACACTGCCAGGGCATTGGAGTCCATGCGAGACTTGGCGACGTTGACCCTGCCGACCGAGATTCTCAATCCAGGTCAGAACCTGGTAACTGTAGAAGGCCAGAACACAAGTATTCCGTTCCAAGTGGGTGTGATGAACTTCGGTGTGGAACATACTGTCACCACTTCGACTCAGGCAACCGACTTTGGATTCAACGGGAACTTTACGGTCTCCGCCTGGATTTTCCCCACGGCACAGACGGGGGTGGTCCTCGCCTTTGGCGGTGCGGGCAGTCGCCTCGGTTTGCTTAACGGGCGCATCCACTTGCGTTTGGGTAGCAATGAACTTGTCGGCCAAACCTCGCTCGCTCTCAACCAGTGGCATCACGTAACTTGGCAATACAGCGTCAATCAGCAAATTGTGTACTTGAATGGCATTGCGGATAGAAGCCAGAACTTTGGCCAATTTCTCGGTGGCGGTACAGTTGGAATCGGATCGGGATTTGGTAGCTTCTTCAACGGTCGGATCGACAGCATCCAAGTCTTCAATCGTGCGTTGTCTATCACCGAGATTGAGAACAACATGTTTGGCGGTCTCGACACATCGGGTCCCGATGTCACCGCAAACTATCAATTCAATGAAGGTTCAGGAACGGTCGCCGTCGATAGCAGCGTCTACAAACGCAACGCTACCCTCGTGTCTGGAGTCGCTAGCCTTTCATTTGCAACCGATGTTGCTTGGACGGTGACCGGTGCGGCCACCGCAGCGGGAACCAGCGGACCGATCAGCTTCACCGCCAATGATGACGGTATTGCCGCCATAACCGTACTGGGAAATCGCTTCCCCATCGTTGTGAAGAACATCAATCCCTTTATTTCACAAACGCCCAACCTAGCCTTGGCCAATGCGGGAACAGGCTTGCGCGAAGGGCAAACCATCACGGTTAGCCCGCCTCTGGTAGTAGGTTCAACGGTCGAATACAACGTGCTAGTCGACGGTGTGGTTGTCGACAAATACTCGGTAACAGAACCCAGTGCCGCAGATCGCGCGAACATGCTGGCGAAAATCAGCATCATCTCCCCAGATGGCCAGACGACCGATCTCAACTCGCGCGGCTCGGCCAGTTTCAATGGCACTGGTTTCGTCGAAACGAGCTTGACATTTGATCCGGTTACCAGTCCACGCACCGCAACCTTTGAAGGTTGGGTGTTCCCATTGGCGTCGATAGGGAATCGCTATGTGTTCGACACCGCAGCGGCTGATGGTTCAGGTTGGGCACTCTACCACAACGGTACAACTTGGATGATCGATACGGGAACACAACAGTTTGCCACGAATCAAAACGTCCAACTCGATACTTGGCAACATCTGGCCGTGGTCTTTGATGCTGACGCGAGCGGGGGACAAGTCCGGTTCTACGTCAATGGCATCGAAGTAAGCGTCGGGGCGACTCCACTCTTCGATCGCAACGCCGATGGAAGGCTGCTCATTGGAAGCAACTCGACCGGCCGACAGTCGTTTGTGGGTAACATCGATGAATTCCGTGTATGGAATCGAGCGCTTACGGGCTCGGAAGTAGCCTTGCTGGACAATGGACCCGTACTCCCATCGGCGCCGAATCTCGCCGGTTGGTGGAGCTTCAACGAGAGCACTGGCGCCATCGTGAAAGACTTGTCCTTGCAAGCCAACGATGCTCGGTTCCGCAGCGTACTCGTCGCGGAAAGGATAAACGCCGTTAGTTCGTCTGCACCGAATCGTCAGGCTGGCAGGACCGTTGCCGATGACGGCTTGGCCATTTTACAGCCGTTCGAGAATAGCACTCATTCCAATGGTACCGGCCAACCGATTGACGATCAGCCGTTTTGGCATACAGCCGCAGCCGTCGATGGAAACACCTTCATCGAGTACGACCTGGGAGAGGGAGCGAATTTCGACCTTAGCGAAATGCTCGTTTGGCAATACAACCGCATGCCCGTTGGTGGCGATGAAACCAATTTCGGGGTGAAGCAATACGACCTATTTGTAGGTACAACTTCACCAGCCACAACTCCGATCATTATCGATGGTCAACTGAGTAAAGCAGGGGGAACGGATGCTGAGCCCGCTCAAGTCGTTTCACTGGACGGATTGGCACGCAATGTACGCTTTGTTCGAATCAAGATCGATTCAAACTTCGGTGGTCCGTTTGTTGGACTTGGCAAGGTTCGCTTCTTGGGGACACCCAATCTTCGCAGCAGTATTACGCCCCCTGTCTATGCATCGACTTCCTATGTTGTGCCTGATAATGGGATCTACAGGCTGTCTGCCAGCTTTGACGATGGCGATGGCGGTACCGTTGCGGCTGAGACGCTAGTTACTGCAGCGAACGCCGCACCGATTATTTCGAGTCTTAACCCTGGTAACGCACCAATCGCCGTGGGACGGGCCATCACCTTTGCTCCGGCTGTTAGCGATCCAGGCTCTGAAGATACGCTCACGTATGCCTGGGACGTGGTCTCCAGTAATGGCCAGCGGATTCTGGGCGGAAGCGACGCAACTTTTGCTTTCACTCCAGAATTCTCAGGTGTCTATACCGCACGTTTGACCGTTACCGACTCCGATGGTGATTCAAGCTCTATCGAGCAGTCGTTCTCGGTTCTGCCAACTGTGGTTATCACTCCACCACCTGCGGCTCAAACAGGAAGTCTGGTAATAACCGATGCGGCAACGTCGAGCCCCATTGCTCCTGCAGGCGGTATGCAAGGCACCGATCTTTCCGTCACTCGCTCTTATCAATGGACCGTGCTGCGTGGAACGACCACGGTGGCCACGGGCACTTCATCCACCATTTCATTTGTCCCGACCGTGTCGGGGAATCACACCGTCAGTTTGACGATCACCGATCGCTTCTTTAACAACGGTGTTCTGACTGCAACGTTGGCTGGTTCCAGTACGACACCTGTGGCTTTTGTGGTCGGAGCCACGCCAACCGTTGGCATCGTTGCGGCGAACGAGACTGCTGCTCCTGACTTCGATGGCGTCAATGATCGCATCAGCCTGACAAGTTCCGGGGCCGCACCGCTTGACGCTCGCGCTAACAACTTCACTTTCGCAGCCTGGATTAAGCCCGATACGTTGACCGGCATTCGCCGCGTTATCGGAACAAGGAACTGGAGCTTTGGTCTGAGTGGCAATCAACTGATTTTCACCACGGTCGGGCGTCAAGATTACCTGTTGCCTGCAACCGGTGTGCAAATTGGTGTTTGGACGCATGTGGCCGCCAAGTTCTTTGCCAACAACTCGGTGGAGTTCTTCGTCGATGGACAATCGATTGGGACTGTCACTGGAACGCAGCCTGCGGCAACAAGCAGCGGAGTAGCAGCCATTGGATCGGCGGCCAATCCAGTCGCTCAGTTCTTCGACGGTATGCTTCGCGATGTTGGAGTTTGGGGTAGCGTTTTGACCGATGGCCAGTTGAATGCGATCCGGACCGGGGATGTTTCGGGAACCAACCCAGTCGCCTACTGGCAGCTCGACGAGGCTTCGGGAACCACGGTTGCAGGCTTGACGGCAGCTGCGACCGGGACGCTGCAAAGCGGTCTAACTTGGGCCAGCCATTCAACGGCTCAGGAAGGTGATACCCTTACGTTTACGCTTCGCAATCTGCCACCAGTTTCAGAGCTAGCGACGCGAACGGTCACTTGGACCAGAACACCGGCTCAACCTGCTTCGGTTGAGCTGCCGCGGGAAGACATCGAAACCTACATCCTTCGCGTTAACGCGGACGGCGTGTTCCAGGTTAACGCAGTGGTGGTCGACACCTACACCATTCCGGGTTCTGCTCCGATCGTCTTCACGCGGACCGCCTTCCGAGCTTATGTTTCGGTGGCCAACGCAGCACCGCAGATCGTAGCTGACGATGTACTGGGGTCGGAGAACGTACCGTTCACCCTGACAGGTCGCGTGATCGATGCAGGCATCAGCGATACGCACAACTTTAGCATCGCTTGGAGTGACAATACGTCGTCATCGGGGAGTGTGGGGGTTGACGGAGTCTTCTCCGTCAACAAGGTTTTTGCCCAGGATGGCGTTTACACGGCTACCATCACGGTGACCGATAATGGCAATGCAGCCAGCTCCGCAATCGTCAACGTCGCTATCAGCAATACACCACCCGTAGCCGGTAACGACTCAGGGGTTGGGCTGACTACCCCTGAGAATTTGGTGCTGACCATCCTCGAATCGCGATTGCTGAGCAACGATACCGATATCGGGCCAAACGACACGCTCTCGATCACCGGCGTCAGTCCGCTGTCATCGCTCGGCGCCCCAGTGAACTTGAACCAGACCGGTCCATCGCTGACCTATGATCCGGTGGCGATGCCAGGCTTCGATGCTCTGCGACAAGGGCAATCCGCAACCGACACCTTCACCTATACGCTGGAAGATGGCGATGGTGGAATCAGCACCGGTACGGTGACCGTGGTGGTTACCGGCGTCAACGATCTACCGATCGCCAATGTGGATCAGGCTCGTTTGCGTGCGGATAACTCGTCAGCGACCGCGATCGGAAACTTCCTTGACAACGACAGCGATGTCGACGAAGGGACCGTTTTGCAAGTCACACGAGTGAACAACAGCACCGCAACCAGTATCGCTGGGCTGTACGGCTCGTTAACCTGGAATGTCAACGGGATGTATAGCTACCTGTTGAACCAGACCAATCCAGCTGTGCGACGTTTGGCCGAAGGACAATCGCTGACTGAGTCCTTCAACTACACCGTCTCGGATGGCGTTGGTAACGTGGTCTCCACTCTGACCGTTGCCATCGACGGCTCCAACGACAGTCCTCTGGCTCTCGACAACGTAGCGACAGTCGCAGCCGACCAAACTGTGTCGGTGGTTTCAGGTGGTTATGACGATATTGTCCTATCCCAGGGGGCGGTGGCTTACTGGCGAATGAACGATCTGGCAGGGACGATCGCCGCAAATCGATTGGCACCCTCGACACCTGATGGAACGATCGTCGGCATCCCTGGTTTTGCTGTCCAGGGACTGGTATCCAATAGTCCCGATAACAGTCTGCAGTTGAACGGCTCGCAGACGATTTCGGTCGGCAACTCGCCACTGATCAACACCTACACCGGAACAGCCAATGCAAGGTCGATAAGTCTGTGGTTCAAAGCCGATAACGTTCAAACGCGACAAGTCCTGTATTCGCAGGGAACCACGGCTACCGGTTTGAATTTGTACATCGACGCCGGGGAGCTCTACTTTGGGACCTGGAACGCCAATACGCTTGGCGCGGTGGTGAAGGTGCCTATCGCAGCGCATACTCCCTATCAAGTGGTAGGCGTGTTCGGAGCGAGCACATCCACTCTGTACGTCAATGGTACGGCAGTGGCATCCAACCCAAGCCCGTTTGCCGCCATTGCCGCCCATCCGGGGCCGTCATCAACGCGTGGCGCCACCCTTGGCGGAGCTGCTTCGACGAGGTTCCATAACGGCACTGGCGTCAACGGCTCCAATTTCCGTGGATTGCTTGACGAAGTGGCGCTGTACAACACGGCCTTGACCGCGGTGCAGATTGCTACTCAGTTCTCTTCGGCGGGCTTGCTGGCGGGTGACACCGATGTCGACAGTGGTGATCAACTCGCGATCGTAGCAATTCATGCAATCGCTGGCGACGAGCGTATAGCGGGTACTGTGGGTACTTTAATGAAGCTACCTTCCGGCGCGCGTTTGACTGTCCATGTAGATGGTTCTTACGACTACGATCCCGCAGGAGCCTTTGATGCTTTAC
The DNA here is from genome assembly GCA_041751975.1 of Pirellulaceae bacterium. GTDB lineage: Bacteria > Planctomycetota > Planctomycetia > Pirellulales > Pirellulaceae > Aureliella. Next base: position 11,358 of record JBGSHW010000017.1, read on the forward strand.
CAGTTGGTGCAACAGCCACCGATCTATTCACCTACACTGCCGCCGACTCCCTCGGTGCCCAATCAACGGCAACGGTAACGCTGACTATCCATGGTACTAACGAAGCTCCATCGGCTGTTTTGCTCTCGGGAGACAGCGTCTTTGTTTCTGCGGTTGCGGGTGATGTAGTTGGCTCGCTACTCGCTGTTGATATCGACCAGGGTGATACCCATACGTTCCAGATCATTGGGACCAGCCCGTTCGGTGTGAGTGGACGGCAGCTTGTCGTGGCCAACCCAGCGGGATTGATCGCCAACCAAACCTATCCTGTGCAAGTCCTTGCGACGGACGCAGCGGGCGCAACCATTTCGCAAGCTTTTGTTGTCACCGCCCGACCTAGCCCCGATGCAACGGCTCCGACAAGCAGGATTGCTCCACTGCCGGCCCGCGCCGTTGACTTGAATATTCCACTAACGATTAGTGGTTCCGATGTTGGCCCCAGCGGCAGTCAGGTCAGCGGGATTAGAGAATACCGTCTGTTCGTCTCGGAGAATGCTGGCGAGTTCGTGCTATTCGCTACTTTACCCGCTAATCAACTGACGACTGAGTTCGTCGCAACGAGCAACCGCAACTACTTCTTCCGCAGCGTTGCCGTGGATGAGGCAGGTAACGTTGAATCCAAGACAGGCTTGGATACTCAGATCAGCGTGGGCGACTTTGATCCTCCGGAGACCAACGTGGTCTCGGCGGTGGCAAACAGCTTAGGATTGTTCAACCTGATCGTCACCGGGAAAGACACAGGCGGCGGTAGATTTTCATTTTTTGACGTATACGTTTCAGTAGACGAAGGTGTGGCCCAGTTGATTGGAACGGCGGGCAGCGGCGCGCCCGATGCACTTGGAAACCATACCGCTTCAATCCCCTATCAAGGTCTTACCGACGGAATCTCCCACAACTACCGCTTCTTCAGCATCGGTCGCGACTCGGCTGGAAACATCGAAGCATTTCCGCGTTCACGAAGCAGCGATATCAACGTCACCCAAGCTTTCGCAAGCCTGGGGCTGCGGGCCACTGGCATCGAAGTTCAGCAGGGAGCAACGCAGCGTTCTTACATTCGCACTTTAGAGGTGTTGTTCAGCTCCGAAGTTGGACTTAACAACCTGCTACTTGCAGGCCGAGTCGCACTTGAACGTTTTGCACCGAACGCAACGAATGTAAGTATTGGAACCGGCATCGCCGTTGCTGACTTTACGATAGACCGTGTTCGTGATCGACTGCGACTTGACTTTGACGTCGATGGTATCACCAGTGAAACCGGAGTGACCAATCCGACCAACAGCCCTGCTGGAGATGGTTTTTATCGGGTCATGATTGACATGAATGGTGACGGCGATTTTACCGACAACGGCATCGACGCAAATTTCGCGTTCCATCGTTTACTGGGAGATGCCAATGGCGACGGCCGGGTCAGTGGCGATTCGACCACCAACACGGAGGATTTCTCGGTCATTGCCAGTCAGCTAAACCAGTCTGGAGAAAATCTTGATGGAGATATCAACGGCGATGGAACCGTTAACGGAACCGATCGATTTCGGGTCATTCAGCGACGCGCTGCCAACGCGCGCTTGGATGAAGCCTTAATTGCATTACTGGACGACTAACTCAGCAACCGCTTCAAACCACTTTCGCAACCCGCTTTATATCTAGGTACTTTGAAATGAGGATTCCAATGAGAAAAAAACTATTTGGTATTTTGCTACCCCTTATCGTGTGGATAGCGTCGACCACCTCCCATGCTGGCTTGATAGTCGAATTTGAAAGCGTTCAAATGGAGCCAGGAAGAGTTGGTTCTATCGACGTATACGTTCGCAGTTCTGACGGAACCGATCTGGTCGCGCAGTATAATACGCTGTTTCGCATCACTCGGATCAGTGGCCAGGGAATCTTGGAGTTCCAACCAACAGCCGAGCAAAGCAACTCCGAAACACTCGAGCCCAACTATGTGTTCTTTGGGGACTCGAATGACTTCCTGTCTACTAGCGAGGATAGCAATAAAAATGAGCTAACGCAGGGCGATATTGCGTTTGTGGATGTGAGATTGGACGCTGCCATTGCAAATCGCCGGTTGCTCGGGCGATTGGAAATGATCCATCGTCTACCAGCCGATCAACTGAGTACGTTTGCGGGAGCCGAGTATCAAGTGAGCTTAGTTCGCAACACAACTTTCTTCGCGCGCGAGGACTTGAATACGCTCGTCCCAATCGAAGAAGCCAGTTTTACTAATTTCGGAACCGTAACTTTCGCCGCCGTGCCCGAGCCATCGTCAGCTCTGATGCTGCTTGTTGCCTTATACAGCATTGGCTCGCGTCGAAGGACGCAGGATCGGGGGGGCTGTTTTCGTCCGAGCCAGGGCTGATAAATAGAGGCTATGTCCTTCCCTACTGCCGCTTGCAGGCGACTCGCGAAGGCAAGAAAATGAAGGGAGCAAAATCCAAGCTCCTCAGCTTCTTGCCTTCATCTTCTCGTCAGCTGCTGTCTCACCTGCGGAGAAACGAATTCTGTTACTTTCAGGTATCGTCGCAAAGTTATGGCAAGAACGAGTTGAGCATGTTGATGTACTGCATGGCCATGCGGACGATGATGAAGCCAATGATGATCAATATGCCTAACCAAATCGTAAAGCTGGTGATCATGGCAATCGCACTCAAGGCGGCTTTGGCGCGCTCTTGGTACTGATAGGCCAAATGATCGAGCGACTCGGTCTCCGTGCCACTCAACTCGCCAATGCGAATCGACTCCACAAACTCCGCTGGCAATACTTTGGATTCGTCAAAGGCATCGCCAAAACTCCCACCCCGCTCAACCGTGGCGACCGCTCGCTCCATGCCACTCATGAAGTAGTGATTGCCAGTCGCCAAAAAAGCTTGCTTCACACTCCGCTTGGCCTCAACACCGGCGTTGAGCAACATCGAAAGGGTCATACTCAACCGGGACAAGCCGAGCGTGGTGAGCGCGGTCCCCAAGGTGGGAATACGCTGGACGATCGGCATCAATGTTTTGTGGCAATTTAACCAGTTCTTCCAAATCCCATAACTCACCAAACACACCACGCTCGTGACGGTGAGGACACCTGTGCAATAGATCATGAAACCGCGATAGCCACTGAGCCCAATGGCGGAGGCATTGTAGGTGGTATTCGGGGTCAGCACCGCCTGGATGAGGATTACGAGACCGATAATCCCGATGGCCATGACCAACTGAATCAAGGGCCAAGAGATGCGGCTGATGAACAGACTCCGCGTTTGCTTGAGTTGCTCGTAGTAGTCGGCCATGTAGGTAAACATACTATCCAGTCGCCCACCCAGCTCGCTGGCATAGACCATCTGGATCAACAAGGCTGGGAAGTAGGCTTTCTCTGCTAGCATGGCTTTCGCTAAACTGGTCCCCGACCGGACATGCCCCTGGACCGCAGTCATCACCTTACGGTGCCGCGCGTCCCCCGAGCGGGTCTCGTTTTCGATCACTCGCAGAATATCCACTCCGGCGCGCAACCCGATCCCCATCCGGCGACAGAACGCGGCCAAAGTGTTTAATTTCATCATGGAAGGGGTACCTTGTTGAGCAAACAGACGTCTCTACAGACGATTCTACCCACTCCAACAACTTATCGAGTCGTCGACGGCCAGAATTTGAGATTCGCATGACATCCGCAAACGCTTCACAACCTGCTCCACAGCACCCGAGCACTTGGCAACCTAACTCTTGGCAACCCACTGCTACGCTGGCGGCGCTCGGTGCGCGAGCGGAAATCCTGTGGTCCATCCGCTCGTTCTTTCGCGCCGAGGGAATGCAAGAGGTTCAAACTCCCATTTTAAGCCGGGATACCGTGCTTGATCGCCATATCGATCCTGTCGTGTTGCCCGGAGCCGCGTTGGGGCTTGGCGAACTGCACGACACGGCATTCTACTTGCAAACCTCCCCCGAATTCGGGATGAAGCGTCTGCTGGCCGCTGGCATGCAGGCGTTTTATCAAATTGGCCCCGTCTTTCGCGCCGGAGAGCGGGGGGACTTTCACAATCCCGAATTCAGCATGGTCGAGTGGTACCGCGCGGGAGATGGTCTCGAGCAAGCGGTCGATCTGTTGGCTAGGGTCGTCTGCCACGCACTGTCGTGCCCCGCACCCGAGGCGGAGACCTATCAGCAGGTCTTCCTGCGACTGACGCAGCACGATCCACTCACTTGCAGCGTGAGCGACTTGGCCGAACTGGCGGTCGCAAACAACTTGGGGGTCGAGCGGCACTGGAGCCACGACCGCGATGATTGGCTCAACCTCCTTTTCTCCGAGTTGATCCAACCGCAGTTGGGGCACGCGGCGCCAGCCATCATCACGCACTACCCAGCCTCCCAATCCGCTCTCGCGCGGCTGAGCGAGCAGGACGATCGCACGGCCGAACGTTTCGAGTTGTTTATCAACGGAGTGGAACTTGCAAACGGCTATCATGAACTGCTCGACGCCAGTGAACTTCTACGACGTAACGCGAGCGTTGCTGGGCAGCGTCAGACGGATGGCAAAGCTCCCTTGCCCACGCACAGCCGGCTGATCGATGCCATGCAAACCGGGTTGCCAGCCTGCAGCGGCTGCGCACTCGGGCTCGATCGCCTTGTGATGATCGCTACCGGCGCTACTTCGATCGCGGCTGTGATCCCTTTCCCAATCGAACGAGCCTAGTACTTTGTCCGAATTCGATTTTGGGGTATTGGATATTTTTAAGATTCTGTGGTTTCGGGTGCTTTAGCAGGAGTTAGTACGCGGGAGCTTTAGCAAGATCCACTACTTGGGTGCAAACAAGAGTAGGCCACTGGCATAGCTTAAGGGCTGATGCGTTTTGAGCGATGACCAGCTTTCGACCGGCCGCCCTCCGATCACGCGGCGAGCCGACACAGCCCAAGCCCCAGCTTCCACGGTTGCCGCTGTCGTTAGCTCAGTTAGCTCAATGGCTATCTCGGCTCGCCAACGCGTGGCATCGGGTTTGACCATCACATGCCATTTGGGATTAAAGGCGGGGAAGCCGCAACAACGATCGTACGTTAGACCATTTTCGGCAATCCCCAGCTCAATGACCGAACTATAATCCCGGTCGGTATCGAGCACGAGTTGAATGTGGTCGAACGGGCTGAGGTCTGCGTCGTACTGCCGAACTTTAGCCACCGTCGGAACCAAGTTGCCCACGCGCGGACATTCAATCGCGACATACAGATAGTTCGCATCGTAGGCCCACGCGAGCTTGGTATGCTCTGTCGTCGCCTTGCCATCAATCTGCCTGAGCTCCATGTTGGGTACTTGGCTCCAAAAGGGTTCATCCCATTCTCCGTTAAGGTTCGGAGGCGAAGTGGCTGGCGCGGCAAACGCCAACCACCGCAAGCTTTCCAAGCGATTGCCGGCTAGCAGCAACTCCTGCCTCGCGGCTTGACTCCAGCCCACCAGCCAACTTTGTGCGGCCAACGCATCGAGATACTGAATATGTCCGGTCGAGTTTTGGGCCAGCAGCAAGTTGTGTGCGACCAACATCTGCGTATCTGGGCGGGAGAGCAGGGCAGGGTCCCCCCGAGCCAAACGATCCAAGAGGGGAAACCAAGCGGCGCCGGTGCGAACCACGGTCGGCGATTCGTCTATCGGCAGGAGCTTATTGCCATTTTCCAGAAGTGCTCGCTCTGCCGCAGCGGTCGTTACCGAAGCATCATTTTGACCCGCGACACCAGTTGCACCAGCAACTTGTGTTTCAAAAGGGGAAGCGTTCCAGACTGCTTGCTTGATGACCGGCGATGAAGCGCTAGCCGTTGAAGCCAACGCAACGCTACTCGATGCCTCTCGCTCTGAATTCCTGCGCCAAGCCGCAAACTCATCGCTACTGGCCAGCCGCAGCAGTTCGAATCTCGCCCAAGCAGCTGCATCGGGAAGTGGTGCCAGCTCGACCAATGCTTCCAACAGCATTCTTTGCCTCGCGAAACTTCCCACACTCATCGCGCGTTGGGACTGCTGCACCATTGCCGGGGTGAGCTCGGTGGCTGGCAAGGTTTTCAAAACGAAACGCAGGTCTTCGCGCCAACGCTCATCCGTTGTCTCCGTTACCGATTGCTCAACAACTTGTTCAAGCGAGCGTTGACGATGGATGCGGCCCATGACGAGCTGGTAGTTTCCGATCTTCCCAAGATCGAGCTCGCGAACAATGGCAGGATCTCGGGCCACACCACCCAGCAAAGATGCTTGAAGGACATTCGCTTGACTACGCGCCCAAACGGTTCGCATGGGGACCACTTGAGAGCGATTCTGTTGTTCTGGTGACAATGGCAACAACACATCCCAGAGCGTTAGCCCAGAGTCACCGATCACTCGCGCTGACTGTTCGGTGTACTGGCTGCTAGCGGAATTGCAAACAGAAACCAACTTGGATGTTTGCCATGCCGCCAATCCTAACTCGCTTGCCACCGACAACTGCGGTCCGGCGTCAGCTGCCAATTGCATTGCCTTTGTCACCGACAGTCTGTCACCGTTTCCCACATCGGCTTGACCAATACTCTTTTCCTCTGTCAGCACCACATCGGGGCGCCAACTCAAAATGGCTACGGCTAGACGTCGCGTCGCTTGCTCCTTTGACTCATTCTCGGCCAGCCATGTATCGTGCTGGGCCAGCCCCAGTTGAGGCGCAATCGCGCCCAAACGCATGGCCTCGCTGGGAGCGAAATTGGCACGATCGAGTGGATTATTGGCCTGCGTCATGATGGAAGCGGTAGTCAAACGCTCGTCCCAAGCAGTTGCCGCCAGCGGGCTCCAAGGAATTGCATCGGCCTGTTGCACAACCGAGAGCACTCCGATGCGCTGCGAACTTTGTCGCTGCGCGTACCATGTACGGCCACCATCGCGGGTGGCCAAGATCAGACCTTGCGAGCCAACCATCCACCCTCGCTTCTTATCCAAGAACCGCAAATCATTAAGCGGCAAAGCTTGCCCCGTAGGTAGCGCCCGCCAACTGGTACCACCATCAGCACTATGCAGTACGATCGAGCCCGGCGAGCCGCAGACCCACAACTGATCCTCAAAAGAGTCGATCGCCCGACCATCAAACAGCACTCGAGCTTCAGGACTTAGAGGCAACGCGAGATTCGTCCAATTTTGACCATCCAAACTGGTGATCAGTTCCCCCGCACCGCCGCATCCGAACCACTGACGATGATTGTGCAACAGGTCATGGATAGGTGCGGTGTGACGAGCAACTGTCTGCACGGAGGTATGCTGCGAAAAGACCGTATTGCCGAGTACATCAATCGCTCCCCAAACACCTCCAGACGAGAACCCCACAGCGCTTGCATGCCCGACGCCGCTTACCAGCCCACGCCAGGTCGTACCACCATCCAAACTCTCCACCACACTCGTCTTCAATTGAGGATTGTAATCCCCCCACCCTACCAAGCGATCGCCTGCGATGCCAACTCCGGTGAGTCGTGTTAGTTGCTCGCTCGGCAGCGGTGTCCACGTTTGGCCACCATCTACGGTCTTGAGCGCGACACCGTAGCTAAGTCCAGTGAGATGACCGATCCAACCACCTACGGCCCAACCTACGCTTCCTGAGAAGGCCACCGCATGTAGGTTGCAAGAGGTACCGGAAACCTGAGCCTCCCAACTTCGTCCGCCGTTGGCCGTAGTTAAAACCACCCCGCGATCGCCAACGACGCACAGTCGGTCTTCGTTGACAATCGCTAGCGCGTTGAGCCGCGCGTCCTGTGCAGCCGCCCGTACCAAAGGCGAGTTTGGCAGTTTACTCGCCAGTGGCAGAACTGATGGCAAGGGACTCGCTATTGCCGACCCCTCCAGCGCCGGCGGCTGCGCCTGGGCCGTTCCAAACAGTGCAATCCATGCAATTAGGTGCGCGACACGCGAGCGATTGGTCGTCACGAAAGCTTCCCTTAAACGTTTGTCTAAAACACGGTTCCCTATGAATTAACCCAACAGTCCGTATCCAGTCGCAGAGTTTATCGAGAGTGATTGATCGATTCTAGAGCAGTGTGCGATCGCCTAATTGACCACATAACTGCATTCTCAATAACTGAGCTTGCGTCAGCGACACCCATTCGTCTATTGACCATAGTCGTGGATCGCTCCGCCGATCCAAAAACAACCAAGCTCCACTCAACACGCCACTCATCCGCCATGCCCAGCGATCCTGCTCAAACCCTACCCCTCGACAAGCTACAACAGTTGGCCCTGGAGCCAGAGCAGGCGCAGTCGCACATGCTGTCGATTCTCAGCAGCCTCGCAAGCGACGATGAAGAAGTGCGTGCTTACGCCAGCGATTGTCTGGAGCAAATTGAAACACCTGAGCCGGCCGCACTGGCACAACTTGCGTCCCATTGCACCGCTCACTCCGCCCCTATTGCCAACTGGGCCTGCAAATTGTTGGGACGGATCGGCACCATTGCCTGCCAAGGCCCTCTGACCGCTGCCTTGAACGAACATGAATCGCTCGGCGTGCGGCAACAAGCCGCGTTGGCTCTAGCAAAGCTGGCTAACCTTCAGCCCGGAACGATCGCGGCACTGAAGCAAGCTGCCCTGAGTAACGACCCGCGACTGCAACGAGTTGCCCAACAAGCGCTCGAGAAATCGAACTGACTCACGAGTCCCTGGTGACTCAGCGAAACTAAATCACCGTTCCAAAGCAAGGAGGCGATGGGATGCGTTCACTTCCATTCTATCCATTGATGGTACTGCTACTCGTCGGCTTGGGAGGCTACCTTGGCTGCGACCCCAATTCCGTGGTGACGCAGCTTGATCAGGTCGTAAGCGATGGTCGCGGGATCGAGATATCCCCTGAGTATTCGGCGACCATTCCCGATCGTACCGCCACGACAGTCATGATCGGCAGTTTTAACATCAAGCGTCTCGGTCCAAGCAAACTATCTAAACCAGTCATCATGGAACAACTGGCTGCGATCATCCGCCGTTTTGACGTGATCGCTATTCAAGAGATCACCAGTGTGGACCAGAGAACCCTTCCCACCCTAGTCGACCTCGTCAATCGCACCGGACAAAACTACTCCTACACCATCAGCCCCAGAATAGGCCGAGATGCGACCGGTTACTTTGAACAGTATGCGTTTGTCTACGATGCCAGCCGAATCGCTGGCGGCGCCGAATATTGCTACGTCGTACAAGATCCTCGCGACACGCTGCACCGAGAGCCATTTGTGGGAAGGTTCCGAACGCTCTATCCTAACCAGCCGTTTTCATTTTCGCTAATCAACATTCACACCGATCCAAGCGAAGTCAAGGAAGAACTGGCGGTGCTCGCCACCGTCTACAAGAACGTTCGCGAGTTTGAATACCCAGAGGATGACGTATTGCTGCTCGGTGACCTCAATGCAGATCCCAAACAATTCGGTCCCCTAGGTACCATACCCGACTTTATCCCCTTGATCGTTGGTATCCCCACCAACACGCGGATGAACCGAACGATCGATAACATCATGATCGATCGGCAGTCCACCAAAGAGTTCACTGGACGAGCTGGCACGATCGACATGGGACAAATGTTCCAGCTCGATCTGGCCGGCGTCGAGCAAATCTCCGATCACCTGCCAGTTTGGGCCGAATTCAGCGCTACCGAATTCACACCCGGCATCACCGCCACCGCAGGTGCCGAAGCAGGCGTTCTCCGCTAGTGGACTGTTGGTTCAATCCCAACCCGAAGCGTGAGCGAGGGACCGGTTACAGCTCGCTCACGGTTTTTGAAGTGGCGATAATCGAAAACCAGGTGACCGAAACCCGTAAAACTCTATGGCTTTCGTACTTTTACTCTTACTCTTACTCTTACTCTTACTCGTACTCGTACTCGTACTCGTACTCTTACTCGTACTTAGCTGTCGCAGTACTCTTACTCGACAAACGCGTCTCGAGTAGTAACAACAGGTAGTCGCAGCTACTTGGTTCTTCTAGGCCCAATCCAGCGGCGCATGCCAGGCATCGAACAGTTCTTGCCAAGGCACGTTGATCAACGCGTTCTGCCCTTCGCTCACCTTGACCAGGGCGTGGTCAGCCACAGTCCCCAGCTTGACGAAAGCTACGCCCCGCAAGCACTCGAGCAACTCGGTCTCGCGGGCGGCATCCACTTCAATCAAGAAGCGCGTGTTGCTCTCGGAGAACAGCTGCTCCGTAGCGGTTAACTCGGCGGAGGTGCAAGCCCCCTGCAAGTCCACGTCGACCCCCAACTGCCCCGCAAAGGACATCTCGGCCAGAGCTACTGCCAAACCACCTTCGCTAAGATCGTGGCAGGCGCGGACGCCACCCGAACGGATCGCCGCATGCATCGCAGCGAACGTCTGCTTGGCTCTCACCACCTCAACCTTAGGAACAGCACCACCCCGCTTGCCGTGCACTTGGAATAGATGCGAACCGCCGAATTCATTGAACGTCTCACCAATGAGATAGAGCGAATTGCCCACCGACTTCAGATCCATCGTGACACACTGCGCCACATCTTCAACTTGCCCCAAGGCACTGATCAACAACGAAGGAGGAATGGCGATCGATTGCTTGACACCCGCTTCATCGAACCAAGTAAACTCGTTGTTCAAGCTGTCCTTGCCGCTGATGAACGGTGTTTGCCAAGCAATGGCCACATCGCGGCACGCCAGCGCGGCGCGAACCAGCGAACCCAGAGTCTCTGGACGGTCGGTGTTACCCCAACAGAAGTTATCCAAAATCGCAATGCGGGCTGGATCGGCTCCAACAGCCACCGCGTTGCGAACCGCTTCGTCAATCGCACTGGCTGCCATGTGATACGGATCCAAGTCGCCATAGGCGGGATTCATACCACAGCTAATCACCACTCCGCGTCGACTGTTTAAGCGCGGACGGACCACCGCCGCGTCACTCGGGCCATTGCAAGCCGGACCGACCAGCGGCTTGATCACACTTCCCGCCTGGACTTCGTGGTCATACTGCCGAATAATCCAGTGCTTGCTGGCGACATTCAACGATCCGAGAATCTTCTTGAGCGAATCCTGAACCGCTGCGGGCTCGAGCGCAGGCAGCGGCGTGTCGACGAACGGAGGTGGGTTGTATGTCGCCTCGCGCACGACCGGCGGCCGTCCACCATGCAGGAACTCCATCGACACCGAGCCAACTTCTTCCCCTGCGTACATCAGCCGCAGCATGCCGGTGGCCACGAATTGCCCAATCACCGAGGCCTCAACCCCTTCGGCGGCACAGATGGCTTTCATCCGTTCGAGCTTGGCCGGAGGAACGGCAAACACCATCCGCTCTTGTGCTTCACTAATCCAAATTTCGGTGTAACTCAAGCCATCGTACTTCAGTGGTGCCCGCTCCAGCCAGACCTCGGCCCCCAGTGATTCACCCATCTCACCCACGGCGCTACTAAAACCACCCGCACCGCAATCGGTCACGGCACTGTAGAGATCTTCATCGCGGGCCTGCAACAACACATCCAGCACCATTTTCTCGGTAACCGCGTTGCCGATCTGCACGGCACCTCCGGAGATCGATTCACTATCGCTCGTCAACTCGGCACTGCTAAAGGTCGCTCCGTGAATTCCATCGCGACCGGTACGCCCACCCAGCGTGACGATCCAATCCCCTTCGCGAGCGCACTTCTCCACTTTATCAACCGGTAGCAAGCCCGCGTTGCCGCAGTACACGAGTGGGTTACCTAGATACCGCGGATCAAAGTACACCGCACCATTGACGGTGGGAATTCCCATCCGATTTCCGTAATCACGAACCCCCGAGACGACCCCCTTCATCACCCGCCGCGGATGCAACACGCCCGGTGGCAAACTGGCTGGGTCGGTATCGGGCGGCGCAAAGCAAAAGATATCAGTATTGCAGAATGGCTTGGCCCCTAGGCCAGTTCCCATAGGATCGCGAATCACACCACCGATACCCGTATTGGCCCCGCCGTAAGGCTCAATGGCGCTCGGATGATTGTGCGTTTCCACTTTGAACACCACGTGATATTCATCATCGAACTTAACGATCCCTGCATTGTCCGAGAACACCTTGACGCACCAGTCGTCTTTACCCAGTTGCTGGCGGATCGTTTGCGTCGCCAGGAAGATCGTCTCCTTGAGCATGTTCTCAAAACGCTGCGAGCCATTCTCGTCGGCGTAGGCGATCCGTCCGGCCAGCGTTTTGTGGCTACAGTGCTCGCTCCAGGTTTGAGCCACCGTTTCCAGTTCTATATCGGTGGGATCGCGCCCAAGTTTTTCAAAGTGTTGCTGGATGGTCTGCATCTCCGGCAACGTCAAATACAATTGCCCCGACTTGCTCAGATGCAGCAGGGCATCCGCGTTGAGTCCACGCAGCGGGACCCGCACGAGCTCAAACTTATACTCGGTCCCGACATCCAGCTTGTCCAACTGCAAAGGCCCCAAGACCACTCGCTCGATGGAATCATTGGACAACAGCTTTTGGCAAAGTCGTTGCAAGGCGGCGGGCTCAACGTCGCTCAGCCAGTACTTGCGAAAAGTGGTCAACTGGGCGACCGGCAGACTCATGTCCTGCAGCGCCTGAATGGTACTTAGCGCCACGGGGTCCATCACTCCTGGCTTTGGCAACACATGCACCAACTGGGACAAGCCGTGGCGGGAGGCGGCCAGTTGTGCATCGCCAATCTGGGCGATGGTGGTCGATTCGGTGATGGAATCGGCGAGCAAGAGCTCGGCCGCGCGCCGCACCTGCGCCTCTGTCAAATCGCCCTGCAGCAAGAAACCGTGCGCGGCAGCGATGGTCAATTGAGCGTCGAGCCCCAGATCGCGAGCTTCGGCCACTAATGATTTCCCGGCAATATCTTCCTGACCGGCGGCCGGAAGTACGTCAATTTCCCACAGAGTCACGCTGCTGTTTTCCTATTTCCAATAGTTGTGTGAGCCGCAGTTCATCGCCCCGTTCGAGCGCTTCGACCCATTCCCCGAGCGACGCGGTAAACTCGCGCAGGGCCTGCAGGACGGGCAGCCGATTTTCACAAACAATCTGTCGCCACAATTCGACATTTCCAGCGGCTACACGTGTTGTATCGCACCAGCCAGAAGCCGCCAGGGGGAGCAGGTGGGTGGCGGTCTTTCCCGCTAAAGCCGAGGCAACCAAATGAGGCAAATGACTCGTCCGCGCCACCGCCTCATCATGCTCGGCGGGCCCCATCCGCAGGGTACGACTCCCCAGTGCTTGCCACAGCGCTTCCGTCCGCTCTGCCAACTCCAGCGGGGTCCGTTCCGTAGGAGTCACCACCGCCAGACGGCCTGCGAATAACTGGGGCTGGGCATGAGCAACACCACTTTTGTCACTCCCCGCCAACGGATGCGAACCACAAAAATTCTCGTGGAAGCCAGCCTGCAAAAGCTCACATATCGTGCGTTTTGTGCTCCCCACATCGGTGATCAACGCATCGCTTCTGACCAACGGCTGGCAGCGCCGCACCCACTCGGCCACCTGCTGAACAGGCGTGCAAATAATCGCCAGGTCGGCCCCCGCGCAAGCCCGCCCCAGATCGTCCTGAACCTCGGTGATCGCACCCAGCTCCCGCGCTTGCTGCAACCCGGCTGAGGTGCGTCCCACACCGACCACTGATTTTGCCAGTTGCCGATCGCGCAGCGCCAGACCAATCGATCCACCCAGTAAACCGACTCCAACAATCACCACGCGATCGAAGGGCTTCATAGTTGCAGCTTCACTCAAGCAATTAGCGTCGCGCTCGCTCACACACGAAAGGCAACCAGGCACCATTTTGCTGGCTGCTGGCTACCGACTGCTGTATGAACAACATCCCCTCCACACCGTCGTGGACGTTGGGATACACGGTGTCCTTGCGTTCAATCTTCTCGCCGGCGGCAAGAGCCACGATGGCATCGAAGGCCCCCACGTACACGTTGGCAAACGCTTCGAAAAATCCTTCGGGGTGGCCGCTTGGAAGTCGGCACGCGGCACGTCCCGCCTCACCCATGTACGGTGCGTTCGGATCGCGGGTGTAGATTTTGTGAGGCTGGCCATTGGCCCTCACGATCATCGCATTGGGATCTTCCTGCCGCCAAACCAACGATCCCCTGGTTCCATCGATCTCGATCGTCACATCGTTTTCACGACCATGACTGATCTGCGAGGCGGTCACGGTCCCCAGCCCACCATTCTGGTACTTGATCACTGCGGTACCATAGTCATCCAACTTTCGACCAGGCTCAAATGAACGCAGCTGACACGAGATCTCGCTCGGCAAGAGACCACTCATGTAACGCCCCAAGTTGTAGGCGTGGGTCGCGATATCGCCAAAACATCCCGCCGCACCACTCTTCGTCGGGTCGGTCCGCCAAGCGGCTTGCTTCTGATCCGAGTCCTCCAGCTTGGTCCGGAGCCACCCTTGGATGTAGCTCGCCCGAATCGCCTGAATTTCCCCTAGATCTCCGTTGCGGATCATCTCGCGAGCGTGTCGCACGAGGGGATAACCAGTGTAATTGTGAGTCAGAGCGAAGACGACGTTCGAACGATCCACCGCCTGCGCGAGTTCTTCGGCTTGTGCCAAATCAAACGTCATCGGCTTGTCGCACACCACATGAAAGCCAGCGTCCACGGCCGCTTTGGCAATTTCGAAGTGCGTGTGGTTCGGAGTGGTTACACTCACAAAGTCGATGCGTTCACCCTCCGGCAGTTGTCGCTCTTTGTCGAGCATTTCCTGGTAGGTGCCGTAAGCCCGCGCGGGTGCGACGTTGTAGTCCGCAGCCGAGGCCTTGCTCCGCTCGGGATTGCTCGAAAAGGCCCCTGCGACCACTTCGGCACGATTATCGAGACAAGCCGCGATCGAGTGAACTTTACCGATAAAGGAACCTTGGCCACCGCCGACCAAGCCCATCTTTAATTTCCGATTAAGCGGCCCGTTCGTCATTTCTCAATTCTCCACCTGCTGAGGAAACGTGTTGGATCTAACCCGCACTGTTTTACCACATCTCACTCAGAATCGGCAGATACCTCAGCCCGCTGGCCGGCCGATAATTAAAGCCACAATCGGCACGAGGTCGGCGAAGGAATGGGTGGCTATCTTGATGGTGCTGATCCGAATTTTGGTTATTTTGGTAAAAGGATAGAACCTACTGCGGATCCGCAGCGGCATTGCGAACTGTCGGGGGACTTGGGAAATCGGTCGACCAGAGTGCGTGACTCGGGTCGTGCACCCACAATATCCTAGTAAACCAAACGAGATCAATTGACATGAACTCGACTCCTTTCATTCACGTCCGATCACCGAAACTGCGAGTTATGCCTGGCGAGGATGATGAGCTTGTGAACGAAGGCATGTACGGGAAAGCGTTCGCACAGTACTTGCAGAAAAATTTGACGCGGCGTGGCTACGAGACACCACATGTTGTGTGCGAGGATTGGGGTTGGTGGGTTACAATCGCCGGAATGCAATTCTCATGTGGCATTGGCATTTATGGCAGACGGATCGATGATACAGATGACCTTGATCTATGCGTTACGGTGCTCACGCCCAAAGGCAAGAAATGGAGTTGGGGGAGATTTCGATTTATAGACACCACTGCGGAGGTTGATCGGCTTCACCAAACCCTACGCAGTATCTGCGATGCTGACGATGACGTCACGGTCATTGCCGAGACACCCGACTTCCCTTTAGATGGATCGACCTGAAAGACCGTTGGTTAAACCGGACCCTCGAGACGCGCCTTGCCACCTTTTGTCCCCTCCCCCTTTGTGCAAGAGATTAAACGCTTCAATGCAACATCATCTCGCGTGGTTCTCGCTCTTGCGACTCCGCTGCTGGACGGTCGTGGTGCTCATGTCCCTCCACCCGCCACTGTGCATTGCCCAGTCGACGCGTCCCGAAGCCTCGTCGCTCGACGGCAAGATCCTGGTTGGGTACCAAGGTTGGTTCAATTGCGAAGGAGATGGTTCAAAACTCGGCTGGACACACTGGACCAAGGATTTTCGTAAGAAGCTTGGACCGAACAACGTCGCGGTTGATCTTTGGCCCGACGTATCCGAATTCGGCGCAAACGAGCTTTACAGTACAGCGTTCAAGAACGCTGATGGCAGTGTAGCCAAAGTCTTCAGCAGCGCTGATGAAAAAACGGTCCTACGTCACTTCCGCTGGATGCAAGACTACAACATCGACGGTGCCTTTGTCCAACGCTTCGCAGTCAATCTCACTCACCCACTGCTTCTCAAAAATCACGACAAAGTGCTTGGCCATGTTCGCCGTGGGGCGACTGAGTCCAAGCGGGACTTCGCCGTGATGTACGACCTAACCGGCATGAACGCCGAATTGTTTTCAGTCGTGGAAGCGGACTGGAGCCGCCTTCAATCCGAGCTCAAGCTTACGCAAGATACAGGGTACTTGCATCATCAAGGCAAGCCCATCGTGGCCGTGTGGGGAGTTGGATTCAATGACCATCGCAAGTACTCGCTGGAGCAGTGCCGTGATTTGGTGAAAAAGCTAAAGTCCTCGGGTTGCGCGGTGATGTTGGGAGTTCCGTCTTTTTGGCGCGATCGCACACGGGACGCCTTGGAAGATCCTTTACTGCACGAGATCATCCGATCCGCAGACATCGTCTGCCCGTGGAGCGTGGGACGTTACCGATCCCCGCAAGAAGCGAAACAACATGCGAACGAAGTTTGGAAGCCGGATCGCGAGTGGTGCCTCAAGCACAAACTTGAGTTTCTTCCAGTCGTTTTCCCTGGTTTCAGTTGGAAGAACCTGCGCGGTGGACCACTGAACGAGATTCCACGTCGAAAAGGAGATTTCCTGTGGTCGCAGATCCAAGCGGCCAAAGCTATCGGCGCCCGCACGATTTACGTTGCCATGTTCGATGAGGTGGACGAAGCCACCGCCATCTTCAAGTGTGCCGATGCGCCTGCAACCATCGGCGACCCCCAGTTCGTCGACTACGAAGGACTCCCCAGCGACTTCTACCTTAAGGTAGTCGAACAGGCGGGAAAGCTCCTGCGCGACGAACCCAATGTAAAAGCGCCCGCTAAATTGCGCAGCTCAAGGTAGATAGGCTTCGCCGGGGTCAGGCCTTGTGTTCGGTGTTCAGGCGGAGACTTGCCTGGATTTCGCTTGTTTTTTGCCAAGCTGCCAATCGCCTGGGTTACCGTTCGGCCCGACGAACTAGGCCCGTTGGTGAAGCGTTCGTCGCGATTGATATTCTGACAACCGCTTGTGGTGTCAATTTTGACCCGGTCTGGCAAAACCGTATACAAATTCGACTCAAGGAAAGCGATCAACGCGATGAACCGTCTGCCAACTCAAAGTACCCTACGGATTGGGCGGTGAAGTGCATATCAACACGACGAGTGTTACCGATCCAGTGTTCTCAATTCCGTGGACGCACCACGGGGGAAGATAGACAAAGTCCCCCTTTTTTACGAGCCGTTTCTCGCGATGAAAGGTCATGGTTCCTTCCCCTTCCAAGATCACGTAGGTTTCTTCGGTTGGATGCGAGCCCGGTTCCAACACCACGTGCGGGGGAACATAAAACAAAACCAACCCCATATTTTTAGCAGGCGCCTTGGGATTGACGGGATGAACGACTCGCACCCCTAATCCATGGCAGCCAGGGTAAACCACCGGAACACCATCCTGCACGTTCACGATCATGGGATCCGGAGGTGTTTCGGGCTTAGGAATATCGGGCATGGCTTCTTCGCCCGTGTAACCTTTGAATTGTGTGATTTTCGCCATGCTGGATTCGCTTTCTACAAGTGGGAAAATTGCGGACGAGGCATTCGTGAGTGGGGGTGTGTTAGTGCGGGGTGTGTGAAACGAGTTGTGACCCAAGATTTATAACCGAACCGATGGTAGTAGAATCGAAGCTAGCGATCTACTTTCAAAAGGCCTGCACTTTGGTTCGCTCATGGCCGGGCGTACCACCGGCATTCATTGCCATATTTCCGCCATCGAGTGGGATGATCGCACCGGTGATCCAAGCGGAAGCATCGGAGGCGAGGAGCACAGCCAACCCCATGATATCGCGCGGTTCACCGAGGCGCCCGGTGGGTATGCCCTTCAAAAAGCGACCTTCGAGCGTCGGGTCTTCATGCATTCGGGCCGTCAAGCTTGGGTTGACGACTTGCGCGGGTGTCACACAGTTGACTCGCACACCGCGATGACTCCATTCGGTACTCAACTCGCGCGTCATTTGGACAACCGCTCCCATGGCCATGCTATAGGCAATATGTCCGCGCCCGAGCGCCGTCGAACTGGCCAGCGAGCCGATGTTCATGATTGAGCCTGCGCCTTGCGCGAGCATACGAATTCCTGCTTGCTGACACATTGCAAAGCGACCGATGACCAGGTTCTGCAGTACGCGTTGCAGATCCTCGATTGACAGATTCTCTGGGGCTGAGAGGTAACCATCACCTGCGATGTTTCCGAGGAAGTCAACGCGTCCAAACTCGCGATCGACCTCTGTGAACAGTTCCACGATGGCGGCGGGATTCGATACATCGGTACCGCGAACCATTGCCTTCCGTGCCAACGCACGAACCTGTTTCGCCGTTGTCTCGGCGCCTGCCACATTGCGGTCGACTAAC
Organism: Pirellulaceae bacterium; assembly: GCA_041751975.1. Taxonomy (GTDB): domain Bacteria; phylum Planctomycetota; class Planctomycetia; order Pirellulales; family Pirellulaceae; genus Aureliella. The sequence goes on from JBGSHW010000017.1 coordinate 29,944, forward strand.
ATTAGGTCCGCTCCGTGTTGCGCCAGGGCCAGAGCGGTGGCTTGGCCAAGCCCTTGCGCGGCGCCCGATACAATAGCCACTTTGCCGGAGAGATCAAACAGCTGGTTCATAGCTTCCATTCCTTAGCTTGGAACTTGTCTGGGAGTAGGTTTGGAACTGAGTGTCAGGGCAAGCACCGCGCCAACGAGCAGGCAGGCGGCCATCGACCAAAGACCGAAAGTACCGAGGATGGTAGCTCCAAAAAAGCCGCCGATGTTTGCCACCGAATTGATCAATGCGATCCCACCGGCCGCTGCAGCTCCAGTTAAAAACGCAGTGGGCAGCGTCCAGAATATTGGCAACATGCTCATCATGCCAGTCTGTGCGATACAAAGTCCAATCAGAGAGGCTGCCGGAGATGAACTGGTCGCTGTCACTGCCCAGCCCACCGCTCCGATCGAAGCAGCCACGGCGAGATGCCCACGGCGTTCGCCGCTGCGATCGGAACTGATCCCAAAAAGAACCATTCCAACGACGGCGCATAAATGTGGCACAGCGGTTAATAAGCCGATTTGAAATGGCCCCAATGTTTGGAACTGCTCTTGAATGAGTTTGGGAAAGTAGGCTCCACCTGCATTGGTTCCCACGGCGACGGTAAAATAGACGGCGATCAACAACCTCACACGAGGCTGTAGCATGGCCCCCAGCCGATCCGCGCTGTGTGAAATCTGCCGTTTTAGCTCCTCGCTGTGCATTCGATCCACCAACCACTCGCGCTGCTCGCGAGACAACCACTTAGCATCTGCGGGGCGATCGGTGAGGTAAATCAAGACCAGGCCCCCTACGAAAACTGACGGAATCCCCTCCAACACGAACAACCATTGCCAACCGTGGAGCCCGGCGACGGTGTCCATCGATTGCATGATTAGGCCGGACAATGGATTTCCAATCACGCTCGCCAAGCCGATAGCGAGCATGAAAAAGGCTGTCATCTTGCCCCGTTCTCGATCCGGAAACCAGTAGCTCAGATAAAGGATAATGCCCGGAAAGAATCCAGCTTCAGCGACCCCTAGCAGAATGCGCAGGGCATAGAAAGACCATTGATCGTGAACGAACATTGTTGCGGATGAAACGAGTCCCCAACTGATCATGATCCTGGCGATCCAGCGCCGAGCGCCCACCCGCCGCATCAGCAGGTTGCTGGGGACTTCAAAAAACAGATAACCGACATAAAACATACCGTAGCCGAGATTGAACGCCGAATCGCTCAACTGCAGATCGCCTTGCATGTTGAGTCGGGCGAAGCCCACATTGACTCGATCGAGAATATTGAGCAGATAGAGTAAACAGACAAAAGGAATCAGTCTCCAAGCGACAATGCGCAGGGTAGTTCGTTCGAGACTGACTGTACTCATGAATTTGGCGCTTCGTTTTTGCAGCGATCCGGACGCAAAATTGTCGGAGGAAGCCCCTGAAGATAAGCGGAAAGCTGGTTCGGTGGCAACTGGCGAGTGCACATCGAGCGAAATTCGTCTACGATGTTAGGTGGTTTGCAAGGTTAGGTGGTTTGCAAGGATACTTGACGTAAGTGGAGCTGCGTGGCCTCACTCCGTAACTATCTTTTCATTACCGAGTACCGTGCGGTGCGATCTCACTCGTTAACGGCGTTTGCCATGGGCAATATTTCTTTTTCCTTCGAATATCCCTGGCTACTAGGCCTGCTGCTGTTGATTCCATTGCTGTGGTTCATCAGCTTTCATTCCTTGGCTAGCTTGGGAGCGGGACGGCGGTTGGCGGCGTTGATCTTTCGTTCCATCGTCATGCTGCTGATCATCTTTGCCATCGCAGGGATCCAGTGGGTGTGGATCAGCGAAAAACTTTCGGTGATTTATTTGCTCGATCAAAGCGACAGCATCGCTCGGGCCAAACGGGACATTATGTTGGATTACGCGATTCGCTCGGTCAAAAAGCATCGTGGCGATGCGCGGGGCGATCGGGCAGGGTTGATCGTCTTTGGTCGCGAGGCGGCGATCGAGTTCCCTCCCTACGATGATGACTTACCGGTCGTAACTGGCGTCGAGAGCTATCTAGGAAGAACTGACGCGACCAACCTGGAGTCGGCATTGAAGCTGGCGCAAGCTTCATTTCCGGAGGATTCCGCCAAACGCATTGTGCTGGTGACCGACGGCATCGAGACCATGGGGGAAGCTGCTGCGGTGGCGCAGGCGATGGCCGAAGCAGGCATCGGCATTGACGTGGTCCCCGTTTCTCTGGAGGCCTCGAGCGAAATTCTGGTTGAGAAAGTGGACTTGCCGAGCAATATTCGCCAAGGCCAGCCTTTTGAAACGCGGATCGTCATCAATCGCTTTCAAGAAGGGGAAGGAAAGACGGTGCCGGGGCGGCTGCGACTTTTGCGAAGCGTCGGACCGCGGGAACAGGTGCTGCTCGATGAAGCGGTAACGCTCGACAAAGATGTGAACGTATTTCCGATTCGCGATACGATTGACCAACCCGCCGGCTACACCTACCGGGCTGAGTTCGTGCCGGACAACACGGCCGATGATGCCTTGCAGCAAAACAACCGCGCCGATGCGTTCACCTACGTGCGTGGCAAAGGGCGTGTGCTACTGATCGAGGATTGGAATTCGCCAGGTGAGTACGGAGCGATGGTCGAGGCGTTGCGGCGGAGTGACATCGAAGTCGAGATTCAGTCGAGCGACCAGTTGTTCACTTCGCTGGCGGAACTACAAGCCTTTGACTGCGTGATCTTGGCGGGTGTACCGCGTAGCAGCGGCGAAACGGCAGACGATATCGCGAACTTCACCGACGAACAACTCGACATGCTCGTCAGCAATACCGAACAATTTGGCAGCGGCCTCCTGATGCTCGGCAGCCCCAATTCGTTTGGCGCGGGAGGCTGGGCCAACTCGGTCATTGAGAAGGCGATGCCGGTCGACTTCCAGATCAAGAACACGAAAATCGAAGCGGTCGGTGCGCTGGCCATGATCCTGCATGCCTGCGAGATCGCGCAGGGCAATTACTGGCAAAAGCGCATTGGCGAAGCCTCGCTCAACGTCTTGGGACCGATGGACTATTGCGGCGTGCTGCAATACGGCGGATTGGGAGATTCCTGGTTGTGGGGTGGTCAGACAGGCATGTTGCGAGTCGGTCCCAACAAAACGGCCATGATCAGTAGCTTGCGAACGATGTCGCCTGGCGACATGCCTGACTTTCAACCTTCGATGCAAATGGCTCTCCGCTCGCTGGTCAACACCCCCGCCTCGATCAAGCACATGATCATCATCAGCGATGGAGACCCGACCCCGCCAGCTGCCGGTATCTTGACGCAGTTTGCGAGCAATCAAATCAAGATTTCAACCGTCGCCGTTGGATCGCACGGCCCGGCTGGCCATCAGACCTTGCAGAAGATCGCCACCACCACGGGAGGCAACTACTATGTCGCCAGCAATCCGGCAGCACTACCGAAGATCTTCCAGCGCGAGGCGATGCGGGTGTCGCGACCACTTGTTTATGAACCCGAGGGTGGCGCCCAGCCACAGATCACCTATCCGCACGAAATCGTCCAGGGACTCTCGCGCGATCTACCGAACCTAAAGGGCTTCGTGCTCACCTCGCTCAAAGACAGCGCGCTGGTTGAAGTTCCCATTCGCGCCCGCAAACCAACGGAACCGGAGAATCAAACCATCTTGGCGACCTGGACCTATGGATCGGGGCGTACGGCTGTCTTTACCAGTGACGCAGGCAAGCGTTGGGCCGGCGAGTGGACCAACTGGAGCGGCTATGACCAGTTCTTTTCCCAGCTCGTGCGCTGGTCGATGCGTCCCACCAGCTCGGATGCCAAATTCACGGTGGCCACCAACGTCGGAAACGGCGGAGTGGAAGTGGTGGTCAACGCGTTGAACCAGGAAGATGAGTTCCTTAATTTCCTCGACATGCAAGCCGTCGCAGTGGGTCCGGACCTGAAACCTCTGCCGTTGATTATGCGGCAAGTTGCACCGGGAAGGTATGTGGGTAGCTTCGAGGCGGAAACGGCGGGAAGTTATCTGGTCAATGTCATCCCAGGACCGGGTATGGCCCCGATCACCACCGGAGCCAGCATCCCTTTCTCGGATGAGTACCGCATTCGCAACACCAACTTCAACATGCTCGAAAGACTGTCTCAGCTCGCACCCAAAGGGGGACAAGCCGGTCAGCTCTTTGCGGCACTCGACTCGGAAAGTCTTGGGCAGCTGATCGACAACAACACATATCGCAGTGGCTTACCGCGGGCCATGAGCATGCAAGACATCTGGCCGTGGTGCCTTCTGCTGGGAGCGGTCTGCTTGTTTGGCGACATCTTTGTTCGCCGCGTCGCACTCGATTACGCTTATCCCATCAAGTGGCTGTCGAAGCGTCTGAACCCTGGGGAATCGGTACAAGACTCCGAGCGTCGGCAAAGCCTCGAACGGTTGCGATCTAAGAAATCGCAAGTTTCCGGAGAGCTAGAAGACGTCAAGGCGAGCACTCGCTTTGAATCCGAGGGGAGCGCGGACGCAACAACCCTCGATCAAGCTATGGGTGGCAAGTCCGCCGATCTGCGGAAGGAGAATCGTCCGCCGGCATCACCTGGCATGGATCGACAAGACGAACCAGGGGGTTACACTTCACGCCTCCTGGCTGCTAAAAAAGCGGCTCAGAAAAAAAACGAAGACGGATCTTCGTGATGCATTCGCTCCCTTTCTCATGCATTACAATGTTCACAACCTTGTTCCCATGACCGGGTCACGGGAAAGCCAGCTGATTGGAATTTTTAGTGTCCTTGTGCCGTCCCGCTTTCAAAGTAACGGCCTACGGCTAGCGCCCAAATGGCACTCATTTTGAAGGTCCTACGTGAGCGGCGCGGCGCTAGCCGCCGGTTTGTAGCTTTATTCTCCACACATTTACCGGCGGCTTTTTACACATTTACCGGCGGCTAGCGCCTTGCCGCTCACAATTTTTACGCATTTACCGGCGGCTAGCGCCTTGCCGCTCACAAAGTGAGTGCCATTTGGCTAGCGCCTGCGAGCAACCTAACTGTAGAAGAAACCTCATGACTAACGTCGCCGAACAGATGCAACAACAAGCCGATGAGTTTCGTGCGCGGTACCAAGAGGTGCGGGCGGAAATCGGCAAGACCATTGTCGGCCACGATGAGATCGTCCACGGCGTGTTGACGAGCATGTTTGTCGGCGGTCACTGCCTGCTCGAGGGTGTGCCTGGATTGGGCAAAACGATGCTGGTGCGGACCCTTGCCGAAGCGCTTGACCTCCCCTTCAATCGCATTCAGTTCACCCCTGACTTAATGCCGGCGGACATTTTGGGAACCAACATGATCGTGGAGAACGAGCAGGGGGCCAAGTCGTTCCAGTTCCAAAAGGGACCCATCTTCACGCAAATCTGCTTGGCAGACGAAATCAACCGGGCGACCCCCAAGACCCAGTCCGCCATGCTCGAAACCATGCAGGAAGGGACGGTCACCGTCGGCGGTACCCGTTATCAACTCGACAAACCCTTCTTCGTCCTCGCTACCCAAAACCCGATCGAACAAGAGGGAACCTACCCGCTACCGGAAGCCCAGCTCGACCGTTTTCTGTTCAAGTTGGTCGTGGGCTACAGTACGCGCGATGAGCTCAACACGATCGTTGATCGAACAACCCGCGGGACGCAAATCCAAACTAACAAGATCATGGACGGAGTCGAGATTCGGCGTTGGCAACAATTGGTCCGTGAGGTCATTTTGGCTAAGCATGTACAAGACTACATTGTGCGTCTGGTACTGGCCACGCATCCCGAAGGACAGCTGGCTCAAGCGATCACCAATCAGTATGTCCGCTGGGGCAGCAGTCCACGCGGCGCGCAGACGTTAGCCTTGGCGGCCAAAGTACGAGCTTTGCTCGACGGACGCTTCAACGTGAGCTTTGAAGACATTCGCCGTGTTTACCTGCCGAGCTTGCGGCACCGGGTGTTGCTAAACTTCGAAGCCCAAGCGGAAGGTATCGACGTCGATCAAGTCTTGCTCGAGATCTTAGAGAAGGTCCCTGAGAAATCGGAACAAGCTTTGCAGAATGCCTCCTAACCATCTGACGAGTCACAGCGTTGCGTATAGGTTATTTGACAGCGGGTGCCGCTGGTATGTATTGCGGCAGTTGCCTGCACGATAACGCTTTGGCCAAGGCGTTGATTGGGCGAGGCCACGATGCGATCCTCATTCCCACCTACACACCGATCTTGACCGACGAAACAAGTGTGAGCAGTTCGCAGTTGTTCTATGGCGGCCTCAACGTCTACCTCCAGCAACTGTCACCTGTATTTCGCTGGATACCCAATTGGGCCGACAAGTTCCTCAGCTCGCCGCAGTTGGTGGGCTGGATCGCCAGTCGGGCGATGGGCACCTCCGCAAAGAACTTGGGGAGCTTGACCGTCTCGATGCTCAAAGGTGTCGCAGGGAATCAGAAGAAGGAAGTGCTCCGACTGTGCGCCTGGCTCAAAGCGCTGCAGCCCGATGTGATCATCTTTTCTAACCTGCTGATCGCCGGTTGCCTTCCCGAGTTGAAGAAGCATCTCGACTGTCCCATGCTGGTCGTCCTACAAGGGGATGACATTTTTTACGATGGCTTAATTGAGCCCTATCGAACCCAAGCCCTCAGCGAACTTCGCAAGCTGGCCCAAACGGTCGATCAGTTTTTGGTTCACAGCGATTACTATGGCCAGCACATGCGGGAGTTGTTGGAGTTGACGCCCGACAAGCTCGCCGTCATTCCCTTGTCGATTGACGTGGCCGATTTCATCAGCCTGCCACTTCCGCCGCCGACGATCGAACGCCCGCCGACAATTGGTTACTTGGCCCGCTTGGCGCCTGAAAAAGGTTTGCATGTGCTGGTGGACGCGTTCATCAAGATGCATACCAGTGGGCAGTTGAGCAACGCGCGTTTGGACATAGCGGGTTGGCTTGGCAAACAGCACGAGGCTTACTGGGCAGAGCAGTTGCACAAACTGGCGGACGCTGGCTTAAGCGACTTGGCCACCTACCACGGCAGCGTGGATCGCGCAGGCAAGTTGCGTTTCTTGACTTCCATCGATCTCTTGTGCGTGCCCACGACCTATCAAGAACCGAAGGGCTTGTTCGTGCTCGAAGCGCTCGCTGCCGGTGTCCCTTATCTTCAGCCTGCCCACGGTGCCTTTCCGGAAATGCACCAGCGCGCGGCGGCCGGACACTTATTCGATCCTCAGTCGCCCGAAGAGCTGGCCGAGCGATTAACGGAATCGTTGGGGGATCTCGCGACCACCCGCCAGCTAGGCGCGTTGGGGCGAGCCTATGTCCTGGGCAATGCCACCACCGATCATGAAGCGGAGCGACTTCTGGAGTTGCTCGAACGCTTACTGCAGCAGAAAAGCAAGGCGGGAAACGTTTAGGCAGCTGTGCGGGTAAATTAGGACCCGTCCGCAAATAAGCTACTGGTTCCAATAAGCTCTCCCCTGCTTCGCGCGGCGAGAATTGCAGGGGATAAGGTGGCGTTCAACAGGGGAGTATCGGATTTTTTTGGAAAAAACATTGATACAAGCGTCAAGCTCGAGGGAAAAACGCATCTACTGGAGCTACCGTTCGCGCGTCTCCCCTATTCTGAGCAAACGGCGAGCTACCTTCCTGTGATGCTGGATTCCACACACGTTAAGCCTACCTATGCCCCAACCTTCGCCACGACTGACGCTAGAGCAAGTGATTGCGGGCTATGTCCAAGATTGCGAATCGGGAAAATCGGTCGATCCTGAACATTTGCTCCAACGCTACCCCTATCTTCTTCCCGATCTGCGTGACTTTTTTGAGGGAAATGCACAGTTCATTGAGGCGGCCCAGGCGGCCCGCGAGGAGCTCGATGCCGCAAGCTCCTTGGCCCTGCCTGCGAACCAGTCCATAGTGGAAACGCTCGCGCACGGTCACCAGACCGTGCCGCCTCGGCGGAGTAGTTCCTCGTTGGCCCTAAATCCACCCAAGATCTTTGGCGATTACGCGATTGTGGAAGAAATCGATCGGGGGGGCATGGGGGTGGTATACAAAGCCACGCATGTGCACCTCGGTCGCACCGTGGCGCTGAAGCTAATTCGCTCTGGGGAGCTGGCCAGCGATGAGGAGATTCAGCGCTTTCGTAGCGAGGCCGAGGCAGCGGCCGCCCTGACTCACCCCGGTATCGTACCGATCTTCGAAGTCGGCCAACTGCATGACTTGGTCTTTTACACGATGGCCTATATCGACGGACAAAGCTTGTCCGACATCGTCGAAGAGGGTGGCCTTGATCCGCAAGAAGCAATGAAGATCCTGTATAAACTGTGCGCTGCCGTGGCCCACGCGCATCGCAACGGGGTGTATCACCGCGATCTCAAACCGGCCAACGTGCTACTCGACCGATCGGGGCAGCCGATCATCATCGACTTCGGGCTGGCCAAGAATGCTAACCGCGATCACGCACTGACCATGACGGGGCAAATCCTTGGTACGCCAGCCTACATGTCGCCTGAGCAAGCGACCGGAAAAGTGGTCATCGGTCCCACCTCCGACGTCTACTCGCTCGGCGCGATTCTGTACTATTTGTGCGCCGGACAGGCACCATTTTCTGGACCGACCCCCTTCGATATTCTCTTGCAAGTGCTTGATCGCGATCCGCCGGTCCTTTCGAAGTTGAATCGCCGCGTGTCGCGCGAACTCGACTATATCTGCCAAAAAGCCCTAGCCAAGGACCCGCAGGCACGCTATCAGACGGCTGATGAGCTGGCGACCGATTTGCAGACGGTGCTGCGTGGTGAACCGCTGGACTGTCCCCGCACACGGTTCATCGAACGGATCGAGTCCTGGTGGCGGCGCGAACCGATCTTGTTTTCACACGTCTGCGGCATCGGCGGTACAACGATGATCGTGGCCGTTTCACATTGGCTTCGCAACGATAACTCCCCGGTATTTCCCTACCGTATGGGTCTGTTGTTTGTATGGTTGCTCGCTTCATTCGTCTTGCAGCGTTGGGTCATGCGGGCTCGCTATCGCGATACGGCTTGTCTCAGTTGGGCTGCGGTCGACGTGGTGCTATACACCATCCTGGTCGCCTTTGCGGATCCGCCGCGTTCGATGCTGTTGATCGGTTATCCGATGATGATGGTCGCCAGCAGCTTGTTCTATCGCAAGCGTTTTGTTGGCTTCATGACAACACTGTGCATTGTCGGCTTCTTGGTGCTTGCGATTTTTATGCCGCAAGAAGATTTTCGGCGGTTTGATTTTTGCGCCATTTTCCTGTGTGGTCTTGGGGTGATTTGCTTGACGCTACTTGCCATGATTCGGCGGATGCGCGGTATGAGTTCCTATTTTGAAGAACATTGAGCCACTAGGCGAAACTTGAGCATGGTCGAATTCATTACCGTTATCCTCAGCTTGGTTCTTGGGCTTTTGATCTGGTCAGCCATCGGGCACATGCTCTGGCTACTAGTGGCCTTTTTCTTCAAGCTCATCTTTGGTAAAAGCTGCCCGCGATGCGACTGTAGGCACTTGGGGAGTGAATGCCCGGACTGTTCGAAACACGCCTTGTTGAACGAACGTCTCGGCAGATCAACGCAACCTGGCGTAACTCAAGCCCACTTGTCGCAAGCCCCAGCATCGCGAACACCCTCGGTGCAGGAGGACCTCGCGGCCGCCAAGCGATTGCTCAAATTCGCCAGCTTCAATCGTTGGCTTACAGAAGAACAAATCGCTGCAATTGAGCGTCTCATCGGCCGACTGACCGACCGCGTGCAGGGGATCGATGCCGCACCGCCGGTTCCCAAGCCGCTGCACACTCCGACCCCTCCGATAACACATCCCGTGACAAGGCGCGTCGAATTGGAACCGATGGTTAGGTCCGCAAAGGGACCGACCATTACGCCGCTGGCCGTACATCCACTCGATCGGCTGGAGGAACCAACACCAGTACGAGTTCCGCAGCCGCCGCTGCAAACGCGGGTGACCGCCAACCTGCTCAAGTCGTTTATGGAGCAGTCGAACATTCGCTGGGTGGAGCTCATCAGTGCTGCCTTGATCGTCGTCTGTTCGGTTGGACTGGTGATTAGTCTGTGGAATACACTTTCGAGTACCAGTCGTTTCTTCCCATCATTAGTGTTTATGCTGGCGACCATCGCCGTCCATGGAGCCGGACAGTACACGCTGCGGCAATGGAAGTTACGGACGACGTCGCGTGGTATCTTGCATATCGGCTTGATGCTTATTCCGCTGGCCATGCTGGTTGGCATTTTGCTGTCGCGGCGGGAAGGTGGCCTGCCCGTTCTCGATCTATCGACGGCGCTCGTCATATTGACGGGAGCAGTTATCTATAGTGGCCTGGCTATCAGCGCGTGCAAATCGCTGTTCTCGAAGCGTTGGCCGCTGGTGGCTACTCATACCCTTGTCGCCAGTCTCACGCTCTTACCCATCAACTACCTCTCCGAGCGGCAGCTTCTCGGTGAGCTGGTGGCTAGCTGGTCGTTGTTGCCGTTACTACTTATTAGTCTGGCGTGCGCTTTAACGACCAGTCGTTCAAGCCCGCGGTTGGCTTCGGGCGCCTCCGGTGTCGCCCGTCGAATAGCGGGTATCGTCACGCAATGCTTGTTCAGTGGTGGCGTTGTGCTAGTCTTCTGGTTCTTGCAAGTTCGCAATGCTGAGCAACTGGGCAGTGGATTGAGCGCGGGCTGGTGGATCGTCAGTGGCCTTTTGGCTGCGGCCTGGGCAAGTTGGGGTTGGTCGGTTAGTCTCCCCGCGTTACTGACGTCGACCGACTCCGCAGGTGAATTGGCGTCGCAAGCAGTTGTCAAACGGCCGAGTACCAGCCGCAGTTGGTTGATTGTGGCAGCTTGGTTTGTAGCCACAGTACTCTCACTGTTCCTGCTGGCAACCGTCTGGCAAGTCGCCTTCACCCGACCACCACTGGTAGTTCTGTTAGCTGCGATCGCTGCTTGGTGGCTGGCGCAAGGTTGGCTCTGCAACTTGCGAGTCAGTCTGCTGGCGGGTGCCGTTAGTCTGTTGGTTTCGCTCACCTTGCTCGTCGAGCATAGTTGGGCGAGTGCGCTGACGTTCGAAGCCATTCAATGGCTTAGCCTGAGTCGCATCGGCACCCTCTCCATCGTCGGCGCAGTGGCCTGTACAGCGACTGCGATTCTGAGATTGCAAGTTGTAAACGTAGCTAGCACCGCTACGCCGCGTCCCTTCCCTCGTCAGCGAACGGCTTCACTCAGCGACATCGGCCAACAGTTGCAGCTGGCTGGTGGGGGGGTGGTCGCCGTAGCTGCCTGCCTCACGATCGTTGCCAGTTTGCTACCCTTGGGTGAAACGCCCTATGGAGGCAACTGGGCGGCGATCATGCTGATCGCCTATGGTGTTCTGGGATTAGTGGCGGGAATCGCTTTGGCTCAATTGCAGCGCCAACCGCAATTGTTTCAGTTTGTTGTGCCCCTTGGGCAAACACTGCTTCTCTTAGGAGTCGTGCGCCTGTGCCAAACCAGCCCGCTGCTCGAAGAGGTATTGGGTGGCTTGCGTCCCATGCATTCATGGTCACTTGGCACCGCAGGGCTAGCGCTGCTGTGGGCCGTTATCGCAGCCGCTCTGCGTCTTTTCGGTGATGCACGGCAATTGCGGAACATAGACTGGTTGGCCTGGTTGGCCAGTTTCCTCAGTTTGGTGTCAGCGGTGGCGTTGTGGACTGCTCGCGACCAATTTTGGCTCGCAAGTTCCGTGGGTTGGTGCTTACCCTTAACCTGCTTGGCTCTCTTCGTTGGCTGGCGGTACGCTGCGTGGCGTGAGATCACCTTGCTTACCCTGTGCCTGTGGGTGGGGTCACTAATGATCTTCACCGGCACGCGGCAAGAATGGTGGGGACCGCTGGGTTTAGCAGGGAGTGCAGCGGCCATTATCGGTTGCCTCACATTGGTTGTCGTCGCCTACGAGCGGCTGATCGTGCCCAAGCCCGAATGGCTTGCTGGCGGGTTGCACTGGGGAGCGTTGGCCCTGCTGTCATGTGGCTGGTTGGGACTCTGCCTGGCATTGAGTATCCCTGCACTGCAGAACATCTCCTTGAGCTTGGGAGGGGATGGCCAGCCCCAACTGCATGCTTTTGCCACTCGAGTACTCAATCCAACGGGCTTTGGCCTGACGCTGGTAGCCTTGCTGGGCCTGACCGCAGCCAGTACTTGGCGCAGCCGTCAGTACGAATCGGAGTGGTTGCTCAGCGCGACAGCCCTTGCGCCGGTAGCCCTTGCCATGGGCTTGGCCGCGTGGTTCAACCCACCTTATGCACTTGCGGCCGCCTTGTGGGGACTAGCCAGCTGCATCCTGCTCAGCGACCTACTCTTGCCGTGGCTTGGCACAAACTGGCAGTCACGCTCAGTCGCCGCTTGGAAACAACTTAGTGCGCCCAAAGCGACATCCCCACAGCCGGATGCATGGTTGGTGTACGGAAGGGGATGCGCCAGCAGTTTGCTCGTCTTCGGCACGGCGGCCTATGCCATCGCTGGCCTGACCAGTGGCTTGCTTGAGTCAGGCACCAGCGCCTCAAGCACTTGGCTCATACGCTTGCAGCCCTTGCTGCTCACATTAGGTCCAGTCCTGCTGGCCGGCGCGGTGCGTTGGTGGCTATGCGTTTGGAATGCCGAGGCACCGACGTTGACCGCAGCAGCAGCCATGCTCACGGCATTCTTCGCGGGCGTCTTGGCTGCCTTGGGCTTGATCGACTTCGCACAACCGGGGAGCAGCCATCCTTGGCCAGCGATGGCAATCGTCTTTTTGCAAACCACCGCACTGGTCAGTGTCGTTTTAGCTTGGCTCACCCTCGGCTTCACCGGCACACGCAATTTCTTAGGTTTGCAACAGATGATGCGTGGCAAGTTGGCTGTCACTGAGATTGCCAGTAAAGCCATGAAGGGCTCACGGTGGCAACGTTCCGAAAAGGCGAGCTGGATTCTTGTTTCCTGTGGTCTAGCGCTGGTCATCGTCTTGACGGTTGCTGCAGCATGGTTGGTCGTCACATATCCAATCCAACTTGCGGCCAGTGCGGAGCTCATGAAACGCCTGGGTGGACCGGTCGTTGTGCTTACGGTGCTGCTGTGCTTGGGGCTCTTCGCCTGGCTGTCGACTCGCCGCGGTGCGCCCAAGTTTGGCCTATTGGCCATCAACCTTGGCTTGATCGCCCCCTTTGGAGCAGCCGTTTATGCCAGTCGCTTGATCTCTGTTGGGGCAACCAATGCGGTGATGGCACATGGGTTCGAACCATACCGTGCTCTCGTTGTCTTGTGGCTGATTGTTTTGACTGTGGGCTTGGTGGTGCGGCTCATCGCCACCGCGCAGAGCCGCACGTTCTCGCAATGGGGCGAACTAGCGTGGGTCCTACTGGCGATCGGCGTGGGGAGCTTGGCAGTCGTTAGCACGACGCAAGATCCTAACTGGGTTTGGCCGCTAGCGGAATTGAGTGCGCTCGCGTTGATCACCTTGTTAAGCGGTGTTTTCGCTCAACAGCCATGGCGCGGGCACTTGGCGGCCGTAACCGCGGCGATCGGTATCGGCGCTTGGTGGCTCGATCGCGGGTTTACGGCAACTGCCCTGCAGGAAATGTGGCTGGTTCTTTGGGGACCGATGTGGATTGGCAGCGTGGCCATCGTCGCTCGTCGGTTGTGGGCTAAGTATCAACAGGTCGCTGCCACAGAACCTGCCAACAATAGCGTTGGGGTTCGTTTCTCGGTGGAACAATCGTTCAGCCTGCTATTCCCGCTCACTGCGGCTCTGCTCAGTTTCGCTTGGCTGGTCGGTCAGCACATTGGCACCAATGGGCCAGCATGGTTGATTCCATCCATCCTGGGACTATCGACCTGCGGACTCGTGCTGGCTATTGCCCGACTTTGGGAACCTCTGCCGGGTAAGCGCGGGCTGGCTGTTTACCTGAATGTGATCAGCCTGGGACTCGTGGGGGCTATGAGCTTGAGCGTTTGGGGAGAGTTGCCGCGACTGCAAAGTTGGCTGATCTGGCTGGCGAGTGGTCTGGGGGCGATGGCCGTCATGGCGGGGCTACTGCGAGAACTGGTGCGCGAGTCGTCGGTACTGGGACCGCAGCTCAAGTTGGGTTCGGTGACGAGTCGCGAGCGGTATGAGCATGCCGTGCGGTGGATGCCCATCGCGCATTGCGTGGCGGCCATGCTGGCCTTGGTCCCTTGCGTGCTGCTTGTTCTCGCACTGGAGGAAAGGGCCCTCCGCATCGCTGCGACAGTGCTTCCGTTCTTGGGTGCGATCGCCGTATTGCCTATTGCTATGGGACAGAGCAGGGGTGTTCTCCGCTACGGTGGCCTTACTCTGATCTCTACCTCTTTGGTCTTGCTGTGGTGGGCCGATCTTCCCAACGCCTGGGCTGTGACCAACCTGGAAGGCTCGTGGATTTTCGTGCAGCGATCCTTCGTGGCGTTGGTGACGCTGGGTTGTCTCTATCCACTCTTGGCGCATTGGCTGCGACATAAAGAGGAATGGCTTCGGCCGTTGATGGACATGGGCTGGCTCGCCTTGGGACTTGGAAGCATTACGGGGGTGGTGATGTTGGCTGGGAGTGTTGGCCAGCAATGGAACCAAGTGGCTGAGTCGATCGATATCGGTTCTAAGCTGATGACCATTGTGGCTTGGATCGCGGTAGTTACTCGATTGTTGCAGTTTGCAGCCCATCCCCACAGTACCGATCAAGGGGCCCCGATACCGCTCCGCAAAGCGGCCGTGTTTGTAGCCGAATTGGCGATTGCGTTGTTGTCCGCCGCGGCCTACTACCATTTCCCTTCCTTATTTGCAGGGATCCTCATCGACTGGTGGCCAATTGCGTTCTTTGCAGTGGCCATGTTGAGTGCGGGCATTGGGGAGTGGCTACGTCGGCTCGGAAATCCCATCTTGGCCGATCCTGTGCAACAGAGCAGTCTGTTGCTCCCGATTATCCCGCTGGTCGGCGTTTGGATCTTTCGAGCAGAGACCGCCCAGTTGCAGTGGGACGCATGGGGACGTTACGCCTTGTTGCTCCTGAGTGGAGCTGGCTTATATGGCTTACATGGCTGGGCACGGAACTCAGTTGCCTTGCGCGCTTTGTCCGGTCTGCTAACGCTGGGAGCCTTTTGGTCGTTCCTTCACAGTCAACCCGACTTGCGATTCGTTGAGCATCCGCAGTTTTGGCTGCTCCCACCGGCGCTGGCTGCCTTGGTATTCGTCGAGTTCAATCGTCAGCGACTGCAAGACGAAGTGGTGGTGGCGACGCGCTACATTGCCATCCTGGTGGCTTATATGAGTAGCACTTCGGAGATATTTCTAAAGGCTTTTGAAGGGGAGTTATGGCAACCGTTGTTGTTGCTGGTTTTATCTCTGGCGGGGGTGGCCGCTGGCATTGTGCTGCGTGTGCGCGCGTTCCTGCTATGTGGTGCAGCCTTTACGATGGTCGCGTTGCTCGGGATGGTGTGGCATGCACAACAAGCGATCGGGCAAGTCTGGCCGTGGTGGGCGTTTGGTATTGCCACCGGCATCTGCTTGATCGTCTGCCTGGGCTACTTCGAGAAGAACCGCCCACGAGTGATCGCCTATTTGGAGCAATTTCGAAAATGGGAAAACTGAGCAGATTCAGTGGCTAACTACCAGCCGCAAATCCGAACTTCCAAATGAGCATGCCGACGATGGCTAGCAGGGAGACCATCCCCAGCAGCGCAAACAAGTTGGCAGCCAACTGCAATTGCCGGTCGCGACGTCTGGCCTCAGGAGCCCATTCGAGTTCACCCTCTTGTTGAAGTCCCTTTAGAAAGACACTCTTTACGAAGGCCTGACGACTGGGATCTGCACCGGTGGCTGCGAAGTAGCAGCCGCCAAACAGAAACTGCTCGTGAGCCAGATGGGGTTCGGTGAGCGGATCAAAGCCAAAGCCACGGGCCAAGACGGCCCGCAGATTCTCAGCGAAACGCCCGCGAATCCGACACAGCAGCATGAAGAGCCTCGAGTTGTAGCGATGCTTGAGCGCGTTTTCTTCTTGAAATAACATGTAAATCCAATCTTCAAAGGCACCAACGGCATGCGCGGCGGTGGCATCCAGGCGGGCTCCCTCGGGTGCATTCCACAGTTCGCTCCCTTTGCCGAAGCGAAACTCCCGCGAACGTTCTTCGCCAACACGTTTCACCAACTCCTGAAAACCGTCGTCTTTATCCAACTGAGTGATTAAGATCGTATTCGAACAGCGGACCAGCAGCTGTTCACGGAGTACGGCCAAGTCCTTTTGTGCGGCGACTTGGATTTGAGATCCAGCTAACTCGATCAATTCGAACGGTAGAATCGTCATCAGTCCGTTGATGGGGCATAACGGTTGGCGTGCCTTATTGAGTAGACCACAGACGTGCCTCAACTTTTGCTCGCGTTCGACCATTTCTTGTGAAGAGAGTTGGGGTGGTCGAGAGACCTCGGCTGGCCCCGCACCTCGATTGGCCGCTAGTAGATCGCCAAGGTCTTGACCTTCGGGAAGAAGCATCGTGCCCCCGACACCGGCTGCTGCTGGCTGCATGGAGGCTGGGGCTGGCGTGGGCCCTGGGCTGGTGAAGGCGCCTTCGCTCAAAGTCTGACCGATGTTGACTGGAGCAGGGGAAAAGCCAGCTCCGCCACCTCTTGCTACTCCTTGTCCACCGTTGGCACCGAACATCGAAGCATCGATGGTTCCGGTGGGCGCTGATCGCCCCCCCATGGCACCGGGTGGCCCAGCAGAGTGCGGGAGCGGTCCCGTGGGAGCGGAGGAAAGTCGCGACAGGCAACTGCAACCATTGGTGAACAAGTAAATCACTTCGGAGTTGGCAAACAAAACAATGTCCGTTTCCTCTTGCGCGGGGACCGTCACCGTGAACGGCAGTTGCGAGGCTTTGAGCAACTGCGAGGCTTGGCGGTGGTCGCGTGCCCCTTGCACCAGAAAAATCGGAACTTCCCCCATAGAAATCCCTTGCCGCTGGCATTCGGCGACGGCAAGTTCCCAAACGCGATCGATTTCGGGGTAGCGCGAGATCTCTTTGATCATCCAGAACTTGACCAGATAAAAGACGATGACCGGAATGATGATCACCAGCGCGAACAGCCCAACGAATTCAAGGACGTAGCGTTCGCCCGTATCGACACCACCGTAGTTCCATAAACTGGCCAGGTAACTTGCGATGGCTGCCAGGTAGACCAGCAGCAGGAAAAAAAACATCATCAGTGCCGTTCGCATGGGGAGCGAAACAGCGGGGAGATTTTTCAACCCCGGCGTGTATTGCGTGATCCAGTAGAAGATCGAACGAATGGGAGAGGTGATGCTATTGATCAGGTTCGTTATGAAATACACGGCAGTTCCTAGAAATCAAACAGAATTCTTAAAGCATCGCACGCAGACCACTGGCATCACCTGCGGAGCATCCCACCGAGTCCAACTGTGGGCGTGTCACCAAAGTCGAAGAACAGGATGAGCGCGGTTGCAATGGCCAGTCCAAATAGAATCACGCTGATCATCGAAAAGATGGCCAGCGCGCTTTTGCCGCCGAGCGGTTTTGCCGAGCCGCCCGCTTGAATTGCCTCGGGAATTTCAGGGCGGCCTTGTCGCAATTGTAAACTGCGGGCCGTGCTGCGGCACCACGCTTCGACCGAATCGGGGAGCCGATGGGCACTGATCATACTGGCTTTATAGCTCGCGTCGTTGTCTGCATAAAAACCGCGGAAGCCTAAGACGACGGCCAAGTAATAGACCTCCAACGCATCCTTGCGTCCAAGCCCTGCCGCCTCCACCGCGCGTGGAAAAAAGGCATCGTGTGCATCCCGCCGACCAAAGTATTTCTTTTCAAGGCAGTTATCTTTCCACCAACCTTGTCCGTTCCAAGGAGCTTCGATTAGTAGCGCGTCGATCCAGGCACACAAAGCGTACTTAGCCAGTTGCCATTCTTGAGTGTTCCCCAAGATAATCTCTGCATCGTCAATTTTACGCAGGAGCGTGGCTCGTTCATCGGCGGCGATCGGACGATCGTTCCGCTCGATGCGCTCGATGAAGTGCAACGTGGCCAAAAAAATAGGATCGACAGCTTTTGCAAAATCAGGACGCACGGTTACCTCAAGGCTGAAAATTTCACTTAGTGTTCGGGCTTGGATTCGATGATCGGAACCAACCGATCACACTCGATTGCGGACCGCAAACACGGCGAACTCGAGGCCGTAAGTCTTACCATTTACCGAAATCCGCAGTCGCCGAGCCCCTTCGAGCGAGTCCAGGTTAGCGATCTGTTCCGTCTTGACGCGCATCCCCATCGTTTGCGTTACCTGCACTTGTTTCCAAGCATCATCCTCGCGCTTGATCTGGAAGTAGACCCAGTTGCCACGGCTTGGCAGCGCCCGCGGAACCTGTGGCACCGGTCGCAACTTGACCCCAGCCTTCATCAAAGTCATGTACTGCTCTACTTTGTCGGAACTCCCTAACTTCCAGTCGATGGAGTCCTTCAACAACTGAAAGCACTCGTCGCGACTGATGTTCACGGGGTCGACGCCGAAGTACCAATCCCACTCGAGTCCAAACCATTCGGGCTCCAGTTGGACCACCATGCCGCGACCGGTGCCGACGAAGTAGCGTTGTTCGTACTCATCTTCCTTGACCGAGAAAATCAGTTTGCGAATCCGTTCCAAGGCCCACTTGAAGATCGTGGCCAGGTCCTCATGATCGTATTTGGGGACCTTGTCGATCGTCAGGCTCGGGCCAAAGATCGAACACTTGCCAACAATCCGGCAAAGAGCCGTGTAGGCGTATAGGGGATGTACACCGGCTGCAAACGCCAGGCACGATAGTTCGCCGGAAGCTTCGTTGAGCGCATTGAGTAGCAGAATCTTTTCGAGATCCCCTTGCGATTGGCTCGACAGCGAGATGCTTTTTTCCCGCACAATGTCACTCAGCGATTGAATTCGGCTGCCGATCACATCGTAGATGGCCCGCACAACTCCAGCCAGTTCAGGCCACGCTTGCAGGGTCATGGCGGGAGGAAAATAATTGGAATCCAACAAGTAATGCCCATCCTCCGCATCCGACTTAACCAGCCGAGCGATGGGCAAGAGCTCGAAGCCGCTGAGCTCTTCGTGCGAGAAGAGTACGCGATAGTTAAGTTTCTTGAGGGCAATCTCCTGCCGATTTCCACCGACACTCTCATCATCGGTCGAGCGCCGGAACTCGGCGTAGCGCTGCAAACCGCCGCTGGTGTTGATCGCCACGTTGGCTTGCCCCTCCTGCAGGATGGGAATGGCCAGATACGCAGTCACGGGTTGATTGCCCAGCGAGGCAACGTCCAGCCGCTCTTTCAGCTCCACCCGTTCGACATGATTATCTTCTTGCGCAATAATCGTGCCATCTTTCCAGCGTGCGCGCAAGCTGCCGAACTCAAGACTTCCATTGGCCAGTGCGGTGGCAGAAATCGTGACCCGTTGAATGCCAAAGGCATATGGAGAGCTAAAATTGACATTGTGGGAGACAACTTCCTCCCAGAACCGATCTGCGGCCTGAAAATGATGAGGCCGAAGAAACATCCCTTCCGCCCAATTGACCGCCGGATTCCGCATTGTATTGAAGCCGTTTTGCGTAAAGAACTCGCTGTAACAACACTTGCAACCCACCCTTGCGGAGTGCAAGGGCCAAGTGAAGGCGTTATGATAACAGCGGATATAGATGGAAACAACGGTTTGCGGCTTTCGTCGCACTAACAGAGCACCCCCCATGACCACTTCCCCTAAGTCCTTGCAACGGTCGTGGACGGCGAATGATGAACCTGGGACAAGCAAATGGCTCCCCATCACACTGCTGTCCATCGCACTCATCGCGAGCCTCTATTACTTCCTAGCCTATGCATTCGGCAAGCCCGAGCCAAATACGTTTGCGTTATCAGTCACCGTTAGCCGCTATTCGGACCAAGTGCGGTTACCTCAGCCAGCCTTTACCCACTGGGATCTCGAAGAGTTGGTGGAGTCATTCGCCATTCGGGGGTTGCAACCTTGGAAGACGTTAGAACCTCGTTTGCTGGACCTAAAATCCAAGTTTGACACCGCAGCGATTCAGCAAGAGCTCCTTAAAGGCGATTTGCAATCGATTGATACGCTGCTGGTTTACGTGCGCGGGCATGCGTTGGCAATCAATGGCGAAGCCTACCTGCTGACGGGCGATTTCGCGAACACGGAAATCCTTGGCCCCGGTCCGATACAGCAACTTGACCGCGCCGAGAAGCTATCCGAGCTCTTTCAGCGGTTGCAGCAACTACCGGTCGGTAATGTGATTGTCCTAGCCGACATAGGCGATTGGCCATCGCTCCCACAGCTGGGAGTGATGGCCAATAACACTCCCGAGTTGATCGGCCAGGCACTTGGCGAGCTCACCGCCGACAAGCCACTGTGGGTGCTAACCGCCACCGCTTCGCTGCAGACAAACCACATTTCAGAGGTGCGGCGTCGTACTTTATTGCAAAGCGCCAGCGAATACGCGCTCGATGCAAGGCATGCGACCAAGGAGGTCAAACGCAATCGTTTCCTGTCGTTGACCAAATTCTACGAAGCGGTGCTACGTTATAGCCACGACGTAACCAATGCATCCCAAACCCCGCTTCTATTCCGCAGCGGTAGCCCGCTGCGTCTCGATACAGATCACCCAGCATGGAGCGAGGCGGGAGTGGTGCGCGTCGCTCGGCGGGCCGCAGAACGACTTATGAACTCGGAGTCCACTGGAGGCGATGCCGAGGTCGATTCAAAGCGCGATTCAACGAACGACACCGCCTCAAGGGACCAGCGCGTCGTGCGTCAAACCCAGCGACTTGTCTCCACCACTCAAGTTCCCAGCAATTCCTCAGAAGCCAACCGCGGCAATTCAGCCTTGGGAAACCCAGCTACCACTTCCCCCGCGACGTCAAACATTCCGGCGACTACACCGTCCAGCACGCCACCCGCAAACGTCTCCGCAGACCCCCTCGTTCCCGCCGTGAGCGAAGAGTTGACACCCCATTTGCGATTCTGGCAACTGCGCGACCGCTTGCTGTCTCGTACCAAGCATGCTCAAGGTTGGTCACCGATCGATTTTGCCGTCATGCCGTGGCGGGATGCCGAGTTAACGGCCAGTAGCCTTGAGCGAAGCCTACGCTTGACAAGTCAAAACGCTAACGCTGAGATTCGGAAAACGAACGAAGACATCGCGCGGCTCGTCGCACCGTTCGAGCAATTGGAAGATCTCTTTCGCACCCAACAAATGAGCTCAGCTGCCGACAATTCATTGCTCAGCGGTTGGAATACATTGCAAACACAAGTGGATATCAAACAGTCACCGGGCCTTGGAAAACATCCGTGGGCCAATCCACTGGCACTTCCCACCGAAATTGCTCAGCCATGGCTGCCGATCCGACAGGGTTATCGCGACTACATGGATGCGGTAAGCCAGCTGCCAAGTTGGCTTAATGCAGCCGCCGCCGATAGCCAGCTGCTCCCTGCGCTCGAACAGCTCATCGATGCCTTGGTCAAGCTCGATCCGCAGTTACCCTCTGCAGCCACGCACACAGCCCTCGCTAGACCGCTTGCAGACAGCAGTCTGTCGGAGGTGACCAACGGCTTGGCCAAGTTGAAGACCGAATTGAAACAACACCTTCAGGCGCTGCGCGAGAGACTAGAAGGTGCCATCCTTCCAGGTGGCACTGCAATCACTTGGACAGAGGAACGCCGGGTTCAGGAACTGCTCAACGGTACTTGCTTGACTTACGAAGATCGCAAACAACTGGCAGCCGCATACATCCGATTGTCGGTGCAACATGTGCGTCAGCCCGGGGCCCGCAATTATTCACTTGACACCAAAATAGAACTGAACAGCCTCCTGCAAAACGCAAGCTCCCAAGACGCACTCGCGCAGCGTGGCCGTTGGTGCACTGTCCTGCGAAAATCGCTAACACTGACCAATCCACCTGAGATCCCCAGTGTGCCGAGTAGCGTCTCCCAGCTCAACGCCTGGGGGCGTGAGTTGCTCATATCCAAACGGAGTGAGACCGTCGGCGATGGGAATCCCGCGCGGCAATTCAAACAAGCTTGCTTGAATGAGTTCCGCCCTTGGTCACCTGCCTCCGGTTTAGGTGCTGGCCCGATTCTCCTCATCCCAGTTAGCAACGACACGGCGCTCCACGTGGTGTTGCCAAGCCAATTACAACTCCCCAATGAACTGGTGCTGTCGGTCAAGCTTCGCAACGCTGCACCTATCAATAGCTGTTATGTGAAGTGGCGGCTTTCCAATGCAGATGCGTTTGCGGCAGTAGGTGATCAACCGCTGCAAGTTGCCGGTAACCGCGAAGAGACGTTGCTTCCCGAGGTGTTTCATCCACTGGCTGTAAGCGGTGGGCAAATAGCACTTCGTTTTGCAACGGAATTAAACTCACTGAATACCCCCGCACCGCTGAAAATCGAGTTAGCCATTGCTCGAGATAGTGTCGGCACCGATGCTAGCCTGCATCAAGTTGAAGTTTCCCCCCCCAACCCTAACCGCATCGAACTGTATGCGACTAGTCTGAATCCAATTGCTGGCGAGCCGAGAGTGACCCGCAGCGAGTTGGTCGAGGTGGAAGAGTCGCAGTACTCAATTTTATCTGGCATAAGTGTGCCGGCAGTCAACCAACAGGCCAAAAGCGGCTATGAGTTGCATCTATTCAATCTTTCGGATGAAGCCAAAGTCGTGCGCGCGGCGTTGTATGCGGTAGAACCGGGAAGCGGTCAGATCGTTGGCAATGGCAGTCTCAGCAAAAAGGCTATGGCGAACACCGAGCGCCGCTACAAAGAGGGCGACTTGCAGCCGCAGTTCATCAGCGGCCCAATCCCTTTGTCGGCCAACCAACAAGGAATCGTTGCATACGATGCTCAGCGCGTTCCCAACGACAGTCAGAAGATCGTCCTCCAGCCGTTTGTGGCCGAGGGCGTGGTGGCTGGTGACGGTTCAACCGGCCCGCGCAACATGGGTGAGTACGGTTTGCTTTGCGTCTTGGAAGAAGTCGTGATCGAGGCAGACAATCAAATTCGCGTCCTAAAAGATAAACAAACCCTCCATTGGATTACTTGTGAATGTGCCAATCCCCGGGCAGGCCTAGCGCTCGCCGAACTCATCCCTCAAGCTGACATGTTCATTCTTCGAGTAGAGGTTCCGCGGGCCAATTGGAGACGCTGGGATCTCAAGGAGCTCAAACTCAATGCACAACTAACCAACATGCAAGGGACCGCAGTGGACTTTGAAGGCTCGCCAGTGGCGGTCTTGAATGAAGAGAACAACAAACTCGACATGAGGATCACTCCAGTGGTCCGCAACACACTCCCTTACGTCGTGCATGTCGATATCGGTGGCTATCCACGGGCGATCAATTTTCAGTCACGCTTGGGGGGACTTCCCGATGATGCGCGCGGGACCAATCAAGCTTTCGTTTGGCTTGATCCTCGCAGTTTGATTTGCACCGATAGTCAGGGAAAGCCGCTAACGCTCGGACGCCTGACCGCTAACGCCGTCGTCATCCCAGCGCGGGAAGGTGTCAGCGGTGAAAGCGATGGCACCCCCATCGCCGTTGAGAACATCGCCATCCCCGTACCGATGGATTTTGAGGGTGGCTCACGCGCCAAAATTGCCATCGACACCCTACCTCAAACTTACGACTGGGATCGAAAGGCCTTTCCGCAATTTGTGCTCAAAGGAGGCAACTTGGTCTTTAGCTCGGCCGTGGAAGACTTGACCCACAGCTTCTCTCCGCAAGAATTCCGGTTCGCGGGCCGGAAGCGATTGGAAGCATTCGTGCTGAACGAACCGCAATCGGCCAAGTCCTTTGATCTGCTATTTGATCGCCAACTGCCCGAGCAAGCAACGGTTGAGATTAGCCATCCGGAACTTTATCTCGACGGTCCCATTGAGCTCGCGATTGCCGTTAGCGATGACTCCGATATCGCAGCGGTTTACTTCGCCGTAGACAAGGAAAACAGCGGCGCAGGAAAGTATGACAACGGCGACATGTTAAAACGGGAAGCCCGTCTCGACGGAGGACGCTGGGTAGCCACGCTCGACGCTGAGACCATTGCCCAGGCACCGGCGGCCGAACGTTTGCTGGCTGGCAAGACCTACGTCGTGGTGTGTCGCGCCGTCGACTTGGCCGGTAACATTCAAGATAAGCATACGCCTGAGCGTTTTCGTTGGACAAACCAAAAACGACCTGTCGAAGTGCCGCTTCCTAAGCCCAAGCCGAAACCCACGACTCCCCCTCCGCCACCCGAGCCGACAGAGCGCACCGTGTTTGTCGATATCACCGTGGAAGGGCAGCTGCCGCCGTATCCGAAAAAAACCGCGATCAGTGGCATTGAAGGCGCTCTGGAGAAGAATGTCGGTGGGTCTTGGATGATTACGCAAGTGCCGGATGGTCCCTACGAAATTACGGCGACCTACACCGATGCTTTCGGGGTCGAGTTTGAAGGCAAAGGGAAACTGAATGTCTCCCCGACCGCCCAGCGGATAGCGATCGACGTAAAACGCAAGAAATAAGGTAAAGCCAGAGAGTGCAGGTCATGCGGGTTAAATCGAGTAAGCTGCGGGAGGTTTGCCACTTAGTGAAAAATTTGATGCGTGGGAGTAAACCAATGTCCGATACCTCACCTGAAGAGAAACCCCGACCTATGGACTCGGAGAGGGGTATCACTTCCACGGCACTTTCGCGCAGCCGCACCGAGCGATTCTTGGGAAGAGTGAGATGGATCTCAAAACAAACAATAGATTTCGTCGCATATTGCTAGCGTGCACGTTGGCAACTTCTGCGGGTTGTGTCGCTCCGCAACCTCCGGTACCGACTGTTTGGCAGAAATTCGGAGTCCCACAGGCTGGGGCTCGTTTGCGTGATGGCTTAATCAACCGTCGCGGCAATTTCCCGGGACTCGAGAAAAAGCCCCCCGTGCTAGCATTGACCGACCCAGCCAACTTCGACCCCGCCAAGCCGGACATGATCAAGGCGGCGGCCGAGATCAAGGCGGATCAGGATCTCAAAAAACAGAAAATCAAGGCCATCAAGTTTTTGGCTGATGTCAATTGCGGCTGTTATAACAAGGATGACAAGGTCGAAGCGGCCTTCTTGGCCGCACTTGAGGATTGCGATCCGGATGTTCGCACGGCAGCTATCGAAGGGCTCGATAAGGCGGCTGGTGAGTGCACGCAATGCCGCACTGGCTGCGAGACAACCTGTTGCACTAAGAAAATCTTAGCGAAATTAGAAGATATTGCGAACGGCAGGCAGGACGGCTGCTACAAGGAGCCAGTCGAAGAGATTCGTGCTGCCGCACGCGCCTTGGCCTGCAAGTGCCCGCCACCTGCCGTCGAACCGATTATTCCTGAGGAGTTGATCGCTCCTGATCCGGAAAAACCGCCGAAGGTCAAACAGGATCCGGTGGAAGGTGCCCCCAACGCTGCAGAGAATGTTGAAGCACTGGAAACATCCTATCAGCTCAGCGATGAAGGTTACGGGGAATACGATGTTTCCCCCGTGGTCGTAGGAGCCGCGCACCAGTCTCCCGCCTCAACCACGTTCCGCATGTCGGATGAAGCGATCGTCGAACAAGGGCTGGAGCGTATTGCCAACCCTGAGCAGCTTGTCACCTCCCATGTTGTCTCCTACCGCAAGACGCTGGGAGAGGTGTTGGTGCATCTCCCCGAAGCTTATGAGCTGAGTGCGGGATGGACAGCGATTGTCGTTGACGAAACGGGTTCTCATAGCCTGGCGAAGATTATCGATGTCGGTGGACGCCGAATTTTGTTAGCGATCGATAAACCACTCGAGATGAAGATTTCGGATGGTGACCAAATTCGACTCGGCTTAGTGACCCGCTAGCAGGCTGTCGATATAACTAGCCCGCAGCGCTTAGCTAGGGATCCTAGCCAAGCATGCGCTCGCGCGGCGAACTTAGGTTTCCCCACTGCGTGTTCAAATCGCGGTCGCTACTGCGCCACCGCTACTGCGCCATCGTTACTGCGTCTCAAGCTTGTTATGATGTAACAACTGAGTTTGGGCTTAAGCTCCCTGGATGCGAAAGTGATGCTCGAATAGCGGAGCAGCGCGGCTGCAGCTTGTTTTGCGAGGCGAATACGATGGCAGATTGGCGTCAAGAGGATACGAAGAAGACCAAACCGAAGGGCACCCCCTCTCCTAAACCTTTAATCAAACCAGAGCAACTGAGCCCGCCACCTACTGGCGGTTGGAAAGGGAAGGGGGCTCAACCACCCACCCCCACAGCCCCGACCCCAGGTAGATCGCCGCGATCATGGACAGGTGCAGTCGCCGCGGACGCGCCGCTTTCGTCCTCCGTCTTCCGCCGTTGGATGGCTGTCGGCATTCTCTTTGTCGCCGCAGTGATGCTCACCATCGGTTTGATTGCCTGGGCATTCTGGAAACCACCTCGATTGTGGGTCATTGGCTTTAGCGTGGGCGACTATTCCGCGCCGGAACTGCTTGAAAACCCTTTCGGCAATGCGCAGCGCAATTCGCTGGCCACGCTCGACAACATCAATGTTCAGTTCATTACCAATGAAGCCAACGGTAATGACAACGCCTTGTCTGATTTGCGAGCTGCAGACTGGGCAGACCGTTTCGATTCGATTCGTTCGAAGACCCTCCCTCCCAGTGGTCCCAGCGGTAAGGTAACCCTTTTCTACATCAACTCGTTCGCGACCTTCGACGCCGACGACAACCTGTTGCTGCTAAATCAAGCGGATTCTCCCTTCGCTCCGGATACCCAGCTCACATCCCCATTGCGATTGGAAAATGTACTTTCGAGCATTGCGGAAACAGTGCCAACTGGAAAACTTGCCTGGGTCGTGCTCGACCTTCAATTGCCGAGCGGTGTCTCGAATCTGGGGGCACTTGACCCTCAATGGAGAACGGGCGGTGAACAGGCGCTCAATGCGTTAGATACCGCGTTGCAACAACGATTGCTGTTAACTCTACCTGGCAACAATGGTCAACAGAATTGGGTGGCCCCCGAGTTTTCGGGATCGTTCCTCGGCCACCATCTGCGTCAATTGCTCGAGGGACGCGACGTTCCGCAGAGCCTGTTGAGCAAGCAACTAACTATCGGTCAGTTCCAAGAGCTGTTGAACGAACGGGTCAGCCGGGACGTACGCAATCGTCGTTATGCCGTGCAACAGCCGATCTGGCTTCCCGCAGATAATCTGACACGCGTTCAGTCCATCCAGGTGTTACGAATGGAGAATGCTGCAAGTAGTGAGCAACCCAAGCCCGCGGCGTTGCAAGCCAACATCGCCAAGATCCATGAACTGTGGTTGACCCTCCACAACAGTCCCTATCAAAAACCGTACCGCTGGGATCCACTCGGCTACGCTATGATCGAATCGCAATTGCTCGGTCTCGAGGATATCGTCTTCAACCAATTGGCGACCGAACACTTCCAACAAGCGAGCGACTTAGTCGAAAAAGCGATCGGCAATCTGCAATTGCCAGTCATGGAGTCGGAGGTGAGTTTGATTGAGAGCCAGCTGCTCGATGAGTACTTGCGGGGGGACAATACAGCGTTTCGTTCCGTCAACGAATTGGCGCGACAACGGGCCCGCAACCTCCCTGCAAGCGAAGAGCAACTTCCCAGCTTCTGGCGCAAGCCACCTGCCGATGAGAAAGAGGCTGAGTTAAGGGGGCAGAGCCCCTCGGCCGAGGAGCAGCTATCGGACAAGAATCGCGCCCATTTCCTGTGGCAATTTTTTGTGGCCTGCGCTCAAAGCAATGATCGCAATGTCTGGCAAGAAGCTTTTCAACCCAATCGGCTTCGGGCGGCAATCGAGTTTGCCGGTCCGGCAGCTCGCCAATGGCTGGAAGTGAACTTGCTCGTGCGCATGGCCGAGGACATCGATTGGTCCGTTGCCGATCGCCAAAGCGCTGAGGCCTGCGCCCGGGTGGTCATGAACTTTGACCGCTTTCAACGCCTAACTTGCCATCCCGATCCCGAGAGCAGTTGGTGGTGGTTGCGTGACGGAGAACATAGTTTGCTCTTGCCAATTGAGGCGGAATTTTTGCGAGCCATCGATCACTGCTTGGCCGGTAAGTTTTCCGACTGCCTCGACACCCTCGATCAAGTTGTCAATCGTCTACCGGCGTTGGAGCAAAGAGCGCTCGAGGTACAAACGGCGATTACCTTAACGCATGAAGCACTCTATGCACTCCCCCACCTGCTGGCGTGGTCGCTCAAGGAATTTCAATTTGCACCGGAGCAAGAGCTATCCCAGGTCGAAGAGCGGCTGCAGAGTTTGGCGCAACTGGCAAACATAAGCCATGAGGTGAGCGCGATTCTAGCCAATCCGCCAAGTACGACACTCGATAGTGGCCTAACTGCGCGTGTCGGTGAACTACAGAAACGGCTTGAGCGGCTCCAGTTGGCCTTTGCCGTTTACGTCGAACAAGAGACCAGTAGTCAAGAATCTGCTGGAGCGATTGACAATCCTCTGCCGTTTCGTCGCGGCCGAATTGCCTTACTCTCACCCATGCTCCAGTTGGAGGCACGTCAGCGTTTGCACGAGAATAGCCAATCGTTTCTCAGTCTTGCGCTGACTGGAGGCGGAGCAAGCGGTGGAGTGGGAGAGGAGCGTTCGGCCAGAAAAGGGGGTGAGATCTTCCTCAGCGACTTGAAGCAAGAAGCTGGAAAATGGCGGTCACTCATCATGGGAGATGCCAGGGAACAACTCAACCAACAGTTCAATAGCCCACCGCCGGCTAGTACCGATCCCAGACAATTGCGAACTGCGCTGTGGAAGCAAGAGTATTGGCAACGTGTTTTCGCCCCCGCCTTCGGCCACTCCCCAACATTGCATGCGAAGCTAGCCACCGCCAATCGAGTGGCGGATAGCGGGTTAGGGGAATCGCTCCCTTGGCCCTGGTCGGGACCTTGGCAACGCTGGAGTTTGGCGCTGGCCAATGACCGCACCCTTCAGGTGCAACGCATTGCTCAATCTCGCTGGGGAAACTCGGTATTCAACGAGCAATCGACAGCGGACAGCTTTTACTTCTATCAACTCGCCTCACGTCTGCGATTGCCTCCAGGCTTCGGCAACATGGAGCCTGCCAAACAGTTTGCAGAAGATTTTCAGTCGACCATGCAACAAGCCAAAGAGCAGGGGGTGCAACAGATTAAGTCACTGCGCCCCCAATTTGGCCAACAGCGACAAGTCATTCGACCCACTGGCGAGCAGCGTGCACCAGTTCAAGTCGCTGGTGATCTAATGAACGGCTTGGCTCAGGTCTTCCTGGGAACGCCCACTCACCGTTTGCCGTGGCAACGTGGCCAAGCCGAGGGAGCATGGGTCGTCGATTTGAGCCAAGTTGAATTTCGAACTGTAAACAAGACTTTTGATGCGACTTACTGGCAATCCAATCCACCTGCAGGAACGCTTCTCTTTCGTGGTAACTCCCGCACTGCTCCGATCGATTGGAAGGTTGACGATAGCAAGCAAGAAGCGGTTGAGCTAACGCTCGTGAAGCCCCCGGCCGAAGAGAGCACGGTGCGAGTATTTTCACCCGAGGCACCCGCCATCACCGTGCTTTTGCTTATCGATTGTTCGGACTCGATGAGCACGCGGGTAAAGTTCGTGCAGGAAGGGAAGCTTGTCGAAGACGAATTGTTCAAGTTGGTGAAAGCCAGCGCGGTCGGGGTCATTAAGAAACTCGCCGCAATTCACAACCAGCGGGAAGCAGTTGTCCGCGTAGCCCTCATGCCTTTTGGACTCAATCGCGATCATGTCAATCCGCAGTTGCTTGACCTGCTCAGCGTCGGCCAAGACAACTTTTACAAACCGAAACAAACCAATGAACTGGATGGCAATTGGCAAGCCGACCTAGAGCGCGGCATCAGTTTGCTTAGGCCCAGCGGCGATACCCCCTTGTACGATGCCATCGCGCAAGCTGCAAGCCTTGCGCGGGCCAACGAAAAGACCTTGATTTATGTATTTAGCGATGGGGTGAATTACATACGCGAAACCGAACAACGCTTGACATCGAAATCGCATGAAGATGTCCGTCGGACGATCAAAAAGAACCCACTTATCCGGCTGAGCATTTTCCATTTCAACTATTTCGACAACTGGGTTTCGCAGAAGTTCCCGGACCCCAGCGATCAAACGTTTTGGGAGAGTCGCTCGACGGATGGCATCGCCCAGTTAAAAGACCTAGAGAGCTTGGGGGAAAAGCAGTACGGATACTACCTCTCCGACCAGGGGGTGAAATTAATGCAAGAGTCACTCGACAGTATCCCTCGAGCACGCGTTAATGTGGCTTCGCTCAGCACCTCAGGAAATGCGTTTAGCAGCCAAGGACATGCCTTGAACGAGGAGATTCCCGTCCCAGCGGAGTTCTTGCCAGCTGAGCTCAGCATCGAAGTTGAACGTCCGTTTAGCTCCAAGTGCATTGTGAACGTGCAAGTCCTTGGTGGCGAAAAACTGTACTTGCCTTATAACTCGCAAGGCAAATTTGAGTTCGAGCGGTTCAACTCGGGTGGGAAGTTGCAAGTAGGTGTTGAGGGGACCAGCTCTGGGAGCGGTCTATCCAGTCGCTTGTTCGTCCGCAAGCTCCAGGATCGTGTGCTGAGTCAAAAGGTGTTAGGCTTCGAACTGCATTTTGCAAGTCTCAACAGTTCTGAGTTTACGCGCCGTCCGGCCTGGCTGGTAGCCGAGGTTTCCCCTGCCGATGCGGCGAATGCGACAACCTTTGTATTGGCCGATCACCGCTTTAAGCCGAACACGCATTACCCCGAAGTGAATCTCAGCGATGTACCTTGGTTCAACAGTCGCCAGCCAGCTCGCCTGCGGATCTGGGCCGCCGATGACATCCCTGCACAAGTAACCCAATTAGCATTGGCTGCCAATGAGCCTCACGAGCCGATTCAACTGGGGATAGCGACCGTCCAGTTCGCAGCGGGTGAAAAAATCGTCGCCAAAGTCGAATACTCGACGCCACCGCGCCCGCAGGACAGAGTGGTCATCGTCTGCCCAAGCTTCCTGAGTGCCAGACGGACTTTTGACCAGAACACCCATGTAGAAACACATGAATTTGAGATCCCCAAGGATGCCGGGCCGCCATCACTCCAGCTCACCACCATCGGTAGCTTGGAAGAGGCTGCCAAAGCGTCTTCGGTCAGTCAGTTCGTGTTTGACCAGGTTTCTGTGGGTGGTTGAGTCTTCAGTCCACAGAGGGTGTCGGCCTAGGACCTTAGTTCCCCAAAACCCTGCGGGTTGATGGGAGCCAAAGCATTTCTTTTGCGAATTTTAACTTTTTCGGCAACACAATTCGCCCCGAAGCGATAACGGTATTGTCGCACCAATCAGCGGTAAGACACCCCAGGAAACTATAAGTCAAACGATTCTTAACTACTTTCACTTCGGAGCAACAAAATGGCTGGTTATCTCAAAATCGGTGATATCAAAGGCGAGAGCACGGACGACGGTCACAAGGAATGGATCAATGTCCAGAGCATGTCGCAAAACATAAGCCGCCCCATGGCGTCGGGCATGTCGGGTTCGACTCGTCAACGCTCGTCGGTTACCTGCGGCGACGTGATCGTCACCAAGGAAATGGACGCCTCGACACCGAAACTAATCGCAGCCGTTTGCGATGGCACAAACTTCAAGGAAGTGCTGATCGACGTCACCACCTCGACTGGTGCTGCCAAGCGAGTTCCCTACTACCAGTGGAAGCTCGAACAAGTCATCGTCTCGTCCTACGATGTATCCGGAACAGGCAATGACGGTGGCCAGTTCTACGAAACCCTGTCGCTGAACTACGAAAAGATTTCCTGGACATACGACAAAATGGGCAAAGACGGCAAATCGCAGGGCAAGATCGAAGCCAGCTTTCAGGTCGAAGAAGGCGTTGCCTAATCTCCGCCAGACATTCACGACTAATATCCTCGAAAAGCTCTTGGTTATGCCAAGGGCTTTTTTCGTGACAGCTAAGAATTTGGGTTGAATGTAGAAGAGCTTGCTAAAGCTCCGGACCACATAGGATCTTTGGCAAGATCCACTACCCTAAGAGCAAGCAGTAACAAAGCTCTAGCTTTATTGCATTAGGACTCTGTTACCTCGTGCCCCGGCTCTGCCTGGGCACGTGCTGTGTTGAGGCTCCTGCCTCACCTGGGACCTCCCCCCCCCGACTCTTTGTCGTAGTGGATTTTGCTAAAAATCCTGAGCCCACCAAGCGACTACGGAGCGATTGGGACAATCGCTCGACACTGAGCTACGGATGGCAAAGCCGGGTTCGCTTGGGGGCGTATGGCTTAAGGATTCTAGGGGAAAAACCCAGATTCCATGCAACAACGGTTGCTGGCCTGCGATAACAATTACGTTGTGCCAGTAGAACACTGTGCGTGTCAAGTCAGTTTACTTCGTTTACGATTGGAAAAGAGCAATGGCTGGTTACTTAAAGATTGGTGACATCAAGGGCGAAAGCACGGACGACGGTCACAAGGACTGGATCAATGTCCAGAGCATGTCGCAAAACATAAGCCGCCCCATGGCATCGGGCATTTCGGGTTCAACGCGTCAACGTTCGTCGGTTACCTGCGGTGACGTGGTCGTCACCAAAGAAATGGACGCTTCGACACCGAAGCTAATCGCAGCCGTTTGCGATGGCACAAACTTCAAGGAAGTGCTGATCGACGTCACCACTTCGACCGGCGCTGGCAAGCGAGTTCCCTACTACCAGTGGAAGCTCGAACAGGTCATTGTCTCCTCCTACTCCGTGTCTGGAACCGGCGGTGATGGCGGCCAGTTCTACGAAACCCTGTCGTTAAACTACGAGAAGATTGCTTGGACATACGACAAAATGGGCAAGGACGGCAAGTCCCAAGGCAAGATCGAAGCCAGCTTTCAGGTCGAAGAAGGCATTGCCTAGCCTTCGGCAGGCATTCCCGAAAAACAGCCACAACTCAAGACCTCTGGAGCCCGAAACTTCAGAGGTTTTTTTGCGATCGTGTAGTCACGGCATCGTTACCGAAAAAATCTCAAGATTTGAGTCAACTCGCAGCTCCACAACGCGATAACATATCCTGGACTAATGTTCGCATTCCCCCACGAAACGTGAAGTGCCATGGCATTCCAACAAGCAACGCGATCGCTGAATATCACTACACCGCTTGGCAACGATGCCGTGCTGTTGACCGAACTGCGCGGCGACGAGGAGCTCTCGCGGCCATTCCAATATCATTTGGCGCTGATTTCGGAAGACAACAACATCCGTGCTCAGGACATTGTTGGCAAGAACGTCACTTTGTCTATCGACTACGATGACGGTGCGAAGAGGTTCTTCAATGGATTTGTGCAGCGGTTCGCTGCGGGCGATGAAGACGTCAAAGGAGTGCGCAGCTACCGCGCCGTGGTCGTACCTTGGCTATGGTTTCTAACGCAAACCACTGACTGTCGCATTTTCCAGTCGAAAACCGTGGTTGAGATTATTGAGCAGATATTTTCGGACCTTGGCTTCAACGATTTTGATACGCAGAAAGTCCAAGGGAGTCACCCCACGCGTGAATACTGCGTTCAGTATCGCGAATCGGACTTTGAGTTTGTTTCGAGATTGATGGAAGAAGAAGGGATTTTCTATTTCTTCCAGCATGAAGATGGCAAACACACCTTGATGATGGCCGACTCTTCAGGCGCCTACCAAGACTGCAAGGAGTCCAAAGTTGACTATCCGCGCGACGAGTCGTCCACTCGTGGCATCACACCGCATATCGCCAGCTGGGAGCATGGTTATGAATTCCGGTCCGGTGCGTGGGCTCACACCGACTACAACTTCAAGACTCCAAAAACGGGATTGATGACGACTGAGAAGACGCTCATGCCGTTTCAGGATGTCAAGAAATACGAGCAGTACGATTACCCCGGCGAATACTTGACAAAGGGTGACGGAACGCCGCTCGCCCGCGTGCGCATGGAAGAGTTAGAACTCGAACATGACCTGGTGGTTGGCACCAGCGGTTGTAAGTCGTTTTCACCTGGACAACGCTTTACCGTGGGCCGCCATCGCTGCAGCGCCGAAGAAGGGAAGAGCTACGTCATCAAGCGGATTACCCACGAGGCGCGTGACACCAGTTATGAAACGGGCGAAAGCAAGGGGCGCGAATATGTCAATTACTTTGAGTGTTTTCCGAGTTCGGCGACCTTCCGTCCGGCGCGGGTGACCTCCAAGCCAATTGTCAAAGGGCCGCAGACTGCGGTGGTGGTGGGTCCAGGGGGCTCGGAGATTTACACCGACGAGTTCAGTCGGGTGAAGGTCCAGTTTTTTTGGGATCGCGAAGGCCAAAAAGACGACATGAGCAGTTGCTGGATTCGCGTTTCGCAGGCCTGGGCTGGGCAGAATTGGGGCTTCATTTGCATCCCACGCATTGGGCAAGAGGTCATTGTCAGCTTCCTCGAAGGAGACCCTGATCAACCGATCATCATTGGCAGAGTCTACAATGCTGACCAGATGCCCCCTTATGATCTGCCGGGCAACATGACACAAAGCGGCATCAAGACCCGCAGCAGCCAAGGTGGTAGCACCGAAAACTTCAACGAAATTCGTTTCGAAGATAAGATCGGCTCAGAGCAGTTGTTTATCCACGCAGAAAAAAATCAAGATATCGAAGTCGAGAATGACGAAACCCACTCGGTCGGCAATGACCGCACAAAAACGATCGGCAATGATGAAACTTCTGTCATCGGCAATGACCGCCACGAGGAAGTAGGCCACGACGAGTCGATTCAAATTGCGAACGACCGCCGCGTCGATGTGGGTAACAATGAAGCGTTGAGCATTGGCAGCACTCGCTCGACTACGGTGGGGCAAGACGAACAACTGACGATTGGCGGAAAACGCACCGAACAAGTCGCGAAAGACAATGAACTGACTGTGGGCGAAAATCATAGCGTTTCCATCGGCAAGGACGAAACAAACGCAGTAGGCGGCAATCGCACCGTCAGTGTCAGCAACAACGATGCCCTTAGTGTTGGCAAACAATTGGTCGTCGAAGCTGGCGATGAAATCGTTTTCAAGACGGGCAGCGCCACCATCGTCATGAAAAAGAATGGTGATATCACGATCAAGGGTAAGAACATCCTGATCGATGGCTCGGGTGCAATCAACATTAAAGCCTCTAAGAATGTTGTTCTCAAAGGCAGCAAAATTGCCCAGAATTAAATTCGCCAACTCCGGTGACCACTATGGAATTTTTTAATGTCTCTCCCTTTGCCGCCAAGCATCTCGTCACCAACGATGGATTCGGGCGCGAGACTTTATTGGTCGTCGTAAAGGCAACTTTCGCTTTGACCGGTAAGGCTGAACTTACCGCCAAGCAATCGGAAATCGTGGTTGCTGATAAATATCACGGGGAACCAGGTGCATCCAGCATCAAGTCGACTGGTGAGCTGTCGCTGTTCAAGCCGCAGGCCGACGTGATTGTCAATGGCTGCGCCTACCCAGTGCGCGCAGGTGACCGCAGTGTCGATGCGATACTGCGAGTCGCTGGCATCGAAAAGCGACTGCGAGTATTTGGGGATCGAGTCTGGCTCAAAACACCCGTTGGCTATCGCCCCTCCGATCCGCTCCCTTTCGAGAAAATCCCAGTGGTATATGAACGTTGCTTTGGTGGCAGCGATGAAAGCTTGGCCAACCTTCCGCAGTTCTGCGCGCTCAATCCAGTTGGCTGTGGATTTGCCGGCAAGCGTTCCTCCATGCAGTTCGAGGACTTGCCTGTCCCCAACGTAGTTTCACCCAATGCCTCTCTGCAATCTCCGAATACAGATTGTGAAACAGTCTGTTTTTCCGCCGTAGCTCCACACTGGTTACCCCGCAGCGACTTTGCAGGTACCTACGACGAGGCCTGGCGAAAAAACGTCATGCCGCTGTTGCCTAAAGACTTCGATCCGCAATATTACCAAGTGGCGCCTCAAGACCAGATACTGCCTGATTACATCAGGGGAGGTGAAGCCGTGTGCATTGAGAACATGACGGCATCGCACTTAATCGAATTCGAGATTCCCACGCAAAAGCCACTTATCTCGGTGAACCTTGGGGACGACGTGTTGGAGTTAACAGCCAACTGCGACACGCTGCAAGTCGACTGCGAACTCGGGCAATTCGCGATGGTCTGGCGAGCGCGGGTGGATGTCCACGAGCGTTTGCGCGAGCTCTTTTGGATCTGCGTTGAAGATTGCGAGGTGGCCTATGTCGAAAACTGAGAACGCTATTGTTGTCACAGGTGTTGGTATGCGAACCGCGGTCGGAAACACGGCAGTACAGTCCTGTGCCGCCATCCGCGCCTCGATCAGTCGCCTGAGGGAGTGGCCCCACTTTGCTACCAGCGATGGTGAAGATGGCGGTTTTGTCGCAGCCGCTACTCAACCTGACTTGGGTGACGGGCACTGGACCGAAAAGGCGATAGAGTTGCTCGCGCAGCCGACCTTTGAAGCCCTGTGGCAAGCCAAGCTCTTCAACCTCTCCCCCGAACCGAATATGCAAGGGCTCCAGGTCCGAGTGTACCTCTCGACCCCCTACTCAGATCGTGTCAGCGATGATTCCGACACGGAACGGATCGAAGCTTTCGTTGAAGAATTCAAGCAGTTTCTGGCTGAACAGATGCTTGTGGGTGAAATCAAGGTTTATCCGGCAGGACACGCCGCTGGACTGATGGCCATTGCACAGGCGTGCCAAGATATCGCCAACCACGAAACGCAAATGGCCCTGATTTATGGTATCGATTCCTTACTGGATGCGAGTTACTTGCAAGATTTGTTTAACAACGGCTTGCTCAGAACGGAACAAGAAAGTTCGGGGATTATTCCAGGCGAAGCTGGGGTGGCGATCATCATCGAGAGTGCTGCTCAAGCCGCGCGTCGCTCCGCAACACCCCTGGCCACCATCCGCTCGATTGCTTTGGACGCCGAAGCGGTCGACCGCACATCAGCTGCCACGGGAGAAGCCTTGACGCGCTGCATTCAGAATGTGTTTCAAGCCTCCGGTGATCCACTCAAAATCAACCGTGTACTAGTGGATTTAAATGGGGAAAGAAATCGTTTCCTCGAGTGGGCCACCATCGAAACCCGCTGCATGCACGCCTTGCCCAGACATTGGCAGATTCAGCATCCCGCCGATTGTTGGGGTGATACCGGGGCTGCCTTTGGAGTACTAGCCGTTGCCCTAACTGCTAACAATTACGCTTCCATGCAATCTGCTGCCACGGGCACCTTGATTTGCTGTTCGTCGATGCGCGGTGAACGTAGTGCTGCGGCAATATTTCCTGTTTAGCTTTAAACTTCCAAACTCAAAGAGTATGCCATGCCGGCAACTGTAATCGTCAACTTCATGACAGTTGTGCATAAGAAGAGTAGCGGCATCGTCATGGCTTTTCCGGACGTCTGCAAGACGCCCACACCGGCGGGCCCGGTCCCCATCCCCTATCCAAACATCGCCATGTCCTCGGACACTGCCAACGGCTCTAAATCGGTCAAATGTGATGGCGAACCGATCATGATCAAGTCCTCTTATTTCATGACCAGCACGGGTGATGAACCAGGTTCTGCTTTGGGAGTTGTCTCCAACAAGATCAAGGGCAAAGCCTATCCAAAAATGTATTCGTTTGACGTGAAAGTGGATGGAGAGAATGTGTTTCGCTTGCTCGACATCATGCTCCTCAACGGCTCTTCACCAACCAACACACCTCCCTCACCCGAGATCCAGCCACCGGCATTCGCGTTGGGCAGTACTGACAACCCCAAGAAACGTAAGATCAAGAGTCTCGAATGGAAACAAGCCGAGTGCTGCTGCGGTGACGAAGTTAAGCTGAACATCAAAACGGAGAATCTGGCTGGGAAAACCGTGGCACTCAGCTTCTACCAAAAGCCGGGCGAACGCGTTCAAGCAGGACGAGTTAGCATGGCCAGTGAAAACGTGGACGCTGTGTGGATCGCGCGGCGTGGAAAATATCGCCAGGAGGTGCAGCTTGAAGCCAAAGCATCCGGTTACGGCAAAGCGGTCAAGACACCTCAGAAAATGAAGGTCAAAGCAGTCGATGATGTGGACGAAGAACTCATCTCCGAACAACGACTTACACCTCAGTATGTAGAGATGGACCTGCCAACCTTGGGTCCAACCTGGGTGCCATCGGGAACCGATTATGGTTGGGACATGACCTATGCCATTCGCATTAAACGTGGCTCGTTAATTGTGACCAAGAAAGTCGATTTTGATTTACAGCCTGGTGCTCGCGCGACCAGCCTGCGTAAACGTCGCTGGAAGCGAGAGATTGAAAACATTTGGGATAAAAAGTGGCGATTGCACCGCGAAAATTGCAAACGCGGCGATAGTTGCAATTGCCCAAAGAAAAACGCGTGTTGCATGTTTCCGATTCGGATCCGCTGCCTGTGGGAGGCGGGACATGGTCTTAAGGTCGCCTTGCACGCCGGTGCGAACGATTCCGACGGTTGGGGCTCTGGAAACTGGTGGTATTCGCACAAATGGTGGGAGGGACTCTCAAACGTCCCGGTGACAGTCCGTGCGCACGAGTTCGGGCACTTGATCGGGATGTACGATGAGTATCCAGCGGGTGCATGCGATCCTGCACGACAGTTCACCGATGTTCCATCCAGCATCATGAATTCCGGTGCGCGCACCTACGATCGGCATATGAAAGATTTCCACGCTTGGTTTCAGGGCAAGGCGGGCAGCATAATCGGAAACACTAAACTCCTGCGTGTCTAAGCCGAGTAGCACACCGTGACCCAAGGTGGTTTTAATGTACGCTCAAACAACAACGGGAATTACGAAGTACTTGTGGTTCTGCCTGTGCACTCAGTGTCTGATGCTCAACAGCGGGCCCCTTTATGGCCAAGTAGCAGCCACGATTCTCCCAAGCGAAACCCAAGCCGGATCTAAAAGTCAGGACAGAGACATGAATGATTGGTTCTTTGTTTACAACTGCGACATGGGGGCGGGCTTTGTAGCAGTGACTGTTTTCCCAGCTGGGCAAAGCACCGTCCGCATTACGCAGAACTTGGGGGCGAAAGATGAAATTGGGTTCTACGGTGAAAAAATCGCGACGGAAGACATCGAACGCATTCGCGATGCGATTCTTCAGTCGACTTATCAGGAACTACCGGCCGCAACCACATTACCCCCGACCACCGCGACGCTAACAGTCGGCGAAGGTCGCGCGGGACAAATTCCGCCACTCAAGTCCTTTGCCCTGACCGATCTTCCGCAGCCACTGCGCGCGCTCATTGCAGAGATGAACCATTTCATTGACGTGGTTCGAGCCCATCCCATTCGAGTCATCCAGGGTCAAGGAAATCCAGTTTCCCCGAAACTTGAAGTCGGCCTCCCCTTAAAGCTAGAAGTTAGCTTGACCAACATCGGTACCCAGCCCATCCTACTGAACAACTTTTTGCAATCCGCTGAAGAGAGTCGCGTTAAGCTCTCGTTGAGAAAACGAGCCGTTAAAGAAAATACGGAACAGACTAAAAGCGTAACGGTTGAGCTGCCAAGTTCATCCATCGAGTTCATCTCATTGAGCGATCAGGATGAAAAACCAGCGGCTGCAAAATTCGAACTGCTAGCCGAAAGTGAACTGAAATTGCGAATCGAGCAGACCGCCTACCTCCCACCCGGCGACTACGATATCGCCCTAATTTTCCAGTTCGCTGCGGCTGGCATCGCGGCAGCCAAGACAATCGACGGAACCCTGGGCATTGACTGCGGCAAGATCGAGATCGCAGATACTAGGTAAATCGTGGACGGCGCGATAATTAAATTGACTTCTAACCTTTTCAACCAGGGAATTCACCGTGTCTTCAACAACGACTTCGTCAAAAAGCACTGCGCAGCCGGTCAAGCATTTACTCAGCCCGAGTCTTTCCGTAGGAACCGTCGTTGAACTGTGCCGCTCCGGAGAAATCCTAGTTCAATCGGCGCAAGACCCAAACCAAAGGCTACTGTGCGACTTTCTGGAAACGTGCGATGCACCATCGCTGACCCTGGCTGTTGGCGATCGAGTTCTTTATTTGCCGTGCGGTTCTCTGCTGGAAAAAGGTTGCGTTGTGGGGCGTGTCGGTAGCTATCGGGAACCCGATCGTGAACACATTCAAATTGCGGCCAACAGCTCACTTAAACTAACTTGCGGAAGTGGTAGTATCGAAATGAGAAGCGATGGCAAGATCTTGACCAGGGGAATGGATGTGGTGTCGCTGGCGAAGCAATCACAACGCATCAAAGGTGGTTCAGTACAAATCAACTAATCGTCGCAGTGGACGAATTCCCCCGCAGCGTTTGCTCAAGGAGTCGCGATGTTTGTCGATAACTACGAATGGGACATGTCGGTCGTCGAAGAGCATTTCGAGGAGTTGCAAGCACTGTGGTATGTGCATGCCGCCGCCATTCGCAACGACCGCTACTGGGCAGGCGATTTGCTTAAACTTCAAGAACGAATCGCTGCGCATGTGGAGGCTGTAGTACTGGCTGGTAGCCGCGCACACGGGATCATTAAAGAGGCGTTGGTCAGTGGCGACGCTGGCATGGCCTTTGCCGCCGTAGTTACGAGTCTCCGCTCGCCAGATCTACCACTCCTTCAGCCGCTGTTCAAAGCTTTTGATCAAGCCGACGAGCAAACCGCCCAAGGATTCATCGAGGGCTTTTGCGCAAGTTGCATATCCGCATGCGAATCACTGCTCAGTGAACGACTCGCAGCGGCCGAAACCAACGTTGCCTCACAAGCGGCCTACATTCTGGCCTTTCACGGACGCCTTAGTTTAGAGCATCCTTGCGTTCAGCAATTATTGTGCGATGCTGACCCAGTTGTCCGACAACGAGGTTGGCAAATCATCCCTTTAGTTTTTTCTGCTCCCACACCGCTCAACTAATGCCAAAACTTAATCTTCCACACTCACCTACTTCTGCTTGAGAATTGATACCATCCGTGAAAGCTGTAATCGAAATTACCAGCGGAGAGTTTTCCGGACGGCGATTGTCCCTCCGACCACCGGAACGTCTATCCATTGGGCGTACGTCGCTTGCCGATTATGCGATCCCAAGTGATGGCCAGTTGTCGAGCGTTCACTTTGAAATCGAACTTATAGAACAAGTCGCCATCTTGCGCGATCGTGGCAGTCGTAATGGAACATTGGTCAATAACCAACAGATCGCCGACTGCCAGCTGAAGAGTGGGGATGAGATCCGCGCAGGTAATACAACTTTTAGAGTTGAGATTGAGGGTCGCCTTCCGCAGTCGCCCGCTGAAAATGCCGCCAATCCTAAAGCTGACTCAGGCAGACACGTTGTACCGCCAGGCTCGCCTGCTCAGCCATTGAGCACTTCGGCTAGCGGAATCGAATCCTCCTATCCGTTTGTGGCCGCTTTGGGTGACGATGAACCAGCTGTGACCGCAGCTGCTTTGGAAGCCGCAGCCTGGACCCGACAAACGTGGCTGCTTGAATACTGCCGTCGACAGGCGGCGCAGCCCTCACCCGAACGAATTCTTTGCCACGCCATGTTTGCAGTATTGGCGGAGCCCTCGGATCTGGCCAGTCTTTACGCGACCGTTAGTACAACGTCACTCGGTGCTCGACGCATGCAGATTGTCGGGAAATTTGGGCACCCCGGGCTATTACCTTTCTTAATCGAGCACTTCGAAAACGACGACCAGCGGACTGCGGTCGAAGCGGGTAAAGCATTTGAGAAGATTACCGGCTGCAGCATTGAAAGTGATGTACGCGTCGCCTTGCCACCGGAAGATGGGAGCGAACCGGATGCGTTCGAAACGGAATTCCTTGACGAAGAAAAGTTGCCAGATGCCAAACTAGCAAGACAATTCCTTTCCGAGCATGCCTCACGCTTCCAATCGTCAACGCGGTGGAGTCGTGGAGTTGATGTTTCGGGTCCCCTCACGCGTGAGCTCTTCATGGGGCTCGACCTGGAAGCTCGCTGGGAGGCTGCGTTACGGGGTGTCTATCGCAACGAGTTGAGCCTGGGTCCCGCACAGTTGCTCAAACAACGGCCACTCGCAAGCATGATCAGCTAGGGTCGGTTGCACGCTGGCACCTACCCCAGTTCACAATTGCCGCCCCCGCTCGCGGAACTCAGTTGATAGCCAGTCGGTATCTGTAAAAAAATATCCGAACGTTTGTTGAGCGGAGGTCTGGACTTGGATAGGGCCCATGACGGGCGTCTCCAACACGCGCGGTTGGATACGTGAAGCTATTCGGGGTGCTACCTGCACAACGTCTTGCACAGAGAGCTCTGGAGCCATTTGTGGAAGTACCGCCGATGGAACAAGCGGTCGAGCATCAGGCTCTTGAGGGATAACCTCGAAAGGCGAAACGATTGCCAGAGGAAGCATGTCGGCGGCTTGATCAACGGATTCGGACAGCAACTCGCGTGCTGGCAAAGCCTCTGCTGGTTCAGCTTCAAACAACAACTCTGCGGGAGATTCGATCGCCCCTTCGTTTAACTCGAATTTGGTTAAGGCAATCTGCGTGCTGACATCGGTGGCCAGTTCATCGACGAGGTCGAACTCTACTGCTAGCAACTCTCCTTCGGGGTTGGCAATGGGATTCACCGAAAACACGAAGACATTGAGCGTGCCTGTGGTTTCATCGACTTTGCTAATGACACTTGCCTTACCTTGCCAAGCCGCCCCCGCTTTAACGCTAGCAGCGGTTACATCCAGTTCGCCTGCTTCAAAGTTTAGATGCACCTCGGCCGATCGTAGACCCTCGAGATTCACAGCCGTCACAGCAAACACCGACGGAACAGTGGGCTTGGACGCCGCTTCTTGGTAGTCCTCCACTCGGTCTGGCCCGAAGAGGCCAGCCAGCAATTGCCGCGTCTCCAACGATTCAAGACGTAGTCGACGCAGAAACGTGGCCATCCGTGACTCCATTCAGAAGAGACTTCAACTCGGGAAACCGAATCCGTTCGTTTCTCCCGCGAGTGAAAAGCGATGCTCTAGGATTTCAAATGGGCAACGTCAAGGCAATATCGCTTCTAAAGAAAAAATGGAGGTTCCTTCAACACTACCTCTAACGAGCCCTTAGGTGCAATTGCTTGGCTCCCTAACCGCCAGCCACATAAGGGGTAACACCGGGTGTCTTCTCCCTGCCTAGCTGGACACTAAAACGTGTTGACCATGCGTGCGTCGTCGCTGACTAAACGCTTCGTAATCTGTTGATAGTGGTAGTGAATCGCGCACTTCAACACATAAATGTACAGAGCCGCAGGCTGTCGGCGAGTTCGCCAAATCTGCGACAAGCGACGGCGGTGCTCCTGCCGCAATTCCGGTTCCTTAGCCGTCTTCATCAAACGTCGATAGAGAACTCCGCAGCGCACTAGCATCTTCAACTGCTCGATGCCGCCACGCACGGGGTGCTTGCGCCCGTACGCTTTCTGAGCACGATTGAATTGGAAATCGGGATCGAGGTACAAACTATCTGCGCGATCAAAGTAGTCGACGGCGTCATCGATCAACGTCACGCGATGCGGCGGAGGGGTGAGCGCTGCTAATAACGGCAAACAGGCGACGGGTAAATTGGCCTTTCGACCTAACAAAGGTATCGCATACTCGAAGCCCCAGTAGGATGCTTCAAATCGCGGGTTGATCAAGACGATATCCGCCATGGCCGGTTTTCCTTAAATAGAGAAAACGTGTGTCAGTGGCTCACGATGTTACCAATCCAGAGCAACCCGTCGGTTCAATCAGCCGCTGCGAGGACCGGATTCAACGAATTTCCGACCTTCGGCCTAAAGTGTTAACAGTGCCTGATCAACGGCGGTCTGATGGCGTTGTGCGTCGCGATCACTTTCGCGCTCGAGAGGGGGCACTGCGGCATGGCTTGCCAAGACGCGCGTCACTTCCGCTATTGCTTCCCCCTCACCGACCAGTGAATCGCGAGCAACCGCCACACTCGTCGGCAGCATCGATAACGACTCAGTGAACTGGCTGGATGTGAGCAAATTGCGAGTGGCCAGCGTTGAAATGCTACTCGGCGGCGCATTGGAAGCAGGGATTCCAGCGGCGCCACTGTTAGCGTCTCGATTGATCTGCACGATCTGTACACGCCACTGCGGCGAGTCCATAGGTTGCACCGAAGTACTCAGCAAGCGCGTATAAACAAACTGGGGGAGCAAGCCCACTTCGACGAAATTCTGGTTTGCAAGAGCAACGCCGCTGACCAGCTGCACGTCAAGTTGATTAGTCCCTCCATCGATGTACGCTAGCGGTTGCTGTTGCAGGATTTGATAGCTTCCTGGCTGCAAACCGGTGAAGGCATAGCGACCTTCGCTGTTGGTCAAGGCTTGCTGCTGAGCACCGGTCGTTGCGTTGCGGAGTGTGATGGTGACTCCAGGAATGGCTTCGCCTGGACTCAAGCTGCCATTTTGGTCGCCGTCGGCAAATACAAAACCACTGATCGCATCGACACCCGGGGCGACATCGCCGCTGACCAGAATTTGCCCATCGGTTGGGTCACTCCCCGCGATCGGTGCCGGCGTCACGGCGATCGCCCCTTCGTTCAGGATCAATGACACCAAATCGAGGGCCGCTGTATCCCCAACCGTGGCGCCGCTGGCGATCGTAAAGTTGAGCTGCACAAGGCTACCTGAGATGTTGCCGAGCGCTGCCGAGGATGAAACAAACACCACCACTGTCCCTGCGACATCATCCACATTGGCTACGACCTGCGTATCGCTGTTCGCCGCCCACAAGGAGCCAGCCGACACCGCGGCACTATCCAGATTGAGAATTGCGGTGTTGTAGTTCAGTCGGATTTCTACCCCTCGAACACCCGTAGCAGTATCGATGTTT
This sequence comes from Pirellulaceae bacterium, assembly GCA_041751975.1. Classification (GTDB taxonomy): domain Bacteria; phylum Planctomycetota; class Planctomycetia; order Pirellulales; family Pirellulaceae; genus Aureliella. The sequence continues at coordinate 74,852 of JBGSHW010000017.1, forward strand.
ACAGGAGCAGCAACGATTGCGGCGACATTTCCGGTCAAGTCACCTGGAACGCTGACGGCGGCTAGGAGACGTCGAAACTCTAGGTTTTCCAAGTTCAGCTGAGTTGGTCGAAGTCGCATAGGTTTACAGTCGATCAGATAGTTAGTAGCTGGCGAGTAACTGAACTAATATCGGCAGTTACTTTGCGATGGGCAAGTTTGGACGGGCAATGTCGTTTGATAGTTCCGACAATCGTGATGAAACGAGCGGTGGCCAAGCGTTAGATCTCCTTTGCCAAGACACCCCCTGCTGGTACTGTGCACTCAAGAGACTCGACGCGAATTTACCCCCCCGTTGCCTCAGGTCGGGAACTAAGTGTCGCCCGACTGTTTCAAACTATACGGCCAACGCAGGCCAGTGGCTTAACCAAAAATTTTGAGTTCGGGCGTCAATCGCCCGCATAGAATGCGACCCGACGGGCAATCCGCTCGCAACCGGACTACAGCATCGACATTCCCCCATCCTTCTCCTGGAACAATGGAGCGGCCCGAGTTCACCACCAGTGGAGAGGGGATAAACAAGGAATTCCCAGCTTATGAATTGGAATGGCATGAATCGACTTCGTTTACTGGACCTACTCCGCTCGGTCTCCCTAACCCACCCCCAAGCTAAGCGGCTTTCACACGGCTCTGAGGGAAGGCGCGGAGAGCACCTCTTGCGCATCGAGTCGCTTGAAGAGCGACGCGTGCTGGCAGCCACCGTAACGGAGTTTACACCTACAAACAGCGGTTTTGTCGTTGAGTTCAGCGAGGCCATCGATACTTCGAAGCTGAATCTCTACGATACCGAAGGTGGTGCCATGGGCGCTGCCGACGTGAGCCTGACCGGGGCGACAACCGGCCCCATCAACGGCTCACTGGTTGCCGACGGAACATCTCTTGCCTTTATCGCAACCGGCGGTCCGCTACCGGCCGACACCTACACCGTTACTTTGCGAAGTGCCACTAACGGTTTCACCCGCCTCTCGGATGGCGCATTGCTCGACGGCGAGTTCACGGGTGCGTTTCCATCCGGAAATGGTGCGGCAGGCGGAAACTTTGTAACGAACTTCACTGTGGGAACGCATGCTGGGCTGGTGGTCAGCTTGCCAGATTTTGCCCGTGGTCCGGGCCAAGTTGTGCAAGCTCCCGCCACCGGTAGCGCCTCCGCATTGCCCGATGGACTGGCGGTGCAACTAAGCAACGCTGCTGGCGTAACATCGTTGACGATGACGCTCCAGTACGACCCGAGCCTGCTTGACGTAACCGACGTACAACTGGGTGCGGACGCTCCAACTGGCAGCCAAGTAGAGGCCAACTTTACAGTACCAGGCACAATCACTCTGGCTTTCTTTTCGCTTGATCCCATGCCAGCAGGTGCCCCCGACATCATCGAGTTAATTGCCTCTGTCCCTGCAGATGCAACTTACGGCTCATCCCATATCCTTCAGATCACCGCACTGGACGTAAACGCCGGAGCCATTGCGGCCAGAGCAGACGACGCGCTTCATGTAGTGGCTTTCGCTGGCGACGTTAATGCTAACCGTCGCTACGATGCCGAAGATGCACGCCTGATCGCCCGCGTTGGCGTTGGACTCGATTTCGGTTTCGTAGATGCGAACCCGACCGGCGCGACCATAACAACGCCACTGTACCCCACTATCGACCCAATGATTCTCGGTGACGTAACCGGCGCGGGAGGTATCAGTCCGCTTGATGCCAGCGACATCTTAAGGACGGTAGTCGGTCTCCCCGTCCCTAACTTGCCATCGCTGCCCAGCGCCCAAGCACCCTTCGCTCTCAGCCTGTCCAATCAGAGCTTTGTAGGGAATCAAGCCAGTGGCACTACGGTAGGTACCTTCTCCACCAGCGACCCTGATGTCGGTGATACATTCACCTACAGTTTAGTTGCAGGTACCGGGGACACCCACAACAGTTCATTTACCATAAGCGGCAGTGCCTTGGTCACCGCTGCTCCACTGACCGCCACACAAGGAAGTTACTCAATCCGCGTGCGCACAACCGACTCAACGGGACGCACCTTCGAGCGCAACTTTTTGATCACGATCACCGAAGCCAATGCGGCTCCTACCGCCATTGCCCTCAGCACTACCACCCTGGCCGAGAACTTGCCGCTGGGGAGTCTCATCGCCAGCCTGTCGACCACCGACCCCAACGCGGGCGATACCTTTACCTACACACTCGTAGCTGGCACAGGCGACACCGATAACGCTTCGTTCACGATCTCGGGGAGTCAACTGCTGCTCAACGCAGCCGTCAACTTCGAAACCAAGTCCAGCTACAACGTGCGTGTACGTACGACCGATGATGGTGGGCTGTCAATCGAGCAGGCCTTCGCACTGACCGTCACCAACGTCAACGAAGCTCCCACAGCGATCAACATCTCCGCCACCAATGTGTCGGCCGAGGCGGCTAGTGGCACAAGCGTGGGCACGCTC
>JBGSHW010000018.1:0-2230 GCA_041751975.1 Pirellulaceae bacterium
TGGGGCATCAATGCTGCTAATGAAAACGCCCGCACCAAGCCTGTTCCGTTCGGGCCGAGATTTTGCGGCCTGGATTGGTCTCACGCCAAGAGATCATTCCACCGGCGGCAAGCTCAGGCTTGGCAGGATAACGCGCGCGGGAGATGAAGCCTTGCGCAGCACGCTGGTACAAGGAGCGACATCGCTACTGTTCCAGGTACGGCTCGGTAAAAGCAAGCACGCCACAGCGTGGATGCTGGAGATGCTCGAACGCAAGCCGCCCAAGCTCGTCGCCATTGCGCTGGCCAATAAAATCGCCCGGATCGCGTGGAAGATGATGCTGACCGGCGAAACCTATCAGAATAGAGCTGCGCTGCCCGCAATGGCGTCTGCAGCACAAGAGATCAGCCTGTCACGGTGCGCATAATATAAAAGCGATCGTGCAGAACTGATGCGTGAACTTGCAAGGAAACAGATGGTGTGATCGATCGATCCATGACGCGTGACACTCCGAGAATGGCGGTGGCTCCTGAAGCCGCTAAGCTGTTTGGAACACGCGCCGCGGAAACCAACTTGGCCAGCGTTTACAAACAAACGCACCAACAGGCCGGACATATGCACGCAAGCGATCCGATCAAATTATCCCTCTTGGCCATTGTAAGAAGGAGGCCGTCCACATATGCCATTTGATTGAAAACAGCTTAAGAGCTGGAATCGGACCGAATGTGGGCTGGCCGCCTTCGGCGAAACAGGGAGAGATGCTGACAGCGTGATGTCGGTGGGATTGATGATTGGTTACCGTTCGCCCTGTGCCTCGCTCGCGATTGGCATGCTGCATCCGACGCCCTCAGCTCGAGCTGTCCTCACTGCCTTCGTTCCTGGTGCGCTTGGCGACGCTCCACCAGCCCCTTGCATTGTTGTCAGTTGGTCCTCGCACGTCCCAACCCTTAATATCTGGCTCCTGTTCACCCGATCGCCTTCTCCTTTAGAACAAAGAAATCTCCGGCACACGCAAGCTGTTTCAAGGGGACGCCCAGTTTCGCCTGTTAAGTTGGAGGGTTGGAAGATCGTGCCACCCCGACCGGCCTACTCTGGAACTTATCCGTGCGTCACTGGTTGGTTAGGCATCTACATCACATCGAAAGGAATCTATCATGTCCATCGCAAAAGTTACCGAAGTTATCGCCTCCTCCACCGAAAGTATTGAGGATGCGGTTCATCAGGGCGTTAAGCGCGCCTCGAAGACGATCAATGGCATCGAGGGCGTTTGGGTCAAGGATACCAAAGCGACTGTCTCCAACGGTGAAATCACCGAATGGCGCTGCACACTGAAGATCACCTTCGTCGTCAACGACTGACGGAGGGAAGAATCGATCTTGCAAAGGGGCGGTCGCCATGGCCGCCCTTTTTGCGTCGGCGGCGTAGTGGATTGGTCGGATCAGAAGAGGTCATTGTCGCGTTAACCCAGAGCGGGCGTGACGCGGTGATAGCTTCAAGAGCTGATGTAGGTGTTGCCGCAACGTTCCACTCGGCGAAAGCTGCGGTTCGTAATTTCTTGTAGAATGGCCTGTTGTTCATTCGACGTTGGTGGTTGAAGTGATTATCGGCGGCGGCATCCAGCGTCATCGATAGGTTCTTGAAGATTGGCATCGTCTTCGGGAATATCATTGTTGTCAACACGGAGTGGCTTTAGGTACGCTGCCTGGATAACTTAAGCCAAATGGCCTCCGGCAATCCCGGGGCGGTTCAGACCGCTGATCGACCTATGTCTGCCTTCTAAAATTTCTCCCAAGAGTCATTAGCTAATCGGAGCCTCTCGGGGCGAACGGTATTGCTGTCGAGTCGTCCCTGTCGTTTGTATTGTCTGCCAGACTATCTCTCTTTGTAGTTTAACTGGCAAGGCGATAGATCATACCTGTGCAACCTATATGACCGATCGGAGTTGTATCTACATCGTCAATAGTCAGGGAGAATTTTAATGTTACGCTATGCAATCATATTCCTAGTCATCGCTCTCATTGCTGGATTGCTCGGTTTGAGCGGGGTCGCGGGTTTTGCGATGTATCTGGCGTATGGAGCTGCCGTGATTTTTGTAATTTTGCTGGTTCTGCATCTGCTAGGCGTCAACACGAAGGTCTAGGCGTTGAGCTAAGGGTCAGGCACTGCGCCGGATGGCAGCATTTTTTACGAAGCCTATGATCGGCCCGATCCGCTGAGCTTGCGCAGCCAGAAGTTCAGGGATGGAAGCTTT
>JBGSHW010000019.1:0-160860 GCA_041751975.1 Pirellulaceae bacterium
CTTTTTGTCTCAGTCATACCCGACCTTCCGTGAATGCTAGAGCTGGTTACCAATCCGTCGCTCGTAATCATCCACAGTCGATCAAGTCGATTGAATTGCTTGCGCAAGCAAAACCAGGGCTAAATTGCCCTTACAAATATACAAACCCCATCCAACTTACAAACCTCGCAGCTTAAACTCGTCCATGCTTAACATCCCCCAACCAAAAACTTTTCAATACACATCGGACACTAGCTTCGAAAATGCGACTAAACCTAAGAGCTAGCGCGGAGGGCGTTTACCTCTCGCCTGGTGAAGACAGTTTCTTCATCACCTGATCTAAAGAGAAGCTGGCAGCTTTCTGCCGCGGCGGAAACTGCTGGAATGTTGACAGGAACTTACCAACGTAGGCCTGTGCAGGGACCATCAGATAGGCTCGATCGAGTAGCCAATCGTAATACGTATTCGACGTCTTGTTGGCGCGCTCATACGGGTCGCGGCGCAGGTTGAACACCAAGGGAACACGCAGTGCGATGAACGGCTCGGCCCAGGCTTGCAGCGTCCCTTCGACCCGTTGCTCCATAAAAATCAGCTTCCACTCTTGGTAGCGTAAAGCCGTCAGATCTCCATCGTCCGAAAAATAGAAGATCTCGTTGCGCGGGCTTGGGTTCTTGACTGGGTCCTTCAAGTGGTCGATCAAGTTGTACCCGTCCAAGTGAACCTTATAGTCGCGTTTCATCGCGGGTGACTTGTAACCGGCCATCAAATTCTCTTTGATGTCGGGCTTACCGGCCGCTGCCACGAATGTTGGCAGCCAATCCATGTGGTGCACGATACCATTGCTGACGCTCCCCGGCGCGACGACACCAGGCCAACGTACGGCACACGGCACACGCCAGCCACCTTCCCAGTTGGTGTTCTTTTCGCCGCGAAACGGCGACCAACCCGCATCGGGCCAGGTGTTCATGTGCGGACCGTTGTCGGTCGAATAGTGCACAATGGTGTTATCGGCAATACCCAAACGATCGAGTGCTTCCAGAAACTCACCAATGTGCATGTCGTGCTCGATCATGCCGCAGGTGTATTCATCAGCCTTCGGGTTCTTGGCCTTGATGGCCGCCATTTTCTCATCACTTACGTGAGTGCGAAAATGCATCCGCGTGCCACTCCACCATACAAACCAAGGCTTGCCCGCTTTGGTCATTTTTTCGATGAAGCCGATGGCGGCCTTTACGGTCTCATCGTCCACGGTCTCCATCCGCTTCTTGGTCAGAGGCCCCGTATCCTCGATGCGACCGTCAGCGAACGACTTGATTACACCCCGGGGGCCGAATTTCTTTAAGAAAGTCTGACCATCGGGTAGCACCAAATCGCGCGGATAGTCTTCGTTCTCGGGTTCTTCCTCGGCATTGAGGTGATAAAGGTTTCCCAAGAATTCATCAAAACCGTGATTGGTCGGCAGGTGCTCATCCCGATCTCCCAAGTGATTCTTACCAAACTGACCTGTGGCGTAACCCTGGTCTTTGAGCAGACCGGCAATCGTCGGGTCGAGCTTGTTCATCCCTTGTTCGGCTCCGGGCAGACCGACCTTGGAAAGCCCCGTGCGAAACACGCTTTGCCCCATGATGAACGACGAACGTCCGGCGGTGCAGGATTGCTCGCCGTAGTAGTCGGTGAAGATGATCCCTTCACGCGCGATGCGATCGATGTTGGGTGTGTGGTAACCCATGACTCCGCGCGAATACGCGCTGATGTTGCTTTGCCCCACATCATCGCCCCAAATGACGAGCACATTGGGTTTCTTCTTCTCTTGCGCCGAGGCAGAACTCGCCAGGCAGACGAGTCCCACCAGAGCCAGCCCCACGCCGGCCTGACGCATCCAACGGAAGCCGAGCGCAATCAGTGCGCTCTTGTTGATTTTCATCAGTAATCTCCTTCTCAGTAAAAACATCTAGGGTGTCAAGGCAAATTGCCGGTACGCGTTTCCGCCTTGGGAAACTCAAAAATTAAGGGCCAGGAATCGACCCCGCATAGGATAGTATGAAGCCAATTTGATATTGATGTAATGGGTAGAATTACTCGTCTCGCGGCACCGTTTTGCCGGAGAAGTACATGAACAGGCACAACGAGGAAATGACCAACGCAATACCTATTCCAAAATAAAAACTCTCCTCCGCTTGTGCAGCGTCGGTGACCGAGCCGAGATACGCAACGGCCAGCGCAGCCACAACCACGCCGATGATCTTGTCTTCAAGATCCTTCAGTTTCTCGATCTTGATCCGTTTAAGCAGTTGTTCTTCTTTGGTGGTGATGAACAGGTTGTAGATTCCAATAGCGGTGATGTATCCCAACGCACCCACCAGAAAGAAGTCGATCGTCTGGATGACGGTGAAGGACATTATCTTGGCGGCTTTGAGTGAAAACTCAGCGTTTTGAATCAAATGCCAAGCCCTCTCAATGATCAAGCCAGCTGCCATGAACACGACCCCGGCGGTGAGCAGCAGCGAGCCAATCACCGGAATGACAAGTAAGTAACGCCCTAATTCAAGTAGCTTGCGCAGCATAAATAGTCTTTGTTCCAGTTGGTCGGTGCGTTCACTCGGCGTCCGTTGCAGGACTGCGAAACCCAAAAGTCAGAAAATAGCCCACGGTATATAGAACAACGGTCGCATCGAGTGCGAAAGGCACCCAGAAGCCATTTACAAAGGAATATCCAACGTTGGATAGCACGAGCCAAACCATGAAGGACTTCTCGACCGCGCTATACAGGAGAATGGGCACGCGCCACTGGGGCACCATTGCTGCGGCCATCATACACACACCCATTAACCCGACCATGATCCCCCAGTGCTGGATAATGATCGTGTACTCTTCCAGGTACGGTAGCCTAGCGATGTTGGGCATGACCCAGGAGGGAAAAAAGGCGTAGAGCGAAACCAGAGCCGTCCCCGCGCCCGTGAATAGAAAAAAGGGGCGAACCGTGCGCGCGAAGAAGCTTCTCATTGGCTGTCTCATGAATTAGTTCCAGTTGACGACACGACTCCCGCTCAACACGAAGCCCGCCATCTAGGACTTCTTGCATTAAAGGTTTGGCAGCCTGTATTGCCTGTGCTGCCACCGGCCCCACCACCATGGCAGCAGGGCCGCATAAAGCTCCAATTTCCTGGCGGTTAGCGAGTTCCTAACGGTTAACCGGGAAGTTCTCTTCTAGCTCCTTGAGCATCTCCATCGCCTTCATGGCTTTCAGCGAATTGTAGTTGATGTTACCGGCTGTGAGGCTGGAGCCTTCTTGGAACGGATACTGCGGAATGGTAGAGAAGAACTCACGCAGTTTTTCTTGGATCGGTACGAACAACCACATGTTGTCCGCGTACCATCGCAGGTACCCCATCTCCCCTTCTTCGTGCATCTTTTCGTAAGGGTCTGCACGCAAATTGTGGATCACAGGCCAGTTCGGAACAATTCGTTCGCCGGTGGCTATGTTACCCTTCACGATCGCAAAGTGGACTTTCCAATCATTCCACCGCACTGCGTTGAGTTCTCCACCTTGGCCAAAGTAGTAGATTGTGTCGCGCGGCGACTCGGCCACTTCGCCTTTAAAGAATGGCAAGAAGTCATGTCCGTCCAAATGGACCTTCCAAGTCTTACCATTGGCTTGATACCCAGCCTTCACTTTGTCGACAACATTAGGCACTCCTGCGGCATGTAAGAAGGTCGGCAACCAATCTTCGTGGGACATCATCTCGTTGTAGATCGTCCCGGGCTTAATCACCCCAGGCCAGCGCACGACGAGCGGCACACGGAAACCGCCTTCCCACGTGGTCCCCTTCTCGCCATGAAACGGGGTGATTCCTCCATCAGGCCAACTCCCCGACTCGGCGCCGTTATCGGTGCTATAGACGACGATCGTGTTCTCATCGATGCCGAGCTCTTTCAACTTATCCAGAAACAGCCCCACGTGATCGTCATGCTCGACCATTCCATCGGGATAAAGGCCAATGCCAGTCCGGCCTTCAGCTTCCTTCTTCAGTCGTGTCCAAACGTGCATCCGCGTGGTGCTCATCCACACGAAGAACGGCTTGTCCGCCTTGTGCGCCTTGTCAATAAAGTTGAGCGCCGCACCCGCAAACTCTTCGTCCGCTGTTTCCATTCGCTCGCGCGTCAAGGGACCGGTGTCTTCAATGCGACCGTCAGCATACGAGTGGATCACACCCCGCGGGCCGTACTTTTTGCGGAACTCAGGGTCCTTGGGATAGTAGTAGGTCTCGGGTTCTTCTTCCGCATTCAAGTGATAGAGATTGCCAAAGAACTCGTCGAAACCATGCGCGGTCGGCAAGTGTTTATCCCGATCGCCCAAGTGATTCTTACCGAATTGGCCGGTGGTGTAGCCTTGCGCCTTGAGTAGATCCGCAATGGTAGGCGCCCAGTCAGGTGCTCCATGGTCGCTGCCTGGCATCCCAATGGTCAGCAAACCGGTTCTAAAAGGATGTTGTCCGAGGATAAAACAAGCTCTGCCTGCAGTACAACTCTGCTGCGCGTAGGCGTCGGTGAACAAAGCTCCCGACCGCGCGATCCGATCGATGTTGGGAGTCTTATATCCCATGATGCCGTGATTGTAGGCACTGATATTGTGCACCCCCACGTCATCACCCCAGATCACTAGGATGTTCGGCTTTTTCTTTTCTTGTGCCGAGGCGGAGGCCGCGCTGAGCAAGCAGCCCAACATGGCCATCCCAGTGATTACCCATCTAAACCCGTCATTCAACCAACTTGATGCTCTAGTCGTCATCGTGTGCGTCCTCAATTGATGGTGGAGAGATCATGAAGAGTTTCGCTGGGGCAATCCCACGCACCCATTTCGCAGTCGGTGCTTTACGGTGGCGAATCCCGCAAAACGTGGGCCCAAGGCCTTTCAAGCCCCGATTAGTCGAGGTTTTAGTGGTTTACCGAAGTTCAACAATGAGTAAAAATACTCAAAGATCCAGAATAACTCCTTTTGTCGCAGCCCCCCCGTTGACGAGAAAGCCCGAACCTACTTAAGAGTCATAGCCGCGGAGTCAGGCTAATTGTGCTGTGCGCCGTTGAGTGCTCCGCTGGACTGACCTTCAAATCACCCTCCTTGATCGAGCGTTAACGCCCATCACCTCACTCTGAAACTTACTCACGAACCCACTTCCGCAACGTCTCGGAGTGGCGTTCGCCCAAACAGTTGACGGTAGCATGTCGAGAATCGTCCTCAATCGGCCGTCGAGGAAACTGCTTGCTTTCGCCAGCATAATGACATATACTCTTTGCAGAATGTCCACTATATGCAAAATGTATTTTTCATTATGAGAATTAGCAAACAGGCGTTATTGCCCAAGCAAACCAGAGTCCTCAAGGAGGTCGGCCAGCAGATTCGGCTGGCGAGACTGCGGCGGCGGCTCTCCGCGGAGCAGGTCGCTGAGCGCGCGGGCATTTCCAGGCCGACACTAGAGAAACTGGAACTCGGTAGCCCTAGTTCCTCGATTGGCACGCTACTGAGGATCTTGTCGGTGCTCGGACTCGAAGGCGACTATTTGCAAATCGCCAGCAATGACGAACTCGGTCGCCGGCTGGAGGATGCCAAGCTAACCAGCCCACGCAAACGTGCCCCGAAACGTCCCCGGCCGGAACTCGATGAAGACTCGAACAGCTGATGCGCGATATCCATGTTTTCGGCGATTGGCAGGCGTTGGGTAAACCTCAACGCGTAGGACTGCTGCGTGCAATTCCCGGACGCAAGAACAAGACGTTTTCATTTGAGTACGACGAAGATTGGCTACAGAACAACCCGCTGCAAATTGATCCCGACCTCCAGCTATTCCGTGGGCAGCAGTTTCAGCCTGACTCTGACAGTCGCAACTTCGGGATCTTCCTCGACTCCCGTCCTGACCGTTGGGGGGAACGGGTGATGCAGCGGGCGGAAGCGGAACGCGCCCGACAACAAGGGCGACCGCCCAAACGACTGCTGGAGTCAGACTACCTGTTACAAGTTCACGATGAACAGCGGATGCCGATAATTCGCAGAGCTTGGATCTGGCGCGCGAAGTCGCCGGGTTCTTCCGATTGGATCAATTCGAGGCCAATCAGATCATCGACCAAGTTCGTGACGCTGTCTCTCGATGGCGCGACGAGGCGTCGCACGTCGGTATATCGCGTCACGAGCAGCAAATGATGGAATCAGCATTCCGCTTCTGTTGAGCATTAAGGAAGTCCTTGGAGTAACGTCCAAGTGGAGCGATAACGAGTTGACGATTAAGTGGGCTGACTCGGCTCCAGCGCTGTGGAAGACTGCCTTGATTGACTTTCGAAGCAACCTGCTAGCTCGCGTCTTAACACCCACATCACCCTGCAACTTACTCGCGAACGCACTTCCGCAGCGTCTCCGAGGGGCGTTCGCCGAACAGTTGACGGTAGGAGCCAGCGAACCTGCCGAGATCCCAGAAACCGAGTCCAAAAGCAATCTGGGTGACGGTGGTTGCGTCTGGACAGCTCGCTAGAAGTAACCGACGGGCTTGATGCATTCGGTTGACGCGCAGGTATTCGATCGGCGAGAGGCCGTAGCATCGCTGAAAGGCCGTACGGAGCGTCCGCTCAGGTACACAGAGCTGTTCCGCCAGATCCGCGATCGACAAGCCCCCGTCGAGATGTCGCATCGCCAGATCTAGAGTTGTCTTGGTATGGCGATACCAGCGGGTAAAATTGCGGCACGGAGCACATTGATTCCGAGTGAACAGTTCCTTGGTCGCCGCCAACAATTCCGCTTCAAAGCAGTTCACCGCCACAGGCGAGCCGATGAGTTGTGGATGGTTTTCGGCAGCGGCGAGGAATCGGCGCATCAGCGAAGTGAAGTGGCTAGTCACTTGGGGTGGCGGTTTAAGAGCGTGGGGCTTAGCCGCCGAGATGCACTCCAATTCCTGCGATGTGGGAAACAAGAGCGTGGTCGGTACAAAGAGCGTGAGCCACTCGTGACTGGGTTGGCAGGCCAAGCAAAACTCACTCTCCGGCGGGGCAGTAAAAACTTCATCCCCCGTGACAACTTGCCCATTGGCGAACACGGGGTGTGGTTGATAGTAAAACGTCCAGCCATCGCTGAGGGTCTCCCCTTCCGCAATGTTGCCCCCACCCTCGTGGCCCTGCTGCAGTCGCAGAGAGCCGGCGATCTCATATCGCAATGTCCATCTGCGCTGCTCCAACGCAGTGAGCCGCATCGTCACCGACGCTTCTTTCACTGCCTCTGCGAAGGCCTCGAATTCTGTGAACGTCAGCTGCGTCATCTTTAGGTCTCGATTGCGTCCGGGTTGTGTCCCTAAATTCTATCCGCCCCATGAACTGGCCGAAACTACGTAGACTTCGGTTTTCCACAATTTCAAAATGGGGGCCGCGGCGGCCCTTACGTAAAGGGGTATTCCGGGCGATGGGCGAAACGAAAAGAACTCGCTCACTTTTTTCCACAGGTAATCAACGATGGCAGAGCTGAAACGACCGATCGCAAACGGGCTGCTGTTCATGGGGCTAAGCCTGATTTTGCTGGGCATTGGCTCAATAATATCGCCCGCGTTTGCGGGCAAGGCTGTCGTCTATCTCATCGGCGGTTTGCTTTTGCTAACCGGGGTGGTTCAACTGGTGGCGGGTTGGCAGTCCGAATCCTGGAGGGAAAGACTGGCGAGTCTGATACATGGCGGAATCGCGACGGTGGGAGGGATTGCGGTCATGGCCCATCCATTTTACGGATTGGCTGCGCTCTCCCTGGTACTGGCGTTTTTTTTTGCCGCCGCAGGAGTCTCGAAAATTGTCTCCTCGTTTTCCTACCGATCGGTGCCTGGCTGGCCGGCGCTATTGTTCAGTGGGCTGTTGGATTTGATTCTGGGAATCCTAATTTGGCGCCAATGGCCGGTCTCAGGCCTGTGGGCCGTGGGAATACTCGTTGGCGTCAACTTGCTATCCACCGGGCTTGCCTTTGTCGTATTGTCGATTACCTGGAAACGCACCGTTGATGCCGTAAAAAACAAAATCGAAGTCGCCAAAGAAAAGTTTACAGAAAAGCTCGCGGAATCGGATCGTTGACTTGTTTGATATTCAACATGATCGCAGTTCTGGGGTTATCGTAGCGGTGGGGATTACTTTATGTCCAATGAAATCGCGCCGCATGATCTTCCCCGGCACCGACTATGGCAACCCGTCACCGCTATGTGGTTTGCGACAGTATTCGGAGCATCACTGACCTATGCGATCATTCGTTATCATCTGGCGGGTGATGTGCCGTGGAGTCATTTCCCGTTGTTCATCTTCAACAAGGCAACCGCGCTTGCCGCCACGATCTTTGTCTCCTGTTCGTATCTTATTGGCAAGTTGATTCGCTGGCACAATCACGATCCACGCACCAAGCTCGTCGTGATCAAGTTTTGCGGGTTGATGGGTTTTTCATTGGCGTTGATTCATGCCTTCGCATCGTTGACGCTTTTGACCCCCGCCTGTTTCGCCAAGTACTTTGCCGCCGACGGTCGGCTCAACCTCCAGGGTGAAATCGCCGCGTTGGCTGGCATCATCGCCTTGTGGGCGTTGGCATTGCCGGCGATCACCACGTTGCCCATGATGGCCCAGGCAATTGGCGGCATTCGATGGAAACGCAGCCAACGAATGGGATATGTGAGCTTGATTTTCCTGCTCATGCATCTGATTGCGTTGGGGTTGCTGGGTTGGATTGCTCCGTCGGGATGGCAATGGGGGTTGCCCCCGATTAGCTTGTGGGCCGCCGCGATTGCCGCCGTTCCATTGATGGTCAAGCTTACGTCGCTAAGTCGCGAGCGAAAAAATATCTCGCCGTGATTTACTATCCCCTCTCTCCTGCGATTCTCGCTGCGCGAGGCAGGGGCGAGGAACTTGGAACCGGTAACCAATTTTTCATTTTAAGACGAGGCCTGAGTATCGCGATATCGCAGGTGCAGCTCGAGCCGGCCGAAAGTACGTAGACAAAAGATTTTCGCAATAGCAAGATGAGTGTCAGAGGGCAAACAGGACTGTATGCGGGCGATTCCGCCCACCGCTTTCGCGAAGTTAAGCGAGCATTATAGGACTCTATTGCCCCAGCGATGGTGAACTTATGTAACAATCGAGTTTTTGTAACGCGATGGTAATCGTCACGCCCGGAGACACCACGATCTACCCGACCGTCTGTCCTTCGCGTTCATTTATTTGTTCGGAAGGATGTTGAACGCGCGACATAACCGACCCTAGTTAACCCCAAAAATCCTTTCGTTCAGGAATCTGTCGGCTGCCGACACCTTCCTTGTGGCAAGGTTTGTTTAGCCGATTGTTTGTTCATCAGGAGTAACTGCCATGTTCAAGTACATCTGGATAGGGTGCATTGTGCTGACTGCGTTGGAGGCGGCTGCTAGTGTGCTCATTGCGCAAGACCAGATTCCGACCAGGGAAGGTGTCGCGCAGCGGTTTGACCAACCGCACTTCTCTCCCTATGCGGGTCGCAGCTATCCAACCAAGGTGCTGTGGGGGGACACTCACTTGCACACGGCTGTGTCGGTGGACGCAGGCACGATGTGTCGGCTAGGCCAAGAAGAGGCTTTCCGTTTCGCCCGCGGTGAGGAAGTGACATCGACGGGTGGCTTGCGGGCCAAACTTTCTCGCCCACTCGATTTTGTAGTGATCTCTGATCACGCCGAGATGTATGGGCTAATGCCACAACTGCTCAGCGGAGATCCGGACATCCTGGCTACTGAAAAAGGGCGGCGCTGGCACGGCATGATCATGACGGGTGACCGCGATCAGATCTTTGATGCGGCCATGGAAATCATCAGCACCTTAAAGGACAAGACACCACCAATCGCTAGCGAGAAAGTTGTCCGCAAGGCCTGGCAGAACTACACGGCACTCGCCGATCGGTACAACGATCCCGGTCGGTTTACCGCGCTGATTGGCTACGAGTACACAACACGCGGCGGCTTTAATTTGCACCGCAATGTGATCTTTCGCGGCGATGCCAGCGTGGCCAATCAGATGTTGCCCTTCTCGCAGTACGACAGCCAAAACCCGGAGGATCTATGGCGGGCGTTGGCCAAGTTTCAGACAGAAACCGGCGGCGAGGTCCTGACGATCCCTCACAACGGAAACCTGAGCAATGGTCGCATGTTCTCGGTGCTCACCAACGACGGCAATCCGTTGACGCGCGAGATCGCGGAGTTGCGGGCCAGCATGGAGCCGCTTATCGAGGCGACGCAGATCAAAGGTGATGGCGAGGCCCATCCGTTTCTCTCTCCTAATGATGAATTCGCCGACTACGAGACTTGGGACAAAGCCAACTTGGATGGGACCGAGCTCAAGACGAGCGATATGCTGCAATATGAGTATGCGCGATCGGCTCTCCGCATCGGTCTGCAGTTAGAAAATGCCTTGGGAGTGAACCCATTTAAGTTTGGGATGATCGGTAGTACCGACGTCCATACGGGACTGGCTGCAGTTGAAGAAGACAACTTCTTTGGAAAACACTCAGGGGTTGAACCCGAACCGAATCGCTGGGAACACGAAGTCATTCGCTCTCCAGAAGACCCGAACTTAACGATCCTCGGCTGGCAACAGGCGTCGTCGGGCTATGCCGCGGTATGGGCAACTGAGAACACACGCGAAGCGATCTTTGATGCGATGAAGCGGAAGGAGGCTTACGCGACGACCGGCTCACGGATGACCGTTCGGTTCTTTGGTGGCTGGGACTTCACCAACGAGGACACCAACTCGCGTCAGCCGGCCAATGTGGGTTACGAGAAAGGAGTTCCGATGGGAGGCGATCTCAACGGGGCTCCTCAAGGAAAGTCGCCGACATTTCTCGTGGCAGCGATGAAAGATCCTTACAGCGGTAATCTAGACCGCATCCAAATCATTAAAGGTTGGTTGAAGGCCGATGGCTCCACCGCTGAAAAGGTCTATGATGTGGCTGTTTCAGGCGGTCGCTCCATCGGCGCCGACGGTCGTTGCAAGCAGGTTGTGGGCAACACGGTCGACGTTAAGAATGCCACTTGGAAGAACACGATCGGCTCGCCCGAGCTTATCGCCGCTTGGAAGGATCCCGATTTTGATAGCAGCCAGCGAGCGTTCTATTATGCCCGTGTCATGGAGATTCCGACTCCCCGCTGGACGGCCTACGAAGCGAAACGCTTCAACCTTACACTCCCCACTGAAGTTCCGATGACGACTCAGGAGAGAGCTTATACAAGTCCCATTTGGTACACCCCCGGAGTTCAACAGCCATGATGCGGTCATTTCTTCCAGCAGTTGTTGTGTTACTGGCCTGCGCGCTACCTGCGGCGGCGCAGATCAAGCCATCCAAAGAGTCGCTTTCCGAGCTCTACCCAGGCAAGTCGTATTCGCCTTACGCGCAGCGCAGTTTCCCCACGCGGCCATTGTGGGGTGACACCCACCTGCATACGGCGCTATCGGTCGATGCCGGATTGTTCGGCTGCCGACTTGGACTTGAGGATGCCTATCGTTTTGCCCGCGGCGAAGAAGTCATCTCGTCGACGGGGCAACCGGTCAAGCTGGCTCGACCGCTCGATTGGTTGGTGATTGCCGACCACTCCGACGCCATGGGCTTCATCCAAGACCTCGCTGCTGGCGCCCCGGAGATTCTGGCGTTTGAGGAGGGGAAACGCTGGTCGCAGGGGCTGCAAGCGGGCGGGGATGCGTCGGTCGCGGCCGCATTGGACCTGATTACCACCTTCTCCCAAGGCAAGGTTCCGTTGGAGCTCCTGAAACAGTATTCGCCTGGAGCGAAGAAGTATGCTTCGACTTGGGAGAAAGTCGTGCGAGCGGCCGAAGACTACAATGACCCCGGACGCTTTGCGACGCTGATCGGGTTTGAGTGGACGTCCTTGGTCAACGGCAACAACCTGCACCGCAATGTTATCTTCCGCGACAACGCCGACAAGGTTGGGCGGGTAGTGCCCTTCACAACCCAGGCCCCAATCGGCAGCACAGATCCACTGGACCTGTACCGCTGGCTGGAGAACTACGAGGCTCAGACAGGCGGCACTGCGCTGGCGCTGGCCCATAACGGCAACCTTTCCAATGGGCTGATGTTCCCAGTCGACGCCCAATACACCGGACGCAAGCTCGACGCCGCCTACGTCAAATCGCGAGCCCGTTGGGAGCCGCTGTACGAGGTAACTCAGATGAAAGGGGACGGCGAAGCGCATCCGTTTCTATCGCCGGACGACGAGTTCGCTGACTATGAGACATGGGACGCAGGCAATTTGGATTTGAGCGCAGCGAAGAAGAGCGACATGCTCGCTCGTGAGTACGCTCGCGAAGCTTTGAAAACCGGCCTGCTTCTCGAAAAGCAACTCGGAACCAACCCGTACAAGTTTGGCATGGTTGGCTCGACCGACAGCCACACGGGACTCTCCACTTCCGAGGAGGATAACTTCTTCGGCAAGCACTCTGGCAGCGAACCATCATCGAACCGAATGGAGCACCCGTTCACGAAGACGGCGCTCGGTAGCTTCGAGGGCTGGCAGACGTCCGCTTCAGGTATGGCCGCCGTCTGGGCGACCGAGAATACGCGTGAAGCGATTTTCGACGCCATGCAGCGCCGCGAGGTGTATGCCACGACCGGACCGCGCATCTCAGTACGCTTCTTTGGCGGCTGGGATTTTACAGCCGACGACTTGAACAGCCGTCAACCCGCCAACCGCGGCTACGAAAAAGGGGTACCGATGGGTTCCGATCTTGCGCCGCGGCGCGCCAGCGGTGCGCCGAAGTTCATGGTCTACGCACTCCGCGATTCGATAGGGGCTAACCTGGATCGCATCCAGATCGTTAAAGGCTGGCTCGATCAAAACGGCAAGACCCATGAGCGCGTTTATGACGTGTCGTGGTCGGGCGATCGGAAGGTCACAGCGGACGGGAAACTTCCGCCGGTCGGCAACACGGTCGATCTGAAGAACGCGACTTGGACCAACACTATTGGTGCGTCCGAACTGGGCACCGTATGGACCGATCCCGATTTCGATGCCAGCCAGCGAGCGTTCTACTACGCCCGCGTGATCGAGATTCCAACGCCGCGCTGGGTTGTTTACGATGCCTTCCGCTATGGGATCGAACCACCCGCCGAAGCCAAGCTGATCGACCAGGAACGGGCCTATACTTCACCGATCTGGTACACCCCATAAGGGCTTCGTGTGAGGCCGGAGGGGGAGACACTCGTGCTCGTGCTCGTACTCAGCCTCTGGCGGTACTCGTACTCGTACTCGAAAAATAAAGATTCGTACGAGTACGAATAAGAGTCGTGGTTGTTTAAGTCATAATCGTACTTTGCCTCCGGAGGTACTCGTACTCGGTCTCGAACGATAGGGATTGCTTCGAGCAAGAGCAAGAGTACGAGCACGAGCACGAGCACGAGTACGAGCACGAGCACGAGCACGAGTATGAGCGCGAGCACGAGCACAAGCTTCAACAGGGAAACAGACTTTGTTCATCAACCGCCAGCCAAGAATCAGATTGAGTGTGCTTGTTGCAGTGCTGGTGTTTTCTGGAGCTAGCGACGCTGGGGCTTGCCAGTTCTGCATCGCACTCCCGCAGCGGACCGAAGCAGATCGCTTGTTGGCCAGTGATTGCGTCATTCTGGCCAAACCAGACCCAGCCGACCCCTTTAGGTTTTCCGTGACCGAGACGCTGAAAGGGAGTTACGACGGCTCAAAAATCGACTTGCTAGTGGACAGTGCAACGCGTAGTTATTTGAAGCTTCATCCGGACCGCAGCGCCATGTTGGTCCGCGATGAAGTCTCTGGGGATTGGAAAAGTCTTGGGACGATCGGCCAGGAGTATGAGCTGCTCGTTCGCCGCCTCATCGCGGTGGCCCAAGGATGGCGTGGACCTGAGGCGTCCATGAACCGCTGGCAGTACTTTTTGACCTATTTCGAGCATGAGGATCAACGGATTCGTGAGCTGGCCTACCTCGAACTGGCTCGCGCACCCTACGAGGTGATCCGCAAGCTCGGACAATCGGTCGCGCGAGCGACTTACGAACCGCTGTTGGTGGAGCGACGCTACTACGAATGGCGTGGTCTCGCCATTCTATTACTAGCTCAAAGCGATTCTGCGTCCGATCGACAGCATATCCTGGATTCTTTTACGGCCGCGGAGCATCATGGTTTGGTGATGCATCTGGACGCATGGGCCACGGCGGCAATCGAAGTGGAGCCTGAAACCACGATCCGTTCGATCGAAGAGAATTACTTGCGCAGTACTCAACGGACCGACGAGGAACTTCAAGCCGTTGTGCGGGCACTCTCCATGCAGGGCTCGCTGCAAGACGCGGCGTTACGCGAGCGGATTGTGTTGAGCTACAAAGTCCTACTTCAGAATTTTCCTCAGTTTGCACCGCAGATTGCTAAGGACCTGGCCAGCTGGAATCGCAGCGAGTTGGCCGACGAGTTGTCTGAGATCACATCGCTGCGCGGAGAATTGCAGATGGCTGATATGCACCTCATCCGCGATTACGTTGCGGTAGCCACCCAGCGGAAACTGGAAAACACTCATGAATGACGTCAAGCCCGTGATAAACGGGCGGCAGGTGACTCAGCCCTCGACACGCCAGCAATCCATCCTCATTCGCACCTTAGCTACGGCAGTTCGGGAACCGTTGGTTCACTTTCTGCTTCTGGGCACAGCCGTCTTCTTTATCTACGCTCGCTTCCGAACTGAACCACGGGTTGGGGAGGAGCAGATTGTTGTTTCGGCGGGCAAGGTCGAGCATCTGGCAGCCATCTTCGCGCGAACTTGGCAGCGGCCACCTACGCAGGTCGAACTCCAGGGGCTGATCGACGACTACGTGCGTGAGGAAGTCGCCTACCGCGAGGGGAAGCGACTGGGGCTGGAGCAAGACGACACAATCATTCGCCGGCGAATTCGACAGAAGCTGGATTTTGTGGCGGAGGACTTGGCCAACGAGTTCGCCCCCTCGAACGAAGAACTCGCCGCCTACTTCGAGGAGCACCGCGAGGAGTATCGCATCGATCCGAACTTGACGTTTCGCCAAGTGTTCTTCAATCCTGAGTTGCGTCAAGAGAACCTTGAGCAGGACGCGGTGGCGGTGTTAGAGGCTCTTCGAGCGGATCCCGAGCTGGTTGAAGAGGAGCTCGGTGATCGCACGCTATTGGAGTATCGCTACGACAATCTATCGCAAACGGATATCGCCAGCCTGATCGGTGGAGAGTTCGCAGCTGCGGTGGTTGCGCTGCAGCCAGGAACCTGGCACGGCCCCATTCAATCGGCCTTTGGCTTCCATTTGGTCTTCGTCGAAGATCGTCAACAAGGACGCTTGCCCGAGTTCGATGCAGTTCGTCAAAACGTGTTGCTGGAGTGGCAGCATCAGCATCGCCAGAAACTGACCGAGGACTTTTACCAGGGTTTACTCAAACAATACTCCGTCATCATCGACTGGCCGCAGGCCATCGCGGAGGATGGCTGATGCTGCCGCGTAGCCCCTTGTGGATGCTCATCTTTTTGGCTGTGAGTAGCTCGTTCATTTCGAATGGCACGCCGCTCTGGGCCCATGAATCTAGGCCTGCCTTTCTGCAACTCAAGCAGACTGGGCCGGATACCTTTGACGTCCTATGGAAAGTTCCCGCGATGGGAGAGAACCTGCGGCTGGGGCTTTACGTCCGCCTTTCCGAGACCGTTGAATTGATTTCCGAGCCTCGAGCTGTGTTTCAAGATGCGGCTTATACGGAACGCTGGAGCATCAAAGAGCCACAGGCGCTGGTGGGTTCCACCATTCATATCGACGGATTAAGGAATACCCTGACCGATGTGCTCGTGCGTATCGAATGGCTGGATGGTACGACCCAAATTGCGCGTTTAGCGCCCGAGTCACCATCGCTGCTTGTCGAAGCGGCACCCAGTGGCTGGCGAGTCGCCAGCATGTACTTTGGGTTGGGTATGGAGCACATTTTGCTCGGCTTCGATCATCTATTGTTCGTGCTGGGATTGTTGTTAATTGTCGACCGCCGCTGGATGCTCGTCAAAACTATCACAGCGTTTACTGTGGCGCACAGCATTACACTTGCCCTGTCCGTGCTGGCGGTGGTCCATGTTCCCGAGTTGCCACTCAATACGGCCATCGCGTTGAGTATTTTGTTCCTGGGACCGGAGATTGTTCGCAAGTGGCGAGGGCAAAGCAGTCTGACGATTCGGCATCCATGGGTCGTTGCTTTCCTCTTCGGGCTTTTGCATGGGATCGGTTTCGCCAGCGGTCTTTCGGTGACGGGGTTACCCCAGTCCGAGATTCCGTCGGCACTGCTGTTCTTTAACGTGGGGGTCGAGGCGGGGCAGTTGGTTTTCGTACTGGTCGCAGTGGCAGTGGCACTATCCATTCGCTCGCTGGAACTCGATCGTCCCCAATGGGTTACTCGCGTACCTGCCTACGTCGTTGGCACGCTTGGCGCGTTCTGGACGATTCAATGCCTGACCATACTTTTGGACACTCTGGTTGTACGAAGTAGTTAAAAGGGAAACTGCATGTTCGCTCTCGATCATTACAATTCGGCCTGCTTGTACTTGTTCCGCGACAAGTGGGCGGGGCTGCTCGGCCACGTCAGCGGCGAGGTGAGCGGGGGGATGCAGTCGGGATTGCTGCATCCGGTAAGTGGTCTGGATCATGTGCTGGCGATGGTCGCTGTCGGACTGTGGGGAGCCCAGTTGGGTGCGCCTCAAATTTGGCTGTTGCCTATCGTGTTTCCTTTGGTCATGGCTTGTGGAGCGGCCCTGGGTGTGATGGGCCTGCAGTTGCCAGGCGTTGAAATAGGGATCGCCAGTTCAGCGATCGTGCTTGGGATCATGGTATTGTTCGAAGCTAAGCCTCCGATCGTTGTTTCCTCAATCCTGGTGGGGGTGTTCGCAATTTTTCATGGACACGCGCACGGCACGGAGCTACCGCATGGTGAAAGCGGGATCCTGTTCAGCATCGGTTTCGTGATCGGCACGGGCTTGCTCCATGCCGCAGGCATTGGCATAGGGGTGATTCACCGCTGGCCCTGGGGAGAAAAATGCTTGCGGGCTGCAGGGGCCTTGGTGTTTATGGGCGGCTGCTATTTTTTAGCGGATAGCCTGGGATGGATCTCCTGATGCGACAATTGGCAGCCAAGCTTCAAGGCATGTATCGACCAGCACAGGTGGTGGTGCTGGCATCGATCATCGTCATGCTCGCTTCGCGCACAGCTTATGCGCATCTGGTAACGTCAGGGGTGGGGCCCTTCTACGATGGAGTGGCGCATTTCTTTGTTTCACCAGACGATTTGCTGGTTGTGGTTGCGCTGGCCTTGGCTGGCGGTTTTTCAGGCAAGCAGGTCGCCAGGTGGGTGGCTGTCGTATTGCCCCTGGCTTGGTTGTGCGGCATGCTGGCAGTGTCCGTGCTTCCGGCGACAAGTGAGGTCAGTCCAACGCTTGGGGCGGTGACGATGTTGACGAGTGGGCTGCTGCTCTGCGCCTGTCCCACGGGCGCGGGTTGGCTCGTACTCCCCTGCGTAGCAATCATGGGTGTTGTCCACGGTTGGCTGAATGGCAATGCAGTCGCCTCGACAGGAACCTCACTGCTTGCCGGCTTGGGCATCGTGACCGCTTCGGCTGTCGTCGGTCTGCTACTCAGTGCCCTGTCCATCTCCCTGACCGCTGCCTGGCAACGCATCATGCTACGCGTGGCAGGCAGTTGGATTGCAGCCATGGGCTTGTTGGCACTTGCTTGGCAGTTTCGCACCGTTGCTTCATGACTAGAGTTTCATGTTCAGTCGAAGACCGGCGACGATGGCATCGTCCCCGCCGGTCAGTCCGCTCAACATGCCACGCACCCATTGGACATCCGGCGTCAACTCGATGGCGGGCGTTACTTGATACCGATAGTATGTTTCGATGACCTGCGCGTCGCGGGGTGCGAATAAGGCTTGAGGGATGGGACCGAACTCGGTGGATGTGCCGGTGTAGCCGTAACCGATGCCAAAACGGTCTCCCTTGCCTCGTCGAGCACGTAGCGGACTGTTGCCACCGATCCCGAGGCTGGCATGCCATGCACCCCAGTTGGGATTCCCGCTCGCACCGTCGGCGATACCGGTCCGTCCGAAAAGTCCCCAACCTTCCGTGTTGCCCCGCGCGTCGGGCGGTCCGTAGGTGACCAGGTATTGATCGAAGCCGGAGAAAATCGCGTAGGACTCCCCAACGTTTTCGAAGCCTGGTGGTCCTGGCGGATATGGATATGTCGGGGGCAACGGAGTGAACGCTAAGTCGATTTGGTCGGAGTTCTTGTAAAATCCACCCACGTGTACTTCGCCCGGCTTGTCAAGAAACTCGGTGTCGACTTGGACTTGTCCGAACAGGATCACACCTTCGCTAAACAGCGTGCCGAAGTCCATAAACTCTGTGGTGCGTTCCAGTGTATCCATCACCGATAGCCCGATGTTGCCCCACTCCTGTGGCATCACGGCACCGACGACGAAAGTGGAAAACGGGATTTGCGGTACCAGCAGCGGATTGGCGATGAGTGTCTGATTGAGAAACTGGTCGCTTCCGTCACCTCCCGCGAACACGTTGTTGTCCGCAATGCCGACGGTCCGCGTCTTGCCCGCCGCCAAAATGAACTGCTCTGACAGCGGCTGAATGAGCATGAAGTTCGTGCAATAAAGATCACCGGTCGCCGCTGGATCTACAGGCTGGACCGCGTTAAAGACCGCGGGTGAAAGACCACCGGTTTCAAACGACACGTTTCCCCAACGTCCCCACACATTCTCCATCGTGACCACAAACTTGCTATGCGGAAGCCCGCCAAACTTGTCCAGGTCCACGAGGAAATCGTGACGCGAGTTTCCTGTGTATTCAAAGGCATCGCCGCCAGCGATCCCCAAGGCTGCGAACTGCGGCGCAACCGGTGGATTGACACCTCCGCCTACACCCATGAAGAACTGAGTGACTCGTCCGCGATAGTTGATTCCCTGCTCCCGCAGACCCGAGCGGTAGCCAAACCAATCGCCGGTAAGGGTGTCGCGGCAAAAGAAACACTGGCGATCAGGGGAACCACCCGCCCCAGCATTAGGAGCCGCGCTCCGCCCACCCGGAACGTCGTCGTGGGTATCTTCGTACCCATAACCCTGCAACCATTCCGGCACATCCCCCTCGAGGTAATCGTCGCCTATGTCCGAAGGCTCTTCCTGGACAGATGCGGCTGGAGGTTCGACATCCGGTTCCTGCCCCGCTGCGGAACCGAGCCCCGCGCAGGTATGGAGCAACCCGATGAGGCTGAGTATTTGGAACTGACGAGAAAAAAGTTGTTTCATTTGGCGCTTCCCTGCGGTATGAACCACGGCATACTCCATGCCGTGTGATTGCATTCTATGCTTGAGAAATTCGACCGGCAATCGCTCGCTTATTCACAGCTGTTGCTTCCCACGAATGTGCAATACCACTCTTTCCGTTTAAGAAGTTCTGTCTATGACGGTTGAACGAACAAAAGTGGTTTGAATTACCGTTCGATATTGTGTCAGGTGCAACAAAATGCCGTGAATTCAGCTTCTGTTTTTGGAATCTTGGCCTAGTCGCGATCGATGGCAAACAATGATTCAATCTTGAAACACAGAGACACGGAGTTCACAGAGCACGCCGCGCGGAAGCTCAGTGTCCTCAGCTAGCATGCCTTACAGCCCTAAAACAACAGCTTGTTTTAGATGCAATTGTAAAATGCGCGTGACTTCGGAAATGGTATCCTCATTGCGAGTGATCTCAGTGTGTGAGGACGACACACACGCTTTGCTGAGGCTATCGGGGTGATGCGCGCTGTCGAAACTGACCACTCCATCGCTCCGCCGCAAGTTCCAAGGCCCGCGTCCCGTCCCAAGTATCGTGTGCTGTTCGACCCGTTCGGGGACGCGCAGGTCGTAGATCGCTTGTAGCGTACAGTCGTTGGGTTCCAGCAGGTCAATGCTGGTTGGGATGCGGCGGCGAAAGGTTCCGTAAAAGGCATCGGGATTGTCGTTGATTAACTGGCGATGCCGCGTTTGTTGCAGTTCATCGGGGCGGACAAGCGCTGACGAGATCCGTCCAATGCCACGCACGGCAAAAGACGAGCCTTTGTGAGGTGTGGCGATGTACACCACGCGAGTCACGAAGGGTTGCGATGTAAAGTAGAGACGTTGTGACAAGGTTTGTTTCGCCTCCTCCGAGGCTTGGAGCGAGTCCAGTGGTACCCGCGCGAGTGAATCCCATATTCGATTTTCGCTGTCGGTCACCTGGAGCTTCGCGACCAGTCCTCCCATGCTATGTCCGACAAGCACCATCTGTTCGAGCGCGGCATCTTGAGAGTCAGGGTCGAGCAGGCAGCGAGCTTCGCGCAATTGGGTTCGCAGCGTTAGGGCTGAGGTCACAAAGGGACTGCCGGTGGCATAGTTGAATCCCCAAACCTGATATCGATCGTTGAACCAAGCATGCGTGCGGAGATCGTTGATCATGTCCAACCAAGTGCTCGCGTCTGAGAGCAGGCCATGCACGAAAACGACCGGAATCTTACCGGGCTGATACGGCTCCAACCATTTCAGCCCTTCGTCACTCGTCTCAGCACCTGGAAGAAGGAAACCGGTGATCGGTTTGGAGGGACGCAACTCTAACAGCTTCTCCAACGGTGCCGTGATATCCCGAGCGATAGTCAGCTCTTGCGCTCCAACCCGCACAGCACGCACCTGAAGTGGGTTGGCAAGCTCGAGAACGAAATCACCCCCAGGCTCAGCCATTGCATGAGTCTCGTGGGCATTTCGTGGTCGCAGGATGACCGTGGACGCAAACGGTAGGCTTGGTGGAATGAACTGCTCAACCGTGCCTTCGCCGTCGTGGCGAGTGACTTGCGGGCGTTTTCGAATGGCTATCACGGGCACACCCAGTCCAGGACTGGCGTAGTGATGCTGCAGTTTGCCATGCGTAGACTTATTAGCTATTTGTAGTTCTGAATACTCTTCGACCGGAAATGGCAAACCGCTGCTGACCAGTGAGACGTCTCGAGGCCCATCCGGTTGGAAGATCCGCAAGTGCCCTTGCTCGATTCGCCCAAATCGATCGGACTCGCTGATCAGCCCAGCGAGACTCGTCTGGTAAGTTTTCCATGCGCACGACTCGGAGGCATTGCAATTCGATTGCTCGGCAACTGCTGGCCAGCTCAGAACGGCCGCTTGAAAGTAGTAGTCGGTGCTTCTGGGATCATCTGCCTCGCTTAAGCTGCACGCGAGCGCCAGGAACCGTTGGGAAAGCTCCCGCGCTGAACCCTCGGTCGGCCATGGCAGTTCGCTTTTGCAATCGGACGAGCAAGTTGCAGGTTTTCCTGACAAAAAAATGGCTAACGGAGAGCCTGCTAACCGAGAGCCCTGTGCGGGGAAGGTCGCAACTTGCGATTGGGCGAGAAAACAGCGGTTGGAACCGCAGCCAGCCAAGCTCGCAAACAGAAGAACGATCAGCACACATCCCGTGAGCGGGCTACTACTTGGCTTGTGCTTGATCATGGACTGCGTTTCATATGGCTCTTACAACCGGCACCACAGCTCTAACTAAGACTCGCTCTCGTCCAGAGAACCTATCGCAAATGGCAAGTAGATCTCTCACCTCGAGCCATTTGCCACAAGGTGAACCAGAGAACGCGAGGGCTCGACTCCTCGACGATCGTCTAGCGAAACCCAGTTTCATGAAAGTTTACGAAGATTAACCAACTGTATCGATTGTGCGTTCAATTGCGATTAGAGCGAACATCCGGCGGATGACGAATTGCCACGGCTCGAAAGCTTAAACTCAGCGGCAAGGTCAGGCAAGGCCAGCGGGGTCAGGCCTTGAGGTCAGGCAAGGCCAGCGGGGTCAGGCCTTGTTTTCGGTGTTCACGGCGGACTGCGGTTCAGGATCGCAACTCCGCTGGCGGTCAATCGTTAACAAGGGCTCCATCCGCACGGCCAGTTGCTGTCGTCCGTGTACCAAGCTGACGAAAGATGGGAGTCGAAAAATGGCTCAGGCCAGTCGCCATCTTTCGTCAGCCAGCTTTCTGCTGGCCTGCAGGCACGGGCTTATATTCGGATGAGCAACGTAAGGAAGAGAGGATTTGGACTCGCGCTTGGCTCGCCAAGACCGCGTCAGCGCGTTCTAAGCAGGCGTAGCGGGATCTTTCGGGATACTGCGCGCGACAAAAATTCTCGACACGCTCCGCCAGTCGTAGTTACAATTGCAGTCGCCATTCGCATCCGCGCTTCGTTCATCGCCCGCACCGCGTCGCATCCGCTTCTCATTAAAGGCACTCATGTCCACCCATCGTTTTCCAAGCAGCAGGAGCTTCGGCTGCTGTGTGTTCCTCTTGGCTCTGCTTGCACAATGTGGCTGCAGCCCCGCGACGCTGGAGTCAGTCGCCGAACGGCAGCGCGCCCTGGAGGCCTTGGAGGCGCAGCTGAGCCGCAACGCGGGAGCATCCGCCAACGCGTCGCCGGTTGAGGCAACAGCTGAGTCCACCCACAGCGCGGCGGCTGAGCGGGGAGTTGAAGCAGACGATGCATCCGAAGTGCCTCAGAACGTGCTCGCTTCCTCCCGACTCAACAACGTACCTTTGGTGTCCCGGATTGACGCCGCGCTCGAGCGCGAACGGACGCAGCGACTGCTAAGTTCTTCAACCAATGCCGCCTGGCAGATCATGCACGGTGTGATCAGCTACGGCAGCGAACTCCCTCTAGAAACCCCTGATCGCGGCGTGGTGAGCGCACTGGATTATGCGTTTCACGGTGGGCTCATCAACGGTTTTGAACTCGGACTGGGCTCAACGCCACTCCCCAAAACGCAGCGGACGGGGGTCACGGCGCGGCTTGAGCCGGGGAGCTATGTTGGGCAGGGGCACCCCGATCAATGGCTGGCCATTTTTGCCATGGCCAACGTGCCGCTCGAAACCGAAGTCATGGTGGGGGACACACAACGAACCATCCTAGATTGGGCCAGGCAAGCCCAGGTGGATGTCGTCAATAATCTGCTCAACGAATACAGCTGGACGTTGATCGGGTTGACGCACTACTTTCCGAACGAACCGCAATGGGAAACGGCCAATGGGACGAAGGTCAGTTGGGAAGCGCTGGTGGAAGCCGAGTTAACGAACGATCTCAATTCGAGCGCTTGTGGTGGGACCCATCGACTCAGCGGACTCGTCCGCGCTCTGGCAGCCAAACAGAAGCTGGGCTTGCCCGATGCGCCCGTCTGGCAAGCGGCCCAGCAGGTGGTCAACCAATCGATTGAAAATGCACGAGTGAATCGTAGCCGCGATGGTTCGCTGTCGAGCTATTACTTTGTCAAGCCCAGTCAGTCGGTGGACTTGAGCGCGGAGCTCTCGAGTGCAGGACACATCTTCGAGTTCTTGGCGCTGGCTTTGCCTAGTGAGCAACTCGCTGAGCCTTGGATGGAATTGGCGGGGCTGCGGTTGTGCGACTTGCTCGACGCAACCCAAGCAGCCGAACTGGACTGCGGTGCCTTGTATCATGCGCTCAATGGCCTGAAAATCTACCGCCAACGGCGAATGGCAGATTAAGTTGTAGTGACAGATTAAGTTGTGGTGACAGAGTGGGTTGGTGACCGACAAGTCGGGGCCTGGTCAATCTTGTTTTTTTTGTTCGAGAAAGTTCAAACATCGTGAGACGTAAACGGACGTGGCTCAAACGGCTGCTGATCGGCAGCGGTATCACGCTGGTGCTGCTCCTGCTCGCCTTGGGCTCGACCTACTGGTGGTGGTTCAAAGCGCCTTATGAATTGACAGCGAACGTGCAATACGGAGAGCGGGCCGGTACTCCCTTGTTGCTCGATGTGTTTCGTCCACCGCAAGCCAACGGGGCGGGGGTGGTCTTGATGGTCAGTGGCGGTTGGCGGTCGGGGGCCAATTCAATTCGACCCTATTTGTTCGCGCCTTTCCTACGGAGAGGCTACACCGTCTTTGCTGTCCGGCATGTATCGCAGCCGGAGTGCTTAATTGGTGACATTGTGGCAGACGTGCAGCGTTCGGTGCGATTTATTCGTTTGCATGCTAATGAATATGGCGTCGATGGTGAGCGACTGGGGGTCATTGGGGGAAGTTCCGGTGGACATCTTTCCTTGATGCTGGGGACACGCGGAGGGGTTGGCAATTCAGAGGCTGAGGGCGAAGTCGAGCGGGTGTCGAGTGCGGTGCAGTGTGTGGCCTGCTTTTACCCTCCAACTGATTTGCTCAATTTAGGGGACTCGACCGAAAATCCAGGGGATGGCGGGCCGCCAACCAGCTTCAAGGCAGGTTTTGGGCCTCGGGCCGAGTCGCTGGAAAGTTGGCAAGAACTCGGTCGCGAGCTATCGCCGATCTATCACATCACGCCGGAAATGCCTCCCACCTTGATCATTCACGGAGATGCCGACACGTTGGTCACGATCGACCAATCCGAGCGCTTTATCGAAGCTGCGGAGGCCCAGGGGTGCACTGTCCAGTTCGAAACGCGCCCTGGCAAGGCGCACGGATGGCCAACGATGTTCTTGGACATCATCAAATTTGCCGACTGGTTTGACCAGCACTTGCAATAGCCAATTTAGAGTCGCCTGCCGCTCCCACGAGAAACATCCCCGTTTTCTGACCTCCAGCGACTTGTATTTGCTCTATGTACGGGTATGATGGGGTCCAGTGTTGGCAGGCTAAGGTCGTGAAAGCGAGCTTTGTGGCCGAGATCTTTCCGGTAGTTAACGAACGGTAGCCGTTTAACCGAGGGATTTCTGTCCGGGTTCGCACGAGTACCTCTTGTTTGACCTTGGTAAAAAGACACGGCTACCAACTCCCCCCTCTCCCTCCGACGCACAGAGTTGATTCTGCCAATTTGCAAGTCTCAACTTATCCATTTGCCGGGTGTCCTCCATCTGGCAATAATCTACTCTGTGCGTTGTTTTTTCTCCCGCCGACGTATCTCCCGATAACGTATCTCCCGATAACGGACTACTCATGCGTCATCCGAGTCACGAAGATAGCCGCCGAGACTTTATCCGTGGGTCTTCGTTGTTATTGGCAGGTGCCGTCCCGGCAGCCTTAGCACACGCTGCGGTTCCAGCGATCGCAAGTGCTGCCCAACCGCTGCGGATTGGATTGATCGGTTGCGGCTCTCGCGGCATTGCCGCAGCCACGCATGCTTTGACTTCTGAGCAAGCCCACGGCCAGCTCTTCGCGGTTGCCGATCTGTTCGAAGATCGCCTGCAGCAAGCCTGCCGGACTTTAAAAGGTAAGTTTGCGGAGAGGTACGTGGTTGATTCGTCCCGACGCTTCGTAGGTCTCGATGGCTATCGTCAGCTGTTGGACAGCGATGTCGATTTGGTAATTCTCGCTACGGCGCCCGTTTTTCGTCCCATCCACGTGGCGGCTGCAGTGCAAGCCGGCAAGCATGTCTTTGCGGAAAAGCCGATTGCCGTCGATGCGGCTGGAGTTCGCAGCTTTTTGGAAGCGTGCGCCGTAGCGCGGCAGCGAGAACTGGCGGTGGCCGTTGGTTTTCAGCGGCGACATATGGCGAGCTATCTTGAAACGATTCAGCGTTTGCGGCAAGGGGCAATTGGTCCCCTGACTTCGGCCGTCACCCAGTGCAATCGCCAGCTGCCGCGCGCGCAACCGCGGCGACGCGGTCAGTCCGAGTATGAATATCAACTGCGCAATTGGCAGATGTTCGATTGGGCGGGTGGTGGAAGTCTCGTCGCAGAACAGGTCCAAAATTTGGATGTCATCAATTGGCTCGTCGAAGACCATCCGATCGAAGCCCGGGCTTTGTCAGCGGTGAATGCGGACAGCCTTTCTCAAAGTCCGGCAGAGGGATCCGTGGTCGAGTACACTTACCGCAGCGGTTTCCGACTCAGCTGTGTGACGAACTCGAGTGGCCGCCCCTACGAATCCTCTGAGTGGGTGTACGGTACGCAAGGTTCTTGCGACTTATCGCGTGGCAAGATCTTCGATCATGAGCGGCGACTGTTGTGGCGGACGGATGCGAGTCGCGATGGTTATCAAGCAGAGCTCGATCACTTGTTGGCGAGTTTGCAAGCGATGCGTACCGCTCAGGGCGCTGCGTCGGCCGATGCACAACAATTGCCGGCTGAGGGTCGTTATGCGGCTGAGAGCACACTCACGGCGATCATGGGGCGGATCGCTATGGCCGATCAGACGCGGGTGCGTTGGGGGGACTGCTTTTCAAACGTCGTTTCAACTGCGAATGGATTGGACATCGAGTTTGGGGGTGTGCCCCGCGACCCTGTAGCCCCTGTTTTGTAATCACGAGAGCGACACCTTTGAACATGAAACCTGCAACACCCCTGCGGCATTGCTTGATCGCGGAAGTGATCGGCACGTTCGTCTTAATATTTTTTGGATGCGGGGCCGTTCATGCGGCCGTCCTGTTTGGTGCGCAGTCGGGGCTCTGGCAAGTAGCGATCGTGTGGGGGGTGGCCATCATGCTGGCGATCTATTCGGTTGGGAACATCAGCGGTGCGCACATCAACCCAGCCATCACGGTAGCCATGTGTGCTTGGAATGGCTTTGATCCACGCCGCGTCTTTCCCTACATCGGAGCTCAGGTATGCGGCGCGATTCTGGCAGCCGCCATGTTGTTCATGCTGTTCTCTCCCAAGTTGTCGGCATTGGAGAAAGCGAAGGGGGTCGTCCGTGGCCAACCCGGGAGCGAGCTCACGGCTTGTTGCTACGGCGAGTTTTACCCGAATCCTGGCTCATTGGCGGCTGGCGATGCCCCTTATTCAGCCGTCGCACATGCTGAGCTGAAAAAGACGGTTCCGCATGGGGTCGCTTTTCTCGCAGAGACCCTCGGCACCGCCGTGCTGGCCATCATGGTGTTTGCTTTGGCGGATACTCGGAACCCCTTAGCACCCCAAGGCAATCAATCCCCGATCTTCGTTGGCTTAACCGTTGCGGCGTTGATCTCAGTGATCGCCCCGTTAACCCAAGCCTGCTTTAACCCGGCTCGCGACTTTGGTCCGCGACTGTTCTCGGCGCTGGCCGGATGGGGGTATATCGCACTTCCATTGGGGAGCGATTGGGGCTGGCTGACCGTCTACATCATTGCCCCGACCCTGGGGGCCGTTCTCGGTGGCGGCCTGTACATGCGGGTCATCAAGCCGCTGTATTCCGAGTAGCGGCCGTGTTGATTTCAGCTCCCCCTGCTCTTCTCGCTGCGAGAGGCAGTGGATAGAGAAGTGGAAACGGTAACCTGATTAAAGGACGAGACTTTAGCGGAAGATCTCTTGCAGTTTGAGCGAGAGTTCAGGCCATAGCTCTGCAGCTGCGGAGAAGTCGGCGTCCATCCAACGGACCGGTTCTTTGCTTTCGGCGCGCGACGGCTGGGGGTGGTTTGGACGGATCGGGAATTGACCACTCGGTCCCATGGCGAGTCTCGCTTCGGTGTCTTCAGACACCAAATAGTTAGCGAGCTGTGCGGCGGCGACTGGGTGGGGCGCACCGCGCAGAACGGCGATCGTGTTAGGGATTCTCAGCACTCCCAGCGCTTGAGGTTCTTGGTCGGGATAGATGATATCGATGGGAAGCCCTGCATCGAGTTCAACGAGGGCATCGTCGGTATCGGTCAAGCCGAAGGCGAGTTGCCCACTGGAAACGGCCAGGGCAACTTGCTTGTTGCCAGACAGTACCACGGCGTTACGTTGGATATCGCGGAACAAGCTTTCCGCACGTTCTGCCCCCAGTTTTGCATGCAAAACGGCGAAGTGGGTCGCAGTGGTACCGAACAATGGCAGGGCGACTCCACACCTCCCTTTCCACTTGGGGTCGGCCAGTTCCGAAACTCCCTGAGGACGTTCGCCATCTGCGGGAAGTAAATCGCGGTTGACGATTAGGACACGAGCCCGCGCGGCGATCCCCACCCAGTGCTTGTCCTTGCTGCGCAGGCTGGCTGGCCAATCGCTAGGGATCTCCCACTTGATTGGCTGCAACAATCCGGCTTTTTCAAGCCGCAGGGTGTGCATGATTTCGTTATTCCAGAAAACATCGCACCGCGGCCTCTCACGTTCCGTCTCGATCCGCGTGACCAGCCCGACGGTCTTGGTCGATTCGACGTCGAATTGCGGCAACACCTCGGTGGGAGCATGGCGGCGAGCAAATGCATCGAAAATAGGTTTGGCATACTCTCGATCGGCTGCCGAGTAGATCACCACGGAATCTTCTGGTTGGGGAACACAGCCGACCAGCGTCAAACAACAAGCCGTTGCGGTGCAACTAAGTGTTTTGAGGAGATTCATTATTCCGACAACTTGTTGGGTTTGTATTCGTGGTCGCGCTTATGTAGGATTTCGATGGTGATGATTTCATCGGGCATTACCGGAGTTGCCGTTTTATCTTTCTTATCTTCTTCGGGATTGCGGCGACTGATGTTTGATAGCACATCGATTCCGTCGATCACTCGACCAAACGCCGTAAATGACCCGTTGAGCTGAGGCGTGGGGAGGAAGGTGATGAAGAACTGCGAGCCGCCCGAGTCCCTTTCTTGGGCGAGCGCCATGCCCAAGGTACCGCGGAAAAAGTTGCGGGCCTCAGGTTTGTCCGCTTCGTTACGGATGAAATAGCCTGGACCACCCTGTCCGTCCCCTTGGGGGCATCCGCCTTGCGCCATGAAATGTTCAATCACTCGGTGAAATGTCAGGTTGTCGTAAAAGCCTTGTTCAATCAAGTGAATGAAATTGGCCACCGCCTCGGGCGCTTGGTCTTCGAATAGCTCGATTTCCATATTGCCTTTGGTTGTCTTCATCAGGACGCGTGGCAGCGGTTCCCCAGCGGCATCAGCCGCGCGCTGCTTCAATTCTCGCTCCCAAGCCGCGAGGACTGGGCCGTAGTTCTGAATCAGCACTCCGAGCTCGGGCCCCACCTCCCCTTCATCGACTAGCTTCTGCAAGAAGGGTTGTGCCACTTCGTACTCGTTGACCGAGAAGGCAGCCATGGCCATGTAGCGAATGATTTCTGTATTCGCGTAGCCGCTTTCGATTAGCGCTTGTCCAATGGGCACCATCCCTTCGAAGCGATCTTGTTCATAGCCCCTTTTGAGGTAGCGCGCGAACATACCAGCCAAATCGGTTCGCTCGGCAGGCTCGAGTTCAAATTCAGCCAGAGCCGCGTCCATCATGGTTTGATGCAGTTGGACCCCTTCGGCAAGCAGTTCCGGCCAGCGCTCGCGGGTTTGTCGATCCTCAGTCAGCGACTCCCCCACATGGTAGTTGACCATCAGTGCACGCATTATTTTTAAGTGTTCGCGGAGCGCATCGCAGGCTCGCTTGAACTCCTCCGTCTGGGGCGTGACGACTTCGCCAGCCTTCTCGGACGACCGACCCGCTTCGGAGTGCGCGTGTCCCTCGTGATCACCCGCAGCAGCTGAATCGACCGACGGCGATTGCCCTACCGCAAACCCACCCAAGCCAAGCAGCGCTACAGCTAGCGAAGCTGATAAGAGCAAGTGCTGAACAGCCTGCGGATGTCGCAGATACCAAAAACAAGCAGAAAAGTGAGAGGATAACAAGTTGCGTCCGGTGAAACGTCGTCGCATTTCAACTTCCATTAAGCAGTTTGCGTAAGTGAATCACTCATAAGTGCCGTTAAGACCATCGCTTTTCTCACCAAATGCTGGAAAGTCTGGCGAGTTGCGGTAGGCAATTCTATAAGGAAAGATGATATTCTAGTCCTAGTTGCGTGATGCTAGTAGATCGCCAACGATCCGCCGCGGGACCTTTCTGACATTCTCTTTTGCTCGGCACTTTCAACCTATGGCACGCAATTCCGAATGGGGCCGCGACCACTCACCGGCCGCCCGTCCCACGCGCCGACCACCGGTCAAGTTCACTCCGAGCAAACTCCGCATCGTAGCGGGTAGCCTGCGTGGGCGTCGGATCGAATACAACGGCGACCCGGCCACCCGACCGATGAAGGAACGCACCCGCGAGGCGGTCTTCAGCCTGCTCGGGGGATACCTTCATGATACCTTCGCAATCGACTTATTCGGCGGTACAGGGGTGTTAGCCTTTGAGGCGGTCAGTCGCGGTTCGGCTCAAGCTTGCATCCTTGAGCTTTCGCGGATGAGCGTCACCGCCATGGTGGAAAACCTGAAGGCGCTAGGCATCCAAGATCAAGTCCATGTTCACAACGTCGATACGCTGCGTTGGTTGCGAAGCCTGGAGCTAAACATCCAGAGCTGGCCAGCCTTACCATGGGTGGTCTTTTGTTGTCCTCCCTATCGGCTTTGGGAGAATGACGGGGAGCGACTGGCCGACGGGTTGCGGGCGATGTTCGCCGCCGCTCCCCATGGTAGTCAGTTCGTATGCGAGACGGATGCTGCATTTGATCTGGCGGCATCGATTGCGGAACTTCCCTGGGATATTCGGCATTACGCACCCGCCTTTGTTGGCGTGTGCACTAAGCCCTGAAGACCCTCAAGCCCTGGAGCATCTTAGTGAGCGTGAGCTGGACAAAGTCCGAGGGATTCAATGTGGCCGCTCAGACGCTCAGGCAGTCTTTCTTTGTTCCGGCGAAGGGCAGATCAAGCCGCGAATCCGCTCGAACTCTTCGTTGTTCGCAAAGGAAATTGTAATCTTGCCTCGCCCACTGGCGCTCTGCCGGATCTCGGTCTTGGTGCCCAGCGACAATCGCATTTGCTGCTCTAGGGCGGCAACTTGAGGAGACGTTTTCTTGCGTGTCGAGGGACGTCCAGCCGGAGATGTTTTGCCAGCAATCGCCCCATCTTCGATCAGTAGCTGTTCATTGACGCGGTGCTCTGTATCGCGAACCGTCCAGCCCTCTTCCATAATCAACTTGGCAAAGTCCATCTGCTGAGCCTCGTTGCCCAGGGGGAGTAAGGTTCGAGCGTGTCCGGCGGTGAGCTGATCGTCTTGCACCCACTGTTGGATCTGAGCTGGCAATTCGAGCAAACGCATCAAGTTGGCGATGGTGCTGCGATCGATCTTCAGGCGTTTGGCCAAGTCGTCTTGCCGGCACTTATGCTCGTCGATGTAGCGACGAAACGACAACGCCTTTTCAATCGCATCCAAGTCCTTGCGCTGTAGGTTTTCAACAATAGCTAGTTCCGCTACCAGCCGATCATCGGCCTCGCGCACTTCGGCCCGAATCGTCGCTAGGCCGGCGTGAATGGTGGCTCGCAGTCGCCGTTCGCCACTGATCAATTGAAAGCGGTTGCCGATGCGCCGCACCAAGATGGGCTGCAATTGTTCGTGTTCGCGAATGCTCTCCGCCAGCGACGCAATTTCAGCTTCATGGAACTTCCGCCGCGGCTGAAACGGATTGTTTTCAATATCCTCCACGTTGATTTCGAGCGTCGTGTGAGTCGATTTGGTTGCGTTTCCAAATTCCTCCAGCTCGTTTGGGCCGGACTCCCTGCGGCGCAGCGGTACTGCACCGGTGACACCTGTCGACCGAGGTGAGCGCGACTCGCTAACTGCCGCGGCGGAGGTACTCGCGGATGTCGCAGGGCTGCGACTGGGGACTGTTCGCTGGCCAGGTTCCGAGGCCAACTGCGTGGCAGTCCCGTCGATTACTTGGTCTTCCTCTAACGGAGAACCAAGCAAAGCTGCCAAACCACGTCCAAGACGACGATCTTTAGTCACGTTCCAGTACCTCCATGCACAGTTCTATATAGGCTCGGCAGCCGCGCGATCTGGGGGCGTAATCCATTACGCTCACACCGTGGCTCGGCGCTTCTGAAACCGACACATCGCGTGGAATGACGGTATCGAAAACGATATCGCCAAAGAACTCACGCACCTCCGTGTCAACTTCGTGGGTCAACTCTAAGCTCGGATCATACATGGTGAGTAGGATTCCGCCAAAGGTCAATCTTCCATCTCCCTGCTGCATTACGTCGCGAATTACATGAATCATTTGGGTTAGCCCCTCCATAGCGTAGAACTCACACTGAATGGGCATTAGAACTTCTGTGCTAGCACTGAGGGCTGCCCGAGTGAGTTGTCCCAACGAGGGGGGGCAATCGATCAGCACGTAGTCGAAGCTAGCCATGCCCGCATCCAAGTGTTGACGGAGGATTGCCGAATCGGCGAGTTGACCGCGCTCGAGTCGATCGACGTCGACAAAGCTGCGGCTTCCGGGGAGCAAGCTAAGGTTCTCCCAGCGGGTGGTGGTCAAGCTTTCCCGCAGCGGCTTATCCAATAGCAGGGGATGGCGCGCGGCGACCTGCTCCCCAACTCCGCTGGTGGCGTTGCACTGCGGATCGAGATCGACAAGCAGTGTCCGTTCACCGGCCTTTGCCAGACCGACGGCCAAGTTGACGGCGGTCGTTGTTTTTCCGACTCCACCTTTTTGATTCGCAATGCAGATGATTCGCGCCATGGCGGATTGTGTCTAATTCTGGCGCCTAGGCAAATGGCAGTTTTTGCAGGTTGGCTCGCTTGCCTGGCCGTGTCTTAAATTTATTGAGTCGCCGACAGCCGCCATTTTAGTGTTACGTCCCTTGCGGTCTGTGCGGCAGAAAATGTCCACCGGAAAGCCTGCCAGACATCAAATGTTAAAAAAACTAAGGGCCGTCAGACTTCCTTTGGATGCCTTGAGTTGCAGGCCTATAACCATTGCGAAAAAAATGGGGGGTGGGATGGGAGCAGCGACCATCGGCCTTAAAAAAGGTTGCTTTTATTCAGCGGTTCGCACGCCTATAATGACGAAGTGATAGCAGCGGGTTTTTCGGCTGCGCCCTTTTCGTTACTCCCTCCCCAGTTTTTCCGCTTTGTTCGAGGTGGCAGCCCGTTCCTTGGGCGACCGCTGGACAAGTGACATTGGTTCTTGCCTGGACGTTTACTTTTCTCATTTTTGTTGCGTTGTTACCACGTCGCCACCGGGCCCGGTGGCCAGCGTGAGCCTCCCACCCCATTTGAACCGCATCCAGTCCGAGAACCGTACCGAAGGTCTCTCCCAGACTTATCTGCTAGGAGTTTTCTAAAATGTCAGGTCAACGTCCCTCGCGGCCGCGTGGGGATCGCATGCCACGCCGCCCCTACTCCTCCAATTCGGCTGGACGACCTCCGGTGAGCCCCGAGGTGGAGCAGCGAATCCGCGAGTTGGATTCGGTCCGCGAGCCGATGTCGCTGGCAGAAGAGATTTCACAGGAATCGCGCCATGGCAACGGGGCAGCATTGACCAACCGGGTTCCGCCTACGACCGATCGTGTCTCGTCGTTTGCTGAACTCCAGCGGATGAGTGAGGAAGATTTGGCGGAAGTTGCTCAAGCGGAGCATATCGCTCCAGGGCTAAACAAACGCGAACTTGTGTTTCAGATTCTCAAGGCGCGGCTTAAGAACAATGGCTTGATGTTCGGAGAAGGGACGCTGGAGATCTTGCCCGATGGCTTTGGCTTCTTGCGCAGCGCCAAGCACCACTACATTTCTTGCCCAGACGATATTTATGTCTCTCCCAGTCAGATTCGCAGATTCGGCCTGCAAACGGGCTCGACGGTGGCTGGCCAGATCAGACCGCCTAAAGAGAATGAACGCTACTTTGCACTTCTGCGGGTCGAAGCGATCAACTTGCACGATCCCGATTTGCGGCATCGCAAGCAAGCCTTCGATGCGTTAACACCTTTGCATCCTGACCAGCGCATCGTGTTGGAAACGACCCCAGAAGTTATTGAGACTCGCGTCGTGGACATGATCGCCCCGATAGGCTTTGGCCAACGGGGCTTGATTGTTAGTCCGCCTCGGGCTGGCAAAACCGTGCTGATGCAAAAGATGGCCCGTGCCGTACTGAAGAATTATCCCGACGCTTATGTGATGATGCTGTTAATCGATGAACGACCCGAAGAAGTCACCGATATGGAACGCGAGGTGCGCGGGCCCAACTGCGAAGTGGTCAGCAGCACGTTTGATGAACCCGCATCGCGGCACATCCAAGTAGCCAACATGGTATTGGAAAAAGCCAAGCGGATGGTGGAATACGGCGTCGACGTCATTGTCTTTCTCGACAGCATTACCCGTTTTGCTCGCGCTTGGAACGGCGAATGCGCGCAAAGTGGCAAGTTGCTCAGCGGTGGCTTGGATGCCAATGCCTTGCAAAAACCAAAATCATTTTTCGGTTCCGCCAGGAAGCTTGAAGAAGGGGGCTCGCTAACGATCATCGCCACCGCCCTGATCGACACCGGCAGTCGGATGGACGAAGTGATCTTCGAAGAATTCAAAGGGACCGGAAACCTGGAAATCGTTCTCGACCGAACGCTGGTCGACCGTCGCGTGTGGCCTGCGATCGATATCAACGCAAGCGGGACTCGCCGCGAAGAAATCTTGATGGACCCCGAGGAACACAAACGGGTTTCGGCGCTACGTCGCGTCCTGGGGGAAATGAACGCGTGCGATGCAATGGAAAAGTTGACCGAGCGGATGAAGAAGTCAAAAACGAATGTCGAATTCTTGATGAGCTTAAAAACCTAGGAAGCCAATCAGCTATGAATGAACCAGGCAGCATCATTGGGATCGCCGTCTCAACCTACAATTCCAATATTACCCTGCGCATCCTCGAAGGGGCACAGCAAACCTTGACCGCCGCCGGATATGGCGAGCGGATGCTGGTCGTGCGCGTACCGGGGGCCTGGGAGTTGCCGTTGGCGGCACGGCAGCTGGCGCGCCGCCCCGATGTGTGCGGAGTGGTGACACTGGGGGCGGTGATACGCGGTGAAACGACACACGATCAGCATATCAATCGGGCGGTCAGCATGGCCCTGATGGAACTCATGATGACGACCGGCAAGCCAATTGGCTTTGGCCTGCTGACCTGCAATACGCTCGAACAAGCGATTCATCGAGCCGGCGGCAACGTGGGCAATAAAGGCTGCGAGACGGCTGAGGCCGTGTTGGCCATGCTCGGCTTGCACATCGAGGCCACCCAAGTGGCAAACTAGCTGACCGTGCGTCCCACGACCACCATATTCGCGGTAGACGTCCCGCGAAAACTAGTTAATATTCTAGAAACCGCCAATCGCCCCACCCTTGAATTAAAAAATCTGACAATCGCCAATGACTACCCGCCGACGCGCCCGTGAGATCGTTCTGCAAGTTCTATTCGAAGAGGACCTGAATCCTGATCAGGATCAGCAAGTCGCCGACCAGTTCTTGGTGAATCGTATGCATGGCAACCGACCGTTGGTCGAATTCGCACGGCGTCTCGTTTCAGCCGTTCGTCAGCATCGCAAAGAGCTCGATCGAAGTCTATCGTCGCATGCTACCAACTGGTCCATCCGCCGGATGGCTGCCATCGATCGCAACATTTTGCGATTGGGTGCCCATGAGCTAATGCACACCGATACGCCAGGTCGCGTGGTGATTAATGAAGCGGTCGAGTTGGCCAAACGTTATGGCGATAGGCAGTCGAGCCAGTTTGTGAACGGCATCTTGGACCGTATCTTGAGGAGCCAAGCGGTCGACGGAGCTGAAACAGAAACTGTGGCAGCATCGATCGAAACCAATTCCGTGACGAGCTGAAAACGCCATGAGCCATGGAATGCAGCTGCCCGGCGATGAGGCTGACGACCAGGATGAGTTGGAAGAAGAAGGATTTTCGCTGGAAGAATTGAGCCAAACCTACGCTAAGCTTCAGCCCTCGGCGGGGCAAGCCGCAGCGGACGAGTTTGCGGCGACAACGGGCAGCGACGGTGAGGCCAGCGAAGATGAAATCGAGCTGTTTGGGGCCGATCAGGACGATGCAACCTCTGAAGTCGACGAGCATTGCCCGGTGACACCTCGGTCCATCGTTGAAGCAGTTCTATTGGTTGGGCGTCCAGACAGCAAACCGATCACCGCCGCCGAAATCGCCAGCCTAATGCGCGGTGTCGATGAAGCGGAGGTGGTCGACTTGATTGCCGAAATCAATCGAATTTATGCGGAAACCGATCGTGCTTTTCGCATCGCCGACGTGGGTGTCGGCTATCGTCTGCAGCTGGTGGAAGAGCTGAGTTTCATGTTCGATCGTTTTTACGGTCGCGTGCGCGAAGTGAAACTGAACCAAGCCGCTATTGATTGTCTAGCCCTGGTGCTCTACCAGCCGGGCATTGCCCGAGACACCATCGACGAGCAACGCGGACAGCCGAGCAGCAGTATGCTTAACCAATTAGTTCGCCGACAGCTGCTTGAAATGCGTCGCGAGGGAGTTGGAACACGCCTATCCCCTCATTACTACCCCACCGAACGCCTGCTGGAATTGGCTGGCCTAGCGTCGATCGAAGATCTACCGCAGGTAGAAGAGTGGTCTTGAACGAGCGTCGCTAAAACCCGTTCGACTTGTCCAACTGGAATCGTTTTAGTTCGACTGCGGCTGAGCGTTTCAATGTTTCGATGACATCCAGGGGAAGCAGCGTTTCGCGCTCATTGCAGGTTGCGCTGGTTGACTATTGAGTTCGTTGACCGTTGAGATGATTGACCGTTGAGTTCGTTTCTGCCGGAGGAATATCGTCATGGAGTTTGATCGCAATCGTTACTTCATGGTCGGGATGTTATTGTTCCTGCTGGGGATTCAGTTTCGGATGATTGAATCGTTTGTGTTGAATGAAACCAGTACGCGGGCCCTGGCGCGTGTCGCCAAAGACTCACAACTCGCCTCGCAGGACTTTGGAACTGATATGTACATGCGGGTTTATCCGTCCCCTAAGAAAACGATCAAGCCGCCGCACTGGTTGGGTTGGGCACTGTTGACTGCCGGCGGCGTGATGTGCCTGCACGCGATGGTCCTTCCAAAAAACCGGAGCTGACCTCGCTCGATAGCAGGCTGGTAAATCGCCAGTTCGCCGGGCTCGACAGCTTCAGCACCGAACCCTCTTGGCCCTAGATTCAATGACAACTGGCATGGCAATTAAATTCATCCAGAGCCTCACCAAAGGTCTACTTCACTCCCCATTTTTCTGGCTGGCAGGAACGCTCGTACTTGCCAGTATCGCAACGAATTTGGGAGCCGACGAGTCCCGTTCGAAAAGCGATAAGGAAGCTGCCAAGCCTGCGGCTGAGGCGATTATCCGCGAGGGGACCCGGGTGGAAAGCCGAACGGCAGAATGCCGGGCGGAAGGTGAAAGGTTGGTATTGCAGATGGCCGATAGCAAGCGTCACATCACGGCGCTCGAGAATCTAGCTTCCCAGCGGATCCTCAAATCGGTGATGGATGAGCCGAGTGACAATCAATGGATAGTCACTGGCAGCATCACGGAGTTCCAAGGGCGAAACTTCCTATTGATCGAGCGGGTTTCTCGGGTTAGCCGAAAGTAAGAAAGCTTCGAGCTGGTTGTCTGAGAGGATGCCCATGCATTTAGGACCCCTGGCGCCCAGCGGCAGTTGTCTATGCATGGGCGGAACCTCAGCCTTGATTGGCCACATCGGCAATGATCGCCTTGAGTGTACAGGCGGGTGTCCAATCGATCAGTCTTCGGACTTTGTTGATCGACGGCACGCGGCGTTGCATGTCCTCAAAGCCATCCCCAAAAACATCCGTATACGGAATGCACTCGATACTCGATGTGCTCCCTGTCTCAGCGATAATCAGCTTGGCTAAGGCCAGCACGCTTATTTCGTCCGTCGAGCCGACGTTGATTACTTCTCCTTGAGCAGCGGGGCAGTGGAGCAAAGCCAACAGGGCTCGCACCACATCCTCCACGTGGCAGAAGCAACGCGATTGGGTACCGTCGCCGTAAACTTGTAGAGCCAGTCCGGCCTGTGCCTGCCGCACGAAATTAGGAATGACCATTCCATACTGCCCCGTCTGCCGAGGACCCACCGTGTTGAACAAGCGGACAACGACGACTGGCAGGCTGGTTGTCTTCCAATAGGCAATCGCCAGAAATTCATCCAGCGCTTTGGCACACGCATAGGCCCAACGATGCTTGGTCGTTGGGCCTTCCAAGCGATCTCCATCCTCGACAAACGGAATATTCGTCGATTTCCCATAGACCTCCGAAGTGCTCGTTAGCAACACGGGTTTGCGATAACGATTGGCGAGTTTTAGCACAACCTGCGTACCGGTAACGATCGTATCGATCGTTTCAACCGGTTTTTCCATGATCAGCCGCACTCCGACTGCCGACGCCAAATGAAAGACCGCATCGCACCGGACGACTGCCTCGTGCACGAGCGATTCATCGGTCACACTGCCGATTAGAACTTGGAAATTCGGATGCGATTCGATAGTCCTAATATTCGAGATTTTTCCGGTCGACAAATCGTCGAGCACAATCACATGCTGGCCCGCCGCCAACAGGGCTTCCGCTAAATGAGATCCGATAAATCCACAACCACCGGTTATCAAATAGCGCATCGCGCGGTCCTAAGAAATGGTTGTACTGGCGTTAGACAGAGAAGGCTATTGTAGGACAAATGTCTCACGGCGTTCGGAAATGGCGGAGGCAAATGTTAGGGAACGAGCGATCGAACGTTAGGCAGGGAGAATTAAATGGCCAGCGCTTCTGCGATCGCTGCGGTCAGCACATCCAGGTTGCTGGGTGTAATCCCGGCGACATTGATGCGACCACTCCCAACAATGTAAATCCCCTTTTCCGACCGCAACCAATCGACTTGCATGGGCGTTAGGCCGCTATACGAAAACATCCCTCGCTGCTGCAGCAGGAACGAAAAGTCGGTGCCACAGTTGCGATGCTTCATGGCTTCCACAAACTGCGTACGTACCGACTGAATACGTGTCCGCATTTGCTCAAGTTCGCTGAGCCACAGCGCCCGCAGCTCGGCCGTTCCGAGAATAGCAGCCACGATGGCACCGCCGTGTCGTGGCGGATTGGAGTAGTTGGTCCGAATCGATTGCTTGATGTTGCTGGTTAACGAGGCGGCCTGAGCACCATCGGAGCAGATGGCCAGCAGCGCCCCGACCCGCTCGCTGTACAGCCCGAAGTTCTTGGAGTAAGAACTGCAAATCAGCATTTCTTGGTGCTGTTTTAAGAGGCCGGCAAGTCCCACG
Source organism: Pirellulaceae bacterium (assembly GCA_041751975.1). Lineage (GTDB taxonomy): Bacteria > Planctomycetota > Planctomycetia > Pirellulales > Pirellulaceae > Aureliella. Next base: position 38,993 of record JBGSHW010000019.1, read on the forward strand.
CGGTCCTCTTCCAAGCCATCCCCAAAACCGTGATAGGCAAAGTCGACCAGCGGCAACATACCGCGGCGGACGGTCGCTTCCGCCATCTGCTCCCATTGTTCCGCTGTGGGATCAATCCCAGTTGGATTATGGCAGCAGGCGTGTAGGCAAATGATGTCTCCCCGACGCCCCTCGGTGTTGATACTGTTCAGCAAAGCATTCAAGTCCAGTGAACGCTTGTCGGCTGCCAAGTACGGATAAGCTTGGGTCTCCAGCCCGGCGGCCTCGAAAATCGATGTGTGATTGGGCCAAGTCGGCGTGCTGCACCAGACGCGTGAGCCATGGAAATTTTTGCTAAGGAAATCGGCAGCGACCCGCAACGCGCCCGTACCGCCAGGAGTTTGCGCCGCGACCACACGATCCGCAGGCACAAGTTGGCCAACCGTCAATTCGGCCGCCAGTCGCCGATACTCGGCCAGTCCATCGATCCCCAGATAACCTTTACTCGTCTCCGTATCCAACAATAGTTTTTCCGCTCGCTTGACGCACTCCAGCACCGGCGTGTTGCCTGCCTCGTCACGATAAACGCCAATGGTCAAGTTAATTTTGTCCGCTCGAGTATCTTGCTGAAACGCATCAGTTAGACCAAGAATAGGGTCAGGCGGAGCGGCGGGTACTAGTTCTAGCATGGTATCAAGTGGTTAAAAGAGGGAATCGTGAGTCAAGCTTAAACGTGGGGTGCCAGCCCGAGTGCATAACGGAAAAATGCCTTCAACACTCGGGCTGTTTTGGGCTCTGTTAGCATCCCCTGAAATACCGATGCGGTCCAGTGGGATGGATCCCAGTTTGTTGGCCAGCTGGGCTCCCTTTTTGCCCGACTTTCTGGGCAGCCCGCCTGCACTTACCGGAAGTTATGGCTTTCCACACCCGATCGGTCGTGGGTATACTAGACGGATCTCAGTCCGCTCCAACCGGGGTGAGTGCTTCTCAAACTTCTCTTCTCCTCATCCAATCCCACACATGTTGCAGCAAGAAAAACTAGCGCGGAAGCTACTCCTGGGTCACGAAGGTCGGGAAAAGATGCGGGCTGCCGGTCGCTTCAATGGCCAGTTGATGGACGAAGTTCGCAAAATGATCTGCCCCGGCATCACGACCGCCACGATCGATGATTTCGTAGCCAAATACTCCCTGGATCATGGCCATAAGCCCGCAACGCTCGGGTATTTGGGATATCCAAAGAGTTGCTGTACAAGCATCAACGACGTGATTTGCCATGGAATTCCCGACGGCACGCTTCTGCGCGAAGGGGATATCGTGAACGTAGATATCACCAGTGTGGTGGATGGCTGGCACGGAGATCAGTCAGAAACCTTTATTCTGGGGAAGGCGACGCGGGAAGCGGTGGCTGTGACGCAAGCGGCCTTCGATTGCATGCACCTAGCCATCGATGCCTTAACCCCCGGTTGTACGGTGAGTGTGATTGGCGACACGATTGTCGCCGAAGCGCATCGCCGTGGCTTCGCCGTGGTGCGGGAATACGTCGGCCACGGTTTGGGGGTGGCCTTTCATCAACCCCCGAACATCCCTCACTTTCCCGATCGACGCTCGCGGCAACAGCGTTTGCTACCCGGGATGTGTTTTACCGTGGAACCCATGATCAATGCCGGAACCCGCTTTACTCGCCCCGATAAACGGGATGGCTGGACGGTGCGAACTCGCGACGCGCGACTGTCGGCGCAGTTCGAACACTCGATCCTGATGACCGAAAGTGGCCCTGAAATTCTAACGCAAACCCAACTTGGGCCGCAAAAAGGGCACCAGTTCACTTAGACTTCTCGCCGCTGTCCACCGCGCACATCGGCTTCGAGTGCGCGTGATCTCGGACGAATTTACGCAACCGATCCAATTCGGCTGGCGTTGCCTTAGGGCGTTTGGTAATTCGATTTGTTCCCAGGGTTGGTGGCCAATTTTGTGCTAGCAGCATGCTAGATTTGTGGGGACGATTTGTTGTGAATCTCGGATTAGTTTCCTAATCACCCAATCATTGACCAGCCGATTCGATCAAGGCAGCCTAGCGCGTGTCGGTCGGCGCGGTACTGGGAGAGCGACGCTCCATGGGTCACTCCCCAGCTTTTCGTTACTCAACATTACGAGGTGGTAGATGGTTAGCCTTGCTGAAAACAGAACGCCGTTTGCTATCGGAGATGCCGTCAACGAGATGCTTCGCCTTGAGCATGTCGACGGCGTGAACTGTCAGTGCGCCGGGGCGCTGGTAGTTTTGCGGGGCACGGTGTCAACTGTGCAAGTCAAGCAACAAGCGATCACGATTGCGCGGCACGTCTGCGGAATGCGTGAGATCGCCAACGAAATCGACGTCATTGAGTAAGCAATGCTCGTCGTCGTAGGAAACTTGTTACCGCTCCCCCTATAGTTCCTTGACCGCCTTGACGATGTCGAGCACGGCTTGCTGGCCATCGGCGTACAACATCAACGTATTCGGGAGCGCGAAGAGTGGATTGGGAATGCCCGCGAAACCGGGGCTGAGGCTACGTTTGATCACAATCACCGTTCGGCATTTGTCGACATCAATGATCGGCATCCCCGCGATCGGACTTTTCGGATCGGTTCTTGCGACCGGGTTCACCACGTCGTTGGCACCGATCACAATGGCCACGTCGACCGTGTCCAGTGTTGGATTGATCTCATCCATTTCCTTAAGCTTGTCGTAGCTGATGTCCGCCTCGGCAAGAAGCACGTTCATGTGTCCAGGCATTCGTCCAGCCACCGGATGGATCGCGTACTCCACCGTAGCCCCGCGGGCTTCCAGCAGTTTGCTCAAATCTCGAACCGCATGCTGGGCCTGCGCAACGGCCATCCCGTAGCCAGGAACAAATACGACCCGCTGGGCGCCATCGAGAATCATCGCGACATCGTCAGCCGAAGTGCTGCGGACATTGGCGTAGATTGCGTCAACATCTGCCACTTCACCGCCCCCCGCCATCTTCCCGAAGAGGACGTTGGTGAGCGAGCGATTCATCGCCTTGCACATGATCTGAGTCAAAATGATTCCTGAAGCGCCGACCAAAGAACCGGCGATGATCAAGGCATCGTTTTCAATAACAAAGCCAGTTGCCGCACCCGCAATGCCCGAGTAGGAGTTCATAAGCGAGATCACCACAGGCATATCCGCGCCGCCAATCGGGAGTACCAAAAACAATCCCAACGCCGTCGCGACGAGCAAGATCAACACGTACCATAGCTGCGCCCAACCTCCGCCACCGGTTGTGGCCAAAAAGCCAATCAAGACCAACGAGACGATAAAGATCGCAGCATTGATCAATGGCTGTTGTGGCAAGCTGAACGGCTTGCGAAACCGCTTGAATTCCTCCAACTTGGCATAAGCCACCAAGCTCCCCCAAAACGTCACCGTACCGATCAGTCCTGATAAGCCGATGGCGATCAAGCTATCGAGCGTTTGCGTTTCGCGCAAACTGAGGTCGGCCCAAGCGACCAATGTCGACGCCCCGCCCCCAAGCGCGTTGAGTAGGCCCACCATTTGTGGCATCGAAGTCATCTGCACCGATAACGCCAGGTAGACACCAATCCCTCCGCCAATCACCAATCCGCCGATGATAAAGATATACCCCTTCACCTCGGGATCGAGCAAAGCGGCGACAATGGCGATTAACATCCCCATCGCGGCAATCACGATGCCCCTCACCGCCGTCCGGGGATGGGTCAACTGCTTCAAGCCCAGGATAAAGAACAAGGCCGAAGCCAAGTAAGCGAGCAAAAGGGTAGCTGAGCCGTTCATGAGTGACCAATTCGATTCTCAGGAGTTCTCGTCGTTACAAACGCAAGGTAAAACAAACGCAAGGTACAACGCCATTGTCAAGAGGATGGCTAGGCTGGGCCAGTAGCTAACCACTAACGCTTCTTGAACATCATCAACATGCGATGCGTCACCAAAAAGCCACCGACGACATTGATCATGGCCAGGATCACCGCCAACATGCCGAGAAATGCACCGAAGCCCCCCAGCCCATGGCCAGCGGTCAGGATGGCACCCACAATCGTAATGCCACTAATTGCGTTCGAGCCCGACATCAGCGGCGTGTGCAGCGTTGGGGGGACTTTGGTGATGATCTCAAAGCCAACAAATACGGCTAGCAAGAACACGGTGAAGCTGCCAATCAACATGGCGGCACGCGTAGTCCGTTGTTCGCTGTTCCAACCGCTTGTCGCGGTCGCTGCTTCAGCGACTGGAGCGTCCGTGGTCGGCATTTCTCCCGCACCGTCAGAAGACTCCTTTTCTGCCATACCCCCACCGGGGCTCGCACTCGCACGCGCTGCATCGGCCTGAGCCAAGGCTCGCGGGGTTGTCGTTCCAACAGCTATCAAACTGAGGAGCACAACCAAGAACTGCAGCGCGCAGATGCATCGGCGGAGCGGCGCAACGGGTCGAAAATTTGGCATGCTTGATTTCATGATTGGGTTCATGGCTTAGCTGTTACGAGGTGAGCAAGCTACGGATGCGTTCGTTCGACACTTCACCTTGGTGAAGTACCATCGTGTCCCGAATAATCTCGTCTTCAAGGTTCAGCTTCAGTTCGCCAGCCTTGACCATATTCAACAGGAATTTGACTACGTTGTTGCCCAGCATCTGACTGGCGTGATGCGGGATCTCGGTCGCGAGATTGGTTGGCCCAAGGATCGTGACGCCGTGTTCGATCACCCGTTCATCGGGTTTACTGAGTTCACAGTTGCCGCCACGTTCCGCTGCCAGGTCGACGATGACTCCACCAGGTGCCATTGCACGCACCGCCTCAGCAGTGACCAGCAGTGGGCTTGGACGGCCGGGAATAGCAGCCGTGGTGATCACGACATCGCTCTGAGCCACAACGCTGGCCAGCAGCTCCCGTTGCTTGCGGTAGAAGGACTCATCCATCGCCATGGCATAACCCCCTTTGTCTTCCGAGCTACCGGTATCGATCTCAAGCTCCACAAATTTCCCCCCCAAGCTCTCGACTTGCTCGCGGCAGGCAGGACGCACATCGTAAGCGGAAACGATCGCTCCCAGTTTTCTTGCTGTCGCGATGGCTTGCAAGCCAGCCACGCCCGCCCCGACGACAAAGACTTTGACAGCGGCCAGTGTACCGGCGGCGGTCATCATCATCGGAAACATCTTGGGGAGTTCCGTGGCGGCGACCAACACCGCGCGATAACCGGCGATCGTGGCTTGAGAAGAGAGCACATCCATGCTCTGAGCGCGGGTGATGCGGGGGATTAACTCAAGCGAGAATAGGGTCACACCTGACTTGGCCCACTGGGCGATCGCCTGTGGCTTACCAAGCGGATCGCAGGAGCCGATAACGATCTGCTGAGCTCGGGCGAGTTGGCGCGTCTCCTCGCCATCGTTTAAGTCCATGCCAGCGGCACGCACTTGCAGCACAACATCTGCCTGCATGGCTTCACTGCGGCCAGCCACGATCTTCGCACCTTTGTCAATGAATTGTTGATCGGGGAAGCCCGCCTCAACGCCGGCGCCCGCTTCGACCCACGTCTCCATCCCCGCCTTGGCAAGCTGTGGGACATTGGCGGGTGTCAAGGCAACGCGTCGCTCGCCTGGGAAGCGCTCTTTGACCACCGCAATTTTCATCGACCTATCCTCATGCTACTCATGCTGAGACCAATAAATTCGACCGCTTAACACGAGCACGCCAGCCGAACCACCCCTTAGCATAACACCCTGTGGGCAAACTCACCACCCGAGCAGTCGGCGGTCAACTCCGACGTTTTTGGTATTACAAATCAGCGGCAAGCAGCATGAACGGGCTTAGGTTCTTACGGGCCACATACAGGCTTGCGGCCAGAGACCTAACGGTGAAGTTTTCTTGACTCCGGTCGTTAACTTAGCTGCTAGCCCACGACAAGCGAATCACTCCACGGCCTTTATTGGTCTTGCTCGCCACTTACCCCCCGACGGCGGAACACCTCCTGCGGAATATCAGCTTCAAATTCTTGATAATGTGTTATGATGTCGGTTACAAACTGTCTTTCCTGGAGAATCCCACCATGCGATCAATGAACGTGCGATCAATGAACCGTTTTCTACAAGCTATTGCATTAACTGCAAGTGTTTTCTTTTCCAACAGTCTGTTCGGAGCCGATTCGCGACTGTGGACTAGCTTGACGGGTAATTTTGAAATCCAGGCGGAAGCGATTGCCTTTAGCGAGACGCTGGTGGTCCTCAAGCGTCCGTCCGGTGAGTTGCTGGCGGTCGAGCTGAAAGAGCTGTCGGAAAAGGATCAGGAGTATGTGCGGTCCAAAGAGACCGTTGAGACGATGAAAAAATCTGCTGACGAAATGCAGACCTGGACTTCCAAAGATGGCATGAAGGTCGAAGGACGCGTATCGGCTTACGGCCGCCGGGAAGTGCTTGTCCAGCGCCGGTTCTCGCAGCCTTACGTCGATGGCAAAAAGTTCTCTGACTTGGATGCATTGCACCAGCGCTTGACGTTGAAGATCATCTCCCACTTGGAAAAGACCACCCTTGAGAACGCCAAACAGCTCGACGACTGGGCCAGATCTCAAGGGAACGCCGGCAAGACCTACATGCTCGAAGGTGTATTGATGGAACTGGCCAGTGGCGATGAGATCGGCGTCCCGTTCTTCATGTTTGCTCCTGAGGAATTGAAAATTCTGGAACCGGGTTGGGCACTGTGGCTCGAACGGCAAGAGAGCGAAGAACAACGCGAGCAAGAGAGCTTTCTCGTTCGCTCGCAGGCGATGGCCTATCAACAAGATCGCGCCCAACAACAACAGATCGAAATGCTCAAGCTTAACTTGCTGGCCGCCTCCACCGGTGCCATCGGGATTTGGCAAGTCGGCTTGGCCCCTGGACCTGGCGTATTCGGTCGTCCCATCTCGTTGATGGTCCCCGCGCAGACCAGCCAACAGGCTACGGCAATTGCTCTGCAAAACTACCCCGGCTATGGCATCGTCGGCGTCCGCCGCGCCAGTCGTTAAGTAGGTCTCAATGAAAAAGTTTCTCAAGTTCGCCATTTGCGGCGCAGTTGTTTTGGCGATAGCTTGGCTTTTGGTGATTACCATTCAGGGGCAAAAGAGTCCAAACGCCGTGGTTGGAAATGTCAAGCCAGTGGCGATCGTCGGAAGCTGGATGGGAAGTCATGGCGTGGTCATGGACGTGCGTTCCGATGGAACGGTGCGAACCAGATTGCTGGATGACAAGTCCAACGCCATCAATTACTTCAAGTACCGGTTTGATGGAAAAAACTTTTACCTTGACTATGCTGCTAGGCCCGGCGAATACCTGCAAAGACTAGGACAGTTTGTTGGAGGGGTGGCGAGCGATCCTTTTGTGGTTGCGAAGTTGAGCGACACGGAACTGGAGCTTGCCGACTCAACCTACGGAGCCACTCTGGTTTTTACTAAAACCGAGGATGCGGTATTGGCCGATGCTCCTTAAAGCTGAGGCCGCTCGATCCGATAGCCTGCCGCCAACCGCTCAAAACTTGCCAGTTGGGCCTCTTCCCACGCGCGATCGCGTCCGAGCAACATGGCCATCCGTCGAGCGACGCGTGGGGCTACGCTGAGCGCCGCAGAGGCGTTTAAAAACAAGGCTCTCGACCGCCGAGCCAACACGTCGTCGACCGTGCGGGCCCATTGATGACTGACCGCTTCGTCAATCTCACACTCCGTCAGCGCGAGTTCCGGGTGCATGGGCATGTTCTTATGATCGTCTGCGGGATGCTCGGTTGCAGATGCAGATTCGTGCCCGTTTTCGCCCAGGGAGGCAGGCGCGCTCGACAAGCTGCTTTTGGCCTTCGAAGGTCCATCCAAGGCCAGTGTAGCAGTGACGGAAACGCGTCGCGGAAGCTCTGCGAGCTTCGCGGCCAGATCGACGACCTCCTCACCCATCTGGCGATACGTGGTCCACTTCCCTCCAATAACGCTGAGCAATCCGCTGGGCGAGAGATCGATCAAGTGCTCACGGGACAATTGCGAAGTCGACTTGCCAGCCTGTGCGACCAGCGGCCGCAAGCCCGCAAAGGTGCTGAGCACGTCTTGCCGCTGTGGTGACTTGGTCAAGTAACGCCCCACATGCTCGAGCAGATAGTCTACTTCCGACATCTGGGGCTGTGGATCGAGTTCTATTTTGTCAACGGCCATGTCGGTGGTGCCGATTAGGGTGTGGTTCAACCAGGGGATGGCAAACAGCACTCGGCCGTCGTCGGTATCGGGGATCATGATGGCGCGGTCGGTGGGGAGGAAAGCCCGCGAGACAACCACATGCGTTCCTTGGCTGGGGGTGATCTTGGGCTGCATGGCACCCAGGTCGGCTGGGCCGCGGTCAAGCTGTAGGATGCTTTCCGCGAAGACCCCCGTTGCGTTGACTATAACCTTGCCTTGCACTTCAAACTCACGCTGCCCCTCCAAGTCGTGTAGGACGAGGCCGGTCAGTTTGTCGCCGCGCTTGAGCAAGCGCACGACCGGTGTGTAGTTCAGAAGTGTTGCCCCTTGCTCGACTGCAGTCGTGGCAAGTGCCATGGCAAGCGCCGCGTCGTCGAATTGGCCATCGCCATACATCACACCACCTCTTAATTGGTGATTGTTCAACGTCGGTAGCAGTTCGCTCGCCTGGCGTGCATTGAGTAACCGCGTCGGCTCGAGGTTCAATTCACCGGCTAGCATGTCATAGGCTTTTAGTCCCGCGTAAAAGTACCAGCGGCGGCCGGTGCGGTAGCTGGGGATTACGAAATTTAGTGGATGGACAATCGAAGGAGCATTACGGAGCAAGCGGCCGCGTTCCCGCAGCGACTGCCGCACCATCGACAACTTGCCTTGTCGCAGATACCGCACCCCGCCATGAATAAGTTTGGTTGAACGGCTGGATGTTCCGTTGGCAAAGTCCGCCGCTTCGACCAACAGCGTTTGGTAGCCGCGCGAGGCGGCTTCCAGTGCAGTGCCCAAGCCGGTCGCACCACCTCCAATTACGATCACATCCCATGTGCGGTTTGTTTCTTCGAGTCTTGCCAACATCTGCTCGCGGGTCATCAATCGAAATCCTCGCTGCTCGCGGTAGGGGCGTTTGCGTATCGGTTGTGCCGATTAGAGCAGCTCTGCGTTGTGACGGAAACCGCAACGCACTTTGTTGACGCGATCGGGTTGAAGAATGCCGTCCGGCTGGCGTGCCTACGGCTAAGATAGAGTGAGATGCGATAAGAAAATTTAGTAGGCAGTCCGTCGTGAATCTACCTTCCCGCGAGCTTCGTTTGTTTGTCGAAGACTCATCGCCTGCACAGCAAGTAGCCATGGAACCGATGGCTACACGTTGGTTACTTTCGGCTGCAATTGCAGCCATGGGAGTGCTGGTGGGGTGCGCGGTACTTGCCGGATTTCAACCACCGCTCTGGTTTCAGCCAACGCTCGTCGGCATCTTGTGGGGTTTGGTCTTTCTCATCGGCTTTGCGATGGGGAGTTTTGGTCGGGGGAGTTTCCTAGCGGCTACCCTGGCGGGCGTGCTTACTTGGTTGATGAACCAGAGCTTTCTACAAATCACCGACTTGCCCCCGGCCGACTGCCTGCTTCTGTCGACGCTGCTGCTATCGAGTGGCTGGGTCATCGCCAGGCTAGATCGGGCTCATTTATTTTCGTCCATCCCAACTGCCCACGCGCAGTCCGCGCAGTGGTCGATCGGCGACATCGCATTCTCGACAGCCCTGGCAGCTTGTCTAGTGCAAGCCTTTGTGCATTGCACGCCGACCCTGTTACTGCTGAGCGCGATCATGGCTTTAGCCGGTGGTATTGTCTGCAGTTGGTTGGCTTATCGTTGGGTCTGGCTCGATCAGTATTCGCTGGTCTCGCTGCTGGTGGCGTTTGTAGGACTTGTATCGGCAACCTTATATATTCATCATGTTGCCCCGGTCGACGCTACGTTTTGGGAAAGCGTGCGGTGGATATGCGTCGGCCCGGTGAATGTAATTGCCAGCCAAGCCACCTCAGTTCTAATGGTACTCGCGCTGATTCGCTTTGAGTCCCAAGGTCAGGGGGCTGCGCTCGCCTGTAGCAAATCGGATCGCCGGAGCGACCAACGACTGTTGACTTAAGTCGCTCCCCGATAATTCATGCCGAGCTGAGTAGAAGTACCTGGTTTGAAGCTGAGGTGACAGGGCGCGGGTTTGAATAGAGTGGTTGTACGGGCCCTTAACAGACAAATCCCTGCGTTGCGATCCCTTTGCTTACTTTAGTTCTGCGGATCTCGCCGAATGTGGACGTTACTGTCTCGAAGTTGATTGGTGCCCGGCCAGGGTGGGCGGTGCCAGCGCTGAAAATCGATCAGTGAATTATCATAACCTTACCAGGGATTAGGAGCGGGGTATGACACGCCTATGCAGTTGTTTTGGAATGCTGACTTTAGCAGCCTTGTCTTGGCAGAGCGCAAGTGCGCAGGACATTCTTGGTTGTGATGCGCCAACTTCAGTATGTGACGAAATGGTAGTCGCGGGCCAGTCGGCGGGAGCTTGTGTCGGACACTGCCACTGCGGATGTTGCGGTTTTTGGTCGCGTCCAACACTAACCGGCGACTGGATGGGACGGAGAAGTCAGCTTAGAGAATCGGGGGTCACTTTTTCCGGTCGTTCAACTCACTTTGCATTTGGAGTGGACGGTGGCATCGTCGCCCCTCCTGTGCCAGCACTTGGGCGGGGAGATACGTTCAAGTACACTGGGCGCGGAGAGTATGACCTGGTTTTTGATTTGGAGAAGTTTGGAGGGCTTCCATTCGGATCGCTGCTGGTACGGGCAGAGCATTGGTATGGCGAATACGGAAACGTGTCGCTGAATACCGGCGCATTTCCCCCTGCAGTATTTCCTGCAGTCCTCCCACCCGTACCGAATGACCCTGGAGTGCCCTACATCACCAACTTCGTGATCACTCAGCCACTGTCAGAGAAGTTCGTTGTGTTTGCCGGTAAGAAAGACGTCCTCGGCAGCGTCGATAGCGACGAGTTCGCCGGCGGCGACGGTACGGATCAGTTTGTGAATCAAGCGTTGATTGCCAACCCGGCCTTCTTATTGGGGTTGCCTTACACATCGTTTACCATGGGTGCGGTCATGCCGCGAGAATGGGGTCGGATTACAACTTTCATATATGACCCCAAGGATCGCACTCAAGACTTCTTCCGGCTCGACGATCTGTTCGCTCAGGGCATCATCGCTGGTGGAGAGGTCAGCATCAAGACCAAGTTCTTTGGCAAGAAGGGGGATCAACACATCGGTGGCATGTGGAAGCGCACCAACCAAACCGACTTGAGGTTCAATGAACCGCCCCCGGGCTCGTATCCTTACGAGCCCGTGCCGGGGTTCGCAACCCTTGATGAAGCGTACACGATATTCTACGGTTTTGATCAGTATCTGGTCGAGTTCGGTGACGAACAAGGACGTGGATACGGTCTGTTCGGGCGGGCATCCATCAGCGATGCCAATCCGACCCCCATTCGCTACTTCTTGAGTGCTGGTATCGGTGGTTATAGTCCACTGCGCGGTAAGCGGGGCGACCGCTTCGGAATCGGAGCTTACTACCTCGGTGCAAGCAACGAATTTGGGCCCATTCCCCAGGCGGTGTTCGGGCCCGGCGATGGCCGGGGTGTTGAGTTGTTCTACAATTTCCAAGTCAATCCTTGGTTGAACATCACTCCGGATGTACAGTTCATTAAGCCAGAGGCGAGCGCCATTGCGAACGAAGCATTTGTGTACGGCGTTCGACTCAATATGACACTCTAGTTGGGCAGCGTGAAAACCGGACAAGGGGCGTTCTTCAACACGTTTTGGACGGTACTGCCAGCAAGGATGTCCCACAGTTGTCGCTTACCCGAGGTCACCATGACAATCAAGTCAGCTCCCATTTCTGCGGCTTGATTGACAATTTCTGTGGCGGGCGATCCCGTCCGGACCGTGCGAGACCAGGTTACATCACATTCGGAGGGTGGATCGACGTGAGGAAAATTTTCATCCTTTCCCACGTAGAGCAGGTTCACCTCCGAGTTGCTGTCACCAAGACCTTCCAGCATCGTTACCACTCGATTCACCGCTGGCTGAGCCTTCGGCTCATGGTCGACTGCCAGTAGCACTTTTCGCAGTGATGTCTGGCCGGTCTGCAAGTCAACGCAACTCCGAGCGCCAGCGGTAACGAACAATGTGGGCAATTGAGCTCTTTGAGCGATCTTGACCGATCCCGTGGGCTTAGAGAAGAGGGTACCTTGGCCGTTTCCCTCAGTGCCCATCACCAGCAAATCGAAGCTATCCACTTCGGTGAGACCAACAATCGCATCGACAGCATTTTGGCCGACCGCGACCTGTTTTTGGACGCGAATCCCTACCTGATCCTCTACGTCTCGCTTTCGCGAGCCTGGTTCAAGTATGCCCCATTGCTCCAGTGTCTTGCGAACAGACGCAAAATCCTGCCAGTCGACATCCTGCTTTTTGTCGTGCGCGACGTGCAGGATCGTTAAGTCCGCTTTGTTCCGTATAGCGATAGCCAGGGCATGCGCAAACGCTACTTCGCTGGCCTCCGAAAAATCGGTGGGATGTAATACAGAATAAGCCCGACCAAGATAGAAAGACATTACCTTTGTGTCCTGCACTGAAGTTCAATGAAAGCCCGTTTGTGTTCGCGCAATTTGCTATTTCAAACCCACTTGAAGACCGTCACACGCGTTCACTCGGCGTTCAATTTCTTGGAATAGATCAACCGTCTTTCTTCCTCCCAATCCGCCATAGTCAGACTGGAAATTGTCACTAGAGATCCCCTCAGGTAGTCCGTCGAATTTTGGCATGAAATCGTACGAACCAGCGCTTTGGTCAATTCTCCGTTGGATCATCCGAGCGGACTCCGCGTTTTGGGTCGCTACGACAGCCAAGCGTATGCCGGATTTATTGGCCAGCATATCGACGAACGAGAACCCGGAACCGCCTGGGTTTGAATCCGATGCTTCTTTCGTTATTCCAACTGTCAGGGCACGATTCTCATCCGCCAGGACCGTCAGCGCAGCACTCACCGCAAAGTGACGCGGTAAATCGTTCCGACCGTGCACCGTAACTCGACGACGAAGTGCCTCACGTTCTCCTCGTCGACCTGTTGATATTTCACTTCGGCCGACCCGAACAACTTGATCATCTCCCATGATCACTCCCAACGCTAGAATGGCCGCCCTATTGGCAAAGACTGCATCGGCTCCGTGCGAATTCTCCTCAGCATATGCGAACGCCATCCTAAGCAATTGAGAAAAAGCCTCATCGCCACTGGGAATCTCGTCAGCGTGGACCAGTAAGTACTGTCCCGTTGCCCGGGCGGCTTGTTCGAGGTCGACGGACACTCTCGTGGACACCCCCCACATAAATAAAAGTCCGGCGGATGCTACCAACGCGATCGTGGCGACGCGGCTTCGCCGCAGCGCCAAGCCGGCCAGTCCGCTGAAGACGGCGATTAGAATGATAAATTGCAGCTGAGTCCAAATGGGAAAATAACCGAAATTCACCCACTTGACGCTGATGGCCAGCAGGGGAGTGCCGCAAAGTACGAACAGTGCCGCCCACCGCATGGGTAGGCCTTGCAGTGACATTGCAAGCAAAATACCAATCATCCCCAGTCCAGCCGTTCGCAGAACCACGGTAGCTGCAAATCGAGCTTTGGGTTCTGAATCCACCAGCGTGGATTGCACAATTCGTATGGCCCAGGAAGGTGCACTAAGCGGTCGTGGATCGGGAATGAAACACAAACCGATCAGCCAAATCACTAATGCCGCACACCAAAGATACTTGGCTGTTTTATTGTGCTGCGAATCTGAGTCTTGATTCATGGATGTCTTCTGCGACTGGAGTCTTAAACTACTGCGGAAAAAGGTCTGCATTCTGTAGTTGGGATGCGCTCGCATCCAGTCTAACGAGCGATGGCAAAATTCGCAGTTTGAGACATGTGGGAAACCCTCATTTGGGTTCAACTTTTTTAGCGAAAATGACGATTCTCTGCTTGGTGCTGATTCTATCGCAATTTCGGCTGCTTTCGAATGATCCATGGCCGCGACTCCGCTCGCGATCGGATTCTTCCGCGTTCAGGCTCCGCTATTGCGCGTCACTTTTCCTATCCTGCCGGGGGGCAGCTCATGTTGCGAACACATTTTGGGATGATCCTAGTCGCGTTGGTAACCATGTCGCTGAGTGCGCGCGGGACGGTACACGCGCAGACTTTCGGTCTCGAACTTCATAATAACGCGATGCCCGCCTCAGGTGGTATGGGAGGAGCGAGCGTCAGTAGGCCGCAAGATCTACAGTCTGCCATTGCGGGAAATCCGGCGACCTTGAGGCAGTTTCAAGGAACTCAGTTTTCGTTTGGTGGTGCTTGGGCAGACGTTAACTATTCGGTAGCCCAAAGCTCGCCACTGCCACTGCTGGGTGTGAGTCCATTTAGTGCTACATCCTCGACTCCGGGCGGTTTGCTCGGCAACATCGGCTTGACCCAGGACTTGGATGACATGGGCTTACCCGCGACGATGGGAATGGGCTTGATTACCAATGCTGGCGCAGGGGTCAACTTTCGCGACGCACCTGGATCGAACGGTACCGCTGCCCAGTACTTGTCCTTGGATATTGTCTCTGGCCTCGGCGTTTCCATCACAGATAACTTAGTCTTGGGGGCTTCAGCGGCGCTGGGCACTTCGTATTTGGACGGACCCTTCACCGACTTTGCCGGTATGACCACCGCCTACGGCGTTCGTGGTTCCGTCGGCGCGAACTATTTCATCAACCAAAACACTTCCTTGGGCGCCTTCTGGCAGTCCAAAAAAGATCTCAAGTTTCAAGATGCATTCTTGTTACCCGTCTTGGGCACAGCCCAAGATGTCGCCTTCGATCATCCATCCAACGTCGTCTTCGGAATCGCAAACAGTGGACTGATGGACGGACGCTTGCTGCTCGCCACGGATATTGTCTTCAAGCAGTACAGCAACGCCGACACGCTCCAAGCCATCTATAAAGACCAATGGGCGTTTCAGTTTGGCAGCCAATACGCGGTAACGCCCCGAGCTCGACTGAGAATGGGGTATGTCTATGCTCAGAACCCGATGAAATCGGCGCAGCTTGAATCGATCGGCGGCATCAATCTACCCGATGGCATTCCAGGCGTAAGGTACACACAAGCGCAGTTCGCGGCCATCACGGAGCATCGCATTACTGGCGGCATCGGCATCACCGACATTCGCCCGAACATCGACCTCGACCTCTTTGCCGGTTACGGATTTGACAACGAGGACACGTTTGCCAACACCACAGTCAACTTAGACGGAAACTACTGGCTGGGTTTTGGAACGACTTGGCGATTCGGTGGCCGCTGCAACCCGAAGTGTGAGTCGAGTCTCTAACCCGTGCGGCGATAAATATCAAAGATTCACATATCTGTTCAACTGAACTCGTAAATCCTAAGTACAGTTCGCATGGCTTGTTATCTTCCGGCCAATCAACTGGGGCTTAGATCCGAGATTCGCCGCTTTTAAGAACTCTCATTAAATCAGCTAGACAGAAATGACTAGCAAGAGAAACACAGACTTGCCGTGTGGGCGACCGCTCACGCGGCATTCGCATTGATAGCCGTAAGCCGCCAACGGGCTGTTGATTCCATCCCAACCCGAAGCGTGAGCGAGGGATATTCCACTCCAAAACACGCGGGGAGCACAATCTAAGGCCGGAACTCGAATCGCATTCCAACTGCCAACGCATCTTTAAAGATCCCCGATGGGGTAGAGATATACTGCAGGTCCGGTTGAACGCTTAAGCGGGATGTCCAAGTCGCTCGGTAGAACAGTTCGGTCACCGTTTCGCTGTTGGTTCCGCCTTGATAAAGTTCCGCCCAGGCAACGCCTAGCCCCAACACATCGTTGTCCCTTCCGTTCAATAGCCCGGTATAGGTCATTCCGGCAACCGCGCTATCACCGATCGACTCCAGAATAATGTCTGCTCCGGAAATCCGTGGGTAGTAGCCAGCGAAGAGTGCCAGACCTTGCTGGGACTCTTCGTCCCCGGGGGTCTCACGGTAAACGGCTTGTTCCCATTGAAAAAAGTACTCGCGAACGGCGGATACGGGTTGACCGTCAAGCTCTCCCTCGGACTCGTAAAGTGCACCAACAGACGCAATGCCTGGAAGCGTATCTTGAAAGAGAGCGTACCTGCGTTCCAATTCACTTATGACTAAATAGGAATCACTGGCGGAACTCCCCCAGGTACTGCCTCTCGCAAAGGCGCTCCAGGCGCCAACTTTCAACTGCAATGAGTCCTGAAGTTGCAACAGCGCGACCGCTCCCAAGGCTTGATCGGGATAGGTTGGGAAGGCAGTGGAGGGACTCAGTCCAAAAGTTGATTGAATAAAGAACTCGGCACCATCGATTCGCTGAAACTCAGTGTTCAAGTCTTGTTTTCCCAGACGAATCGTTACATCATCTTCCAGCCATTGGGACTCCCACCAGTACTCGCTCACCTGCATGATGTTATCCAAGGAGTCGATATTGCTGATGACTTGAGTGTCTCCTATGAAATCCTGAGACAACCCACGACCATGGGTATTCTGCGCCAACAGATACAAGCTCCCCGGCATCCTGACGCCCAGTTTTTCGAGGTCAAGCCTGAATTCAAGATCAAGCAGCCCTTGATATTGAGTCGCATCCTTGGTCGTCTTGCCACCTCTGGCGTTCGTAAACATCTCTCCGTAGTAGACCGGCGTGATTTCCAGAAATTCAGATCGTCGCTCCTCGAGAACGACTTCTTGCCGCCGCTCGTCTGAGTATGCTTGGCAGTGCGGGGAAACGACATACAACAGATATGGGAGCTGGACTTTGATGCAGTGAAACCAGGATCGATTCATAATAGTCGCAGTCCACAATTCATCAATTTGGTTGAGCAGCAAATAAGGGACCGGTACCTTTTCTGCAAAACACCCTTCGGGCCGCGACGCGGGAAAAGGTACCGGACACTTTTTTCCCGACCGATCCCAAGCATGTCGTCAAGTATTTCTGGGGATAAAGCGGTTTCGCTGAGGTGTGACGGGCAACCTACCCTCCCCGAGGGGATTCAAGGGATGAGCACAAATGCCGGTATCTAATCTAGTTTCGGTCGACAACATTAAGTCAGGCAAGCACTTTGTGCGTTTTTTAGGAATCCTCCCGGAAACGGGCACGCGTTGCATCAAAGCCGCGGCCATCGACAAGCCAGATCTTTGCCACATGTTTCGGCATACCATGGCAGGCTCATAGATGATGCCCTTACGCCTTACTCCTACTCCTACTCCTACTCCTACTCCTACTCCTACTCCTACTCCTACTCCTACTCCTACTCCTACTCCTACTCCTACTCCTACTCCTACTCCTACTCCTTACTCCTTACTCCTTATTCCTACTCCTACTCCTTACTCCTTACTCCTTACTCCTTACTCCTTATTCCTTATTGCACCGTGTTGAAAATCCGATCGCCTGCATCACCCAATCCGGGAACTATGAAATTGTGCTCGTTCAGTTCGGGGTCGATCGCGCACACATACACTTTGACTTGTGGATACTCGCGCCGCAGACGCTCCAAGCCGGCTCGGGCGGCCAGCACACTCAGCACGCGGATGTCTTTGCACCCCCACCGCAGCAGCGCTTCGATGGCCGACACCAGACTTCCACCGGTGGCCAGCATGGGATCCAACACAAAGCCCACGTCGCACGGATCGCCGGGGGGGAGTTTGCAATAGTATTCCACCGGCAACGCGGTCTTCTCATCGCGATACAGCCCCAAGTGCCAGACCTCGGCGTCCGGGATCATTTCCAAGATCGGCTCCACCAAGCCCAGGCCGGCTCTCAGGATGGGCACGATGGCGATGCGAGCTGCCAACTCATGACCTTGCATGTCAACGAGTGGCGTCGAGATCGCTTTGGGCTGCAGCGGCAAGTCGGCTGTGGCCGCCGCAGCCAAGAAGGTGGCCAGACGTTGAGTTTGCAGGCGAAACAAGGAGCTGCATGTCTGCTTATCGCGCAAAATCGTAAGATGATGCTCGACCAGTGGATGCTTGATTTCGGTAACACCATCCATGCGCAATAGCCAACCTTTACAACTACAAATTCCTAACTTGGAAACAAAACCACTTCCTATCAGACCAGTCTCACTTGAAGGGCCAGTCTCACTTGAAGCGACAGTCGCAATTCGAGCGCCAGTGACCGCACTTACGCAACTAAGCGACTTCCCAGCCGCTGCGATACTCTTTCGTCAGGTACTGGTTGGCGGCGGCATTGTCGCTCGTCATCGCCGCTCCATCCCACTTGAACTTCTGACCGCTGCGATAAGCCACGTTGCCGAGCAAGACCGCTTCGGTGAGCGGCCCTGAGTAATCGAAGTTACAGGTCGTGGGTGAACCATCACGGCAAGCTTGGAGCCATTCGCGGTGATGACCAATCGACTCGGGAATCGTTTCGGCAGGTGGCTGAAAATCTTTGAAGTCGGCTGCCGGGAATAGCTTGTATCGCGAGTAGTCGGCAAACATCTTGCCTTTCGTCCCGACAAACATCACGCCGCTGCCGGGAACACGTTCGCCAGCCATTTCCCCGGGCACCATCGAATCGCCGTACCAAGTAAAGTTTAAACCGGGCGCAGTCCCTCGTTCCGGGAACTTATAACGGACGATCAAACCTAACGGCGCCGTTTCAGGATGGACTTCGGGACCCTCCGCTTCGACTTCCGTGGGGTACTTGAGATCCAGTGCCCAAAATGGCAGGTCCATGTAATGGCAACCCATGTCGCCGAGCGTTCCTTGGCCGAAGTCCCACCAGCGACGCCACTGAGCCGGGTGATACCGACCGGCTGCATAAGGTCGCTCGGGTGCTGGTCCCAGCCACAGGTCCCAGTTGAGATACTCGGGGGCCGTCTCTGGTTTCTCAGGGCGATCGCCCCCCCCCCAGCCCTTGCCGCCAACCCACACATGCACATCGGTCACGTCACCGATCGTACCGGCTTGGATGATCTCGACGACGCGGCGGTAGTTGTTCTCGGCATGAATTTGGGTCCCTAACTGAGTGGCCACCCCAGCCTTGCGAGCCGCTTCGGTGATCAGCCGCGCTTCGGCCACGGTGTGCGACAGCGGTTTTTCGCAGTAGACGTGTTTGCCGGCGCGAATGGCTCGCATGGCCGCTGGCGCGTGGTGGTGGTCCGTCGTGCCAATCACCACCGCATCGATTTTATCCCCTTCATGGGCGATCATTTCGCGATAGTCGGCATAGGCTCGCGCGTCGGGCACTTCCTTCAGCTTGCGCTCCAGATAGGTGCCATCGACATCGCACAGAGCCACCACTGCCTCGTGCATCACTCCGCGAATGTCTTCCTCGGCCCGATTGGCTGTTCCGATGCAGGCGAGATGCAGTTGCTCAATGGCCGATCGCGAGGGTGCGGCCTGGGCGCTGGTGAAGAATCCTAGTCCAGCAGTTGCCCCGGCAGCCGAAGTGGCCAAGAATTTCCGGCGGCTAGCCGAAACGGGCGAATGAGAAGTTGTCGGTCGTATCATCGGGAGGGGTCCATTATTTGAAGGCGGGCACGCGACGCGAAAACAACGGCACGTGGGAAGTCCCCATGCTAGCCACTGGTGACCACTGCTCGCAAGTCTCCCGAGCAAAAAAGAGCCAAGGATTCGCGCCCCGCTGGCGGCCGTGCACTGCCTCCTCCCCCGTCAGCCCTCAATTTCGCAACTGGGGGCAACGACAAGCCACGCACGACCGTCAATAATAGTACCCAATGCAGCGAATTTGCCTCAAAACGAGGGCTCAACTGGCCAGGCTCCTTAGCTCCTAGTTAGAGTGGATGCAGGCATTCCGCCCTTCTCGAAATCACGCCCTTCTCGAAATCACGAATACCCCATGAGCAAGATCTTAGTCACCGGTACTGCAGGCTTTATCGGCTTTCATTTAACGCAGGCGCTGCTGGCCAAAGGGGAAACGGTCGTCGGCCTGGACAACGTCAATGACTATTACGATGTCCAGCTAAAGCGAGATCGGTTGGCGCAGTTGCTGGGACGCGAACGGTTCACACAGCACGAACTCGACTTGTCCGATCAAGTGGCGATGCGGAATTTGTTTGAGACGGAACGATTTGACCGCGTCGTCCACTTGGCCGCGCAGGCCGGTGTCCGCTACAGCTTGACCCACCCACATGCTTACATCGATAGCAATTTAGTGGGCTTTATGAATGTCCTCGAGGGGTGTCGGCACACACAAGTTGGACATTTGCTCTACGCCAGCAGCAGCAGCGTGTACGGCTCCAACAAAGCACAGCCGTTTTCGATTCACCACAATGTCGATCACCCCGTCAGCCTGTATGCGGCCACGAAGAAAGCCAACGAACTGATGGCGCATACCTACAGTCACCTTTATCAGTTGCCCACCACGGGCCTCCGGTTCTTTACCGTTTATGGTCCTTGGGGTCGTCCCGACATGGCGCTCTACATCTTCACCAAAGCCATGTTCGAAGATCGCCCCATCGATGTGTTCAATCACGGCAAAATGCGCCGCGATTTTACGTATGTGGGCGATATCGTCGAAGCGCTGGTGCGCTTGGTGGACACCGTCGCTACCCCAGAGGCGAGCTTTGATCCGCTCCAGCCCGATCCGGGGAGTAGCCAGTGCCCGTACCGCGTCTACAACATCGGCAACAACCAACCGGTGGAACTGAGTCGCTTCATTGAAGTGCTGGAACAGTGCGTGGGGCGGACCGCCAAGAAGAATTACATGCCGCTCCAGCCCGGCGACGTCGTTGAAACGTACGCCGATGTTAGCGACTTGGAAAAGATCATCGACTTCCGCCCCGCTACCTCGATTGAGACTGGAATTGCCAAGTTCGTTGATTGGTACCGTGCGTACCACTTGACCTGCTGAGCTATCGCTTGACCTGCTGAGCGATACAAATTTTTCGAGCTGGCGATGAGTGCTGACAGTATCATCCGCAAAGGGGTTTACACAAAGGGCTTCACCCTGTGGGCGAGTCTGGAGCAGTGCCTCACCTTGGGGCAAGGCTCGACAAACGACGATCCTACAATCCCTTGATCAATCGCGGTTTTTCGGTTACTGAATCCACAACGATAATTGCGCCATGCCCGTCATCCTCGATCAATGGGTCAAGTTCGCCGAATTGCAAATGGAGGATCCATTCGTCTCGCCCTTCCTTTTTTGAATGAACAAGTCTTTCAATTGCAAAATTAGCCAGACCGATCTCCCGACCATAATCTTCAGCGATCTGGCAAATATTCGTGATCGTAGTCGTGGTAGCCATGTTGTTCCTGATTGCCTAGTTTCCGTAGAGCCTGCGGATGTACTCAATGTATTCTAACGCATGTGCTCGCTCGGCACTGGTAAAACGCCGTCAATGGTTGCTTTTCTGAAGTGCCTTGAAAACGAACTCTTCACGTTCAAGCTTGCCTAGTTTCGCGTATTTCCCAGGATCAGCTAGCCAATGCTCGTAGTGCTTGAGTTCGTGGACAAGTTGGTAAGGTGTGGCGTGGGGTCGTAGTAGAATTCCAGCGCAGCCGTCCTTGAATCGTACGAACTGCGCCCCGTCGCCTGACTTTTCGAGAATTTCTTGAGCCCATTCATTCTTGATAATCGATGTGTTCTTTCGATTCAAACGACTCGACAGTCGCTTTAGAACGGAGTTTGGAATGATCTCACCGTCTTTGAAGCCTTTCATGGCATCCACCGTAAAAGAGGCCAGGGCAACTGCCGACGAAGCACTTATCGTCGTCGGACCATTCAACGATTTTTCCATCATGCATGATCCCCTGAAAGGTGGAAGGCATCTCGCGGTCGCGGAACATCGTCAGCACGTTGAAAGTTAGTTTGTTGCCTTCCATCTGCGGCGACAGCAGCGGATAGGACTGCGGTCAAATCCCTGGTCGGCGTTCCGACGGCGCGCTGGCAAGTCATCATCGCGATACAATAGGGCCCAGTTGATTGCTACCCAGTTAATTTGGCAACTCGCACTCTTTTGCAGACCGAGGCAGAATATGAAGCTCCGCATCGCTCCGACTATTTATTGCTTGTTCTTGTTGCATTCCTTTACCTTGGCCGCCAGCGCTCAAGAGCGACCGCAGATCGAAGTGCAGCGGATATTGCTCAACGATCTCCAAGTCGACCTCCAAGTCGGCGGTCAGGCGTTTGCCCCGGTGCGATTGCCGGAATTGAACGATCTGCACCAAGCCAAGCTCAGCTCAGAAGGGGAAGAATTGCAGTTGCTGGTGATGGCCGAAGCGTTTCGCACCGAAGTAAGGGAGGGTCCGGTAACGAGCTTCAAGCAGGAACGTCGCACCCGCACCATCGAAGTGGATGGCAAGCAGTTGGAGCAGGCCTATACCGTGCAAGTTCCCGTCACGGAATACAAAGAGTCCGAGGTGAAGGTCCCAGCGGGACGCAAGCCGATCACGGTTCCCGCCAGCGAATGCCGCTTCTTTGATTTGCATGGGGAAGAGCTTGCGGCGACCGACGCAGCCGAACGGCTGGGGAGCTTGCAGCCGATCTTTTTGCTCGATGGTTTGGCCGCCGATGCCAAGCTTCCAGAAATTCCCGCTATTGTGCGTCAGGCGGTTAAGGAAGAATGTTTGATTGTGACGACCACCCGCGTCATTCGGGAGAACCGACGGATACTGCGCGTGGGTCAGGCATTGCCAGCCATGCAGTTCGTACCAGCGATACCAGCTGTGCCAGCGAGAGCAGCCGGGCAAGTTCTCCCTGCGGTCGAGCCCAGCAAGTAGCCGCGCGTTCCCCACAACTAGCAACTTTTGCCGTTCGAACGGGACAACTGAGGTAGTCAGCCGACGCCGCGATCGTAATACTATAGGTAGCGTCAGTTTCGGCTGTCCCGCCGTGTTGCCGAATTGGCTTCCCGCTGTGGGAGCCGCGGTTTCATCGCCTACTTTTCAGCCGTTTCATACGGTTCCTTTCGTGTCCGCAATCAGCGCGCGTTGCATTTCTGAGTGTTCTTTGGCGGGCGAGGCCGAGCCACCTCTCACTGCTGAGCTTTTGGGCTCGGTGAGCGGTACGATCTCCCATTCGCATTTCCCACCGTTACTGTCAGCCTCCTCTGTAATTGCGATCTCCTCGGCAATTGCGATTCAGCCGGGCAGGCAGTTTTTACGCGTCCCCCATGAATTTTTCAGTCGGGATGGATCCGACCGAAACCGGTGAGTTTGAATGAATAGCTACAGCTTAGACTACATTGACGACCTGTATGTTTCGTATGTGCGAGATCCATCAAGTGTATCGCCGGGATGGCGCAAGTACTTCGAAGAGTTTTCGCTGGCCAGCCAATCGATGCTTGGCACGAGCGGCGGTGCCGCAGGGCTGGGTTCGGCAACGGAAACCGAGGCAAATGGCAACTCGGTTGCACTGGCCGTCGACGGCCCAGATGCTCACGCTCGAACACTTCGCGATGAAGCTTTGTGGTTGGCGGAGATGCAGGACCGCGTCGACAACTTGGTTCGCGAGTACCGCGTGCGCGGGCACTTGATGGCCAAGCTGGATCCACTCAAACTCGCTCGCCCCGGCACTCCGGAGCTCGACCCCGAGTCTTACGGCTTGAGCGAAGCCGACTTGGCACGCCCCTTCACCTGCGCCAACCTCAACTACGTCAACGGTCGCACGCTGGGGGATATTGTCACCAAGCTCCGCAATACCTATTGCCGCAGCATCGGTGCCCAGTTCATGCATATCGACAATCGCACCATTCGCGATTGGCTGCAGCGGCGGATGGAAAGCTGCGAGAATCGACTCGAGCTCTCCCGCGAAGTGCAAGTGCGGATCTACACGCGACTGGCCGATGCGGCAATCTTCGAAGAGTTTGTCCGACGGAAATTTGTGGGCGCAAAGACCTTTTCGCTCGAAGGTGCAGAAAGCCTCATTCCGCTGCTCGACCTGGCCTTAGAAAAGGCTGGCCAACACAGTGTGGAAGGAGTGGTCCTGGCGATGGCTCACCGTGGCCGCCTCAATGTGCTCGCCAATATCCTCGGTAAACGCGCTCAAAGCATCTTCTGGTCGTTCAATGATCCACGTCCCGACATGCATCGCGGCGCAGGCGACGTGCGTTACCACCTGGGCTACAGCAGTGACTGGATCACTTCGACCGGTTCGAAAGTTCACATCTCGTTGTGCTTTAACCCGAGTCACCTTGAATACGTCAACACGGTGGCTCAAGGTCGCTGTCGCGCGAAACAAGACCGCGAAGGAGACGATCGCCATTCCAAATTCATGACGATTCTAATCCACGGCGATGCCGCCTTCGCCGGCGAAGGGATCGTGCAGGAAACGCTGAATATGAGCCAGTTGAGTGGCTACACCACCGGCGGTACGCTGCACGTGATCCTGAACAACCAAGTGGGCTTCACCACCGAACCGCACGAAGCCCGCTCGACAACCTACGCCACCGACGTAGCCAAGATGTTGCAAATCCCCATTTTTCACGTCAACGGCGAAGACCCTGAGGCGGTGGCCCAAGTCGTCAACCTGGCGATGGACTTCCGCCGCGAGTTCAAGCGGGATGTGGTCATCGACATGTACGCCTACCGTCGCTGGGGTCACAACGAAGGGGATGAGCCGCGGTACACTCAGCCACTGATGTACAACGCCATCGATGAACGCAAGAGTGTGCGCGAGAGCTACCTCAAGCGACTGATCAAGATGGGTGAAATCGCTCGTCAAGAAGCGGACGCCATCGCCGAAGTCCGCCAAGCCAAACTCGAGCGAGAATTCGAGCTAACCCAGCAAGAAGAGTATGTCTCCGATTTGCAAACCATGGGTGGCTACTGGCAGGGCTACTACGGCGGAGTTGAACCCGAAAACGATAGACCCGATACGACCGTTTCCCTCGATCGCGTTAAACAGCTGCTGACCCAGCTGACAACAATCCCCAGTACCTTCAATCTCAACCGCAAGCTCAAGCGATTTATGGAGCTGCGGGCCGAGAATGCAACGGGCACTCGGCCACTCGACTGGGCCACAGGCGAAGCACTGGCCGCGGCCAGTTTGCTGGTCGAAGGGCACCCAGTCCGCTTCAGTGGACAAGACGTAGAGCGGGGGACGTTCAGCCAACGGCACTCGGTATTGCACGATACCGAAACGGGTGAAAAGTACACTCCGCTGCGCCAATTGTCGGCCGACCAAGCACGGCTTGATTTAATCAACAGTCCGCTGTGCGAAGCGGGCGTGCTGGGCTTCGAGTACGGTTACTCGCTCGACTGCCCCGAGGGTTTAGTGGTCTGGGAGGCGCAGTTCGGAGACTTCTGGAATGTGGCCCAGGTCATTATTGACCAGTTCATCACCAGCGCCGAAGACAAATGGGGACGCCTCAGTCACCTCACGTTGTTGCTCCCGCACGGCTTCGAAGGGGCAGGTCCCGAGCATTGCTCAGCCCGACTGGAGCGTTTCCTGTTGCTAACCGCCGAGGACAACATCCAGGTCACGCAGCCTTCCACGCCGGCCCAGTATTTCCACCTGCTACGCCGTCAAGCCAAACGACGTTGGAGCAAACCGCTGGTGGTGCTGACCCCCAAGAGTCTGCTGCGCCATCCGGCGGTCGTCTCGCCGCTCGAACAGTTCACCCAGGGTGCGTTCCAGAAGATTCTCCCCGACACGCGAACCGCGCAGCAAAAGACCGATCGCATTCTGCTGTGCAGCGGAAAAATCTACTACGAATTGGCTGAGCAAAGGGAAAAACTGGGAGCGGACAACATCGCAATCCTGCGCATCGAACAGTTCTATCCGTTGCTGGAATCGGTACTGCTCGAACCGCTGAAGTCCTACCAGCCTGGAACCGATATCGTGTGGGTGCAAGAAGAGCCGACGAACATGGGAGCTTGGCAATTCATGAAGATGCGTTTCGGCGATTGCCTGGCCGACCAGGGCTTCAAGCTGCGGCGGATCTCCCGCGTTGAATCGGCCAGTCCATCGACCGGTTCGGCCACTGCCCATGTATTAGAACAACGAGAGTTAATCGACGAAGCGTTCAAAGATCTGTAGCGATCGTTTTCAAGCCGCAGCCCAAGCCCAAGCCGCAGGCACGCTCGGTCCACGCCGTCCTGTTGAATCATTTAAGTTATTCGGAGATGCAATTAATGCTGGAAGTCAAAGTGCCCTCAGTGGGCGAGTCCATTTCGGAAGTGCAAATCGGCCAATGGCTCAAGCGCGAAGGTGAATGGGTTGCTCAGGACGAGAACATCGTGGACCTGGAAACGGAAAAGGCTTCGGTGCAGGTTCCCGCTCCCGAGGCGGGCTATATCCGCAACGTTCGCAAGCAAGTCGAAGAATTCGCCTCGGTGGGTGACGTGATCTGCGAACTGGAGCCAGCCCCCGCGCCCGCAGCTGGAGGGGCTCAAGCTCCCGCAGCGGCACCTGCCCATGCCGCAGCCGCAGCTGAAACTGCGCGGGTGATGCCCAGTGCCGAACGATTGATGGAAGAACGTGGCTTGAAGAGCGAACAGATTACGGCGACAGGCCCCGGCGGACGGATCCTGAAGGAAGATGTCCTCGCCACCCAACCGGTCGCTGCACCAGTTCCCGCGCCAACTCAAGCACAAACCGTACAACCTAGAAACGCTCCGTCGCTGCAAACGGCCAAATCGAACGTCATCACTCCGCCCATTGGCGATACCGTCAGTCGCATGGAAGAGGTCAAGCCGTTGAGCATGATCCGCCGCACGATTGCCGCGAGACTGGTTCAAGCCCAGCAAACGGCCGCCCTGCTGACCACCTTCAACGAAGTCAACATGCAGCCGATCATGGATCTGCGTAAAAAGTACCGCGATGCCTTCCAAGAGCGACACGGGGTCAAACTCGGCTTCATGTCCTTCTTCGCCAAAGCCAGTGTCGAAGCTCTACGACGTTTCCCTACGGTCAACGCTGAAATTCGCAATAACAACATCGTGTACCGACACTACAACGATATCGGGATCGCCATCGGCGGTGGCAAAGGCTTGGTCGTGCCCGTTCTGCGCAATGTCGAACACATGTCCTTTGCCGAGGTCGAACGCTCGATCGGTGATTATGCCGCCAAGGCGATGGACAACCGACTGATGCCCGAAGATCTCGAAGGTGGCACCTTTACGATCAGCAATGGCGGTGTCTACGGCTCCATGCTGAGTACGCCGATCGTCAATCCACCGCAAAGCGCCATTCTTGGCTTGCACTCCATCCAAGATCGCCCGATGGCCGTCAATGGCCAAGTAGTCATCCAACCGATGATGTACTTGGCGTTGACCTACGACCACCGCATCATCGACGGTCGGGAAGCGGTCACCTTCCTGAAGACCATCAAGGATGTTTGCGAGGATCCCACCCGCTTGTTCTTGGAAGTTTAAGCGGTGGCGGACAACCCACATGTCGTCTGGCACGAGCACGCGGTCGATCGTCCCGCCCGAGAACGACTCAACGGTCATCGGGGCTGCGTGCTATGGTTCACCGGCCTCAGCGGCTCGGGCAAGAGCACGGTTGCCAATGCCGTCGATGCGTTTCTCGCCCAGCGCGGTGCCCACACATTTGTGCTCGACGGCGACAACATTCGCCACGGATTGTGCGCCGGCCCTAACCTACTCGCCGAACGGCACTCCGCGGACTTTGCCCAGCGGTTCGGCTTGGGCTTTGGGCCGCTCGACCGCGAGGAGAACATCCGACGCGTGGGGGCGGTGGCCCAGCTCTTTGTCTCCGCCGGCATTATTACCCTCACCGCTTTTGTCAGTCCCTATCGCCAGGACCGCCAGCGGGTGCGGGAGTGGGTCGAGCAGCATGGGAGCCCGGGAGACTTTATCGAAGTCTTCGTTGATGCACCGCTGGAGGTCTGCGAGTCGCGTGACCCAAAGGGACTCTACAAATTAGCTCGGGCTGGAAAGATCCCCAACTTTACCGGCATCAGCGATCCCTACGAACCGCCGCTGGCTCCCGAGATTCATCTCGCTGCGGCCGAGAAAACCCCAGCCGAACTTGCCGAAGCGGTACTTGCAGCGCTACAGCAGCGGCACATCATCAAACCTCTGGGCAGCTGAATTTCTTTCAGTTTCCTGGCCGAATAAAGGTTCTTGCTTGGTTCGCTCTGGACTTGGGCATGCCCGGGTTGCTATGTAGACGAGTGTCTAGGGAAATTCCGTCCCTGCGAGCAGTCGACTCGATTCTGTCGACGTGCTTTCGTTCCGCCGTTCACCCGCGCATGAGGCAAGTTCCAAGCCATGTTAGACAACCGTCCCTACCTCGCTGTTGGAATGCTCGTGCTTGCATGCTCTCTTCCCAGCATTGGATCCGCCCAAGTGAATGAATTTCGCATTGAAACCGATATTTTGGTTCCTTCGCAGACCAAGCCCGTGCAACAGACGTTGACTTTGTTTCGTAGCGGAGTGGCCTATGACTTCTCGCGTGACGAGCCCGATCAGATTACCATGGTCGACCTCGAGCGCAAGCGGATTGTGTTGGTCGATGGCCGACGCCAAGTACAGACTCACATCGATCTAGCTTGGCTCAACAGCTACATGGAAAGCGCTCGCAACGAAGCGGCCGCGCTGCCGGGTCTGGCCAGCTTTCTGGAAGATTCCAAGCTCGTCGAATTCGACAAAGCGACCGACACAATCACCGTGGGCGCCAAGGTCCTGCGGTACACTGCGACCATGCAATTCCCCAGCGATGAGGCATTGGCGGTGCAGTTCTCGCAGTTCGCAGATGCCAGTGCTTATCTGAACGCCTGGCGTGCCAACAGTCCTCCACCTTTTGCGCGCGTGGCACTTAATGCTGCCGTTGCTCAACAAGGGGCTGTACCCGAGGAAATAACACGGACCACGTTTGTGCTTGAGCAACAGCGCGTGGTTGGCGAGCAAATTCTCAACTGCCGACTCCATCCGAACTGGCGTCTATCCAAGGATGACTATGCCCGCATCGAAGAAATTGGCAAGA
The DNA here is from genome assembly GCA_041751975.1 of Pirellulaceae bacterium. Taxonomy (GTDB): domain Bacteria; phylum Planctomycetota; class Planctomycetia; order Pirellulales; family Pirellulaceae; genus Aureliella. The sequence continues at coordinate 67,972 of JBGSHW010000019.1, forward strand.
TGCTGGTCAGCTTTCGAACCATCTCGCACGCCGATTTTTATCAGCAGGTTCCCGCCGCAACGGCCAGCGGCAAAGCTACTGCGGAACTCAGATAGGGACTGCGCGCGCCGCTGTGATCCTGTGGACTAACACCAGCTACGAAACGATTGGAACGAGTTTACATGGCAATTCTCCTGTTCGAAGACGCTACCGTTCCGCAGCTTTCCCCAATCACCTCTGCCCGGGCGGCATGCTGCATCACGGTGGGTTCGTTCCACTTGCTTGATCTGCTGCGACACACGCAGCAACCCTTGGTCGGCGTTATTCGTCGTTTCCTGCGGGGACTGATGGCCCTGGATTACCCCGACATGCGGCACGTCGGAGATGAATCGCTCCCGGCCGATCAAGGCCCCGTGCTGTTGCTCAATGCGCGCACGATCCCCAGCGTGGAGACATTGCGCGTCGTTGAAGGTTTGCTGGCCGATCCACACTCCGGCATGGGCATCGTCTGGGATGGTGATCAAGTGGCCGCGATTGTGCGGCCGGGCTGGAGTTGGGAGTGGATTGCCGGGCAAGTAGCCTCGAACGTCGAATCGCTGTTGCTGGCCGCCCATGATTTTCCTCGGCTTACCCACCCGCTGCGATTGATGTCCTTTCCACATGAAGTGATCGCCGCCAACATGTCGGTTATGCGGCAGAACCTCGAGTATCGCATTGCCAGCGGCCGCTACCAGCAGCAGGCCGATGGGGTGTTTGTCGCGCAGGGCGCTAAACTGGGAGCCTACGTGCTGACTGAAACTCAGAATGGTCCAATCATCATCGATGAGCAGGCGTCGATCGGCCCCTACACGCTCCTCCGCGGACCGATCTACGTGGGCCCCAAGGCGCGGATCTTGGAACATGCCGCGATCAAGGATGCGGTGTCGCTTGGCCACACCACGAAAACTGGAGGCGAAGTGGAAGCCTCGGTGGTTGAGCCCTATTCCAACAAACAGCATCACGGCTTTCTCGGCCACAGCTATCTGGGAAGTTGGATCAACCTCGGCGCCGGCACCTGCAACTCCGACTTAAAGAACACTTACGGTACCGTTAACATGGAGTACCCTCACGGCAAGGCAGCTACCGGGATGCAGTTCCTCGGCTGCGTGATGGGGGATTACAGCAAGACCGCCATCAACACCGGTATCTTCACCGGTAAAGTGATCGGCGTATGCAGCATGATGTATGGCTTCGTGACCAGTAATGTGCCCAGTTACGTCAATTACGCACGGCTGTTTGGCCAGATGACCACCCTCCCTCCCGAAGTTATGATTGCCACTCAACAGCGGATGTTTTCGCGACGGCAAGTCGAACAGCGCCCGGGTGACATGCAACTGCTTCACGACATGTACCGCATGACCCAACACGAACGCGATCGATTCGGCGAAGCCTTGGGCTTTTAACGTGATCCGCCGTTGAATATCGACGTTCGGCTCTATTCTGCTAAGATTTGAGGATTGGAGGGAATTTCCTCGAAGTTGAAACGCTCCACAAGCGGCAGGGCAAGGAGAGCTGGATATGGTTTTGCGCAATGCGCGGGTTGGGGATAAGGTTGTATTCGCGAAGGACAAGTTTAGCACGATGCCGGGGAAGCGTGCCAAAGAGGTCGCAGCAGCCCCTAAGGGGGATAACTACAGCTACATCGTGGAGAAATACTGGCTCATCAAGGAAGTTCAGGCAAACGGCCTGCTATTGTTGTTAACTCGTCGCGGCAAAGAGCACACCGTGGACGCCGGCGACCCGCGACTCCGCCGGGCCAACTGGTTTGAACGACTCGTTTATCGCAAACGCTTCCCCTCCCTCGACCACAAGCCCGAGGCAGTGAATCCTCTGAAACACTAGATTCTCGGCAAGCTCAATTCTCAGTAAATGGACCAGGTGGCGGAGAATCAATTTGAAGCCTCTCACCGGAAACTGTTATAATAAAGTCCCCGGTATTCGTAGTGAATGAGGCTACGAGTCCCTTTTTGTAACTTCTCCTTGGAGGCTCGCATGATCCGTCAAGCTGCTTGGCTGCTCCCGTGCGCCGCATGGCTCTTGCTGGCCCTCCCGACCTCCGCCGAGACCTTTCGCTTCAAAGATGGACGGGTGATCGCCGGTACCTTGAAAAGCAAGTCGGAGAAGATCATCGATGGCAAGCCTCAGGCGCTGTGGGCCATCGAGATCGAGCCAGGAACTTTCATTCAGATCGACCCGGCCCAGCTCGATCCGAAAACGCGGGAGCCAGATCCCGCTACCGTTGAGGCCTATTTGGCTGCCGCTCAAAACCTTCCCGAGACAGCCGACGCACATTACGAATTCGCAGGTTGGTGTGTGAACAACGGCTTGCGCGACTTTGAGGAAGCTCACTATCTCCGCGCTCTGGACCTGGACCCCAACCATGGCCCGGCTAATACCGCTGCGGGCAACTACAAAAACGACGATGGACGCTGGGTCAAAAAAGAGCGGGTGATGGGGAGCGAACGCGGCAAGGTGCGGTTCGGCAATGCGTGGCGTTTCCCCGGCGCCATCGCCATCGAACAAGCGGACGAAGAACGCCGTCTCAAACAAGCTGAAGCTACAAAAGACCTGCTCCGCTGGCACGTCGATGCGATCAACAGCTCAGGCAAACGTCAGGCCTTAGCACTGGAGAACTTCGCCAAAGTCGCCGATCCCCTAACGGTCGGCATGCTCACCGAGCTTTTGCAAGGCAAACGCAAACCGGTCGCTCCGCCACCTTTACGAATCCTGTATGTAAACATACTTGCGCGTATTCAGACCGCTGCAGCGGCAAAGACGTTGGCACAAGTCAGTCTCAACGATGCCGAACAACAAGTTCGCACCGCAGCCATGGACGCCCTGACCGGCGACATGCGGGTCGCCGCCATCCCCATCTTCGTAAGCTACCTGAAAAACAATAACAACGCACTCGTCAATCGCGCCGCCGAAGCCCTCGGGCAATTGGGCGCCGAGCAAGCGGTGCTACCATTGATCGAAGCTCTTATTACCAAGCACACTCGCAAGGTCGGCGGTGGTAATACAAACTACAATGCCAGCGCCATGACGTTCGGCGCTAAAGAACAAATTCAAGAGTTCTCCGAGCAAAACTCAAGCGTGCTCGGTACCCTCGCGCAGCTGACGGGCCAAAACTACGATTACAATCAACCCCAATGGTTAGGTTGGTATGCGAGTGTCTACGCGCCGCCAGCCGGCGATCTCCGACGCGATCCCTAGATGTTCGCTCGCTCCGCAGTGCTACATCCCGGACCGCAAGGCCTCCAGGTGTCGCGAAAAGTGACCTGCCAAAACGTCTAAGTAAGTAGCCGGATGCGATTCAAGCACACTCCGCACCGCCGGCCCTAATTCCGGATCGGTCAACGTCGAACCAAACGTGCAGTGCAATATCTGCCGTCCAGCCTCAGTGAACCCAAGTCCCACCGGTACATCGGCCCAACGCTCGAGGTAGACTCGTTCCAGTTCCGCAGCGTTCAGCTGATCTTCACTGGCGACCGCGGCATTGGTGGCCGACACATGGTAGGTCGCTCGGTCGGCATCGTAACGCGATCGCGCGAAACGAATGACTTGGCGAAACAACGCTTCATCGTGGTGGGCGACTACACGCAATGCTTCCAAGTAGCTGGTTCCAGCCGTCTTGACATGGAACCGTCCACCTGTCGCCCGCGCCAGCGCAGCATACATCGACAACTTGTCGGAACCCGAATGCAAGCTGAGTTTGTACGGCCCGAGCATCTCGGCGATGGCCGCATGCTCGACCAGCGAGGCCTCGAGCACCGACACATCTCCTTTGTAATCCACCCCTTTTTCCAGCTCGCCAATGAACCGCGGCGCGAGACTCACCAGCTTCATGCCTCCCCGGAGGCATTGATCGGCGATGATAAAATGCTCGGCCAACGTGGTAGGCTGATCCGTTTCGTCGACCGACAGTTCGATCTCATATTCTTTCCCGGCCCGCTCGTTGACCGCTTGGATGTAGTTACCCAGCTCGAGCGCATGAGTGATTGCCGCACCGTACTTCACCGCCGCCCGCATACACACTTGCTCGTCCAGTTGCAGCTCGAGCCCGGTGGACAAGGTGACTTTGCGACTCAGGTAATGATCGTACCAAGGGGCCGAGTCACGTTTGGCCGCGAACCGCTCACGCAATTCCAACTCGCTGTAGTCATCCGCGCGTTGATCCACGTGCTCTGAAGGATCGATGGTAAAGAAGGTAAATCCCACCGCAGCGGTGGCGTCCACATCTTCGGGGCGTTTCAAGTGATCGGCATCGGCACCGATCGGACCAGTCCAGCCCGCTTGCCGCGCACCGGTCAGCGCGTCATGCATGACCTGTGCAGGGGTGCGTTGTGTGCGGGTCATTTCTCGAATCGATTGCTGCGGGAAAATCGGCAAGATGCTCCCACCCGCGCGACGCATGGCGGCCACATGTCCCGGTGTCGCCAAGCCGATGCGATCACCAAATCCAAAGCTGGGGGCCAAACCTAAGGCAACGCAAGCATCATTCTGCTCAACCGACATAACGTGTTCGCTCTCGTAGGGACTAAGTTTTGGGTAAACAAACGTCGGGACGGGTCGCTAACGATAATGGCTTAAGGACCAGTTTTCAACTGGCCTCAACGCGGCATCGTCGACAGCAAAGCGATCTCGGCCACCAGCCCAGGTCCAAACGCCAGTAAGATACAGTGCCTGCGCTGTTCCGATTCACCGCCCAGCCTGCAATCGGCAGCATACTGACTCAGGAACTCGTTCAAGATAAACAGGACGGTGGGTGACGACATGTTGCCGTTGTGCTGTAGAACGTGCCTTGAAGTACTGAGTGCAGCATCGTCCAATTGCAAACTGTTTTGCACGGCACTCAAGATCCGTGGACCACCTGGATGAACGGCCCAGTAATCGATATCGTCCAGTGCCAGGTCATGCGTGGCCAACCAGCCGTTGAGCCAATCCGCCAAGCCCTCTTCGATCTTGTCCCCCACCTCGCTGGTCAACAGCATTTCAAAACCATGATCGCCCACCCGCCAGCTCATCGCCTGCTTCGAGTCCGCGATGACCAGCGAGCCCGTATCGAACAACTCCCAGTCGCCAAGGCTGACTCCTTCAGCAGCTGAGCCGAAACTGCTCGCCGCGCCAACCGTCGTCCCACCCGCTGTCGTCCCACCCGCGGTGTAATCGCTAGCGCACGAATCATCTACAGAGGCACCCGCAGGCTCTACCTGCGACAAAACCACCGCAGCGGCTCCATCGGCGAACAAAGCGTTGCCGACAATCCCCTCGCTATCCCACTTGAAACGATAATGCAAACTGCAAAGTTCGACGCAGCAGACGAGTACTCTCGCGTGCGGGTCGGCCGTGGCAATTCCCAAGGCGGCCCGCAAGCCATTGATCGCTCCATGACATCCCATGAAGCCCACGTTGATGCGCTGAGTCGAACGTGGTAGCCCAAGTTGTTGAATGAGCTCAATATCCACTCCCGGCGCGTCGAAGCCGGTGCACGAGACCGTTACTAAATGTGTGATCTCGCCAGCCGCCATCGCGGCGGAAGCGAGCGCTCGCTGCGACGCCTGCACCGCCAGATCCGAAGCAAAATCGGCGTACAAACGCATGCGTTCCAGGGTCGTTGGGCCATGACTGCTCCCCCCCGTAACTTGCGGAATTACCTCCGGCGGCACTGCCAAATTCGTGCGTGGGCCGCTTGCAAGTCCATCCACTGGCTGGCACCAGTTGTACGCCACTTGATGCGGTACGCAGGTGTGCCGATTATCCACTTCTGTCTTTTTGTACAAGACCCGGGCCAATCGCGATTGACGTTCATCTTCGCAAACGATGTCGGTGAACATCTGCAGAGACTCTGCCTGCGACATGCGATGCACGGGAGTTGCCGTGCCGAGTCCATGCAGTTTGGGGCGCCGAAGCCGTGGTGTCGAAGTTCCAACCACTGCAGCGCTGGTAGTGGGCTGAGCAAGTTTCATCTATATCGCCTTTGAGTGTTAAAAACAGCGGCTCGATCCCGCGACAAGTTTCACATCGTGGGGGACCCACCCGCCGGAAGCGGATTCGCCGATCCTCAGCTCATCCACTTGAATTCAAACGTTGGATAATCATCGAAGCCAAACGGGGGTGGACCCGCAGCGTTTGGTGGGCCAGCCAACGCAAGACAGGATGTTTCAAACCGGTGGTGATCTGCCGACATAACCGCTGCTCAGGAGCGATCCGACGACGGTACCAAGCCTCCCAATCAGCGATCAACTGCCTGTCCCATGCCGCGCACGCTTGCTCCGCAAACTCAGCAACTCCGATGCCGGTTTCCAGCCCCCAGCGAATTCCCTCGCCTGTAAACGGTTCGACGTAACCGGCGGCATCCCCGACCAGGAACACCCGCTCGGCTGCCAATCGCTGCGCCCGGGCTGTCAGTGGCGGTGTGCCGCGCCACACCACAGCTTCCTCCCCCAGCGGCGCTGCCCCTGCCGAACGCAAGATATCCGCCAGCAATAAGCTTGGTCCATGTTGTTGCAAACGACGTCGGTCGACGGCTGCAGCGACATGCAAGCGACCGCCTGCAATTTGTGTCAGCCCGACGTAACCGGCCTGGGCCACGACCATGTGGATCGTGTCGGCAGTGTAAGCTGCTGGAACATGCTGATAGATCGCTTCGATCCCGACTCGAGAATTCTGAGTAGCGACTTGCTGCAGCTCTGGTAAACCACTCGCCGCCGAACGATTGCCCAGCCCACAAGCCAGCACGACGACCCGCGCCGCCACGGTGAGTCGCTCGCGCTGGTGAGCAAACCTTACCAATCTCTCGCGCGCGCTCGGAGCTTGCCTAAATTCATTGTTCGTCGAGTCCGTTTGTGCCAACGCGGCGGTCATGTTCGGTAAGAACTTCACCCCCACTTCCATCGCGACTTCGACCAAACCTTGGTCCATCACCGCTCGGTCCATCGCACAACCGCTGGGCATAGGAAAGCAGAACCTTTGCCCACGGTGATGCAAAGCGAAACGACTTAGCGGTCGAGCGGTCGACCAGAGATTGTTCTCACGGCCCACCAAGTCCCGCAGTAGTTGCACCGAGACTTGATTCAAACAGCCGCCGCAGACCTTGCGCCGTGGAAAGGCTTTGGCGTCGACCAAGGCCACTTTCAAGCCGCGACGCGCACACGAAATGGCCGCAGCGGAGCCAGCCGGTCCGGCGCCGATCACGATCACATCCCAGTCGCGGTCGACTTCACTGAATAAATTGAGTTCAACGAGTTCACTAGATCCTTCAGGTTCACTAAGTTGCTTTGGCTCGCAAAGTTGCTTGTCTGGGATCATGCGGTTCCCTCCGGCTGCCACTCGAGAAAGAAACGCTCGGGCCAGTGCTTGGACAACCGCGCCCCTGTGATCTCGGTCTCGGATATCAAGCCTTCGATTTCAGGCAACGTGAAGGCGGCTCGCACCGAAAGCAAGCCATCGGTGTGCACTACGCGACTTCGCGTCAACACATGCACACCCAACCAACACAAATAGTACCCCAACGGCGAACGCAACAAGTCTTCAACCAGTAGCAAACGACGAGCTGAAGAGCCGAATTGCTTTAAGATCGCAACGACTTGCGGTTCACTAAAGTGATGTAGAAACAGCGAGCAGATAATCACATCCGCATCGACCGGCAAAGCTTGCTGGGTAACGTCCACCCGATGCAGCTCGATCTCCAGTCCATCTCGCCGCGCAGCGGTGGCAGTCATGGCCAGAGCACGTTCACTGAGGTCGCAGCCGATAGGTTGAATCGGGAAACCATGTCGCTGGCATTTCACCGCTAACTGCCGCAGCATCAATCCGTCTCCACACCCTACATCCATTACACGCAGCGGCGCACCTGTCTTTTGCTGTCTGAGCAACGGCAAGAGCTTGAGCCACAGTCGCTGGGTCGAACCAGTCAACCAGTGTACCCGCGCTAACCCCTGCAACGCCCTCTCATGCTCCTCGTCACTAAGCAACGGATCGTCCATGATTTCCGGCTCAAGCTGACGTATTTTCAAAAAGGGCAATGAGAAACTCCGTGGGAGTGTTAAAGGCTAAAAGTAAAGCAATCTCAACAGTATAGCAACGCTGGAAGCCTGCGGGGGGATTGGTCCGCTTGGGTGGCAATATCCTGTTTATCGATGTTGCCGTAATCGGCAATGAATTCCATTTCACCCCCTTTGCCGATCCCCAGCGCAACGTTCCATTTCTCGACCGGGCATGCTCGACCGGGCATGCTCGGCTAGGGATACTCGGCGTGGTGCGCCAGTCGAGCACGCCGTCGTCGTCCAAACACTGCGACTGCCTCCAGCGCCACCACGCGGATACGCTTCAGACTTGCCAGGCGAATCGCTACAAGCCAATCAGGGAGTGTACCCATGCTGCTGTCACCATGAATCGGAATCCCCCTACTCCGCAGAAGGGTGCTTAGGAGTCGTTCGTGGAAAACTAGTTTTGGCGCCTCGTGATATGGGCGAAGGCAAGACGCAATTCGCCAAAGTCAAACCGAGACCCAAAATGAGCCTTCACTTCCGCCATGGTGGCGGCCGGATTGGCGGTACAATAGCCCGCAATGACTTCAAGTCTGGCTTGTTCGAGCAGGAGCAGAACGTCCAGTTCATTATCCTCGACGAAATAAGACAAATGCCCTTGGATCGTGCTGGGGCTCAGTTGGCGTTCTTTGGCAATCTCTTGGACCGTCTTGCCGGCTCGGAACATTTCCATGGAAATTTGTTTGGTGCCTGTGCCACCCATTGAATGGAACTGCTTTGCCTTCTTAGGTCGCTGGTCCGGAACCACTTGATTCGCTTCACAATACTGCCGGATGATCACCTCGATGTCTTGGCCATAACGTTCAAGGCGTCGGCGAGCAATGCCATCGATTTTGCGAAGGGCATTTTGCGTCGTGGGCAGCACGCACACCAGTTGCATCATCGATTGACTGGGCAACACGGCCCGTTGCGATATGCCATGCTGGTCGGCCATCTTCTGGCGGTACTTGAGCAATTGAGCATACAGTTCGGGATGTGGCACTCCGTCGGGGACCGCCTCTTCCTGAGCTGAACGGGTGAATCGATGGGCGAAGTCCAAATCGGCATCGAATTGGGCGCGCTTGTAAGTCACCGTGGAAAAGCCCTTGCTGCACGCCGCGAAGCTGGCCTGCTTGATGAACAATTGCCGCTGAAGCTGCTCGAGTTGCGAAAGAACCAACTTGCGAACTGCTTGGTTATCGCTGACGGTGGGAACAGCGTTGGCGTCTTGGATGAGCACCGCAATCTTATCGAAAAAGTAGCCGCTGGCTTTGACGATTCGCTCCCCAAGAGTTGGATTCGACTCCGGCAATCCCTCCTCTTTAAAGTACGCGAGTAATTGCGGATGGAACTTGTCGGCGATCGCCGTTAATGACTCGTGTACCTTCCGCGCCAATCCGCCAACTTGCGCAAAGGCCTCTACACTCAGTGCACTTTGATGCTCTTGATACGTGTGTCGCAAGCGACCGAGGGCTTGTGCGATTTTTTGAAAACTGAAAAGCTCCTCGATCAGTTGTTGTTGGAAAAGGCGTTTGGCTTGTTGCACCTCGAGCTCGGAGGGGGCATTGCGTTCCGCGTCTTCGCTGTAGTGCTGGACAACCGGATCGGTCTTGACGCTCGCATAGTCGATGCGCGAACGGAGCACGATCCCTTCGAAACTCTTGCAGCGACTGAGGGCCACATAGACTTGGCCATGGGCAAAAGCGGCTTGCGCATCGATGATCGCGCGCTCAAAGGTCAAGCCTTGGCTTTTGTGAATGGTGATAGCCCAAGCCAATTTGAGCGGGTACTGGGTGAACGTTCCCAGCACTTGCTCTTCGATTTCCTTGGTCGCCTCATTTAAGGTGTATTTGACATTCTTCCACTCGGCCGGAGTCACCGCGATATCGCTTTGTTCCCCTTCGCAGCGGACCAGAATGGCCTCGTTGGTGATCTTCACGATCCGACCGATCTTGCCATTGAAATACTGCTTTTCTGCTTGCGGATCGTTCTTGATGAACATCACTTGCGAGCCCCGTTTGAACTCCAGCTTTTCCTCGGTCGGGTAGGAACTGATCGGGAACTCGCCCACGATTTCCGCCGAAAAGGTCTGCGGTTTGCCCGGCAATTGAGCCAATTGTCGGGTGTTGATATCGAATGCAACGGCATTGGTAGCCGTCAACGTGATGTAGGCGTCTTTGGCGGGCGGTCGAAAGTTCGCGATGTAGCGACTGTTGAGTGTCCGCAGGGTGGCTTCGTCCAACCGGTTGTCTCGGACCTTGTTCAGCAGTTCGATGAAGGTAGCGTCGGATTGGCGGTAAATGTGCTTCAACTCGATCGAAACATAGTCGGTGCGTTTGAGGGCCAAACTGCCAAAGAAGTAAGGTGTGCCGTAGTGGCGACTGAGCATTTGCCAATCCTCCGGCTTGACGACCGGCGGGAGTTGATGCAAGTCCCCAATCATCAGCAGCTGGACATTGCCAAACGGGCGATCATCCGAGCGAAACCGCCGCAGCGTTTCGTCGATTGCATCGAGCAAGTCGGCGCGGACCATACTGATTTCATCAATCACCAATAGCTCGAGGCTGCGAATCAGATTTAGCTTTTGTCGGGAAAACCTCCGCTGCTCTTCGCGGCGATGAGAATCGGGAAGGTGCAAGCCAAACGGCAGCTGAAAAAGGGAATGGATAGTCATTCCACCGGCATTGATGGCCGCGACACCTGTTGGAGCCACCACCACCATCCGCTTGCCCCCCTCGGCCATGATCTGTCGCAAAAAGGTGGTCTTGCCAGTTCCTGCCTTGCCGGTCAAAAAAATGCTCTTTGACGTCTCGCGGACGTAATCAAGTGCCAGCTCCAATTGCGTATTGGTTTGTAAGCTCATAGGAAAGCCTGGGCCTTGATGAATCGCACTATTTTCTGCACGTGTGTCTGCAGGGGGGGCTGCAATAGCGGCTTCATCGAAAAACGATCGCCTTACGGCATGGCCTTAAACGTCTTCAGTGATTCCTCGCAGACTTTCACATCGGCCGCGTATTCCGCAAGATCTTGCGTGGACAGGGAGATGACGCGATTGCCAACGATGGCGACGTAATGTGTACCGAGCATGTCCAACTGGGCAAAAGGCTCCCGGCCACTCCAGCTCTTCTTGATGAACGCGACCCCGCCTAGACTTCCATACTCCGGCTCAGATTCTGTCCAATTCTGACGTCGACTGCGGATGCTACCGAGAAATTTGCCAAGGCCGATTTCCAGTGTCATCTCGGGGCTGTCCGCCGGAATCTCGATCGCCGTCCACTGAACCGAGGGAGCCGTGCCGTCGCTGCGTTCCACCCCTTTCCAAGCGATCGTTTGCGTTCCCGGAGGTGGAGAGGGTGGACGGATCGCTTCAAAGTCTTTGGGTGGGGCAATCAAGAAACCAGCGAATTCCTCTTCCGCAGCCAGTTGAGAACTTATCGCTGGATCGGGGAGCCACGACTTGTTTGACTCAGCCAACCCTGGCGATGTTGGGTCTGATGCAACTTGGGCATTATCGCCGGATTGCGCAACGGATTCAGTAGAAACACTCGACGGTTTACAACCTAGAATACAGATCAGGCCCAGCGGTACAACCCAACGAATCGGCTTCATCATCAAACTTTCAAGAGGTGTTGGAAAAGAGGTTAGCACTCCTGAACGGTGGAGTGCTATCCTTCTTCCGGTTTCGGGCGGCCTCAGTTCGCGCAGTGGCCGGTATTCCGCTTGAAAATAGCTTGATTTAGCCCCCAAGTAAAGATGCTGACCTTTTTCGGAGTCCCTAACTAAAAAACATCCAGCCACTTGTTACAACGCCTGCACCGCAGAACTAGCGGAGTGTGGCCGCCGGCTGAGTTGCTTGACGGATCGACTCGGCAGGTTCGTCGGTCAACCGCAGGTTCAGCGGCTCCGAGCGGATCTCTTGCCCAGGCACGATCAGCACATTGTAAGGCATATTGGCCAACGCATCGTGCCCCAACGCATCGTGGCTGTGCTCAGTTGTCGAAGATGGGCTGTTGTTGGGAGTGATAATACGTAAGTCAGCGTTCCGCATGCGAATCACGTCGCGTTCGCTGTAACAGCCGAACGACAGATGCTCGGCGTCGTCCGGAACTACCATCTGCACGGCCATCTTGCGCCACTGGGTACCAGGAGTTCGCGCCTCGCGGTATTGAGGTTCCTGGGAACTGCGGAACGTGGAGACTCCGTCACAGGCACTGGTCCTTGCCGCCAACATGCGATGCCCAGCATATGGAGAGTGCGAACGAAGAGGCTTGCTACCATCGGCTATCTCCGGATCAACCGCCTCGTGGCGACTGGCCCAGGCAAATACCCCTGTTTCGCCCAACGACTCCTCATGGCACTGGAGCTCCATCTCCATGGACACGGTTTTACCGCGATAGTTGCGTGCGTCGAGTGTTTGCGAAAATAGACTCGGGAAGGTAGGTGCACTGCCGATGGGAGTAATCTCGACGTAAGGTATGTCGGATTCATGGAGCGTCAGACTGCCATTGATGTTTTGCCAACCGACAATGGAACTGAATTCCGCAAAGATCGAGCCATTGTCCATCGACGGGGCGAAGACATCGAACTGAAAATGCACCTCGGTGCGATGTGTTGTGATGGACAGCGTTTCCCAGAACGAGCGAACCAGCTCGAATTCCATCGCCGATTCGTCATTTGTGGGCGGTGTAGAGAGAATTGCCAGTTTGGCCATTTCCACCAGTGCTTTGGATTGATCGGCCAGACGCTTCGCAGCGCTCTCGTCCAACATCTCCGCGCGAATCGTACAGGCAGGCGACTGGCAGCCATCGACGAACAGGCCGATTTGCTTGGCATCTTTGATGAGTTGCATCACCACCTGAAACGTAGCTTCTTTCGTGGAACCCATGGTGTAAGTCGCAATCTTGGCGTGCCATTGCTCGCAGTCGGTGAAGACGATTGCAAAGGCTGAATTCAGGTAGTCGTCGCGGAACGATTCCGGAATGGCATCCACTGCAAATCTTTGTCCCTGGATAAACTTCTTCGCATCCTCCAAGCTACCAAGAAAATAGCCCGCGTCGTCATCCACAAGCCACTGCTCCGGCTGATCGTCTGTCGCTGAGTAGGTCACACCTGAAATCGTGCGGCCGCCATATTGTTGATTGGTCACAGCACGCATGCTCCTGAACATTCCGTGAAACCTCGACAGATTTCCAAGTTGCCCAGCGATCGTTGACTCTCCCTCGCGAAAACTGGCAGCAATGTCGACCGAGCCGTGCTGGCGCGCTTCATCCCGCCAACGCAACGTAAAAGGACAGTCACCGTGAACCACGGCGTCGTCGGGCATGGGACGTCCGAGCATCGCGACCGTGAGCAACTCTTGCACCCAAGCCACCTCAGCCCCGAACTCGCCGGCACGCAAGCGACCGGGTCGATAGACCAGAGAGCCTTTGAACACCAGCGGCGGGTAGGCTTCCAGGAATTCTTTTGAGAGCGGTTTGAATGTCGTCGGTATCGCCGCCTCATCACCTTCTTCACTCGTTGGCCCCGTTGTGGCGACTGATTCCGCTCCGTTGGCTGCTTCCGTTGCCGTGTTTACCTGGGTTGGCGGAGTCGCAGTGGCTGCTACGGCGGCTCTACTTGGCTCCTGGGCCGTCCCGCGCAGACCCGCAATGGGTCCGGCACTGCAAGCGATGGCGATAACGATGGCCAATGACCAACGCGATCGCGATTGAACAGGTTGCAAGCTTCCTTGCTTTAACATCAACACTCTCCTCGTCACACAGATTTGACCTGCGGCCAGCATCGAGCCCATGTGGGAATTCGAAGTCCCCAGACTCAGCTGATTCCGCAGCGCTAAACTTGCCAAAGCTCGTCCGTAAGCCTTGGCGTTTCCTACTTTGCCAGCCGCCAATTGATCGGCCGCCAACTCTTGCTCCATTCTCCAACGGTGAATTAACAGATGAACCAACGGATGAAAGAACAGCAGTATCCGTGTCCAACTTGCGATCACCACCCAGGCGAAATCATGTCGGGCCGCGTGCGCCAATTCATGCGCAATCACCGCCGATTTTTCTTGATCCGTCCAGTCTCTCCAGTCCGCATGCAACAGCACGGTCACGCGATACCAACCAACCGTGGCACCAATCGGCACTTGATGCGACTCACGCACCACCGGCGTGCGTCTCAGACCAAATGCCCGCGCATGGCTTGCAACCAAGCTCAAAATGTTCGTGTCATCAAGCGGCTGGCTCGACTTGAGAACACGGCGAACGTACAACCAGCTTGAGCACCACAAGAGAGACATGGCACTCAGTCCGACCAGCAGAAAGAAGCCGATGCCATAGTTGCGCGCCGCCGCGAGCGGTTGCTGCCACTCCTCTGCCAGTCGTACCTCTAGATCCACCCGCTCGAGCGCTCGGGATAGCAGGTTCCGCAGCGACTGGAAGGTGATTAAGCTTCCTGGCTGACTACCCGCGTTGTGTTCCGTCGCGATCGAGTCGGCTGAGTTAGTAGAGTTGGCTCTGTTCGATGCAGTAGATTGTTCTGAGTGTGCGGCTGGGGCATCGCCGCCCGACGCTGGATCGGCTGGCGACCAAGTCGTTGGATTGGCGTCCTGAGTCGTGGTATTCGTCTTGCCCAGCTCTGCGGTTACGAAGGTCCATTGGCAATGAGGAACGAGAGCGACGAGTGCAAGGAGGAGTGTGGCGAGGCAGGTGCCAGCCAACATGGCGCTTACCAGTTGCGGTCGTCGGCCGCGCAGCAGCCAGGCGATCGATAAGGAAACAGTGCACAGCCCGCCGATCTGCAGGCAAGCCCAGACGATGGAGACCAGCTCGACATTCATGATTCGGCTCCTTCATCGTCGCTCAGGAGCTCTTCCAGCAGCTTGCGTTTTTGCTTGGTCAGCTTCTTGTTGCCGATGATCTGCAAAAGCAACTGCTCGCGCGACCCTTGAAAGACGCGATGCACCAGATCGGAAACGAAGTGCGTGGAGACTTCTTGAAACGACTTGGCCGGCTTGTAATCAAAGGGCCGCGCATCTCCGATACGTTCGAGATAGCCTTTTTCCCAAAGAATGCGGCAGAGTGTCGCCACGGTGGTGTAGGTCAGCGCGCGTCCTCGTTGTTCGAGCTCATCACGGGCGGCTTGGGCTGACAATTGTCCCCCCGACCAAAAAACGTGCATGACCTCGAGCTCTCGTTCGGTCAGCGCCTCAGCGGGTGGTCGATTCATCGCAACTCCTCCTGGTTGGACCTCTGCGGATTGCCCCATTGCCGAACAGTGATTCCGACACGTCATTGGGTTCTGCAAATTTGGTTATTCAAATATAAGCGTGTTGGGGCTGGTTTCGCAAGAGAGGAATTCGAAGAATCACAATCCACTTCTTTGGATCGATGGACTTCTTCTTTGAGCCGATGCCGTAGTCGCATACGGGCACGTTATAATTGGAGGTGTTGGAGTTGTTTCGTTTAGGATTCGATTGAAGAACATTGAGGCCCCTAAAAATGCCCGCTCATGACTGGAGTCGCGTCGCCGCTGGAATTTTTCATCATTTGCATCATTCCTGGATCGAAGAAATTCAGCGCGAGCTAAACGCCGGCCTGTTGCCGAGTGACTATTACGCATTAGCGGAGCAACGTACGGCTGGATACGGTCCCGACGTCTTGGCGCTTCAAGTGGACGCTGGCGACGAAGGGTTGGATGAGCCCAGTCAGCGCGATGGCGGACTGCTCGTGGCCAAACCGCGTGTAGCCGTTACCGCCGAGACCGATATGGAGTTTTATCGGCGGAAGCAAAACGTGGTCGCCGTTCGCCATGTCAGTGACGATCGTGTGGTGGCACTGGTCGAAGTTGTCTCGCCGGGGAATAAATCGTGTCGAGCGGCGTTGCGATCGTTTGTTGAAAAGACGGCGCAGCTCCTCGATCAGCGAATCCACTTGCTCATCTTGGATCTCCATCGCCCGGGCAGTTTCGATCCGCAGGGGATCCATGGCGCGATTTGGGAGGAGATTGCCGAAGCTTGGGTTGCCCCGACCGATCGGCCGTTAACTCTGGTCGGCTACGAATCGGCACTGACCGTTCGCGCATTCGTGCAACCACTGGCAATCGGTGAAACGCTGATCGACATGCCGCTCTACTTAGAGCCCAATGGCTATATGCTTGTACCTCTTGAAAAAACCTATGCCCGCGCCTTCGATGCCATGCCCAAACGCTGGCGGAGCGTGGTTGAGGCGTAGAAAGCAGATCACCAGGTTGCTTTGGGGCTAACGCACTATCGACGGAAAATTGGCTCTTCGCCGATCACCGCTCCAATTTTTCGCAACGCCACCAGCTCCTCAGGAGTGAACTGATCGTGGCTGATCAGGATCCGAGTTCCTATCTCCTGCAAGTTCTCGAGCAATCCATGCGCGGTGACTCGCGTGCCACGCAAATCGACCTCAGAGCACAGAATCCACTGCAAGCCCTCGTCGCTGATTTCGGTGTGCGATAGGTCCAAATGCGTGACGTAGCCAAACTGACT
This sequence comes from Pirellulaceae bacterium, assembly GCA_041751975.1. GTDB lineage: Bacteria > Planctomycetota > Planctomycetia > Pirellulales > Pirellulaceae > Aureliella. Next base: position 84,517 of record JBGSHW010000019.1, read on the forward strand.
GAGCTGCTGCAAGGTGCTATCCGTTACACCTGAGTGACTCAAGTCAAGTGATTGCAATTGAATCTTACCACTCGCTAAACTGGCACCCGTAAACTTCTTGTCGTTCAGACTAAGATGCAACCATTGGGCTGACGGGAGGTTCGCCAAGTCCTGCTCAGTGATCAAGCCTTCGCCAAGCACGAGACGCTCAAGTCGATTGGCCAGCAGCGGCAACATGGCGGCCGTGATGGCTGTGCGGCGAATGGAAAGACTTGTGCAGCGCCCAGCGTTGAGAAGTCGTGTGAGGCTCGCATCGGTGATGTTGGTCCCGTCGAGATTCAATTCCGTGGGACAGTTCGCAAATAGCAGCCCACTGCCGTCGATGGGTAAATCGCTGAGGTCCAGCCGCGACAGCTTAAAAGACTGCTGCAGTAGATGGGAGATCCCCGCGTCGGTGAGTGGATTGTGGCTGAGCTTCAACGCGATTCCATCGGCAATATCCAATCGCTCGCCAAGTTGTTGGTCGGTAATTCCAATCCCGCTGACATCCAACGATCGAATCTGCAACTGCTCGGCAGTCACCAACGCTTGTTCAAAATCGACCTTGGTGTTGGCAACCGAAAGAACGGACAGCACAGGTAGCTTCGATAGCTTCTGAAGCCCTCGGTTGGTGATCGCTGTGTTCGACACGTCCAACTGCCGCAAAACAGGAAGAAGGCTGAGTTTTTCGATGCCGGCGTCGGTGATTTGCGTTCCCGATAAAGAGAGGCGTTCAATGGTGCTCGATGAACCCACAAAACGATCCAAGTCGAAGTCCGTGGCTTCCGGCGCAAGGCTGAGTCCAATGACGGTGTCGCCACGAATCGTGCAGTCACTGACCATGAGGCCAGTAACCTCCCGGTATTTCTGAACGCTGCGCAGGAACTCGGTTTGACGATAGGTCGAGAAGTTCAGTCCCAGTGCCGACAGCAGTGCCGACACGCCGACTATCCCGGTGAGTAAGCGTGCTTGCCGCCGTGCACGGACGTTTGTGTCGCTGTTCGTGTCGGTGTCGGCAGAAGCCTCCGCCAAATCATCAAAGCTCTCGCTGGCTGATGCAGTTGGTGTTGCCGGAGTTGAAGTTTCTGAAGCTGGAACTGGAACCGGAGTTGCTGCGACCGGAGCGAAATGGGTGAGCCTGACGCCGCTGGCGAGCAAGGCAGCTGCGCCAATGAACATCACCAGCCAAGCGACTCCGATCCCTGCCAGCGTGAGGATCAGATCGAATCGATTGCCCGGGGACATATCCATCAGCCAATTGAGGATGAAACAGGCCGCCAGCGAGGTGAGCGCAAGTCCGACCCAGCCCACCAATCGCCACAACCAGGAACGGGTACGGAAGGTTATTGCAACCGCGGGTACCGTGAACAAACAAGAAAATGCCGAACCTACGGCCAACAGAATCAGCTCCTGTCCCTCTGGCATCCCTTGGTCAAACTCGCCTAGGACACGCGTTAGCGAAAAGCTACTGGCGACGACGATGCTCAGCAAAAACAGATCTTCGATACGCGTAGGATGTCGCGTTCGCAACGTGTCTGCGCGTGTTGTAAGTGACCAACCGCGAAGCCGTCGCATAACGCCTAGCGGCGCCGTGCATCCGAGCAACAGCAGAGGCCAAAGCGAACAGAAAGTCAGATACTCAATCCAGTCACTGCCCGTCGGCGTGGCTTTTGATACCGCAGCGAAGACAATTGTTCCTAGCGTTACCAACACAACGGAATAAAACCAACCGGCTATCCAGGTGCTGTCCATTAGTCCTCCGACCACGGCGGCCAAGCTAAACAGTCCGATGTTTAGGCTCATCGCGATCGAATACGTAAAATAGTCCGAGTAATCGGACACGTAACTGCCCACGGAGGGCGCGACGATCATAAAGCCACCGCACAACCAGCTTGGCCAAAGCTGCTTCCAGCTGGAATGAGTTACAGGAGTGGGTGACAGCATGTTGAATCCTACTTAGAAAATGTGCCATCAAATTGCCATCCGACAGCGACTCAGCTAGACTGCCTTATATCTGTCGCCTCTAATGTTGGAAGCACTTATGACTCCGCAACTAGAATATAACTCTCCGTTGGCACCTCCGTTGCCGTTGCGGCGATTTTCCGTGGCGCAGTATCATCAACTGGGGGAACTGGGCGTTCTTACCCCCGACGATAAAGTGGAACTGCTGGAAGGATGGATCGTTGAAAAGATGAACCAGCGTCCGATCCATGGCTACTTCGTCGGATTATTATCTGAGTGGTTTCAGAGCCGCTTGCCTGCGGGCTACATCGTAAGGTGTCAACTACCGATCACGACACAGCGGAGCGAACCAGAGCCCGACCTCGCCATTGTCGCAGGGGTCCACCAAGACTATCGTAACCGGCATCCGATGGGTGAGCAGTGTCGGCTCGTGATCGAGGTGGCTGATACTTCGCTCGAAAGAGATCGTGCCAAGGCAGCCATTTATCAATCAGCGCGAGTGGGCGAGTATTGGATCGTGAACGTCACTTCGAAGTGCGTCGAGCGATACCTTTTTTCAAGTTCACCCGAACTGGGGCAGTCCCTGATACTGGCTGCGGATTCACAGATCGCACTGCGCGTTGCCGATACGGAGCTTGTACTCGAGCTGGGGATACTTTTTAGCTGAGTGGATCAGTAGCCGCTAAGCGAAAGTATTCCGAACCACCTGCCGCGGGATCTTTAGCAAGATCCACTACGCGTAACATCAAGCGGTAGCACAGCAGTCGATTCGTTGGGTAGATGCGTTTCGCGGCGATGAGTCCAAGATAGAGGATAAAAAAGATGACACCAACCGTCCAAGCGATCTTGGCGATGATGCCGATCGCGGCGGTGGGAGTGCTGTTGGTTGGCCTGAGGTGGCCAGCTAGCCGGGCGATGCCCATCTGCTGGATCGTGGCTGTGGGAATCGCGGCTTGGGGTTGGCAAGTTGCTTGGGCGAAGATCGCCGCCGCTTCGCTAGTCGGCTTGTTCGTCTCTTTCGAGCTGTTGTACATCGTGCTGGGCGCCATTCTGTTGCTCAATACGCTCGAGCGAGCGGGGGCGCTAAAGGCCATCCGGCAGTCGCTGTTCAACATCTCGCCCGATCGCCGCGTGCAAGCGATCATCATCGCTTGGCTGTTCGGATCGTTCATTGAAGGTGCGGCGGGATTTGGGACGCCAGCCGCGATCGCAGTGCCACTGCTGGTGGGCTTGGGTTTTCCGCCGCTGGCATCCGTCCTGCTGGGGCTGCTCATTCAGTGCACCCCCGTTTCCTTTGGTGCAGTGGGAACGCCGATCCTGGTCGGTGTGAGTCGCGGTCTGGGCGAGGATCCTCAAGTGCTGGAGTACATCTCCGCTCTGCAGTTGGGTGACAAGGCGGCGATGCTCAAAGCGATCGGTTGGCGAGTGGCCTTGTTGCACGTGATCGGTGGAACCGTGGTACCACTGTTTTTAGTTAGCATGCTAACTAAGTTGTTTGGTGCGAACAGGTCGCTGCGCGAGGGCTTGCGGGTCTGGAAATTCGCTTTGTTTGCCGCTTTTGCGCTGGAAGTACCCTACTTTGTGTTGGCCTACCGACTGGGCCCCGAGTTTCCTTCGCTGTGTGGCAGCCTGATCGGTTTGCTGGTCGTTATTCCCGTCGCCCGCCGCGGCTGGTTGCTGCCGCACGAGGCGGTGCCTTGGGATTTTCCACCGACCGAGCATTGGCCAGCTCTGTGGGGACCAGCACTTGCCAACCGCTCCCGCCAAGGTTCTACAGAGTCGCTTGGGGACAGCTCACCTAGAAGAAACTCAGCTAGAAGCGGCTCCGAGCCTGCGGCGTGGTCCACTTGGCGCGCATGGAGTCCCTACGCCATCGTCGCATCGCTGTTGGTTGTTTCGCGACTGGATGTGTTCCCTGTGAAAGCCTGGCTCAAGTCCTTCACTGCCACGGTTTCCAATATTTTCGAGACGGAGTTAACGCACAAGTCCGAGTATCTGTACTTGCCGGGGACGATCTTCATCGTTGTGTCGCTGTTGTGCATTGTGCTGTTTCGGATGTCGTTCCGATCGGTGCGGGCCGCCTGGAGTGACTCACTGGCGACCACGCTCAAAGCTTCCACGGCTTTGGTGTTCACCGTCCCCATGGTGCAGGTATTTATCTATAGCGACGGCGGTGCAGCCGGGCTGACTAAGATGCCATTGGCGTTGGCGGCTGGAGTGGAAGCGTGGGTCGGCGGCGCTTGGCCATTGTTTGCTCCTTATATCGGCGGCTTGGGAGCGGCCATCGCTGGCAGCAACACGGTGAGCAACATGATGTTTTCGCTGTTTCAGTTTGACGTGGGCACGCGCTTGGGATTCGATCCGTTATGGATTGTGGCGCTGCAAGCGGTCGGCGGCGCGGCCGGCAACACCATTTGCGTGCACAACGTAGTTACAGCTTCTGCCGTCGCGGGATTGTCCGGCCGCGAAGGGGGGATCATTCGCACCACCGCGCCGCTATTTCTGTGGTATGCCAGCATCACCGGGTTGGTAGGTCTTGCGATCGTCTGGGTGCTGAGGTCTAGCATAGCAGATCGGTTTGGGGGGCTTTGAGCTGCAAGAACCACTTCAAATTGCTTGACTGGAGTGGCAGAAAATAGGCTCTTCAACAAAGTCAACGCGGCCAACAAAGTCAGTTGGGTCCAACGTTCTCTATGGCACCGTTTGCTTGGCCTGCATATCTTGCGATGTTCGGCAATTAAGCGAGCGGTAGCAGCGATCGAGCTCGAAGTTGCCCGCAGCCGCCGTCGATTTCCTGGCCGGCCGATTGCCGCATCTTGGCCAAGATGCGTCGGCGATGGAGCACTCGAACCATTTCCGCTGTTCGCTCCGGATTGGGGCGGCGGTAGGGTAAGCCTTCGACGCGGTTGTAGGGTATCAAGTTCATCATCGCGTACTTGCCGGACAATAACCTTACGATTCCTTCGATCTCCTCGTCGCTGTCATTGATCCCTTCCAACAGTGTCCACTGATACTGGATGGGATAGCCCGTACTCCGCGCATAGACCTCCGCCAGTTCGACCAATTCCTCGGGGGCAATCCGCGGCGCCTTGGGCAACAGCTCGGCGCGGCGCTCTGCCCGCGTCGTGTGGAGCGACAGTGCCAGTGCGGGTTTGACCGAGCCTTGCGGCAAGCGTTCGAAGACCCGCCGATCGCCGACGGTCGAAAAGACCAAGTTCTTGTGACCGATGTTGCCTTCGTGCCCCAACAGTTCGATGGCGTCGAGCACATTGTCCAAGTTGTGCGCCGGCTCCCCCATCCCCATGAAGACCACTTTCTTGACCTGGCGCAATTGTCGCGCCACGGCCACTTGGGCCACAATTTCGCCGCTTTGGAGTTGCCGCAACAATCCACTTCGGCCGGTCATGCAGAAGGTGCAGCCCACCGCGCAGCCAACTTGACTGGAAACACACAAGCCGTCGCGGGGCAGAAGCACGCTTTCCACCGCCTGGCCATCTGCCAAGTCCAGTAGCAGACGCACCGCACCATCCTCGGCCGGATGCTGCGAACGGATGCAAGCCAGCCCATTCAATTCGGCCAACAGGGCTGGCCAATCGGCAAGCAGCGCGCGCGGGAGAAAATGCTCTGCCTTGCTGTGACGTCGATCGAGCGATCGCTGCTGCGACCAAGCTTGCAGCACGCGAAATTCATGGCAGGGGGAAGCGCCGTGGTCTCGCAATCGCTGGCGGATATCTTCAATACGCATCGTGGGGCAACTGGCCTTGGGCTGGAACTAGAATCGGTTGAACAGTGAGGGGAGTCGGCTGAACGCCCGACTCGTCAGCCGCAAGCTGCCCATTGTAAATCAGCCAGCTGTTTCTGGCTGTTGGGGAGGCGTCCCGAAATTCGGGAAATTGTTCGCTTTGATTCTGATGGAGTTAGTCACAACTCGGCCGGTAACACTTAAGACTCAGAGGGTACTGCTGGCGTGTAGAAGTTCCTTTGCTAGAATGGAGCTCATGAGCACAGCACCTCAAAAACGAGCAGTTTCTGTCGCCGAGTTTCTGGAAGGGGAGCTCGTTTCGCTAATCAAGCATGAGTTTGTCGATGGCGTGGTTTACGCCATGGCCGGCGCCACGACAACGCATAACCGCATCGCCACCAATGCTACTGGCGTACTTTACGGTCAACTGCGTGGCAAACGTTGCCAAGTCTTCAATTCAGATATGAAGTTGCGGATCCGTCAGAGCCGCAGCACGCGATTTTATTACCCAGACCTATCCGTGGCATGTCAACTCAATGCGGGCAACGATTCCTATCAAGACAACCCGGTTGTAATTGTCGAGGTGCTCTCCGAGTCGACGCGACGCGTTGACGAGTACGAAAAACGCGAGGCCTATCTGTCGATCAATTCGCTGTGCGCTTACATCCTGCTTGAGTCCAATACCCACGCAGCCCAAGTCTATCGTCGCACCGACGAAGGTTTTGCAAGTGAATCGTACATCGGCGTCGAAGCCACGATCCCATTGCCCGAGATCGATTGCACACTAAGTCTCGGTGAAGTCTATTCCCAAGTTGAATTTGTGCCCATACAGTCCGCAGAGGAGGAGGCGTAGCGCATCTGCGCTGCCAGTGCCACCCTGAACTCACAACAATTCGGCCGGTAACACCTACTTAGCAGATCGCGGCCTAGTCCCTTTGCAGTCGGGAAAACCCGAGCAGCCCCAGAATTCACCTTGGGCCGAGCTCCGTCGCCGCATCGACTTTTTGCACTGTGGGCATTCGGGCGAAGGCTCTTGATTTTTCTCGCGTGCTTCGATGCGTACAGCGGTCAGCCGCTCGTTGAAGCCGCCCGTCTCTTGAAAGGCCGTGCCTTGTGCCTCGATTTGACTTTTAAGCATGTTTAGAGTGCGGCCGATAATGATGAGCATGGCGTTGGCCACGATCAGTTCGTCGTCCGCGTCGAGCCAGCAGGCATACTTCTTTCGTTGCTCCAGAGCGTGTCGCGCCGATTGGTGGACCATGTCGTCCCTGAAGGGTGCCGCATCGAGCGAGATCGCGTTAACCGCTTTCGCTTCGGGCGAGTGAACCGACCACGGAAGCTCACCCCGGTCGAGGATCCAGATTTCATAGTCGCCGCGCAATTCGCTCAAGCTGGCCCGCGCCACGTCGGTGAGTTTCATCTCGGTGTCTTTTGACGTCGCCGAGCGTTCCGAGCCTTCGATGATGTTTTGTCGACCGCTGCGAGCTGCCTGGGTCATCTGGTCGTACTGCCGACCTTTGGGGTCGTAGAACTTGGTGGCCGCTTCGCGATGGTCATGCGTGATAAAGCGCCGGCAGAACCGCAGCGTTTCCAGTTGCACGATCGTCGCGAGTGTAAAGGTATGCAGTTTTCGGAACCCGCCAAATTTATCGAACAGCTCCGGCATAGCAGTTCCTTTCCCGGGATCATTGACAGAATTGACAAAATTGACCGCATGGACATGATTGACTTTAGTGACGAAAAACGCAAACGTCAACAACGTCAACAACGTCATTTACGGTCAATGCGGTCCATCAGATCTTTACTGTCAATGCGGTCCATCAGGTCAATGCGGTCCATCAGGTCATCAAAGTCAACAAAGTCCAACATCCTCAATGGAACCGTTTGCATAACGTCCCCATCGCGCCAGCGCCTCCAAACGTGGCGAACCCAGGGTTCAGTGCATATCGCGGGCGCCCTGGGCTAGGGAATGCAACGCCGCTGGCCCTACGCCTGTGGGCCTACGGTGCACCCATCAAAAACAAGGACTCCTGTTACGTTTGAATGCAGCATTACCGCCACACCAACGCACAGCCTCTGTGAACACCGAACACAAGGCCTGACCCTTGCACAGCTCCACAGCCTCTGTGAACACCGAACACAAGGCCTGACCCTTGCACAGCTCCAGTCCTAAACGCGCTGCGCAAGTTTCGCTGCGGAGAACAACGTAATTGTATACTTTAAAGTCCCAAATGCGACCGCCTCGATGTTGAGACTCACGTCACCAACGTGCTTCTTGGATTCGATACCGAAGGACGCCTCGGCTTTTAGGGCAATAGCAAGAAATGCTCCGTTGAACTCGTTGCTTTCGTCCCCCTTGGCTTCAGGGATCTGGACAAAGACATGACTTACACCGACCTTGCCACCGCACCACACGCCGCCACAGAATTTCACACTCACACTGGGCTCGGTATTTTCGCCAAGTTTACCTAGACCGAACTCATACTCTCGTTCGTCTTTGAGCACATTCTGTGTCAATTTGACTTTTTTTACCCAGATGTCGGAATTGATTTCGTGTTCAAACCCGATCGTTGTCTCGGCCGTTACCACTCCAGGAGCGTATCCACCAACGATTGTGTCAAAGAGATTGAACACATAGGCGTGTACTCCTGCATAAACAAGAAACACAACTTGTTGAGCAATTTCAGCACGCTGCTTTGCGCCTTTAGCTGCTTTAAGGATGCCAGTGCCTTTGACCAAGCCTTGTATGATCGTTTGCACTACAGTTTGTTCGCCAACACTAGCAAATCCGCTTGGATCAACGAAAGACGTGGGGTTTCCATTGGCATAAGCGTAAGCGTTCAGCGAAGCCAGTCGTTGGGTCTGAGGGGGGAAGGCGTCCTGGCCGATGAACCGCCCTAAAGCCGAACTCATATACCGTGCTCGCAAGTAGTCAAGCCCGCTTTCAGAGTCTCGCCTTTGGCCTGCGAACATATACTCGTTGTCGATCGTGACCACATTTCCACTCAACTCGCCAAAGGCGGTGTAGTCATATGTATTGGTAATACCGCCTTGCGCGTTCGTCACTACCCGCACACTCCCGATGGCATCGGAGTGATAGTAGCTGACCGAGCTGCCATGTGACTGGCTCAGGATTCCATTGCCGTAAACGTAAAACTGTGAATGGCTATTTGTTGAGCCGTCGTATTCGGCCAAAACCTCGGCATTTATCCTAAGGGAATCGACGAGGAAACGCGTCGTGTCTCCCGAAACCGATTTCGAAACACGGTTCCCAAGCTCGTCGTAGGAGTACTGAATTTCAAAGGCACCATTCGCATCAGCATCGATTGCGACAAGTCTGTCCCTGACGTCGTAGGCGAACGCGCGTTTAAGAACACCGTTCACGGATTCGGCGATGAGATTGCCGTTCAGGTCATATCGATAGGTCGTGATATTCCCATTCGATTCCGATCGAATCAATTGATCATTGACATTATGTTCATTCCGAATGGCCTCGACCCCATTTACGAGTTTCCTCACACGATTCCCGACCGAATCATATCCATATTCGAGCAGGTTGGTCGTGTTCGGGCCCGACGAGTACGATGATTCACTGATCAGTCGACCCGTGCGGTCGTACGCATATTTCACGTTCGATCCGTCAAGACCTGTGATCGAAACACGCTGGCCAAGCAAATTGTAAGCATACTCCCAGCGCGAGATCGATGTCGCCCCTCGCATCGTCTCAATTGTCTGAACCTTTCCCAACGAATCGTGGGCCCTAGTTTCTACCAAGCCATTTGCGAAAATCGTTTTGACCAGCAGCCCGACCGAATCGTATTGATATTGTGTCAAGCCTCCATCGGGTGCAATGACGGACTCGATTTGATTCAGGGAATTAAACTGATATCGGGTATTTCCGAACGACGTCAGCAGTCCGGTCCGATTTCCAAACGCGTCGTACTCATACGCAATCGATGTCAGGTCGGGATTTGTCTGCCGCACGAGGCGATTTCGCTCGTCGTATCGAAATTCCGTTCGGCCGTCTTCTCCGATAATAGTGGTACGGTTACCGACCAGATCGTATTCGTAGCGCGTTGAGCTGCCGTCGTGGTAAGTGCTTTCGATCAATCGATTTCTTGCATCGTAGCGATATTGGGATAGTTGACCATTGTAGTCAGTCAGCTCGACCAAATTGCCGACCAGATCGTATCGCATGGATGACGAAACACCCGAAGGTTTTGTCGACGCTACTTTTCGACCGAGCAAATCGAACGCATAGAATGTCCTATTGCCGAGGGAGTTGGTGATCGCTTCCAAATTCCCAAACGAGTCATAGGAGAATTTCCATTCCGCACTCTCTTGATCTACGGATCGAATCAATTGAGAGTCTTCTGAAAACTCCGAGATCGTTGTCGATCCATCGCGTTCAATGCTTGTCGCTACCCGATTGGCTGCATCGACTTGGAGGCTTACAACGGAATCATCAGGGAACGTCTGCCCGATGAGTTTTCCCGCCGCATCATAGTTAAATCGATTCCTGTTCCCACGGGGATCCAGTTGGGACTCGCGACGGCCAAGGGAGTCGTACGCAAAGCTCCAAATCTGTCTGTCTGTGGTGCGGAACGTCAGTCGATTTCCGACCGCATCATAAGTGTATTCAGTCCTTCGGCCTAGTTCGTCGATACTGGCCAGGACTCTTCCATTGGCATCGTATTCGAACTTTCGGCGGGGATTGTCAGTATCATTGCCGACCGTGCCGTCGGCATAGATCTCTTCGAGTACATTTCCAATGGCATCGTAGAGAAACTTCGTTGAGCGACTCAGTTCGTCGATCGTTTCGACGACTCTTCCCGCTGCATCATAACGCGTTTCGACAAATGGATTATCCGTCGAATTGAGAGGAGTCGCGTCGGCGAAAATGGCCTTCGTAAGGCGTCCTTGCAGGTCATATTCAAAGCGTGTTTCATTGCCCAATGCATCTTTCATTGAGACCATTTGCCCAACGGCATCGTACGTATACTCTTTCCTCCCGCCCATCGCGTCCGTTTGCATAACAAGCCGTCCTGCGGCATCGTATTCCCTACTACTAGATGCGAGTCGGCCGTCGGAAAGTTGTGCTACGGTTCGCGTGACTCTCCCTAGAGGATCAAATTCGGAGTTGTAAAGCGATCCGCGTGAATCTTCTTGTTGACTGACAAATCCGAACGCGTTGTACCGCAAATCCGATCGATTGGTGACCCCTGAAAAATGAGTTGCATTGCCGCGAAAATCATACTGGATGTCCGTCTTTAAACCCGATTCATCGATGATGTTAACAATGTTTCCCGCCGCGTCTCGCCGCGAAAAGGATCGCTGCCCCTGAGAATTCACGGTTGATACGACGTCTCCCTGTGGATTGTGTTCAAATCGGACCACCTTCCCTAACGGATCCGTGCGGCTGATTAAGTCACCAAACGTATTATGAACGAAATGAGTTGTGTTACCAAGCTTATCGCTACTGGACTTCAGTCGCGCATTCGAATCAAACGTGCTACGAATCGCATTTCCAAGTGCGTCTTGTTCAAAGACAGAGTTTCCATCTCGATCAAACCCAACAATGGAAACATTTCCTAATTGATCAGTAACGGTTTGAATGAGACTGGCGGTATTGTAGCCCAAGAGAATTCTCGCACCATCCGCCCCCGTGATCGCCGATGTACGTCCATCGCTGTCATACTCGGTGCGAACACCCGTTCGTCCAAGCGCATCGACAACAGTCAACAGGCGATTCGAACCATCGGCAGCGTAGACATATTGGGTCTCGTTTCCTAGTTCATCCTGGCTCGCGGCCAGATTGCCGCTGGAATACTCATAACGCGTCGACTTTCCCGACGGATTGCGAATGCTCGTAATTTGCCCCGACGTGTTACGCACAATGGTCACTTCGAGCGTCGAGTTGCCATTTGGATCCGATTGTTTGATGCCATCTTCTGTGTAAGTTAAGAAGTTGTGGTTCCGATCTCTGGCTGAATCGAGTTTTCCGTTGCTGCCGTCAATCCGGTAAACAACTCCCTCGCGCGTCGTCAACACGTACGAACCACCAAAGTCAGGACTGGCGGGATTGTATGGAATCCCGCCAGGCGCAAACAATTCACCGCGTTCGTTGACTTGCAGATAGCCGCTCGTGCCAGTGCTCAGTGTACTGGTGACACCTCGATCAGGTTTAAATCTTGGTCGACCCAATACAAGATTGTTTCCACCAAAGCCAGGTAACACGCGAATCTCAGGATTAAACGTGAACCCCTGGCGACCTTGCCCAGGTACATTGAGATAGACCTTCACTCCAGGACGCAGCGGTGAATAAATGCCGATGTCTTCCAAACCACTCTTGGGAAGACCTACTCGCAGATCTGTATTACGATACTCCAATCGCCAGCCATACCCAAAGTCTCCTTCGCGATCAGCTTGCAAGGTGTCATAAATTCTGGTGATCTCAATCGGAATACCCGCTACAGGAATGACCATATCGGTAAACGACAATCGGAAATTTCCGAGCTTCAGTTCGCCGCTCAAGCCAACGTGATGCTCAACGACATTAACAACACCTGCGTTCGAGGCGGCCTCTAAGCGGATGACGTACTCGTCGTTGATCAGCAAACTGGTGTCCCAGACTCCTAGCTCGCCGTTGACGACAGCGGTGGTGCTTTCCTGGAACTCGGTAAACGTAGTCTCGTCGATGCGGCGATAGGAGAGCTTGTAACCAGCAAAGTCCTCATGTGATGCAGTGCCCATAATGGTCACCATGCCAAAGACGGCGGCGGTGTCGGTGGGACTGGTGATGGCGACTGTGGGAATGTCTTCCGTACCGGCTCCTCCCCAACCTTCTGGAAAATCGTAGTCAAAGGTGATCGTCTTGGAGGTGATGTTGCCGTTGGTGTCGACCGCCGTGGCGGTGGCATTGATCGTCTGGAATCGCCAATCTTCGAAAGTAAACGTGGCTGTACCGGCCGCATCCAACGGTATGTCTTGGCCGTTGGCCTTAAGCGTTAACGACCTGACAGCCACGTTATCAATGGCTCTGACATAGACCACAAACGGGCCTTGCCATGGCAGGATGTTGCGATTGGCATCGCCCAGGTTTTCAATGATGCTCAACTTGGGTGCTTCCAAATCTTCAATCACATTCAGCGTGAACGACTGTGTGGCCACGCCGCCGCGTGGATCACTGACGCGAACCACAAAATTGTGCGGTCCGATCAGGGCCGGCGTGGTGGGCCAACTGATTTTGCCGAAGCTGTCGATGGTGGCGCCCGCAGGTGCCGTGGTGAGCTGATAAGTGAGCTGATCGAGGTCAACGTCGCGACCGAGCACTTGATAACTGAACACGGCTCCGGCAGGAGATGCGATTGGTGCAGTGCTGGCGATCGTCGGCGGACTGTTGGCGGCCAACACATCCAGTTCGAACGATTCAACCGCACTGGCGCCGCCAGCATCGGTAGCGATCAGCGTCACCACAAATTTTCCTGCTTGTCCGGCCGTTGGTGTCCAGGCGACTGCACCCGATGAGGCGTTGATGGTCATGCTGGCTGGAGCTTGCCCCAGCGAGTAGACGATGGCGGTCGACTCAGGATCGCTGGCTTGCAGGCTGTAGCTGTAAGCCGTACCAACGGTTCCGAAGCGCGGCGCACTGCTACTGATCACCGGCGGCAAGTTCGCTACGCCCGAAGAGACGCGAATAGCAAAGGCTTGTGTGGCGGCTCCACCGACGCCATCACTAACTTCGATGACCACATCCTGCTGTCCCACTTGACCGGCTTGCGGTGTCCAAGAAATGACGCCGGTGGTCGCAGCGATGGTCATGCCGGCTGGTGCAGCCAACAAGCGGAAGGTGAGCGGATCCCCTTCGGCGTCACGAGCCAAAAGGCTGTACAAGTAGCCGCTACCCACTGAGGCTTCGGTGGGTGGTATGGAAGTGATGGCGGGTGGTCCACCGGACTTCGAAACTTTGAGCTTGAACTCTTGTGTGGCCGTCGCCCCATCAGGATCGGTGACTTCGATCGACACATCGCTTTCGCCCAACTGATCTGCCGCGGGCGTCCAACGGATCGTACCCAGCGATGGATGGATGCTCATCCCTACCGGTGCATTGACGAGCGCGAACGAGAGTGGGTCGGCGTCGCTATCGAGCGCATCAACAGTGTAGTGATACTTTTGGCCAAGAGTTGTTGAAGTGAGCGGCGTCGAGGTGACGCTTGGCGCGGAGTTCACTGGGCGTCCGACGGCTTGCAGCGTAAAGGTACTGTTGGCCGTGGCCCCAGCCACGTTGGTGGCTTGAAGGACGATCGAGTGCGACCCCAAATCGTCGTTGCCCGGTGTCCAGGTGAGCGTTCCATTGGGACTGACCAACAAACCGCTAGGTCCAGTTACCAAGGACCATGTCAGTGGTCGACCCAAAGCGTCAGTGCCTTGAACGCGAGCAAAATAATCTTGTCCCAACCCGACTTGGGTGCGCGGTAACGTCACAGAGAATGGAGTGGCTGCGGGCTGCGAATTGACGACCTCCACGGTGGCATTGACGCTGCTTACTCCACCGGTGCTATCTCGCAGTTCAATAGAGAAGGCCACGTTGCCGACATCGGCTAATGTGGGTGTCCAACGCAGTTCGCCAGTGGTGGCGTTTAAGGTTGCAGTGCTTGGACCGCTCATCAGGTGGTAGGTGATCGCCTGCGACTCGGCGTCTTGACCCTCCAAGTTCACGGCGTAGACGAGCCCCACGTAGGCGGTGCCGGGCAATTCCGTTGTCAGAGTCGGCGCAGCATTGGGCGCGGCGACATTCAACGTGAAGTCGTGCAGGGCGATCGAGCCCGAGGCGCCGGTAGCCCGCACGATCACCAGTTGTTCACCCACTTGCGCGATCGAGGGCCGCCAGGCGATCAGACCGGTTGCTGAATCGATCGACATCCCTTCAGGGGCGAGTGACAAGTCATAGTGGATCGCCTCGCTGTGAATGCCAATAGCCACCGAGGCATAGCGGAAGGTTTGGCGAGCTTCGATCGCGAGGGTTGGCATCGTCACAAAATGCAAACCGCCGGTGACCGAAGTGTTGGTGGGTTCAAGTGTGAAATGATTGCCCTCAGAAATTGCGTCCGCAGCGAGTGTCACGTTTTGGCCGTTGGTTCCGTCAGCGACGGTCCAGCCAGCAGGCAATTCTGCGCGGATGGTGTAGCTGCCAGCATTGAGACCGGTGATTGCAAAATTGCCATCGCGATCGCTCATCGCCATCGGCTCGTCTTCATCTCGTTCATTGTCCAGATCGAGGTCGGCAAAGACTTTCCAGTAGGCAATTCGATCTGCTTGCTCGGTGCGCAACTGCCCACGGATTTGCCCATGAGCAAGCTGTTCGAGCGCGAGGTCAACCGCACTGTTTGCATTGGCAGTTACCGAGGTGTTGCCAAGTGTGGGACTCTCATAGCCAGCGAGGGGTGATACTCTGATCGCATACTGTCCCGGTAACAACCCACCAAACTGATAATTGCCGCTGGTATCAGTTGTTGTTTGCAATTCACTTGGATCGAGGAAGCCGTTGCCGTTGGTGTCGATGAACAAATGCACGCCGGTTAGAACTGGTTCGCTTTCGTTGCGAGTGCCGCTGCTATCCAGATCGCTAAAGGCTTGCCCGCGAATCGTCCCCCGCAGTTCCGGCAAAACCTCGACGGTAAAGGATTGGCTATCAGCTCCGCCGCGACCATCTTCCACACCGACCGTGAAGTTAAACAGCCCTGCCATTGCGAGCCCCCGAACTAGGATCGGCGGCTGTGGATTGGCAACCTTAAATCCGTGATTGTTGTAAATGGAATAGTCGCGAATACTTCGCATCTCAGGTCCATCGAAACGATAATCAAGTACCAAGCTGGGCTCGTCGTCGTACTGTTGCCCGAGACCTGCTTGAATTTCTTCAGCGCTGCGTGCGTAGTTCCAAACGCGGAAGTTATCGATACTCGCCCGTGTATAGAACGGAGAGGTATCACCAATTTGCAATCGGCCACTAGGGCTATACGGAATCGGCCCCGGTAGATCGCGTTGGCCGAGCACCGCTCCATCGACAAGAAGAGAAGCCGTTCGCGTGTCGCCATCTATCGTCAGGGCGACATGGTACCAACGATCGGTCTGCGAGGTAAATGGAACGCGGAAGTCAAGTTGCTGACCTTCGTAGTTCATGATCAATTGAAGCTGGGTATTGAACAGGCTGCGCAAATAAAAGGCGCTGCCGAATTGACCAGGCTGACGAAAGAACACGGCGCCACCATTGCTCGCGGTCAAAGTGTGCAGATTGTACCAGCCTTCCAATGTCACACTGGATGATTTGTACGAATCGTCCGCAGGAACTTCGACGTTTGAGGTCTGACCCAATAGTCCGAGTTGGACTGCCTCGTTACGTGCATCCCAATGCACTTGGCCCGTAGTCCGGTCGATGGTCGATCCCTCCGGGCCATCGATTAAGCTATAGCGCAGCGTATGATGATCATTGTCCAGGGCAGTGACTTGATAGTTGAATGCCTCGTTGGCCCCGATCGTTGTTGGAGGTTGGGTAGCAATCAAGGGAGCCGCGTTTTCACGAGCCAGCTGGACGTCGATCTTAAACGTCTGTGTTGCGATCCCACCACGACCGTCATCTGCAGCAATGGTAACCGCGTGCTCGCCAACTTGGTCGGGTGAAGCGGCCCACAGAAGTTGTCCTGCCTGGCTGTTGATGATCAAGCCGCCGGGGCCATCGACGACCGTGTAAGTGATGGTATCGTCGTCAGGATCGATCGCATCGCTGTCGTAGCGATAGACTTCGTTCGGATCGAAGCGATTGTAAATCACGCTCACCGTGTCATCGCCTCGATTGGAAACGATCAAGTCTACGCGACCGTCTTGATCTGCGTCAGCTAAAGTGACACGAGTTGGGTACTGGCCAACTTGAATCTGTTGTGCTTTGGCAAACTGATTGTTACCGCGTCCATAGAGCACACTCAGCACATCGCTATCCGGAAGCGTAGCAACGAGATCAGCGTGTCCATCGTCGTTGAGATCAACCACTTGCAAATCGCTGGGCGAGCTTGTCAACGCAACATAGACAGGTGCAGAAAAGCCAATAGCTCCGTCGCCCGGGAGAATCATCAGACGGTTTGACTTGGGAAGCGTAACCACGGCATCGAGATGACCATCACCGCTGACATCAGCGATACTCAGTCGACCAGGCGTGTCGCCAAGCGCAATCGCTATCGGAGTTGCCAGTGTCGTCGTGCCGTTTCCGGTATAAACCCACAGTGCTTGCAGGCTGTCGTCGACTACCACCAAATCGACCTTGCCATCGTTGTTCAAATCAGCCGTTTCAATGTCCACAGGCCCGCGCCCGACTGCATAGCCGGCGGAAGTGTAGCCCTCTGTCACCGAGCCGGTGAAAACCGATAATGATCGGCTTGCGCGATTGGCGGTAATTAGCTCGAACTGTCCGTCATCATTAAGGTCTGCCACAGCCACCGCTTTGGGCGCGCGACCGGTCAATAGATCGGGTTGGCGTGTGAGTTGATCAAGGTTATCACCTGTGAAAATCGTTAACCGATCGCTATTTTCGTAAACCGTCAGGACTTCCTCGTTTCCATCCCCGTTCAGATCGAGGGTGAGTAGATCGACCAACCCGTCGCGAATCCCTGCATAGACTAAGGCATCGGGTAGATCTACAGAGACCCCACCCGCATGTAGACCCACGTGCACAATATCCAGGTGCCCATCATGGTCAAGATCTGCAAACGCGAGCATTTGTCCGCCTTGAACGATGTCTACTGAACGCGGCTCACCGAATAGCCCGGTTCCATCCCCGGGTCGAATGCGAATCACGCCATATCGCTGCCCGGCTACTTCCACCATATCAAGATGTCCATCTTCATCGAAGTCGATGAGATAGTTTTCGAGACCGCGGCCAATAACACCTTGCGTGTCAATGTAGTAGTGATCCACACGCGGTCGGAAGCTACCCTCTCCGTTGCCAAAGATTACCCGTGGTCCGACTGATGTGAATGAGACAATGTCCAGCGCTCCATCTTCGTCGACATCTCCAACCGCCAGATCGCCGGGGTAGTAGAAATTCATGGTTAGGAAATCATCGTCGAATACAAAGGAATCGCTAAGTTGCGAAAATCCGCCCTGACCATCTCCGGCCAATATCACGATTTTTGTAGGTTCCGTACCTACTTGATCGCCATAAGTAATATCGATGATTCCATCGCCATTGAAATCGCCAGTCCCAAAGCTATAGTCGAAATTGCTGACGTTGATACCATTGGCGACTGTTGTGATGCGAAATGTCCGAGTGAACGTTCCTGGGGCTTCTGGATTGTTGAGATGAACATCGACATGTCGCTCGACGCTCGCTTTGGCGATGAAGTCGGGATAACCATCACCATTGAAATCGGCGATCTTCGTGGCTGAGTAGCCATAAAAGCTGGACTCAACCGCCTTGTCGTCGCTCACGCTCAGCGTGCCATCGCCATTGGAGAGCGCGACATAGTATCGTGAACCGCCCTGGTTGCCCCGCGTGGCCACGATATCAGTCAATCCATCCAAGTTAAAGTCAGCAGTGGAGCCGAAATTGTTCGCACGCGCGACACTGTACGCCGGAAACGGATTGGCAAATGTCCCATCCCCATTTCCCAGAAACATCTGCGTCGATCGTAACGAAAGCAAGTCGATTATACCGTCGCCGTTGTAGTCGCCCGGATGCACCTCATTATCGATTGGATCATCAAACAGAGGGATCGATCGACTCGAACCAAACTCACCTGGCCGCGTCCCCAGCCGAATACCAACCCCGTTGAAATCCCTACCTTGGGTCATATAAGCGATGTCGATGATGCCATCGCGGTTGTAGTCAGCGAACATGGCACCAGCCGCGAAACTGCGATTCTCCTCATTGGCTAACGAAACTTGCCCAGGGAAATCAACGATGCCGTATTCTGTACGAGTGAAATTGCCGTTTCCATCGTTTACTAGAACTTGGGGTGAACTACTTGACGCATTCGGCGAAAACGGATTCGTCAAAACTAGATCTAGATCTCCGTCACCGTCGATGTCGACAACATCACCACTTCCCGCATAATTATCCGAGCGAGGCTGGATATTATCCAACGCGGTCCGCTGCACGAAATTCACGCCGGATCCATCGCCGACGAGTAGCTCCAGCGTGCTATGCCAGACATGCATGAAAGCGATGTCGTAGTGCCCATCACCCGTAAAGTCGGCGATGCGCATCCAATCGCTATCGTAGAAGAACGCTGGCCCCGGTGGATCAATAATGATTGCAGCATTGAAACTGCCCGGCGCATTCGCCAGATAGATGCGAATGGTCTGACCGTTGCTGGGAGTCACTGGGAGATCGCGATCATCGTTGGAAACTATGTCTAGCAGTCCATCACCATTTAAGTCGGCGATGTCGTAAGGTCGCTCCTGGTTGTCTATACTGCCAGAGCCAGCTGTATCGATGATTTGAACATCTCCAAACGTACCATCGCCGTTGCCCGACCACCAAGCCAACTCATGATTGGCCCCAAAAGACGAAACGTTGCTCTTGCGTCCAACAAGGTCTTGCGTCCCGTTTTGATCCAAGTCGACAACTCGAAAGTCCGATATGGAGTAGTCCAAAGTGGTCGTCACCATCTCACCGAATGATCCATCTCCATTGCCTGGGATGAAAAATAGTTGCTTGTAGCGCGTTTCAGTGGCGAGCAAGTCCAAGTGCCCGTCACCATTGATGTCGGAGATCACCAGATTACGTGCCCTGGGAATTGTACCAGCTGGTTGACCGAAGGCGCCCAGAACTTCCGGCTCTCCAAATTGACCGTCACCATCACCTAACATGCGAACGATCTCATAACGGCGGACTCGAGTGACATTATCATATTGATGCGTTAACACTGCCAAATCGAGAATCCCATCGCCGTTGAAATCCCCTTGGTCCAGTCCATTGATTTCGTTGGTGTCTCCAACTTTGGACCAAGGCGTTAGACCCACATCAACACTGTAGCCCACATCGAAGTACGTGCTCGTCGTCAGTTTGGGTTGCCCTATCGATAACGTCGACAGTCCGTCAAACCGATCATTCTTCTGCCCGGCATGCACGCTGACCGTTTGATCGCCTGCGTTGATGGAAACCAACCGTGGTCCGCGGAACCCGCTGATGACGTCTACGCCAGCGGGCTGAGCTCCCGTGGCCACGGTGGTGATCTCAAAGCCGCTCGAGGCAATCGCATCGGTGACCGGGTCGCTGACAAACAGCGGCGGACGATTCTGCAGCGACTCGACGACCTCCAATACAAACGTTTGTTCGACATACAGCCCATGCGGATCGGTGGCTCGCAGGACAATGCGGTGCGCTCCAATATGCTCTTGCGTGGTCACCCACTGGACCATGCCGGTGGCTGTGTCAATCGTCATCGAGTCGGGGCCACCCACGACCGAGTACGTTAACGTCTGCTGTTCCGCATCGGTGGCAAGCGCGGTGTAGCGGTAGGTTCGCTCGGCTTCGATCGAGGTGAGTGGTGAACTAGCAAAACCGACAGGAGCCGAATTGAGTTTTCCGTAGGCCTTAAGTTGATACGCAAAACGATTGCCGCTGTTATTCAGAAACCGCAACTCGCGGGACCGGACAGTTTCACCCGCCCGCAAGATACCCTCATCCAAACGTGATGACAGATCATAAAACGGTCGGCCATCCGGAAGAATTCCATCCGGTCGTATGGCGAACGCATCCAGTTCCGTGAAGTTCTCGAGCACCACGATGAGTGGTCCGACGACGGCCTGTGAACCGATGTTCGTCAATCGGAACTCGGAGAACAACTCATTGTTATCACCTCGCAAACTCGTGCGGCCATAATCCGCTGAGACGCTGCCGGTCAAATCACTGAGCTGGTTGAAATCGAAAGGGGAGACCTCGGACACTTCGCTGGCAGCCGTTCGGAGCGGAGTTGACGGACCACCCTCAGGCACTGAGACGAACTCAAAGCCGCGAATGTTCACACTGGTGTTGTTGTCGGAGTCGTTGTTGACCAGCCGCACCGAAACGTGCACTTCAGTACTGGCAGGTAGACGCGAAAGATCGATCGTGAAGGAGGAAGTTTCGCCGGCAGCTCCGGTGGTGGTCCACGTTCCGGCGGCATAGAGTGGCTCGAGTGCTTCGGTCCAGTTATAAATCGCTTCGCGTCCTGCCTGATAGGGAAGCGCCAGTCGTTCGCCCGCCGCATCGGTGATTTCAATTTCAAACGCATCCCGGATCTGTCCACGGCTGGCCGTATCAAACACTGGGCTTTGGAATGTCACCCGCAAGGCCGCCTTGTCCGCCGGTACGCGGAGCACCTGCGTCATCTGATCGACGAAGTGGTCCCCTTCGAGCAACTGCGGCGAACATGCGGCGTTTACATAGAGCCCCCCCTCCGTACTAAAACCACCCCCAGTTCCCGAGCCATGTTGGTTGAGATAGTTGATCACTAGAAGTATATCGAGCGGGGTGACACGTCCATCGCAGGAGACATCAACCAAGCTGCGCGGGCTTGGTTCGTCGACTTGGCGTGGTAACAATCTGCCAAAGGTCCCCGTGCGATGATCGTCATTGAGGTGATTAATTATCAGAAGTATGTCGAGCGGACTGACCATCGCGGGCTGATTGTTGGACACATCCACCGGGAACCGCGCGTTGTGCCAGATGGCTGCTGCCAACACGCGTCGCTGCTCTAGTCGCTCGAACTGACTGATGCGGTTCTTTCTTGAGCTCGAGCTACCGCTCGTAAACACTTTTCGAAAACGACGGAGCAGTTGCTTTTTTGAGAAGGATCGCATTGGGCACTCAGCATCAGGGAAAGCGAACAAGGGCTATCGAACGAATCCAGGGTGGAGCCGCTCGAATACTGGGGGGGGCGAATCAAGCCTAGGCTGGGGGGCTTAGGGCGCGTCCCTGCCCCATCCCGATCTCAATTCGGAGGAGTTACCCGGCTAAGCGGTATTCCTTGCGCAGAGTCCCAAAGACTTTTGAGAAAAAACGCTCAAGTGCGAAGCAGGATAGCGCCAGCGAGCTGCTGATCTAGTCAGCCGCCGTCGCGAGCCCGGTGGTATGAGGGGATAAGGGCTTATGATCCACGGATCGTAGCCCGCAGCTAGCGCTGTCGGTTCACTGGTTAAGCTAGTCCAGCGGGGGGCTCGCAGGCGGTCGTAGTGATTAAAAGGCCTCCAATTCAGTTGGCCTGCGGTAAATCGACTTTACTCAGGAGCCCCCCCAAAGCTTTGGCTTATAATCCTCTGAACGATATTTTCGCAAAATTTTCGCGCAAGGTTTTCGACGTTTAAGGGTAACCCATTGAGTCGGAAGATTGATACCACCACGCAACCGAGCTTGATGCTAAGAATCCGAGATCACGCGGACGAGACTGCATGGACCGAGTTTATGGAGGTTTACAGTCCGCTAATCTACGGTTTTTGTCGAATGCGAGAACTGCAATCGTCGGACGCGGCCGATGTGACTCAAGAAGTGCTGATGCGGGTTGCCAAGGCGATTCGCAGTTTTGAATACAATCGTGAAAACGGACTGTTTCGTGACTGGCTTGCCCGCATCGTATTGAATGAGACCCGTCGTCATCGTCAGAAAAAGTGGGATATCGCCACCCCGACTGCGGATTTGGATCACGATTCAGGGCCAACTGAGAGCGGCTGGAATGAGCAATTTCAGCAGCACATATTTTCGCAAGCACTGGAGCGCACCCAACCGCACTTTGCCGAAGAGACATGGAAGATGTTCGAATTGTCCTGGTTGCAAAAGGTGCCTGCTGAGCAGGTGGCAGCGCAATTGTCCATCGGCGTTGAGCGGATTTATGTTGCTCGCAGTCGAGTGCTCAAACGACTGCGGTATGAGGTGGCGATCTTGGCAGATGACATTATTTGAACGCGTTATAATTGGCCAACCGTGATGCTCCCAGATAACCCGCCCCACGCATCAAACGCCTGTCCAGCGACGCACAAGCTGCAACAATGGTTGGACGGCGAGCTGGAGTTATCCCCAACTTTGCTCGAGCATTTTGATGGTTGTGATCATTGCACGTCTCGACTGGCCAAGTTGAGCGACGACGAAAGCCTAAAATTCGTTGCGGAACAGACGCGCCAACACAAGGGGCCGCATTACACGGCGGAGCCTGAATTTGAGCAACTGCGAACTAAGCTCAATGCATGGCCGTTTTTCGATTACTCAGGGCCAAACACCCCGGTGGAGTGTCTCTCGCGCAACAATGTTATCCCCGATCGTTCCGAATCTTTGATAGACGAGTTCACAAAGAAGAGCGAGACGGCGGAACCGGAGTTGCTTTCAACACAGCGGGCACAAGTGGAACCTACGGAAGTGGAGCCGCTAGCGTTAGCCCATGCTGCATTACCCATTCATGAACTGAATCTACGCCTGCCCAGCGGTCGCTTTTCGGTTGACCGGCTGATTGCCAGCGGCGGTGCTGGCTCTGTCTACTTGGCCTATGATCAAAGTTTGCAGCGAGAAGTCGCCATCAAGGTCCTTGCGAGCGAATCGCTGCGCGAGCGTCAACGATTTTTGCGTGAGGCGCGGATACTGGCTGAGCTACAACATCCCAACATCGTGCACGTCTTTGACTTTGGAAGCCTTGCTGTGGCGGATGGTGACGGACTTGGGTATGGGCTAACAGGCCCCTTCGGGCAACACTACCTGGTCATGGAGTATGTGGCTGGCGGAACGGCAAATCAGCTGCGATTTGGGAGTTGGAAGACTAACCCAGAGGGCTCCGAAAGCGTTGAAGCAGCGGAGGGAAAGCTGGATTCTTGTCGACTAGATTTTCCACGATTCGCCAATTTGTTGGCTATGGCTGCAGACGGCTTGGCGGCAGCCCACGCCAAGGACTTGGTGCATCGTGACGTTAAGCCCGGTAATCTGTTGTTAGAAGCGGACTGGTCTGCCTTGAAGGTAGCCGATTTTGGACTGGCGCGGCCCTCGACGGTTGATACCACTCAGGTAACTCGTACCGGCGATATCCTGGGAACACCGGTCTTCATGAGTCCCGAGCAAGTTACGGTTGGCGCTGAGCTCACCTTCGCCAGTGACATTTATTCGCTAGGGGCGACCCTCTACCAACTAATGACTGGAATTGCACCCTATCAGGGAGGCGCAGCGGCTATCCTGCGCCAGGTTGCCGATAGTTCGCCAGTGGCGCCGCGCTTAATAAATGCTTCGATCCCAGCTGATTTAGAAACGATCTGCTTGCATGCGATGGAGCAGACTCCCAGTGCTCGTTACGCAAGCATGGAGGAGTTTGCCGCCGATTTGCGACGCTTTGCCAGCGGCGGGCCTATTAATGCCAAGCCGGTAAGCAGTGCGACAAAAGCTGTGCGTTTCCTGCGTCGCAACCGATCGTTGGCAGTTGCCCTGGGAGTTTGTGCCCTGCTCGCCAGCCTACTCACTCTCGGGAGTGTGCTGGCGGCGGTTGTGTTCCATAATCAGAACAAACAGTTGGAGCGATCCGCTACCAATGAGCGGTCGGCAAAGCTATCTGCCGAAAACGCACTGAAGGCTTCGATCACAGCGGCGGATGAACTGTTGTTGGCGGTCACCACCGAAACGGAGTTTCTACCGCGCACCCCGGGCTCTCAGGAAGTAACTCGCAAGTTGTTGGAGCGGGCCCGCGACTATTTTCAAAGTTTTCTAGATGTCAATTCAGGCAACTCGGCCCTGACCTATCAGCTCGCCCGAGCACACGCCGGACTGGGTGAAGTTGCGATGCGCGTCGGCGACAGTGCGACACTCGAGCGCGAAACGGAGGCCGCCTTGATGCTGATTGAGCTCATTCCCGAGGAAGAGCTAAACGCCGCGCAACGCGCAGAACTCAAGGCCGACACGCTCGTCGTTTTCGCCAACCATTTGACGGAAGCAGGGGAAGCCAAACGAGCCATCCCGCTGCTTGAAGAAGCGATCGATACTTGCACGCGGGTGTTGGCCGGGCCACCGAAAACAAGTGAGGGATTGGTTGCCAGTCAGGCCACTTCCATTCTGGGATTGGCAAATGCCTTCACCTGGGTGGGAAAGAGAGAAGAGGCCATGCCGTTGCTGCAATCAGCTAAAGCGATGTTCACTGAATTGCGAGCCGAGCATCCCGATGCACCAACCTATCTCCGCAACGCGGCAGTATGCGATATGACGTTGGCGACAATCGCACTTGATCTGAATCAAGCTGCTGCGGGCAAACAGCACCTGCTGGCTGCGATGAAAGTACTCGATCAAGTTGACGAGGGTGACGCAATCTCGCTCCGCATCCGGGAACTCAAAATCAAAGTATTGACGAATCTCGCCCTGGCGGAACGTCGCATGGGTAACAACCTCGAGGCGAAGGCGGGCTATGAGGCCGCCATGGCCGAATCGCGGCGGTTAATCGAATTGGAGCCAAGTGTCCCGAGCCACCAATGGAACCTGGTGGTGGCTGCGCTCAACTCGGGTGGGCCCGACATGGAGCTCGGGAATTTAGAGCCTTTGGTTGAGCGTTGGCTGGCCACCGTACCTGTCATCGATCAGTTGATCGAAGATGATCCCGACCATCCGCGTTATCAACAAGTCAAAGCGATGTTGCAGAGTAACATTGCGATCATTCTCCGCGATTTGGGGAAGCTTGAAGAAGCGATCGTTCCTCTGCAAGCCGCCACGGAAACCTTGCGGCTACAGGCACTGCAGCTCGATAACTCCCCCGAAGCTTACTTGCCCGTGGCCCTGAATCATTACGAGCTCGCGTCGACTTGGATGGGTTTGGAGCGGTGGAATGAGGTTGCGTCGGCACTCGATGCCAGCGATGCGATCGTAGCGGAGATACTTGCAAGTGACCCTGCCTTTACCCCCGCCCGTGGGCATCAACTCGACGCACTTCACACCCGTAGCGTCCTCCTGCAAAAAATTGGGGCTGAGCTGGCACTGCGAGCTCAAATGGCGGAACAATCTGTTGCACTGGCTCGCGAGCTGACTCGCATCAATCCCGAGGTGTCCGAGTATCAAATCGAATTACCTCGCGCGCTCAATGATCTCGCGCTGGTCTTGCTCGATGCAGAAGAATTCACCCGAGCCATACAAGTCAACGCGGAGTCGCAAGCGTTGCTTAAGTTCATTGGAGAGAATCAAGAGAGTGCGTCAGCGGAATTCAACAGTTGCCAAAAAAATACCTTGCTCAACGCAGTCCGGGGAAAGATGGCTACAGCCAGCGACCGCGACGATCCTGAACTTGTCGGTGCGATCGATGGCTTGCTTGAGCGGGCTCGCGAGTTCGGAGCCACGAGCGAGGAACTGGCTGAGTTGGAACGCAAAGTCGTTGATCGATCCGCCGATCAGAACACAAACAGTCGTTAATCGCGGAGTGCTGTCGTCCAATGAAACTCATGAATCCGCATCTACTCGCGTTTGCATGCGGCATGGATTTTGCTGCGAGGTGAGGGTTCGTGAACCAACACGCTTCTAAGCCTGAATTGAGGAGGAACAGATGTCAGACGTAGCGCAATCCAACGGTGGAGACGTTCTCAAGATTTTGCTGGCTATCCTGCTACCGCCCGTGGGAGTCTTTCTTGAGGTTGGCCTGGGGCTGCACTTTTGGCTCAACTGTCTGCTAACACTCCTCGGCTACGTCCCGGGGATCATCCATGCAGTCTATATCATCTTGCGGCGGTAGAAAGGCTGCGTTGATTAGGGGTCGGGTTCGTCGAGCGAGATGGCGGCGTACGGCTACGACTTGCGCAAATGCTTGCTAACGGCCCGAAGCAACGCTGGACCGTCGATGGGTTTGCTGAGGTAAGAGTCGCAACCGCATTCGATGCAGCGTTTCATATCGCCGTGCATGGCGTCGGCGGTGAGCGCAATAATTGGCTGTTCAAACCCCATATTCCGCAGGGCACGGGCTGTCTCATAGCCGTCGAGTCGTGGCATTTGCATGTCCAACAAGACTAGGTCAATCCGCTCGCATCCAGCCTGGGTGTTCTGCTTGATAAAGTCCACGGCCTGCTGGCCATCTTCGGCTAACTGCACTTTTGCTCCTGCTTGGGCCAGAAAATGCTTGGTAAGAAAGCGTACGTCGCGGCGATCGTCGACGACCAACACGTGGCAATTGAGTTGCAGGTCGTCGGTTACGATCGCTAGTTCACTATTTTCGGGTTGGATATTGGGAGCCATCATTTCTAGGTAATCAAGACTACCGATGCGGATGGCACAGGAGAAAACGCTTCCCTGCCCCTGCATGCTTTGGAAAGTGATTTCGCCACCGAGCATTCTGGCCAAGCGTCGACTGATCACTAATCCTAGTCCCGACCCGCCGAACTTTCGGGTAACGGACGCATCGCCTTGAGAAAACGGCTGGAACAGATTCTGCTGTTGTTCCTCAGTCATCCCAATACCAGTGTCGATCACATTAAACCGCAACTTGGGTTCGGGGGTTGGCTCGAAGCGGACCAACAGCTGAACACTTCCCTGCTCTGTAAATTTTATTGCGTTGCCCACCAAGTTGACGAGTATTTGTTTGAGTCGTTTGGGATCGCTGTAAATGCTCGCTGGAATTTCGCTTTGGTACTTTAACTTGAAATCGAGTTGACTGGCGCGAGCGCGGACGTCCATCATGGAGAACACATCTGCAATAAGCAAATGGGGAGAGAACTGTTGCCGATCGATTTCCATTTTCCCCGCTTCGATCTTTGACAGATCCAGAATGTCGTTAATGAGCTCCAAAAGGAAACTGCCGTTGCGTTTTATCGTGCGGAGATGCTCGACTTTGGCGGCATCGGTTTCTTGCGCCGCAAGCAGATCGGTGTAGCCCAGCACGGCCGTCATGGGAGTGCGTATTTCGTGGCTCATGTTGGCAATGAACTGACTCTTCGACAAATTGGCTTCTTGGGCGCGGCGCTCGCTTGCGCGGAGAGTCTCGGCGGCCAAATGCCCCTGGGTGGAATCCCAGCTTAGACCGAAGATTCTCAGCACTGTCCCGTCCTCGTTGCAAACGACTTTTCCTAACCAATTCAACCACCGCAGCTGTCCATCGGGACGCAGGATGCGGAACTCCCGCTCGAACGAGACCCCGTGGTCGAGCGCTGCTTGCCAGGCAGCTTGCAAATGCGGCAAGTCCTCTTGATGTACCTGTTTGAACAAGGTGTTGGGCGAAGCGATCTCGCAGGGCGAAACACCTAATAATTGATAGAGTTCTTCCGTCCAAATACTCTCCGTGGGATTCCACTCCCACGCCGCCATGCCGCCTGCCTTCAGGGCCATCGCAAGGCGTTCTTCATTGTCGCGAACCGCACCCGCCGTTTTGCGATAATCATGTTCCGCTTGAATGCGTGCGCTAAGGTCAACGCCGGACGGAATTAGATGGGTCACGTTGCCCTGTAGGTCGCGGACTGGGGCCAGCATAAAATCGATGGTGATGTGACGACCATCGGCTATGCGAATCACTGCATCGTAGCGTTGGACTTCGTCAACTGCAGCCATGCGGATCGCCTCCTGTAGTCGTTCCTGGACGCTGCGGTCGTAGTTCCACCACGAGCAGTCCCAGAATTTCTTGCCAAGCAACTCGGCCACCGTTTGACCTATGAAGTTTGAGCGGTCGCACTTGAAGTACTCGCAGTAGTTACGATTGACAAAACGGTAGCAATGTTCACTGTCGACATACGCAATCATTGCAGGGGTTGCGTTACTGAGCATCTGCAACTGCCGTTCGGTGGACTCCTGCGAGCTGCGCGGTATGCGAGAATTGCTGGGATCCGCAAACGCATTGGGTGCGCCATTGCCCTCGCCTACGTTTGCTACCGCAGGCACAAATCCAGCGTCGTTCTTTGGCGACGCACGGTAAATAACGATGCGATGTGCGAGCGAACCTGACGTATCCTTGAGGCAATCTGTTTTTCGACTAGGGACTCTCTTCATGGACTTCGTACGGGGCAAAAGTTCTGCGGGCGAGTCGCGATACGCTGACGGTGTCATGAAGTATACAGTTTGCCCCAGAGCTCGGGTACCGTTTTTTATTCGATGCGAACCGCCATCAAGACCGTCATCAGCGTTGTTCGCAACGATTTGCTCGAAAAGCGACCACGCTGATCGCTTACCTGCCAGAAGCTGTTTTAGCCTTCGGTCACGTTAATCACCCAACCACAGCCAATCACCACAGCCAATCACCACAGCCGATCACCACAGCCGATCACCACAGCCAATCACCTTAGCCAATCACCTTAGCCAATCACCACAGCCAACAACCCAGCGGCACCCACCAGCCGGATGCTCGCATTGATCAAGATCACGAGTGGAGTTTTTTTGCAAAGCTGGCTATTGTGCATCAACCAAGCTGCAATTGAGCACTTTTTGTGAGTTTGTGGAGATTGCAACGCCGCCCGACGGCAAGTTCTTGCAAAACATTCGATGACTCCGAACATTTGACAACTTTTTTACGTCATGATCATGGGGACGCGGCACTTGAGGTTCGAAACACCTTGCGTAGAACTAATGCGGCAGCGATTAACAACCATAAAGATCTAACAGAGGCTGCATGAACGACCGAAGTTCGAGACGCGACATCTTAAGGCATTGCGATGCCGTTGGGCCCGAAGACGGCGCCGATCCGCGCGACTTGATCCGTCGCGCGACTAACCCTAATACCGATCGCAAAGCGCGGCAGCTGTGTCGCCAGGTCGAACGCACCCTGTCGCTGGTGCTCGGTGGCGATATTGACGATGACCTACTCCGCGATCTGTACATTGTCTCGGTCGATCCAGCGCCGCAAAGCAACCATCTGCTGGTGACATTTCAAACGGCTACAGCGGTGCCAGCGGAACAGCTACTGGAAAAACAGCAAGTATTGGGCGGGTATCGCGGCACGATGCGTGCCGCCATCGCTGCGGCCATCAATCGCCGCAAAACACCCGATCTGAGCGTGAGGGTAATCAATCCCCCAACGCAATCGACTCCATAGCTATGGGCTCAACGCCCATAAAGCGCCCCTTGTCGACTTAAGCTGGATCTCTTTTGATAAAAAGCCGGGGTTTGTTGAACTTCTGAACAAAGCCTGCTGGACAATGCAAAGATTGATATGCTAACACTAGGTAGCGCATGCTCGCCAGCTGTTGAAGTGAGAAAGTGGCTGCATGCGTTGGCGTCCGGTTTTTATTCGGTGGCCTGAGCTAACGTCCCGAGGCGCTCGCTTTGGGTTGAATTTTTAGCGTCAGGGCGGAGACTCTACGGATCTTGAAGTGGTTCCCTGTAGCGGACCGGAGGGCTTCAAGCGTACCTCGATACAGTAAATGACATTTGGTAAAGGCCCAGCGGATAAGAAGCTGGCGCACAACTTCTGTTAGTCAAGAGTAAGCCGCTGGTGGTGCTCCAGCGGTCCAATCGTCCCAGTTGGATTTTGCTGTGAATCGTTCGCCCATTGTCGATAACGCCCCCTCTCAAACTCTCCCGTCAAACGAGCCGGTCCCTGCGATACAACTTTCGCTTTGGCGACGCTGGCTCATCAAATTATTTGTGGCCACGCTTTTGCTCGTCATCGCGATCCAGTGTACGCCGCGGCAGTTTGCGTGGATCGACCTGGCGAAGGATGCCAGCGGACCGCTGGCCCGGCGATTGGGGCTCTCGCAAGGGGAGTGGTCATTGTTTGCCCCCGAACCGACGCTCAACAATGCCTGGTTTTCGGCCGAGATCTATGCGCCCGATGGAACGTTAACTAGTTGGAATTCAACTTATTGGGGAACCGCCTCTGGGGCGCAAAAGTTTCGCGATTTTCGGATGATGAATTTCGGCAATCGGCTCAGTCGACGCGATCCGCTCGCCCGAGAGGATTTCGCCGACTACCTCGCTAGAAAGATGATCGGTCCCAATGCGCGAGCAGTGGTTACGGCCGAAGGGGACACCCAACCCGCCCGAGAAGGATCCAGCGAGATGCCGTCCAGTCCAGCAGAGCGTTGGCGGCTGGTTCTTTTCCGCAGCCAACTCAAAATGACCTTGCCAGCCGATGGTACTTTACCGTCGCGCAACGAGACGCTGTGGATATCCAGTAGTCAGCAGTTGGTTGAACGCGAGTACCAGCCATGACGCAGCTTGGTGAGATCAAGTCGGCTGGTTCGCGGCGCGTGAGTCGACTCGATCGCTTCTTGTTCGAATCGTCCGATCCAACGACTTGTTCGTTGATACGGGTTGCATGTGGGGGGCTACTGCTGATCTATGTCAGCGTCTGGTTGCTGGACGCGAGCTTGTGGTTTTCAGACGCTGGCGTGCTGCGGACTGAGACAGTTCGACAGATGCACGATGACCAGCAGCCTTCACTGCTATTTTGGTTGCCGTCGACCCCTGCGGTGGTGGTTGGCCTGCTGAGCCTGCTGTGGCTGCAGAGTTTCCTGCTTCTGGCCGGTTGTTGGTCTCGATTTCAAATTGCCTGCATTTTCGTATGGCTCGTTTCTTTTCAGAATCGCAATCCATTGATTCTCGATGGCGAGGATACGGTATTTCGTTTGCTCAGTTTCTTTATGATTTTCATGCCATTGGATCATCGCTGGTCCATCGGTCGCTGGCTTAGCGGCGTGCCTTCGACGGCCGGTCCCGCCCATGCCTGGGCTTTGCGACTGGTGCAATTTGAAGTGACAGCCATTTATGTCTCCGCGGCGTGGTGCAAGTGGCAAGGAGCAACTTGGCGAGACGGTACAGCCCTCTATTACGTTTCGCGAATGGATGATGTGTTCGGCCGCTTCTGGTTGCCTGATGTTCTGTTCGAGGAAGCTTGGTTGCTCAAGCTGGCCACTTGGGGCGTGCTGGGGGTTGAATCCTTGTTGCCGCTGCTGTTGTGGATCCCCCGCACGCGTTATTGGGGGCTCGCTTTCGGCATCGCCTTGCATCTGTCGATTGAGTACGCCATGCACCTGTTCTTGTTTGAATGGGTGATGATAGTAGCGCTGCTGTCATTTAGCCGCCCGCGTCGTCCGGCAGGTGGCGCGCGTCCTCGCTAGGCTGCTTTGCGGGCGACGCGAGAGGTGGGCGGACTGCGGCGCCGTGAAAACTCCAAACTCGGACTCAGTTTTTGGTCATTCTCCAAGTTCTTGACGATCTTCTGTGCGGCACGTCGGCTGGCTCCGGGTTGGGCAAATTGCCGACTGAGCGCCAACAGTTGCTCGCGTTGTTCAGAGCGGGCATCCGGACTGCTCACCAGCCGATCGAGCGCCTCGGTCGTTTGTTCAATTGTCTTTTGAGTCGGCCCGACCGCTAGGAATTCGGGCATGATGGTTTTTTTGGCTATCAAGTTGGGCAAGGTCATTGATTGCACCTTCGAGATTCTTCTACCAATCGCATACAACAAGCGGCTAGCATGGTAGACGACGACCGCTGGTGTTCCGCGTGCCATAAGTTCAAGGCTGACCGAGCCCGATTTGATCAAGGCGCAGTCGGCGAGTTGAACGATTTCGCTGGTGCGACCGACGAAGAAATTGACATCGAGTTGGGTATCGCAATCGCTCATTTGTTGCCTGCACCACAGGCAATGACGATCTTTCAAACAGGCCACCATGAACCGTGTACCCGGATGTCGACGCGCCACCTCGCGCATGGTCGCTAATTGCATCGGCCAGATATTCTGAACTTCGCGCGTTCTCGAGCCGGGCAGGATGGCAACCTGCGGTCCGGCATGCTGCTCCCACTTGCTCATGAACTTCGGGTCGAGAGGATGTTGGACAATTTCGTCGAAGAAGGGATGGCCCACGTAGTCGACTGACATTCCCCGTTGCTGATACCACTCAGGCTCAAATGGTAGGTTGCAGAGGACGTGGTCGACCGTGCGACGCATTTTCTTGATCCGCCACTCGCCCCAAGCCCACAGTTGGGGTGGGAGATAATAAGTAACTGGAATACCCCGTTCTTTGGCCCGTTTGGCGATATGCCAATTGAACCCTGGAAAATCGACCAGGATGACGGCGTCGGGCGGGTTTTTAGCGAAAATTTGGGACGCGATATCCGCGATTCGAAAAAATTCCCGCAGCTTTGGGAGTACTTCCGCGAACCCGACGACCGCCAAGTCGGTTAGCTCGAAGTCGATATGGCAGCCAGCTGCCCGCATCCGCGGACCGCCAAAACCACGATAAGTCAGACCGGGATTTAGCTTCTGCAACTGCCCGAGCAGGTTGGCTGCATGCAAATCGCCACTAGGCTCGCCGACCGAGAAAAAAATGTTTTGGGTTTCCAAAATCGAGCTCTCCCGCTTCGCATTCCTAACAATCCAGTGGCTGTGTTTGGCTACGAGGCAACCATACACACTGGACGCTTTTCAGGTCTAGAGCTCTAAATTTGCTAGCTACCCTCGGCGGGGAGGGGAAATGCCGCCTCGCTAGGCAGAGGGTCGCTGAGCGAGTCGTCGATTCGATCTGCTTAACCCCCTGGATTTTGCAAGGTATTTGCAGTTCTACTATTGATCTTGATGAATCGGCGGAGGGTTCCACGAGTCTAATGCCGTTAGATTGTGCGCCCACCCCGTTGTTTCTCCGCAGATTTCATCCCCCCCCGCGCAGGAAGGGGTGTACTCGAAATACAATGAAACCAGAAAATGCGATTTATTTGGCGGTGTGGTATGATGCATTGAGCTTTTCAAGTTGAGTCGCTCTGGCAATCTTCCCCGGAAGTGAAAACTGCTCACGACATGAATGTTATTCAACGAATTCGCCACTGGACGATGCGTTTGCCTAGCAGTTGGGGACTGGGGCATGCCGACATTCATTCGTCTTTGTTGCTCACCTTGAGCTTGCTGTCGACGATGCTCTTGCTGCTCAGTTTTTCGCGACCTGGTTTCTATGAATTGCACACCGTTGCGCTCTCACTCCCCGTCGTGTGGACACTGAGCTTGGCAGTGCGAATCGCCGCTCAGCAACTGTCCGTCGGGGGGTACTCGCACGACATGCTGACCGTCTTGGGACCCACCGGAAATCTTTCTACGGACTACGAGTATTTGCCGGTCGGGCGGATTTTCGCGTATGCGGTCGCTGGCCAGCTGGCGACCGGTGGATTAGTCTTGCTGGGACTAACCGTCAACGCAGCGATGTTGCCCATGGACAATGGACAAGTGCGTTTGGATCAGTTGTTGGACTTCATGAGTGGCTGGACGAGCCAAGCGTGGGCGACGCAGATCATGTGGGTCAACCTATTCATCGGTGCAGTCAATTTTCTTCCGACCGTCCCGTTTGACCTCCGGGCCGCAGCCTTCGCTTTTTTCTCGAAACGGAATCGAAACGCGCAGGAACCTGCGGTCTTTCGTTGGATTGCAAGCCTTGACTCGCATCTGGCCGCATTGCTTATCGGCGTGGCGGGCTCAGCGGCGTTTGTCAGTCTCGTGACCCGC
Organism: Pirellulaceae bacterium; assembly: GCA_041751975.1. GTDB lineage: Bacteria > Planctomycetota > Planctomycetia > Pirellulales > Pirellulaceae > Aureliella. Next base: position 118,615 of record JBGSHW010000019.1, read on the forward strand.
CAAGAAATGGTTGCTTGGTACGCCGCTGCTGCGGCCGCCGTCTATTTGTTTGTGGCCAGTCGCTGGGAGCGCTCGCGGGCAGAGGACCTGGAAGAGCAATACGCGCCGATTGCTACACGGAGTTTGCAGACGGGGAAAGTTGATGCCAAGGTTTCACGTTTGTCGGGCGGTCCCCCACGTGACTCCGTAAAGAAACGCGCTGAGGCGGCGGAACGCTCTGCGGAGGAGTTGCTTGATGAAGGTGCCGATAGCGCATCGGTGACTCACATCGACATCGATGAAATCCTGCGCAAGCTCCATCGTGAGGGGCCTGATTCGTTGCTCCCCGTAGAGCAAGAAGCCCTCTTGACCGCCAGTCGTGAATTGAAGCAAAGGCGCAGTGGCCACTAAACAAAGCAGATCGCCAGGTGCGGAAGGTCATGCTTAAGGTTTGTTTGACGGAAGATTGATGTGCCGTAGGGCCTTGGCCCTTTCATCCCAGCCGGAACGTTATCCGTTCGTGATTGTCTAGCAAGGCGGAAAGGTAGAGGAGCTCTGAGTGACCACATTTTTTCTGCGAGCCTGAGACCAACGCCATCACTTTGCGCATCACATCCCGGCGACTGATTTGTCCGAGCAAGCGTCCGCATTCCAGGACCGGTAGGCGGCGTGTGGCTTGATCGAGAAACGTTTGGCAGATCGTCAGCAAGTCGGTCTCGGGTGCGATAACCGGGGGCTGGCGGTCGACGAAGGCAAGTAGTCCGGCATCGGGCAAGTTCTCATAAGCCGCATTCACAATCACCCGCATGCAGGAGCTCTCTGAGAACACCCCAAGGAACGAACCATCGAAGTCGACTACCGGCGCCCCCGAAATCCGCTTCTTGAGCAAAACATCAATCGCGGCAAACACATCCATGTCGGGCGACAAGGTAACTAAATCTTGCGTCATAATCTCGCGGGCAAGGATCGCTGCAATGGCCATGTTTGGATCTCCAATTCCGTTCTGAGCGGCTAGGTAGGAATTATCGGCTAAAACGAGATGGGCTGTTTCGTAGTTAGCCCGGATGAGGGCGTCTATCTAACAACCTAGAGGATGAAGGTGCCTCTACGCAACTTAATTCTGCTTTTAGTGGCAACTAAGTTTGTGCAAAGTCGATTTTGCACCAGCTCAATGGCGGAGCCTGAGTCAATAGGTAAACTGACATGCACAGGGAAAAATGGCTTTCCCTGCCTCGAGCACGATTCACATCACCAGGAGTGATCTATGAAGAATTTTTGGTGTCCGGCAGTCATCTTGATGGCTGCTTTGTCTTCCACTTTGGCCTCGGGACAGGACCCCTCGACCACTCAACGAAAGGTTTCGGACGTGACAGAAGAGACGGATCCCCATTTATGGTTGGAAGAGGTAACGGGCGAAAAGGCGCTGGACTGGGTGCGAGCGCAAAACAAGGTCACGCAGGACAAATTCGAAGCCAGCGAGTCCTTTACGAACCTCCGCGATGATCTGCTGAAGATCCTCGACTCGGACGAGCGGATCCCGTTTGTCTCCAAACATGGAGAGCACTATTACAATTTTTGGCGAGATCAGAAAAACGAACGGGGTCTGTGGCGACGAACCAGCTTGGACGAATTCCGCGAGCCGCAGCCGAAGTGGGAAATCGTCCTCGACCTGGATGCGCTGGCCGAGAGCGAACAAGAAAACTGGGTGTGGAGCGGCGCGGCGTTGCTGCGGCCCAAGCATGAGCGGGCCTTGATTGAACTCTCGCGGGGTGGAGCCGACGCCACAGTCACCCGTGAATTCGATTTGACAACCAAGCAGTTTGTCAAAGACGGTTTTCAGCGCGACGAGGCCAAGGGAAGTTTGACGTGGATCGATCAGGACACTGTGTTTGTGTTTACCGATTTCGGCGAAGGCTCGTTGACCACCTCGGGCTACCCTCGGGTCGTGAAGAAGTGGCAGCGTGGAACCCCCCTCGCATCCGCCGATATCGTCTACGAGGGAGTGCCGCAGGATATGTATATCTCCGGTGTCCACGATGACTCCCCCGGCTTCGAACGCAGTTACGTCAGTCGCACGCTGGCCTTCTATAACAACGAATTGTACTTGCTAAGCGATGCAGGTGAGTTAAGCAAAATTGATGCACCCAACAGCGCTAACAAGTCAGTCTTTCATGACTACTTAGCGCTCGAGTTGCGTGAGGGCTGGGAAGTAGGAGGCAAGAGCTACGCGGCCGGTTCGCTGCTGGTCACCAACTTGGATGATTTCATGGGGGGTAAACGCGATTTTGCGGTTGCCTTTGAACCAACGGATAACACCTCACTGGCCAGCTACAGCTTCACCCGCGATCATCTATTGCTCAACGTTTTGGAGGATGTGAAGAATCGTATCTATGTCATGACCGCTACCGATCAAGGCTGGACCAAGCAGCCGCTCAAGGGTGCGCCTGCCATTGGAACGGTGGGAGTCAGTGCCGTGGATGCCGATGAATCGAACGCGTACTGGATGACGGTAAGCGACTATCTGACCCCAACCACACTTTACTACGGTGAAATCGGCCAAGAGCCCGAACTGTTGAAGCAGTTGACACCGCAGTTCGATGCCAGCGGCATGCAGGTCAGCCAGCACTTTGCGAAGAGCAAAGATGGCACGCGGGTTCCGTACTTCATGGTTGCCAGCGAGTCGCTCAAGCTGGATGGTTCCAATCCGACGTTGTTGTATGGTTACGGCGGCTTTGAGATCTCGTTGACACCTGGTTACAACGCCAGCGTGGGGCGGGCCTGGACGAGCCAGGGTGGTGTGTATGTGGTAGCAAACATTCGTGGCGGAGGTGAGTACGGTCCACGTTGGCACCAGGCGGCCTTGAAGCAAAATCGACTCCGCGCCTACGAAGACTTTGCGGCGGTTGGCGAAGATTTGATCGCCCGCGGTGTGACCAGCACAGCCCACTTGGGGATCCAAGGTGGTTCCAACGGCGGGCTGCTGGTTGGCAACATGGTCGCCCTCTACCCCGACTTATTTGGTGCGGCCGTTTGCCAGGTGCCTTTGCTCGACATGCGACGATACCATCTGCTGCTGGCCGGAGCGAGTTGGATGGCTGAATACGGTGACCCCGACAGCTTGGGTGAGTGGGATTTCATCAAGACCTATTCTCCGTATCAAAACATTCAGCCCAGCACGAAGTATCCGGCTGTGCTATTCACCACCTCCACCCGGGACGATCGCGTTCACCCCGGGCATGCTCGGAAGATGATGGCGCTGATGAAGGCGCAAGGGCATGACGTGAGCTACTACGAGAATATCGAGGGTGGACACGGCGGGGCGGCGAACAACAAGCAACGGGCTTACATGCAAGCGTTGGCCTACGCCTACTTGCAGGAACGGCTATTCCCGAAATAGGTTCGCCCGGCTCCAAGCGTTTAAAGCGGCTCCAAGCGGCTTGAAACGTACGGAGGTGACTCGGGTGTCGACTTGGGAGGTGCTTGAGCTGGGCGCGGCTTATGCCAAGTCTGGGCTTTTTGCGTTTCGAGTGCCTGAGAGCGCTCTGTACGAAACTGCGGGTGGGAGCTATCATTTCCCGACTGTTGGCCACCTTCGGGTGGCTAATCCGCCAGACACATCGCTTGCGACGCGACTTTACAGTCGTTTCGCCATCCGGAGGGTAAGCGAATGGTTAGCGGCTTCATTGGAAATGAAGTGCCCCGTAAGGGGTTGCGGGTTCGAATCCCGTGCCCTCCGCCTTCGTGGCCTTGTGCCAGCGATTGACAAGAAACGCCGCAGTCCGACTCCTTGGTCGGACTTGCGGCGTTTTTTTATTTGACGAGTGGAGTTGTGCTGTACCCGAGGAGTCGAAGCTGTCGTGCAGAGGAATTGGTCGGGCCCGGTCATTGAAACGACGGAGTCGCTAGCTGCTCGCGTTGGGGCATTATCCCGCTACGGCTCGAACCGAATCCTCCTTTGCGGTTAGCGACTTTCCTAAAAGCCAGCTCAGCATCGTAATCGTCATTTGCTCAAGGTCGGTGGTTGCCGTTGTCACCACATCCGAATCATGCTCCAAGAAAATGATCTCCCATTTTCTCCCACGCCCTCTATGAATGATATGCACAGCTCGGTGAGTAGCCTTTGCCCCAAAGAGGCCGCCAACGTGAGTGAACGCTTCAAATCCGGCATCTGTCGCGGCTTGCAGAAATGACTCGTCGGCCGGCGGAAATTTGCTCGGCGTGCCCGTAGTCCAGCGCTCAAAATCCATTTCTCGTATGTCAGTCATAAATGTCACCTACTTCGTAAAGATCAAGAATCGTCGGTCTCCCCTGGCCTCAATGATTGCCTTCCAACCATCATCAAGCTCTCTCGCCATTCGGTCACCGAAACGCTGCAGCGCAGCGTTCGATGCTTCACCGAGCTTGTCGGTCACGTAACCCGATATCCTCGTCACTCCCTGTCCGTCCGCGTCGAGAATGGATTTCATCATTGACGATGCACCTTTGCCGCTCACCCAATCGACCGTGATCTCGCTAACTTCGAGGGTCTACTCCAGAATGCCGTCGCCACTTTTCAAGTGGCGGAACTTCGGGTTCGTGATGTCAAATGAGTTTCCATCTGGGATCATGTCATCGCGATCTATTCCCTTTGGGGCAAGAACGAAACCAACGCCAAGTCAGTAGGCAAGGACCAAGCGTGCCCAATCGATATTCCGATTTGAGATATCTTGCTTTTCCATAAATCCACCCAATTCGGACATATCGGTTCGTTTTCCTTAGTATAGCCTGAAGCCCCAATTCGCGCACAACTCGTATTTGCGTACGACTTATGCGGCGAATCGCCAGTCTTTAGTTCTGATTTGCATTCTCGCCGCTGGCGATTCCAACCGGGAATGCCTGCAACCAAAGTGGTTTGCATCAACGACCAATCCGCTCCTTAGGAAATGTTCGCTAAGTTGAGAGCAATCGTTATTCTTCGCACTCGTACCTTTACTTTCTACAGCTTACGGAGCGGCAGAGATGTGCGCGATGGCTTGGGCAACGGTCTTGTTGCCGAGTGGTTGTTTGTCATCAAAGGGACCGTCGGAACCACCGGCTGGCCAATCGGCCGAATCGGCGAATTGCCCTTCATCTCTGAATTCGGCCTTCAGCCTGGCCAACTCGCCCTTCAGCTCCGCAAACAGCTTGGCCACTTCCGGCCGCTTGGCCTCCTCGGGGTCGAACAGCAGATTATGTTGCTCGGTCGGATCGTTGACCAAGTCGAACATCTCAAAGGCATCCTTCTTCCAGTAATGGATCAACTTGTGCGTCGCTGTGCGGACACCCAGGTGCGCAGCGGTGTTGTGGTGCCCGGGGTCGTGGTAGTACCGGTAGTACATCGTCTGCCGCCAATCCTCGGGAGACTCGCCGCGCAGCAGTGGGGCCAAAGAACGACCTTGCATTGAAGCGGGAATGGGCAGACCGGCCAAGTCGAGGAAGGTCGGTGCTAAATCGATGTTCAGCACGAACTGTTCTGGGGTCACACTCGCCTTGATCCCGGGACCACTTGCCAACAAGGGGACACGCAAACCAGGTTCGTACATAAAGCGTTTGTCGTACATCCCGAGATCGCCCAGGTACCAGCCATTGTCGGCCGTGTAGATCACGATGGTCTCCTTGGCTAAATCGGTTTTCTCAAGGTAATCGAGCACTTTGCCGACGTTGTCGTCCACACCCTGCACGCACGCCAAGTAGTCCTGCATGTAACGCTGATACTTCCACTCAATGAGTTCCGAACCGGTCAGCGTCCGCGAGCTGCCATCCGGCAGTTCAAGCTGCACTTCTGTTGGTTTGACGTTTAGCCATTCGTTGCGGGCTGGACCGGCGAGTTCCGGTGGGGGCGTTAACTTGAGGTCGCGGCGGGTCAGGTCATAGGCGACGGTCTGTCGGTTCTCAGGTAACGCGGCCGGGCGGGTCGCGTAGTCATCCCCAAATGTCTCGGGGACGGGGATCGTCTTGTCCTTGAACAAAGCGCGATTGCGTTCATCAGGTTCCCATTCGCGATGGGGTGCCTTCTGATGCAACATCAAAAAGAAGGGCTTATCCTTGGGGCGCGTCTCAAGCCATTCGACTCCGAGATCACCAGTGATGTCGGTGCAATGCCCCGAGATATTGAGTTTGTGGCCGGGCACCAGGAAGACTGGATCGCGATAGGATCCTTGACCAGGCAGAACGATCCAGCGATCAAAGCCAGTGGGATCGGAGCCCAAATGCCACTTGCCGATCATGCCTGTATGGTAACCGCCCGCTTGCAGATGCTTGGCAACGTGATCGCGCGTTCCATCAAAACGGTTGAAGACGGGCACCCCGTTAAGATGCGAGTATTGGCCGGTCAGCAAGGTGGCTCGGCTGGGGGTACAAATTGAGTTGGTGACAAAAGAGTTGGTGAATCTTGCTCCGGATTTAGCCAGTCGGTCGAGGTGGGGCGTTTGATTCACTTTGGAACCGTAAGCCGAAATGGCGTGCTCGGCATGGTCGTCGGAAAAGATGAAAATAATGTTTGGCTGAGCGACCGCGCCGTCGGTCGTTGCTCCGGTGAGCTCCTCGGCCGCTGCGGGTTGGCTCGCCGCGGCCAGCATCCCGATCAGTAAGGCGATGCCCAGCCGCCGGTTTGATGTGGAGCTGCGATGCAGAGCCCATGGGGCCGAATGAGTCGGTCGGTTTTTCATGATGTCAGGCCGTTCGAGGAGGATCCCGTTGGAGGTGGGGAAGAGGAGGTCGGGTGGTCATGCGAGGTGTACCTAAACCTTAAACGATTTGGACTGACGATTCAACCAAGCGATTTAGTCTCGCCCACTCGACGTAGCGCCAATTCCAATTAGGCTGGGAACCAAATGCATTTACCAGAGATCATCGAGAGTTTTTAGCAGGAACCGGGAAAGCATGTTGTTGAAAAACTGGCTTGTGGTTGCGTTGTGTCATGCCCTGTGGATGTTAGCCGGGGCCTCCACCTTGGCTCAAGAAACCGATCCCCGCGGAGACTACATTCGAGCCAATTACGCAAAGTTCGAATACCGCATTCCGATGCGCGACGGAACCCAGCTCTTTACGTCGGCGTATATCCCCTACGATGCCAGTGCCGAGAAGCGGTATCCGATCATTATGTCGCGGACTCCGTACAGCGTGGGGCCCTACGGAGCCAATGTCTACAAGACCCGTTTGGGACCCAGCCCGGCCTTCGAAGAGTCTGGCTACATCTTTGTTTTTCAAGATGTGCGTGGTTGCTACATGTCCGAAGGTGAATTCATCAATATGCGTCCGCACCTGGAGAACAAACAAGGCGAACAGTACGACGAGAGCAGCGATACCTACGATACGATCGAATGGTTGGTCAATCAACTGGATTGCGACAATGGCCGCGTTGGCCAATGGGGGATCTCTTACCCCGGCTTTTACACCTCTGCAGGCGCGATCGATTCGCATCCCGCGCTCAAGTGCATTTCACCTCAAGCACCGATCGCCGATTGGTATTGGGACGACATGCATCGCAACGGTGCCTTCAACGTGCAGCTCTCGTTCACTTTCTTTTCGTCGTTTGGTCGCGTGCGTTCGCAGCCCACGGTGAATCGTAACCCGGGTCTTGATCTGGGGACCAACGACAGCTATCAGTTTTTCCTCGACTTGGGACCATTGCAAAATGTCAACGAGTTGCACTTCAAGGGTGAGATTCCGTTTTGGAATGAGATCACGCAGCATCCGAACTACGACGAATTCTGGAAGTCCCGCAATATTTTGCCCCATTTGAAAAACGTCCGCTGCGCTTCGCTGGTCGTCGGCGGTTGGTACGATACTGAAGATCTCTATGGACCGCTGAAAACTTACGAGGCCATCGAAGCCAATAATCCAGGGACGGAAAGTAGTCTGGTGATGGGCCCCTGGTATCACGGTGGCTGGAATCGTGAAGACGGCAGCTCGCTGGGGGACGCGCGCTTCGATTGGGCGACCGCCAAATGGTACCGCGATGAAGTGGAATTACCGTTCTTTGAACGGCATCTCAAACAAGTCGATCGCCCAGCCGTGGCGGAAGCCACCATGTTCGAGACGGGAGCCAATCGTTGGCGCAAGTTCGACAGTTGGCCGCCTAAGGCAAGCAGCGAGCAGACACTCTTTTTCGCGGCTGAGGGCGGACTGTCGTGGGAGGCTCCACAGGAATCCGGTGACTCGGCCGTCGATCGCTTCATCAGCGATCCGAGCAAGCCGGTTCCTTACACGACTGAGATCACGGGGCGCTGGTCCAAAGACTACATGACCGAGGATCAGCGTTTCGCCGCTCGTCGCCCCGATGTCTTGGTCTACCGCAGCCCGGTACTCGAGTCGGACGTGACACTCTCAGGCCCCATGCTGGCCGACTTGTGGTTCAGCACGACGGAGAGCGACGCGGACATCGTGGTCAAAGTCATTGATGAGTTCCCAGGAAGACCCGTCGATGGTTCGAGCGTGGCACCGCCCGATTTCCAAAGCGGTCGTCAGCAACTGGTTCGAGCCCAAGTGATACGCGGACGTTTCCGCAATAGTTTTGAGTTGCCAGAGGCGTTTGTGCCCGGTGAGCCGGCCGAGGTGCAGTTCGAGTTGCACGATGTCCTGCATACTTTCAAACGTGGGCACCGCATCATGCTCCAGGTTCAAAGCACTTGGTTCCCATTCGTCGACCGCAATCCGCAGAAGTTTGTCCCCAATATCTTCGAAGCCACCGAGGAGGACTTTGTGACCGCGACACATAGCCTTTTTCGTGGCAGCGATCGACCCAGCCAGCTTAAAGTACGAGTGCTGGCACCTTGAGTCGCTGAGATGAGTCGCTAGGCTGATTCGGGGGCGAGGTGAGGAGCCGCTGCTTGGGCTTGTGACTTTGTTCGTTCAGCGTTAAGTCGAACGTGCGGCGCTCATTGAGCGATCTCAGCACGTTAGGAAAAGGTTAATTTGCGAGACACAGTGGCGGGAATGGGTTGGCTGTACTTGCAAAGTAAGTAGAGTTGCCGGAGATTTTAAGCAGGGTTGTTAGGTTTCCTTGGGGATCCAGCGTTATCGCTGCAGTGTGATGTGCAACTTACCCTCCCTGCGGGAATTCAAGCATTTGGTTAGGGTTGCTGGAGGGACTCGTAGCCCCTCTTCCACTACGAAATGCCTTACACGATTAACTGCTTAGAGAGCTTGTCAACATGCAATTCTGGTTTCAACTGCGCCGCTGTCTTGCGTTCATCCCGTTGTGTATCGGGGGTTTGTACATCGCTTGGGCGGAGCCGGCGGTGGGGCAAGCTTTGGGAACGGCTGAGAACGTTGTCCTCATAACGCTCGATGGCTTGCGGCCGGAGGAGATGTTCACTGGGGCAGACGAGCGATTGATGATCGAAGAGCTGGGAGTAAAAGAGCCAGCGGTCTTGAAAGAAAAATTCTGGCGCGAATCGGCTGAGGAGCGTCGGGAAGTGTTGTTGCCATTTTTATGGGGTAAGGTACTCGGCGGCGAGGCTTGGCTCGCCGGTGATCCGCAGCACGAGAGCTCCGTCCGGGTGACCAACGGCATGTATTTTTCCTATCCTGGGTACAACGAATTGCTCAGCGGTTTTGCGGATCCGGCGGTGAACTCGAATGCCAAGAAATACAATGAGAACACCACCGTGCTCGAATGGCTCAACCGCAAGCCAGACTATCAAGGGCGGGTGGCTGCCTATTGTTCGTGGGACGTGTTCCCCTTCATTATCAACGACCGTCGTAGCCAGATTCCGGTGAACGCGGGTTGGTCCAAGTTGACGGTTGGCGATGCGGCGCGGCTGGAGGGTTTGAACTTTGTCGCCGAAAACTTGTTTCGTGAATGGGACGGGGTTCGCTACGATGCGTTTACTACCTCAGGAGCAATCGAAGAGCTGCGGACCAATCAGCCTCGAGTTCTTTTCGTCTCACTGGGCGAAACGGATGATTGGGCCCACGCGGGGCGTTACGATCGTTACTTGATCACCGCCCAGCAGAATGACTACTTCATCAAGCAACTTTGGGAAGAAACCCAAAAAATGGAGCAGTACCGAGACAAGACCACTTTTATCATCGCTTGCGATCACGGCCGAGGTGATGGTCGTGAAGGCTGGAAAAGCCACGGTGCCTTGCTCCCGGGTTCGGAGAACATTTGGCTGATTGCATTCGGTACCAGCGTCAAACGCAGTGGCCTCGATCAAGGGGGGCAGTATCAGCAAGCCCAAGTTGCAGCCACCGTGGCGGCGGCTATCGGTTTGGATTTTACGCAAAGCGACGCGAAAATCGCCCCTCCCCTGCCGCTCTTCGGCAATCCCTGAGTTCCTCGAAAACGAAAAAACGTAGCTGCTCCCTGGCCACATAGGGTCGCCGGTACGTTAATCTGTGTTGCATCCAGGCACACAGGTTCTTTTTGCGCGGTTGAGTTTATTGCGCATTTGACAGGGAGCGTACGAAGCAATGGCGGTACCATCGAAAGCAACAGCCAACCGCGAAATGTTGGTCGATGCGCAGACGCGGGGTCCCATGGCCACTCTGTCCGCGTACACGAAACTCTCGGGGCCAGGGTGGTTGCAAAGCGCGATTACTTTGGGGGGCGGCTCGTTGGCAGGCAGTCTCTTCTTGGGAGTACTGGGCGGAACCAGTCTGCTCTGGTTGCAACTCATGGCCATCGCGATGGGGGTGGTGATGCTGAGCGCCATCAGTTACGTCACGCTATCCACAGGTGAGAAACCGTTCCAATCGATCAACCGTCACATTAATCCGGTACTTGGCTGGGGCTGGTTGATCGCCACGATTATGGCCAATGTCATCTGGTGCATGCCTCAATTCAGCCTTTGTTTCGCCGCCCTGCAAGAGAACTTGATCGGCGAGTCGATTGGCGACAGTAAGCTCAGCAAGCTATCCGTCTCAGCGATGATATTAGCTTTAACATTTTCCGTAGTGTTGATGAATCGCAAACAAGGTGCCGGAGCAAAGGTCTTCGATATCGTGCTCAAAGCACTCGTGGCCATGATCGTGCTCTGCTTCTTCGGTGTGGTGCTCTACCTCACTTTCAGTGGCAGCCTGAATTGGGGCTCGATTCTGTTGGGTTTTATTCCCAACCTCGGACAGGCATTTCATCCAACCGGAGAGGTGGAAGGTCTGGTAGCTGGTCTGCCTACGACGATCAATGAGTTTTGGTCCGGAAAGATCATAAAGGAACAGCGGGCAGTCATGATCGGTGCTGCGGCAACCGCCGTCGGCATCAATATGACCTTTCTGCTACCCTATTCCATGCTCAATCGCGGCTGGGACAAGCCATTCCGGGGACTGGCCCGATTCGATTTAGCTACCGGTATGGCTATTCCGTATATCCTTGTCACCAGTTGCGTGGTGATTGCTTCGGCGGCCAGCTTCCATGCCGTCATCGATGAGGCTTTGGCAAGTTCAGATGCATCGCAAATGGTTCAAAGCGAGTACTTTAAAGGGGCGAAACCCTTTCTGGCGGCACGGTTGCAGCACGAATTAGGGGCGGAAGCCTACCAGGCGCTCAGCGAGGAAGAGCAACTTCAGGCCATGGCCAATTTGAGTGTAGCTGAAAAAAGAATTGCGGTCTCTCTCGTGCAACGCGATGCTTTTCAGCTGTCGCGCTCGTTGGCGCCGCTTTTAGGCGAACGGAATGCAAATCTCGTGTTCGGACTCGGGATTTTCGGAATGGGTTTTTCCACCATCATCATTTTGATGTTGATTAATGGCTATGCTTTTTGCGAAATGCTAGGGACAAAGCAGGGTGGCCCCGCCTTTATTGTGGGTTGCCTAGTGGCTGGCATCAGTGGTGCGCTCTGGCCGCTCGTCTGGGATGGTCAAGCAAAGCTGTGGTTAGCGATCCTAGCTTCCAGCTTCGGTGCGATGCTCTTACCGATCGCTTACCTGACCTTCTTCATGATGATGAACAGCCGGTCGTTGATGGGCTCTGAGAAACCAACCGGAATATCGCGTTGGATTTGGAACACATTGATGGCGATTTCTGTCCTGGGGGCCATTGCGGCCGCAGTGACGGCCATGATTGACAAGGCCAGCACGCCAGTGGCTGGACCTGTGGTGTTGGGCGTGGCCGCGCTGTACATCGTTTTAGTTGTTATCGGCTTCGTAGTAAAAGCCGTGCGCAGCAAGTCGAACGCAAGGGCGGGTTGAGTCGCAGCGGCCTAGCGATGCTCGAAGCGACAGGTTAGCCAATCGAAGGCTGACAAGCGGGGCCGCGCTTGGGAGAGATGCAAGGCCGCTAGCCGCTATTGCTTCCCTAGCCGCTACCGCTCTAAAGGGCGATTATTCTCGTTGGAAGCGACTTGTAGCCCTGCCACCGTCCGCTGGAACTTCGCAGCGTCTACGTAACCATCAATCCGGCCGACAAAATTGCGTTGGGGTGAGAAAATGAGGGTTGCGGGATAGCCCTTGACCTTCATCGCCTCGACCCCCGCCTGGTTCTCTTCCCGAGTGAGCTTTAGCGGAATGAACTGCCGTTTGATCAGCGCTACGATGGCGGGGTCCTCCCACACATCTTTTTGCATCAGATCACAATAATGACACGTTTCGGATCGGACATAAACCAGGATCGGCTTGCCCGTTTTTTCAGCTAGTTCGGCCGCCTTTTCTGCCGACCGCAACCACTCCACCCCTTCCGCTGCTGAAACGCCTGCTGTGAAGCAGCACCATGCGAAAAAAGGGACCAGCCACAAGCGATACTGAGCCATGTGAGAATCCTTTGAGAGCTAGGCGCCCCCCCCCAACGAGTTGCACAACTATGGATTATTACCAGAACGCTGGCGAAGACTCCAGCCCGAAAAAGTGGGCTGAGGAGCTTGCGCGAGATGCATTGCAAGCGAATGTGCCTGGTGCCATGGAACAGCCACGAGGGCCGGTCCATTTCGCAAAGGGGTAAGCGGCGTAGAATTTTCCGCCGTGGCTTAGCCAGCAACTCGCACGAACAGAGCCTCTACAGGGGGCGACAGGACTTGGCGTAAGGCATTTCGCTCCGCAACTCAAACTTGCAGTAAGGATGCACCCCGACACTTGCCGATCTTTACAATGCTGCTGTTCGTGGAACTCAGCGTCGTGAACGGGGGGATCTAGGTGGACTTCGCGAGCTTGGGCTTCTTCATGCGAACTGCTCTTCTGCTTCTCCTCGTTGCTACGGTGCCCGTCCTGGCGTGTTGCGCTGCGCGAGTTTGCTTTGCGGAAGAACCAGTGCCAGAAGGGATCTCGTCGCGAGAAGCGAAAACCAGCGCTACGCGGATGATCCCCTTTCAGCGACTGAACCCCAACGCGACCGAGTTAGTTCGGGACGTGGTGAACAATCCGAGTTTTTTTCGCCGGATGCCACCGCAGGAAATCGACTGCAATCCAGAAATGTTCACCTTCCTTGTGCGCCGACCGGAAGTGATGGTCAACATCTGGGAGTTGATGGGAATCACGCAAGTTTCAACAAAGCGCACGAGCCCTTACTCTTTTTTGGCCAACGACGGGGTGGGGACGACAGCCAAGTGCGATTTGATTTATGGCGATGAGAATCTCCACATCTATTACGGAACGGGCAACTACGATGGCAGTATGACGCCACGTAAGATGACCGGCCGCTGCGTCTGCATCCTGCAATCGCGAACCTCCCACGACCAACTTGGGGCGTCGACCGTGGCGGGAACGATGGATGTATTTCTTAAGCTCGACAACTTTGGGGCCGATCTACTTACCCGCACGCTGGGCCCACTTGTTAGCAAAACGGCCGACGCCAACTTTGTTGAAACGGCCAAGTTCATGTCGCAGATCTCTCAGATCTGCGCCAATAATCCAGCTGCCGCGCAAGGGCTAGCCGAGCAACTTGAAAACGTCGACCGTACTGTTCGTCAAGAATTTGCAACGATTGCCTCGAAGATCGCTGACGACAATCGTGAAACCAACGCTTACAATCTGATTCGCCTGAGCAAGGCAAATGCGGTAGATGACGCTAGGGAGAGGGCTAAAGCTTTGCCAGCCGCCGTGCAGGAAACCCCGCTGACAGATCTACAGTTATCGAGCTCCGCGCCCGTTGGAGACTCACTCAGCGACTCTCAAAAATCAAGCCGCAACCTGAACAGCGGTGCCACTGCCAATCTGGTCCCTTCAGCAAAGACGCTGCCAGTCATTACGGGACCGATTGCCGCGGGACCAGTTGCCGCGGGACCAGTTGCCGCGGGACCGGGGGATCGCCCGCCAACAGCCATCTGGCCCCGTAAATCCAATATTTTCATGCGCCGCTAGTCGCCGTCACGACGGTGCTTCAGCCCCCCGCACGCTGCACTAGCGTTCTGTAGCAGGCAACGCATCTTACTCGGGACGGGGTAAACCGTCGTTCAGTCGCCCGTCGTGATACCATTGGTTCTGAAGCAACGCATATTCGCGTTGCTCTTCAAAAGTGCGAACGTGAATTTGGTTCATTATGCGCTGCACACCTGGAACGCGGCGAGCGAGCGTTTGTGCAATTTGCTTTAAGTAAAACGAACTGACAGCACCTTCCAATAGCGCCACACCCCGGTAGACCCGGCAATTTACGCCTGATAACTCTCGATACGGGCTCGTACGCAATTGCTGTTGGATCTGTTCTTGAATCCAGCTGCTTGTTCGTACCGCCCGGAGACGAGGCAGGCTAACTGTCCGTTTTCTAAGCGATAGTATCATGTCTTGAGCCCTCCGATTCACTAGGTCATTTCTAGTTGGAGTTGCTGTGCGACGCATGGCCATCTTTGTCTATCAAAGCTGTTTTTCAAAGTTGCATGGCCAGACGAACTGGCCGTCCTGACTCAGACGATCTGAGCCATGGTGGACACACCGCAAGCGGAATGCGGCAAAGCTCATTCCACAAAGTTCATTTAGACCACATAATCGGGACTTAAAGGAAGATCAGTTTGCTTAAAAGCAAGCAATCGCACGGAATGCATCAGGAAATCACCCGAGGCTGCAGTCTAGGTGCACCCATTAGAGTTGATCCTGCATGGCCCTCCCTGAGACCCCTGCGTCAGACAACGTCGCAGTTGTCCACCGGAAGTAAGGCCGATGTGCGACAGAGCGCCATTAAGTGTGACAGCGGGCAATTACCGCACAATGCATTCAGTCTTTTTTGCTAACGGAACTCCCACCCTTATGGTATTGAACACCTGTAGTTTGAGTCAATAAATCATCAACGGATCCTACGTTCCCACCGATCGTTCAAGCTCATGTTTTTAGGTCAACAGCTGGCTCGTCGGTAGGGACACTTCGCCAATCGCTGGCAGCCCGCGCCACCCGTGCGCGACCACTGGCAACGGCATCTGTTGGCTGAGCTTGGGTTCAAACAGTTGCTTGACCGAGATTGCGTCGCCGAAGCTGATCCCCAGTCCACGACCGGTTGCTACAGCCGATGCGCACGGCATGACTTTATTGAGTTTGCCGATTGCATCTTGAATGGCCACGTCAGCGATTTCTGGAGGCTGATAGCAGACCATCCTGCCGAATTGCTTTTGATGCAGCAAACGAACTGCATGCACGCCGAACTGGGAGGCCAGCAAGCGGTCGAAAGGTGTTGGTCCACCGCCGCGCTGCAAATGGCCAAGCACCGTGGCGCGCGTCTCTGCACCGGTCCGCTCAGCGAGCTCTGCCGCGACGACTTGCCCCACTCCGCCCAGCCGTGTTTGGCGATCTTCTTGTCGCCGCTCTTGGGTGATGCGGTTGCCACAAGGGAGCTCTGCTCCTTCGGCGACGACAATGATCGAGAAGTTCTTGCCAGCTTTCCGCCGCAGCTCGATATGCCTACCGATGTTCTCAAAGTTCCATGGCAATTCTGGGAGCAGGATCACATCCGCTCCACCGGCAATACCAGCGTGCAGGGCTATCCAACCCGCATGCCGCCCCATGACTTCGAGAATCATTACGCGTTGATGGCTGGCAGCCGTTGTGTGTAAGCGATCGAGGGCGTCGGTCGCACAGGCGACTGCCGAATCAAAGCCGAAGGTAAACGCGGTGGCTGACAAATCGTTATCGATCGTCTTCGGAACTCCCACCACGGGAATACCCGCCTCGTGAAATTGCTGAGCAACCGCCAGTGAGCCGTCGCCACCAACGCAAATCAGGCCGCTGAGGTGATGCTGCTGCACCGTCCGCTGAACCCCAGCAATCAAGGCTGGATCGAGCTCCACGCGTGTGCATTCATCCTTCACCGCACAGAAGCGCCCTTTGTTGGTCGAGCCCAGCAGCGTCCCTCCTTGCACCAAGATCCCAGAGATATTCTGCGAGCACAGCCGCTGGACCTCAAGCGGTGCACCGACCTGTTCCGGCACCAAGCCTTCGTAGCCGCGATGGAAGCCGAGCGCGTCGTAACCGAGTTGCTCAGCGCACTTCACCGAGCCCCGGATAACGGCATTCAGCCCAGGACAATCACCACCACTGGTTAGGATACCCACTGCGGGTTTCAAACGGCCATGCGACATCGAATGAGCGCCTTCTGGATGCAATAATCGTTGTAATCATCATAAGCGGCCCATACTTCGACGGGATGAAAGAGACGCTTCTGAAAACATAGGTCACGATTCAAGTGGCGCAACTGCAAAAGGGGCTGTTTAGGAGAGCTCGACGTAGGGCAAGTCGAACGTTTGAGCCACGGCTAAGTTGGTAACCTGGCCATCGATAATGTTGGCTGCGGTCCGCAGGGGGCGTGAGTTCTGGGTAGCTTGCACGATCCCGCTGTTGGCAAGTTTGGCCACCCACGGCAATGTCACGTTGCACAAGGCATAGGTACTTGTCCGTCCCACGGCACCCGGCATGTTCGTTACGCAGTAGTGCAGCACATCGTCGACGATATATGTCGGATCTTTGTGGGTCGTGGGACGGCTGGTTTCAAAACAGCCACCTTGATCGATGGCGACGTCGATGATGACGGAGCCGGGCTTCATCAGCCTCAGGTCCTCGCGTTTCACCAGATGCGGTGCCTTGGCACCAGGGATCAATACCGAACCGATCACCAAATCGGCCAACTTAAGTTGATCGCGAATGATGTGGCGATCGCTGAACAAGACGTTGACGTTGGGAGGCATGACATCGTCGAGGTAACGCAAGCGATCCATGTTCACGTCGAGAATGGCCACATCGGCCTGGAATCCCGCTGCAATCTTGGCTGCATTGGCACCCACCACGCCACCGCCCAGAACAGTGATGTGCGCCGGAGCGACTCCCGGAACTCCGCCGAGCAGAATTCCGCGGCCCATTTGTGGACGTTCGAGGTACTTGGCTCCTTCCTGAATGCTCATACGCCCCGCAACTTCGCTCATTGGGGTCAGCAGGGACAGTCGTCCGCGATCGTCTTCGAGCGTTTCGTAGGCCAAGCAGTTGCAGCCGCTTTTAACCATGGCCTCCGTCAACTCGCGACTGGCGGCGAAGTGGAAGTAGGTGAAGAGCGTTTGGCCCGGGCGAATGTGCTCGAACTCGGCGACTTGCGGCTCCTTGACTTTGACGATCAGATCGGCTGCCGCGTAAACCTCTTTCAAGCTCGAGACCAACTCTGCTCCGGCTTGCAAATAAGCGTGGTCCGCCAGACCAGAGCCGAGTCCCGCGCCGGCTTCGATAACGACGCGATGCCCTTGCGAGGTCAATACTTCAACTCCAACGGGGAGCATGGCCACGCGATACTCATCTTGCTTGACTTCTGCAGGTACACCAATAATCACAAATCACCTCAATAAAGCAGGACCTAGACATTTCGGAATGTAAGAGTTGGAGGGTTGTACGATTGTAGGGGGGGCCAGCCATCTTGCCACAGGGTCCTCGACGAACGCAACCGTCAATGGGTGGAATCGTGCTGAAATCAGGCTATGATGCGGTTCCTCCACCACTCTTCATCCCTACCCAAAGCCGCACCCCCATGGCCACACGCAATCCGTATTTGCTGCTTGAAGAGAATATCAAAGAGCCGCCAACCTCCTTGCTCGAGAGCCTCAAGTATGTGGGGCCCGGCTTTATCCTGTCGGCGTCCATCGTCGGCTCAGGTGAGTTGATTGCGACGACCCTGTTGGGAGCGCGGGCGGGTTTCATTCTGATGTGGTTCTTGATTTTTAGTTGCCTTGTCAAGGTGCTGGTCCAGGTTGAGTTCGGTAAGCATGCGATTTGCTCGGGCGAACCGACGATGGCTTCGTTCAATGCCCTTCCCGGCCCGCGAATTGGCCGCGCCAATTGGTCAATCTGGACCTGGCTGCTACTGATGATTGTCAAGATGATGCAAGTGGGGGGCATCGTGGGGGGGGTGGTGTTGGCCGCAGCTGAATTCATGCCGGAACTGGCCATCAATCCAGCCCGCGGAATCGCAGCCTATGCCATAGCGGTCTCGCTGGGACTACTCGTCTTTCAAGGCTATTACGCTCTGATTGAGAAGGCCTCGCTGATCATGATCGGGGCCTTCACGCTCTTCACGCTCGCCAGTTTGTTGGCACTGCAAGGGACCGAGATGGCCATTACCTCCGGCGACCTGTTGAGTGGAATCATACCTAGTATTCCAACGGAAACGGTCCTGTTGCTGACCGCAATTGGTGCGTTTGGGATCACCGGCGTGGGGGGGGATGAGATCATGGCCTACAACTACTGGTTGATTGAGAAGGGCTACGCCAGCTACGTTGGACCACGCAATAAGACCCCTGAATGGGAGCGTCGCGCAAAAGGCTGGATTCGCATCATGATGATCGATGCGTTTTTGGCGATGGTGGCCTACACCTCGATGACCGTCATGTTTTATCTGCTCGGCGCCGCAGTATTGCACCGCCAAGGTCTATTGCCAGCGGGCGATCAACTGATCACTACCTTGGGGAACATGTATACCGATTCTCTAGGCCCATGGGCGCGTTGGGTGTTTGTGTTGGGTGCGATCGTGGTGCTCTATTCAACCCTGCTGGCCGCATTGGCGGCGTGGACCCGCATGTTTGCGGATGCGTTTGGACGGATCGGCTTATTCGACTTTCACGATGAGCAAGCCCGAGGCAAGATGATTAGCATTGCCGCCTGGATAATTCCCTTTTGTTGGGCTACCCTCTTTTTGATCCTCGGCGATCCAGCACTGATGGTCATCCTGGGTGGACTGGCGACCGTAGTGATTCTGCTGATCGTCGTCTACGCGGCCCTGCATTTTCGCTATCAGCGTGTGGACCGACGCATGGTGCCGGGACGTCTCTACGACATCGGCCTGTGGATCAGCTCGGTGGCCATCTTCTTAGTAGCTATTTACGTGGTGTACGACAAAATCTACACCCCGGCGCGTAAAGCCCTGTTCCCCACCGTTCAGACCGCCGCTGAAGAGCAACCCTAACGCCTTCCGTAGTGGATGAGGCTACGAGTCCCGTATTTCGTAGTGGATGAGGCTACGCGTCCCGCATTGTCACAAATCGCTAAGGGCTATTGGCCTCGTCCGCCACTTTCAGCCAAGGTAGCGGAAGAAGTAGAGCAAGGCGGCGATGGTCTTGGCATCTTGAATCGTGTTTTCGCGGATCAGCGTGTCGACCTCTGCCGCTGTCGCCAAGACATTTTGAATCTCTTCGCCGATCTCCCGTGCAGAATCGCCTGCGGTTAGCTGCCGTGCCACAAAGACATGCATGCGTTCATCGAGAATTCCGGGCGACATGGCCAGCTCGCACAGCGGCTCGATCGACGCGGCACGATAGCCGGTTTCCTCGAGCAATTCTCGCTCTGCGGTGATGCGCGGCGATTCGTTCGGCTCACGCGTCCCAGCGGGTAGCTCCAGCAGTTCAGCGTTTACCGCCACGCGGTAATTCCGGATCAGACACACGCGGCCGTCGTCAAGGATGGGCACGATTACGACGGCACCTGGATGCCGCACAATTTCGCGAGTGACGGCGGTACCATCCATCAAACGATGGGTGACCCGCTCAACGTCGAAACGTGGGGTGTTAAGCAGCGTTTCGATCTCAAGTTGTTTTTTACCACGCATGCAGGGTCGCCAATGGTTAACCGGCCAAGCGGCGGCTGGCCTCTTCCAAGATATCCATCTCGTTGGCACTTTCGCGATAGCGAAGTTGCATCAGATAAGCATCTTCAGTGGTGTCTTCATAGAAATCACGAAGCACGGAGATAGCCCGGAACCCCAGCTGTCTGAAAAACAACTGAGCATCGAGATTTGTCTCGCGCACCTCAAGCAAGATACGGTTGCGACGATCGACCGATAGCTTACTTACCAACTTGTCAAGCATTGCTCGTCCCACCGACTTGCGACGGCAAAGGGGATCCACGGCAAAGTTGAGCAGATGCAAGCGATTCTTGTGAAGTTCATAGATCATGAATCCTACAACTTGATCATCCCGCTCAGCGACCATGCCAATGCAATTGCGTTGGCGCAGGCAGCGAATGAATTCTTCTTCGCACCATGGAAACTCGAAGCTCGCTTCTTCAATGGACAGCACCGAGGGCATGTCTCTGCGAATCATCCAACGGATATGAATACAAGACTGGCTGCTGTCTGCCGTTGGCATGGTTCCCTCCGAGCGAGTTTATAAAAGGCGGCTGCATGTCACCGCTTGAAAAATTGGAGTGTGTTGGACGAGCCGGATAGTATCAAATCGGATCCACGTCGCCAATACGAATCGGTACAATCCGGACACTTTCAGCGGTCGCCGCGACTTCGAGTTTAACATAGCTTGATCATCATGCATGGCTACCATCAAGCGGGTGCGTCTCAAACACCAGCCCCGCAGGCTTGGTTGCTAAGTGCGATGCCCCATTCCGAAGGACCGATTCACTCGGCTCCAGACACCGGCTTGACATTCCAAATCTCTTTGGCGTACTGCTCAATGGTGCGATCGCTTGAGAACCACCCACTGCTCGCCGTGTTGATGATACTCATGCGATTCCAAGCTTCTTGATCTTGGTAAGCCACGTTCACCAGGCGTTGGGCATCGAGGAAACTACGGAAATCCGCGATCGACAACCACTGGTCATGGGAACTACGTAGACCGGAGATCAGAATATCGAATATCCCAGGTTCTGCCGCATTGAACTGCCCTCCTTCGAGCAACTCCATGACTCGGCGGATATCCGGGTCGCCCGCGATGATGCCGTTGGGATCATAGGACTTACGCGCCTCCGTGACTTCCGCAGCGTCCATTCCAAACAGGAAGAAGTTGTCCTTGCCAGCTTTTTCGCGGATTTCGATGTTGGCACCGTCCAAGGTACCGATGGTCAACGCGCCGTTCATCATGAACTTCATGTTACCAGTCCCCGAAGCCTCTTTGCCCGCCGTCGATATCTGTTCGGATAACTCCGTTCCAGGACAAATCACTTCCATCGCTGATACGCGGTAGTTGGGGAAGAAGACCAGTCGGAGTAAGTTCTCGGTACGTGGGTCGGAGTTGATGACATTGGCCACGTTATTGACCAGCTTCACGATCACCTTGGCGATGTGGTAACCGGGTGCAGCCTTGCCGCCAATCAACACGCAGCGGGGCGTCAAGTCGACGATGTCGCCGCGACAGATGCGATCGTACAGGTGGATCACATGCAGAACGTTGAGCAGCTGCCGCTTGTATTCATGAATCCGCTTGACTTGCACGTCAAAAATTGCGTGCTCAGGGAACACCACACCGGTGTTTTCTTCAACGTAGGTGATGAGTCGCCGTTTGTTCTCCAGCTTGACTTCACTCCAACGTCGGCGAAACGACGCATCGTCCGCAAAGGGAAGCAAGTTTTCGATGACGCTCAGGTCTTTCTCCCACTGATCGCCAATGGCTGCATTGATCAGGTCGCGGAGCCCAGGATTGCAGTGGGCTAACCAACGACGCTGCGTTACACCATTGGTCTTATTGTTGAATTTCTTGGGCCACATTTCATAGAACTTCGCGAACAAACCTGCCTTAAGCAATTCCGTGTGGAGTTGGGCCACACCGTTGACAGAGAAACTCCCCACGATCGACAAATAAGCCATCCGAATATGCGGTTGATCCCCTTCGTCAATGATCGATAACGCCCGTCGCATCGACTCGTCACCCGGCCAGAACTTCTCGACTTCTTTTAAGAATCGGCGGTTGATTTCGAAAATGATTTCGGTCAAACGGGGCAACAAGCGGCCCAACAAAGAAACCGACCAACGCTCCAGCGCTTCGGGCAACAGCGTGTGGTTCGTGTAGGCCATGCAACTGCTAGTGATTTCCCAAGCTTTATCCCAGCTCATCCCATGCTCATCCATAAGCAACCGCATCAATTCGGGTACTGCGCACGCTGGGTGCGTGTCGTTCAATTGAAAACAATTTGATTCGCCGAACTTGGAGAGATCCTTGCCGTGCTTGGCGACCCACTCGGCCAACACATCCTGCAAACTGGATGAAACCAGGAAGTATTGCTGTTTGAGCCGCAATTCCTTGCCGTTTTCGCTGGCATCGTTGGGGTAGAGTACCATCGTGATCTGCTCGGCCATATTCTTGGCTGCCACGGCTTCCGAATAGCCGCCCGCATTGAACTCGCCCAAATCAAACGCATTGGTCGCAGTCGCTTTCCACAGTCGCAGCGTGTTGACAGTCTTGTTGCGGAAGCCAGGAATCGGCATATCAAAGGGGACCGCCAACACGTCTTGCGTATCGACCCAACGGCAATGGTGGACCCCCTCGGCATCGTAGTAAAGCTCCGAACGGCCATAGAAATGCACCCGCCGAGTATCCTCGGCACGCTCCATCTCCCAAGGATTGCCGTCGAGTAGCCAGTGGTCGGGATCTTCAACCTGTCGGCCATTTTCAATGCGTTGATGGAACATGCCGTATTCGTAGCGAATTCCGTATCCGCGGACCGGCAGTTCGAGATTGGAACAGCTGTCGAGAAAACAAGCCGCCAAACGCCCCAAGCCGCCGTTGCCCAACCCGGCGTCCTGCTCCTGCTCAGAGACCTCTTCCAACGTTGTCCCGTAGTCGTGCAGCGCGGCACAGGCTGCATCGGTCAAATCCAAGTTATGAACAGCGTTGCTTAGCGAGCGACCAATCAAGAACTCCAGAGACAGGTAAAACACCCGCCGCTTGGCGCTATTCAAGATCCGCTTGTCCGTCTGCTGCCACTGGCTCACCAAGCGATCGCGGACCGCAATGGCTAACGCGCGATACAAGTAACGCATGTCTGCGTTGGTCTCACCGTGGCCGAGTGTGAAGTTCAAATGCCGACGGATCTCGCACTCTAGGCTGGCAAGGCAAGTGGAGGCGGCCAAGTCTTGAGTTTCAGCGATAGCTGGATTCATGGCGAATGTTCTTTTGGGGAGATAAGTTAGTTATTGTGAATACGATTTTTCGAAAATGTTCTGGCTCTATTGGCTTGGCGATAAGCCTCGCACACCCTAACAATGATAGCATTGTGCGGAATACGGTGCGGCTTAGCGACATGCCGCATTTTCCGAGCCCAAAGTCCTCGGATCCATTAAAGACTTTGTGATAGGTTCTACAAGATGAATGCCCTAGATCACAACAGCACCTTAATGCTATCCAAAAGGCAGAGACTGTTCTTCATGCATAGGCTTTTCCGCATTGTGGTGTCGAGGCCGCCAGTAACACGAAGTAACGGCCAACGAACCTCCTAAGTCGCCACCTCGTTCCCTCATTCTCGATTTCAACTTTTAAAGAAAGCACACCCCATGGATGCAAAAACTGCACTTCAAGATGCCCTCGCAACCGCTGATATGATTGGCAACGCGTATCTCAGCGATCTGAGCGACGCTGAGTTCATGCAGCGACCACACCCTCAATGCCAGCACATCAATTGGCAAGTTGGTCACCTTATCGCTTCGGAACATGGCATGCTTAGTGGAATAGCGGCAGGTAAAATGCCGCCGTTACCCGAGGGTTTTGAGGAAAAGTACGGCAAGGACACCGCCGGTTGCGACGATCCCGCGATGTTCGCTAGCAAAGCGGAACTCATGGACGCTTACCGAGCACAACGTGCCGGCACGTTGGCAGTACTCGAAGGACTGAGCCCTGCAGAACTTGACAACGAAACGGGTGTGTCCTACGCCCCCACTGTCGGCTCAACGATTTCTATGCAAGGCACTCACTGGCTCATGCACTGCGGTCAGTGGGTAATCGTCCGCCGCAATAATGGGAAACCGATTGTGATCTGACGACTCAGATTATGATAAAGTGAGGGGCAGGGCACCTCCCGTCCCACCTGCCCCCTCCCTCCCCACCGCTGCGAGTGATACCGATGCAGTTGAACGCTCCATGTTTGCGACCCTCAGTCTGGCTGACTGCAGTACTTTGTTTCGCGTGGACAACGTGTTACGCAGTTGCCCAGTCGCCGGACGAGGTCATCGCTGCGGAGACGCCAGCGATCAATGAAGTTGAATTCTTTGAAAAGCGGATCCGCCCGCTGCTGATCGAACGCTGCTATGAATGCCACGCCGGCGACGAGCGAAGCGGCGGCTTGGTGCTCGACCATCGCGCCGGTTGGGTTAGTGGAGGTGACAGTGGACCGGCGATTGTGCCCGGTGAACTCGATGCGAGTCGGCTGATTGAAGCGATTCGTTATTCCAACCTCAATTTGCAGATGCCACCCGAAGGACGCTTGGCAGCCGATGAAATTCGTTTACTCGAAGAGTGGGTGTCGCGCGGTGCCCCCGATCCGCGCACGGCACCCGCCTCAGCGGAAGGTATGGCAGACGCGGCGTCCGACGATTCTACCAACCGTTCGCCAGCAGCGACTGGGATGAGTATCGAGGATGGGCGGCGATTTTGGTCGATGCAACCCTTGGCCACTGCGGCCATTCCCGAGGTGGCCGACCGCCAATGGTCGCTGACTGCAATCGATCCCTTCATCTTGTCGCAGTTGGAAGCCGCTACCCTTGGACCTGCCCCCGCAGCCGACCGTCGCACATTGATTCGTCGGCTGAGCTTCGATCTGATCGGATTGCCGCCAACGCCTGCCGAGATTTCCAACTTCCTAAACGATCCCCATCCCGATGCTTACAGCCGACAGGTGGAACGCTTGCTGAGCTCGCCCCACTACGGTGAACGTTGGGGCCGACATTGGCTCGACGTCGTTCGCTACGCCGACTCCAATGGCCTGGATGAAAATTTGGCGTTCGGCCAAGCCTGGCGTTATCGCGACTATGTGGTCCGGGCCTTCAACGCGGACAAACCGTTCGACGAATTCCTGATAGAGCAAATCGCGGGGGACCTGCTGCCGCATGCCTCGCCTGAAACTCGAACCGCAACCGCCTTCCTGGCGTTGGGAGCCAAAGTGCTGGCCGAGCCGGATCGCGAAAAGTTGATGATGGATACGATCGATGAACAGATCGATACGACAGGCAAAGCTTTCTTAGGGCTGACGCTGGGTTGCGCCCGCTGCCATGACCATAAGTTTGATCCGCTCAAGCAAAGCGACTATTACGCGCTGGCCGCCATCTTTCGCAGCACCCGTACTTTTG
Source organism: Pirellulaceae bacterium (assembly GCA_041751975.1). Classification (GTDB taxonomy): domain Bacteria; phylum Planctomycetota; class Planctomycetia; order Pirellulales; family Pirellulaceae; genus Aureliella. Next base: position 144,002 of record JBGSHW010000019.1, read on the forward strand.
CCGATTCGAACACGGGGGCTATCAAGCATTGGTACGAGCATCGTTTCGAGATGTCGGACTCGCAGCGGGCGGAGTTGGCTGACTTTGATCGACAAATCGCAGCCAAAAATGGTGCTGCCGGACAGTTCAAGAGTGCAGCTTACGAGAAGTTGCGAAACGAGACAGTGGCAGCTGCCCACCGCTATTTGGCCGCAGCCTCCGAGTTCTCCAACGCATCCCCGTTTTCTCTCGTGCAGTCTGTTGCTAAAAAATATGGGCTGCATCCCCGCGTATTGTTTCATTGTCGCCAACACTTGCATGTCCGCCGCGATGCACCATTTGAAGCCAAGTGGCATGAACTGGTCGATGCAGGTCAACCACCCGACGTGATCGAAACGACTTTTCAGCAATTGTTTGCTGCCGTTGCCAGCCCGCCCAAGCCAGAGGCTGAGACTGCCGTTGAAACCAGTCCGTTGCTTGAGCAGGCTCGGGCCGCACTGGCTGACGGTTCCGGTTTTCTGGCATTGCCACCTCAGCCTCAGTTTGCTTTGGATGCCAGCACGCTAAGCGAGTACTACGCCTTGCTAGAACAAGCGCGCTTGGTGGAGAGTTCAGCGCCCGATGAGGCGTCCGCGATGGGGGTGAGCGATGGCCCGACCTTCAGCAGCTTGCCGATTCATATCCGCGGCAGCCACTACAATCTGGGTGAACCGGTCGAACGCGAATTCCCCGAGGTAATGAGGTACGCGTCCGTGCCTCAGGTTTTGCCCCGCCACGAAAGTGGTCGCCTGGAACTGGCGCAATGGATGGCCAGTAGCCAACATCCGCTCACCGCTCGCGTCTATGTGAATCGCATTTGGCAATGGCACTTCGGCCGTGGCCTTGTTCCCACCACCGAGAACTTTGGTGCCCTCGGGGATCGTCCGTCCCACCCCGACCTGCTCGATTGGCTCGCGCGGAACTTCATCGAGTCAGGTTGGTCGACGAAGGAACTGCATCGCTTGATTGTGCTGTCTAGCACTTACCAACAGGCTTCATCGCGTCCAGATAAAACGTCAGCCCAGCAAATCGACCCGGATAACAAGTTGCTGTGGAAGTTCCCGGTACGGAGATTGGAAGCCGAATTGATTCGCGATGCCGTACTGTCGGTGGCTGAACAATTGGATATGACCATCGGCGGTAAGTCGGTTCCGTTGCGAAATCGACAATTCGTCTTTGACCACACCTCCATCGACCACACCCGTTACGAAAGCAAGCGTCGAGCACTTTATCTGCCGGTGATTCGCAACAATGTTTACACGTTATTCGAGCAATTTGATTTTCCGGACCCGACGACGCCAACGGGCAGCCGTCATGAAACAGTCGTGGCCCCTCAAGCACTGCTGATGTTGAACGACCCACTGGTGCTCGACGCAGCCGAGCGTTTCGCACGCCGAGTGACGAGCAGTCGTTCACTTAAACAGGAACGGGTTGATTTGGCCTATGAGCTTGCCTACGGTCGCACGCCGACCGAGCTCGAGCTGGCAGACGCCCTTACCTTTTTCCAACGTGCAGCCGAGGCTGGTCTACCCCTTGAACCGGCAACATCCATGGCCGCCAAGCAAGTCACCGAGCCCAGCCAGCCTACCGAGCCCAGCCAGCTGGCTGGCGTGGAAGCCGCCCCAAGCGATCCATCGGCCTGGTCGCTTTTCTGCCAGGGTCTCATGGCCAGCAGTGAGTTCATCTACGTTCGTTGAGTGTTTTATTGGAGTGAGATGGGAAACAGTTTGCAACGGTTGCGGCGAGGAATTGGGGGGAGCTTTGGCAAGCTCCACTACGCGAAATCACTCGTAGTAGAGCTTGCCAAAGCTCCTCTCAATTACGTCGACGAAAACTGCCCCAGAAGCAGGTCAGCAAATTCCTTCCAACGAATCAAAGGAGACCTCGAATCTAGTTACTCCATTCCTCGTCTCCCTCCCCGGCCCTGAAGTCCGACCCTCCCCGGCGGAATTCAAGCTTTCCGCCTTGCATTCCGCCAGGGAGGGTAAGTTGCAACGCCTGAACTGGATGACAACGCGTTACACCGAACAATGCCTGTTAAATCTAAAAGCAATTGTCGACCTGCTTAACACGGGCGGCTCACATGGCTTTGCGGCGGTTGGCTAGGTCATAGGCTTCGCCAGCCGGTAACGCTTCATAGTCGGGTTGTTCGGCCACAGCGGGGCGGTTTGCGTCATAGAAGTAGACCTTGCCTTCGCCCATCACCTGGGCGATCGATTGCTGCACGATGATGGCCGTCGTCTCGTCGATGCCAATTCCCAACAACTGCGGGTAGCGTGCAACCAACTGCGTCATGTCGGACTGCCGCTGCCGCTGCGAGAAATGCTGGTCGATGGCGACGCCGCTGATGAAGCCCAGACCGCCACGCTCGTAGCCAGGGGCCATGATGTCAAAGTTCTCGACGGGTGTGGCACGGGCCAAGTAGCGGGCTTGAATGGAAGCACCCGCCGATGAGCCGCCGATCACCCCGCCGCGCTGCAGCACTTCCTTCATCAAACGCTGCGTGGTCGTGCCGTAATACGAGTCAGCCAAGTTCCATTGCCGGCCTCCGCCAAACCAGATCCCGGTGGCCTCCTTGAGCGGTGCAAAAAACGCCTCGTCTCGATCAGCGCGTAAGCGATCTTTGGTGTGCAACAGGGCCACCTCTTTGACCCCCATTTGTCGCCACTCGCGAACCATGCTCAGCCGTTCAGTCACTTCGTCCGCCTCTTCGCACGGGACGTAGACCAGTCGCGCCTGCTCCGCGCCTCCAGCAAGTTCCACAAAGCGTTCGATCAGTCCAGTCGGCAGACCGCCACCTCCGACAATCACCAGCGCCCCGCTCGCTACATGAGGCACTGCGACATCCACAGGTGGAAAGGGCTCGAGCGTACCATCGATGGCCCGCCGCCTCCACTGCGTCAGATCGACGAGCCAATCGGCTGGCCGTTGACGGGCTGAACGACGCGGTGCAATGATTTGTTCAGCCCGGAAATCGCTTTCGCCACGATGACTCAAGCCAATCGCAGCGGTACCCGCGAGCACTTGCAGTTTGCGTCCACTGAGCAACAGCACACTGTTGGGTGCTACGCGCAAGCCCACGCATCTCGGATATTGTTCCAGTCCCCGCGCTAGCTGTTGACTTGTCGCTGGACTGGCAGGAGTCTCTTCGACCGCCGCGACCGGGGCAACCTCTTTCGCATCGAGCATCACGATGCAGTCAGGGAACAACCCCAAGCCAGCGCGCCACTCCAGACCATCATCCTCGGCGTCCTCACTGGTCTTCGCAAGGAATTCATCGCCTTCGGTCGATGGCGAGTGCCGCGTCCATTTCGAAAGCAGCTCGATGTGAGGCCCGACAACGACTAGCGTTCCGCTGGTATCGAGATGCTGGCGAAAGCGTTGTTCGAGGCGTTGCCGTTCTTCACCCGGAATTGCGTCCGGCGAGCGGTCATCCAGCCATACCACGACCCGCGAGCTTGGCTTTGCGTCGCCGGTTGCCTCGGCCTGGTTTACCTCGGCCTGGTTTGCTTCCACCGGATTCGGAGCGGCATTCTCCAGACTCACTTCGAGCCCAAGCGCGGTGAATGGTTCGGTCCACTGCTCGGACAGTTCGAGATGGCTCAGGAAGGTGATCACTGACGGACCGTCGCCGTCACGCGGCTCGCCAGACGGAAGTCGTCCCGCCAGCGATTGACTGGCGAGTAGTTCCGCGATGACCGGTAAACTCGCGATGGAGTCGGTTGCGAGGATTGTTCCAGCGATCTTGAGATCGACGGGCCAATCGTCAAACCGTTCATCAAAGACCTGAGCCATCGCGTTGGTTGAGATGCAACTGAAAAACAGCCAAAAACTCAACCAGCTAATCAACGGTCGGCGTGAGCGCATGGTTTAACCTTACTCTATGATCGATGCGGCCGTTGGGGCTTTCTTGACCGGGGCGTCACCTTTTTCGGCATGCAAACGCAGGTCATCAAAGCGAATGTAGCCATCGCCCGCATGATCGACCGCGCGGAAACGGACCAGCTGGTCCTTCCATTCTTCGACGTTGAACCAGACCCGTGTGAGTGCCGCGTCTCCGGTTCCGGAAGTACTGGCGATGACCAATCCACTTTCTTCGCTGATCAACTCGGCACGCGCTTCCGGGTGACCACTTCCGGCCACTTCAAAGCTAATCCAAGATTGCGTGAGTCGAAACGGGCGACTGATCAGCTCCCCGATCGCATCCACTTTACCGCTGCCGCTATCGAAGCTTTTGTCAGCGATCGCGGTGGAGGTGAGCGGGCCCCGGATCTCCCAGTCCTGCAGTGGCTCGGAATCGAAGCTGAAGTTCACCGCGCGATCATCGATGGCAGGGAGGAAGCCACCCACGGCGTCGTCCAGCTTCTTCAGTTGCTCGGGGGGTCGCTGTCCAAACGAGTCTTGAGCGGCCAAGCCGGCGACCAGCAGCTGGTCCTGCGGCAGATCTGTGGGGCGTTGCAAGAACAGATAAGCCCCACGCTTAATCCCCACCACTACATCCACGGTCCCATCGCCGTTCACATCCCCCACGCTGACTTGCGTTCCTACGCCACTGCTATTGTCGATCACATGGGCAGCAAACTTGACCCCGCCTCCGACGCGCTGCGTTTCGATCCACAGCAGGGTAGCAGGCATCGCGCTTCCGGGATCGCCACTGGCGTGTGCCCACCAACGCTTGCCAGTCATCATATCGGGAACTCCGTCGCCGTTAACATCGATGATTTCAAGAGCATGCAGTTGGCTAACCGCGACACCCACCGGGCTGGTCGCAGCGTCGTCGGTCATGATGGCGTGGCGTTCGAACTGAGTGGCTTCTGCGTTGGCGGCTTTGTAGTAGACCAAACCGAAGCCGTGCGCGGCTTGGCCGGTTACGATCTCGTTCTTTCCATCGCCGTCGAGATCGACCGCATGCATCTGCGAGCCACCTTCGGAGAATGCGAACGGATTGAAGTTCCAGTGCTCTCCGTCTGTAGGCTTGCCTGGATTCTTCCACCAACCATCTTTTTCGAGCAAATCGAGGTGACCATCGTTGTCGACGTCGCCGACACCCAAGCCGTGAGTGAAGCGATGGTAGTTGTTGTTCGGCGAGATCTGAGTGAATTTCCAAGGCTCCTTGGGATCTTGCCCAGCGCGGGAGGCGTAGCCGTAGTGCCCTTTGCTGCTGCACACCAAATCGTCGAGACCATCGCCATCGATGTCCTTCATCATGGGTGACTCGTTGTCGACGACATCCAGCATGGTGTGGCGTTTCCATGGAGCATCGGTCATCGCCGACTCATCCCCCGGGTTTTCATACCACCAGCTCTCTTCGCCGGGAAACCCCAGCACATAGATGTCGCGATGCCCATCGTCGTTGGCATCGCCTGAGTACATCAAGAAATTTTTGGAGTAGCCCACCGGGTCAATGGAGTCCCCTTCGTAGAACCGCGACTTCTTTTCGAAATCGCCTCCCCAGTAAATCCAGGGACCGATCGCCACGTCTCCCTGACCATCGCCGTTGAAGTCGCCAAACGTCCCCCCTTCGCTGTAGAACTTGTCGCTCAACTGCACGCGCTCGAATTGGAGCTCGTCCCCCAAGCTGCAGGAAGTCATGGGGCCAGCAAAACCAAGTAGGGCGGCACTCGCAGCCAGCCACACAGAGCGTGTCAATTTTTGGGGAGAGAAGTGGCACAACATGCTAGGTTCCTTCGTGGTCTGGGTGGGTTGAGTCCGGCAGGACTGCCGTGGGGAATTCCATTGTTCATGAAACTGACAATGATAGCAACTTGAGGCTCAGAATCGCTCTATAAGCATACATGAATTGCCTCTACAATCGGGTCGATAGGATACACGAAATACAACAGGAGTCAGTAATGAACCGCATTTCGACCTTTGTGCTCGGCGTGATCGTCGGCGCGGGTGGGCTTTACCTATCAGAAAATTTTTACGTGGTTCGGGGGAAAGAATCGTTGCATCTGGTTCCCAAGGTAGCTGCGAAGCTGGAGATTCCGTACCGCGACGTTCGCAACTACACGGTCCAAGATTGGACCGACAATCCCTCGCTGGCCCTGGCCATTGTGAAATCTCAGAAGAAGGATTTACTGGTAGAATCGGGGCTTTCGAACATGCAAAACCAGTTTGAGGGGCTGCTGCGGTCCTTTGGAGAATAGAGTCCTGTCAGTCCTCGAGAGGCCGTAGTCTCCTGCCTGGGCCAGAACCGTCGTCTGGCACTGCTAGCCGCGATGGTCTCTGCCATTTACCGAAAAGCGTGCGTGCTGTGTGAAACCGCACACCTGCTTATACTTCCCGCGCCCTGTGAGTGTTTCTTATTCTTAGACACTCGAACAATGGTGAATTCAGAAGGTGCAGCGCGTGAGAACGGCAGTCAGCCTCAGAGACCTCCGAAAACTGATGCATGCCATCGGCTTCCCACTATGGAACAGCCTCAGCGATCTGTTGCCGATCATCGCAGTCGTGGCGGTCTTTCAATTGTTGGTGTTCCAGCAGCCGCTGCGCAACGCTGGGCAGTTATTCCTGGGTTTGTCGATGGTTATCATCGGCTTGTCGCTATTTATCGCCGGTTTGCGGTTAGGTTTATTCCCGCTGGGCGAAGGGATGGCCCACGACTTTGCCCGCAAAGGAAGTGTACCGTGGTTGATTCTATTTGCTTTCTGCCTGGGGTTCGGTACCACCTTTGCTGAACCTGCCTTGATCACCATTGCCAATGAAGCGGCTCATGTAAAATTCGCCGAACAGGCAGGCGATGAGGCGCGCGCGTTGCAAAGGACGTTTGCCTTGACACTGCGCACCACAGTTGCGATCGCCGTTGGAATTGCACTCATGCTAGGGGTCGTCCGCATCATCAAGGGTTGGCCTGTGCAGTACTTCATCTTGGTGGGCTATTGTTTTGTAATGCTGATCACTCCCTTTGCCCCCAGCAACATTATCGGCATCGCTTATGATTCTGGAGGCGTAGCCACATCGACCATTACGGTTCCGTTAACTGCCGCGTTGGGAGTGGGGTTGGCTTCAAGCATCCAAGGCCGCAATCCATTATTTGATGGCTTTGGCATGATTGCGTTGGCCGCATTAACTCCCATCCTGTTTGTGCTTGGTTTGGGGATCATTTGGCCATGAATGCCTTGGAGATCTTCGGTAATTCGATTTACAACACCATTCGTGACGTGTTGCCCCTGGTAGCAATCATTGCTTTTTTTCAGTTGGCCGTGTTGCGACGACCTTTGCTGAATCTGCCGCGACTCGTCTGCGGTTGGTGCTTTGTCGTCATCGGCTTATCGCTGTTCTTGACTGGACTCAAGCTGGGGCTGTTTCCGCTCGGCGAGGAGATGGCGGTGCAACTACTTCAAAGGCCAGAAGTGAACATTCAGGAGGCCCAAGTGGTGGAGGGGGCCGCAGCGATCGTTCCGTTTTACAACTACTATTGGACCTACATTTTTGCCTTTGCAATCGGCGTAAGCACGACCATTGCGGAGCCTGCATTGATCGCCGTGGCCATGAAGGCCGAAGAGGTCTCGGGAGGAACCATTCGCGCTTGGGGACTTCGGCTGGCGGTCGCCTTGGGTGTGGGGATCGGAGTAGCCATGGGGACCTTGCGCATCGTACTCGGGACTCCACTCCCCTACTTCATTATCACGGGCTATGTGGCCATCATGATACAAACCTGTTTCGCTCCGAAACAGATTGTGCCACTCGCCTATGATTCAGGTGGCGTAACTACTTCAACGGTGACCGTACCGCTCGTTGCTGCTTTGGGTTTGGGACTGGCCAGTCGTGTGCCAGGACGCGATCCCGTCATTGATGGCTTCGGCTTGATCGCCTTTGCATCCCTATTTCCTATGATGACCGTAATGGGCTATGCCCAGCTAGCCGCTTGGCTCAACCGGCGACCGAGCCAACGAACTTCCAACCTGGAGTAGACATGCACTTTAAATTGATCATCGCCTTTGTGAACGACGACAAAACGAACGAGGTTATGAGGGCTGCACGCGACGCCGGTGCGACGGGTGCCACCATTATCGGCAACGCCCGAGGGGAAGGACTGATGCCGACGAAGTCCTTTCTCGGTCTGTCGCTCGGCAGTCAACGCGACGTCTTGCTATTTTTGGTCGAAGGGCACTTGTCGCGCGAGATCCTGGAAACGATCGGCAAGGTAGCTCAATTCGAAGAGCAGCCAGGTACCGGGATCGCGATCCAAATTGACGTAGAGGATGCCGTTGGGGTAAGTCATCAAATCGAAAAGCTGACCAATTTGGTGGAGGGAAAACTATGAGCGAGAAGATGATTGTTCGGGTGGCCGATGTGATGAAACGTGAGTTCGATGTGGTCGATGGAAAACTGACCGTCAAAGAGGCCATGCTGGCGATGAAGTACCCCGAGACCCGGGCGATGATCGTTGCCAAACGTGATGAAAACGATGAGTATGGCATCGTGCTCCTGTCGGACATCGCCAAGAAAGTGCTGGCGGCCGATCGTTCGCCGGAACGGATGAATTTGTACGAGATCATGGCCAAGCCCGTGCTGAGCGTTCCATCGACGATGAACATTCGCTACTGTGCGCGGTTCCTCGAACGCTTCCAAATCATGCGGGCCCCGGTCATCGACAACGGCGAAGTCGTCGGAATCGTCAGCTATCACGATATGGTGCTGCGAGGTTTAATGCAGATGATTCGCAGCTAGAACCGCCTTCAACTCAAACTGCGACGTCGACTTGAACTTGGGGAGATAAACCTTTACTTTCTGACTTCGGAATCCTGGTTGCGTCCAACGCTGGAGGTTATCAATGGTCAGCTGTGCCTCGAGCTTAGCCAGTCCCTCCACCTCGGTGGGAAGCAAGATCAACATACTGAGCCGTCGATCGCCGTAGGGTAGCTCCAAAACCTGCACACCATCGACGGAGTTGTAGGCAAATTCTCCAAGCTGGTGCATCATCGGCACCGGGATGGATTCAGCGGCCGTTAAACGAAAGTCGGCAGCCTGCGTGCTGTCTGCATTAAACGGACGCAGCCAGCTCCCTTTAAAATAAACCGCGTTGGTCAGTACCAGGGCGGTCCAAATGCTGCTCGGCGAGAAGAAGAGATTTCCGGGCTCTTTGCCCAACTGCGGGTACATGTTGCAAGCAAAGCGGTTGTGGTTGTCGAGCATGTTCTCTCTAGCTTCCGATGATTGGACAGGCTGATTGACCAGTTTGATCCGCGTGCTCGCCGGCTGGGGCTGCACGGTTGCTGGATTGGGTTCCGCCGGGTTCCGTGCGGTTGAGTTGGGTTCCGTTCGGTCGACTAACTGAGCCCAGAGACGTGGGGTTCCGGTAGCAATGAAACTCGTTAGCAAACACGCGCCCATTGCAAGCGACAATTTGTGTGAGATCACGGAAAGACCCTCAGGGTGCAAACGACTTTAGTTATACGAAAAGCTGCGTGGCGACTTGCTCATTTGGCCCAACTGCGATTAAACGCTCAGACAACGCGGAGCAGTGCGAACTTGCGTTTACCGCTGCGTAGGACAATCACGGTTTCGCTGGCCAAGTCGCTGCCGGTCACTTTGTACTCGACATCATCGATACGGCGATTGTTGACATACGCCCCACCTTGTTCAATCGTCCGCCGAGCCTCTGTTTTGCTTTTCGCCAACTGAGTTTTCGCCAACGCGTCGGTCAAGAGGAGTCCGCCACTCAGCTCATCAGCACTGATCTCTGCGCCTGGGACATCATGAAAAATCTCTCCCAGCTGTCGGTCGCTTTGATTGGCAATTTCAGCGCCAAAGAAGATCTCCGTGGCCCGCTCGGCGGCCTGCAAGCCCTCGCGGCCATGAATGAACTCGGTGATCCAGCTGGCCAATCGCTTTTGGGCGGCCCGCATGTGCGGTTGCTCGGTCACCGCCAGTTCAAGAGACTTATATTCTTCTTGATCAATCTCTGTCAAAAATCTTAGGCACAGCAGCACGTCGGCATCCGAGACGTTAACCCAGTATTGATAGAAGGCGTAGGGTGAAGTCCGTTCGGCATCGAGCCAAATGGCCCCTTGCTCCGTTTTGCCCATCTTGCGGCCATCGCTGGTCAGCAGCAGTGGGCAGGTCATGCCAAACAGCTTGGCGCCGTGCATGCGTCGGGCCAAGTCGATACCGGCAGTGATATTGCCCCACTGATCACTTCCGCCAATTTGCAACGTGCAGTTATGCTGCTGGCTCAAGTGGGCGAAATCGTAGGCCTGCAAAAGCATGTAGCTGAACTCGGTGTAACTTAACCCGGTATCATCGCGTTCCAAGCGGCTTTTGACGGAGTCCTTGGAGAGCATGACGTTGACTGGGAAATTTTTTCCAACATCGCGCAAGAACTGAATGTACGACCAGCCGCTCATCCAATCCAGGTTGTTGACCAACTGAGCGGCAGCCGGACCGTCGAACTCAAGATAACGGCTCATTTGCTGCTTGATCCCCGCGACGTTGGCTTGCAAGGCCTCTTCGGATAGGAGCACACGTTCTTCACTTTTACCGCTCGGGTCACCGATCATGCCGGTAGCGCCACCGACCAGTGCCAACGGGCGATGGCCCAACTTTTGAAAGCGGCGGAGGGTCATCAAGGGGAGCAGGCTGCCGCAGTGCAAACTGGTGGCGGTGGGATCGAAGCCTGCATAGATCACTTGGGGCTTGGCTAAATGTTCGCGCAAGGCCACCTCATCGGTACTTTGGTGGATCAAGCCACGCCATGCAAGTTCATCGAGAATGTGTGTGGCGGTGAGATTGTCGGGTGTCATGTTGTTTGCTATTTGAGATGGAGCGATCTTTGATCGGGTGTGAAAAAGGTATGAGAGATATGCTGGACGAGTCGAAGGTAAGTTGATTGGGCGGGCGACAAACTTAAGTTCGGTGTGGTCCTGTTTAAAATGGGAATGGATTGGCTTTAGGCAAGACCTTTAACGCTTGCTCGGCGAACTTGAGGTCCGCTTGGGTGGTGACTTTGATGTTCAATGGGCTACCTTCGACGACAGTTACCGGATGCCCGAAGGCTTCCACAATGGAGGCTTCGTCCGTCGCTGCGCTCGGTTGCGGATGCGCTCGGTAGGCGTCGCTCAGCAGCTGAGTGCGGAAGACTTGCGGGGTTTGAGCCAGCCAGAGCGCTTGCCGCGAAACGGTCTCGATGATTTTGCCTTGGCCATCGACCCGTTTTAAGGTCGAGTGGCAGGGGGTGGCTAGGATGGCCGCGCCGGTGCGTTTGGCAGCGGCAAAGACGGCATCGAGCCAGGCGTTGGCCAGGCATGGGCGGGCGGCATCATGGGTGGCGACGAAGGGGAGGTCGTCACGCACGTGCCGCAAGCCATTAAGGACACTGTCGGCCCGCTCGCTGCCACCGACTACGATTTGAAATCCGAGCATGGCAGCGCTGCCAGCGTATTTCTCTCGAAACAAATCTTTATCGTCGGATGAAATGACCAAAATCAGCTGCCCGACATCATCGCGTTTGGATAGGGTTTCTGCAGCGAACATCCACAAAGGCTTAAGACCGATGTTGGCGAAAACCTTTTTATTGAACGGATCGCCAAAACGGCTGCTTTTGCCAGCGGCAGCCAAGATCACAGCAAACTCTTTCACGGTCGCAATCCATACCTACGGGGCGAGTGAACAATCCTCACAGTCCTCAAAATTGTCACCGCTTAAGCCCAAAGGTCAATCCACCCGACCGCCCTCTCTCATCGGCGTTAAGCATGACCTAGGTTTCAAAAGTCGACCCATGCGCGACAAAAGTGGCCTGAGGGCCAGGTGTGCGCGCGACAACATGCTTAAACCCCTGCTACAGCTCGTTCCGCGGATAAATCATGCACGGCACCAAAGTCCCCACCAGTCAACTTGATGTCAATGCCGCTGTGGCCCTGCGGCTCGTGCGGAGCGGAGCCGTACCACGTCGCTTCTTTGCCTGGTTGGCCGAACCAACTACTAACTTGGCTGTGCCCGCCCGCTGGAGCCATACTCAGCTGACCGAATCACTGGCCGCCATCGTCACCCCCGTCTTGGAAGATGCCTCGCGGCAGGAGCAGAAGCAGATTGAATCCGCGCCGCAGTGGCTGGGTGCCATCAGCGCGTTTATGGCGGAGCAACCTTCGGGAACCGGCGGATACTGCATGCGTTTGCTCGCGGCGAGCCTGCTGCCGCTGTATCGCACGTTGGCGACCGGCAAACTCCACGAGGGCTTTAAGACTACGCAAAGTCGATTGGCGGAGAACTTAGCATTCGTCGGCTTGTGTGCTGAGCTTGGCGAGGATTTTCACGAGTTGCTGGAGACTAAGTTAGCCATGCGCGGCGCGCCCGCAGCAGTGCTTCGAGATGAATTGAACCTCGACGTGGCTTCCATCAGTCAAACCGTACTCCGCGTAGTTCGCGACTACGATGCAACAGCCGATCAATTTGCCTCCGAAACGTTGGAGGGGTTACTGGATGGCCCGTCGGAGCCGACCGCAACGATCGCCGATTGGGCTGAGCCGGACCTGCTCTGGCGACTGGCCAGCGAGTTGATTGCGAAAAAATCCGAGATGGTTCTTCCGAGGCCGTGGATCGACATGCCGGTTCCATGGAGCAAGATTGCCGACCACTGGAATCGCTTGGACCATAAGTTGACCAACTTGCGCGATCCAAAGTCAACTCCCCCGCGCGGAACCGACAGCTTAAGCTCCAACTCGAGCTACGGAGCTCCTGCCGAGAATGGCTCAGCCGATGCAGATATCGCAGCCACGCTGGAGCGCATTGCCCAAGCGGTCGATCAGGAAGTTTCGGCCCGCGCGCCGCAGCCTACCAACAGCAGCCATGTGGGCTTTGGCGGGAGCCCACAGTTGGACGCCATCCGCGACTCGAACGCCGACACTGACCTTGAGCGTAACTCAATCGACAAGTCCAAAAGCAACTCCGAAACCAACCTTGAAATCGCCGTAGAGCCGAGTCAACCGATCCCTCGCGCGGCTCAGGAAGCGGTGCCCGACTACCTCCCCAAAGTTATCCTGGCGGAAATCCGCTCGCACAACGATCCGTTGTTTATGAATGTCATTCGCCGAAGACTGGCGACCTGTCGGACGGAAGAGCGGACGTTGAGTCTATCGCATATCGTCGTTACGCCCGATGATGAAATGCAGCAAGGTGAGGTGAGTGCCCTGCGGGACAACGGTTTGACACTGTGGCAGCAAAAACTGGTCAATTGGCTAGCCGATCATCCGCACGTGCACGATCCCTACGCCTTTTTGACCTCTACCGGTGAACTCATCTTGTGCGTACTCGACCTCGAGCGCAATGAGATGACCAGCATCCTACGGCAAGGCTTGGTGGAAGTGCTGACCGGTAAGCAGCTTGAGGAAGCTGGAGTCCTGTCGTTAGCCAAGGTCAATATCCCCGCCCGTTTCCATGCAGGGATCGCCGCCACCAGCTCGCCGGGAGCCAGCATGACGGCTGAACAACTGATTGAACCAGCGATTCGTTGCCTCACCGCCGCCCAGCGTCATGGCCGGGCGTCGATCAAGAGCATCGAAGTCTACTAAGGATCGGTCGGGAAAAAAGTGTCCGTTAACTTTTCCCGCGTAGCGGCCTAAAGGATGCTTTGCAGAAAGCGGAAATCACAGCTTCGTTTCGTTACTTGTCCCATGTTGACGTTTCGTGTCGATCACATCCTTGCCAAGCAGCACCTGGATCAGCCTAGCGATGACCCAGGGTTCCTTTGCGTGGCATGCAACCGATGTAACGCATACAAAGGCACAAACCTGTCCAGCATCGATCCTGAGACGAGACATTTGGTTCCCTTGTACCACCCTCGGAATGATCAGTGGGACCATCACTTCTTGCTCCAAGGCGGTGAAATCGAGGGTGTTTCGCCAACGGGCAGAGCGACAGTGCGACTGCTCAACATGAACGCTCCTCAGCGCGTCGAACTTCGAGAACAATGGACTTCTGACGGTGGCCGAGGGAGCGGAGCCTAAAGTTCATCCTAACCATGGTAACGGACTCGAAGAATCGTCACAGTATCCGCATCGATGTCGAAATGAAAAACAACTCGGTGCGTTGGGCGGGAACCGATGCCGAATAAAAGTTGACGTACTCCGGCACGCGACAACCCGAAATCGGACACACGTGGGCAACGCTCGGGCATGCTTTCAAGTGTGGTGATTGCTTCGAAGATCCGCTCGTACCACTCCGCTGCCTGAATTGAGGACCGGCTTTCTGACCACCAATCGAATGCTTCTTGGATGTCCGCTTTGGCCGGCTCGGAAATTTCTACTTTGGCCATCTATCGAGACTTCAATCCGTTCTTCTCTCGGAATTCACGGTCGAAGTCGGCGAAGTCGGCAACCTGTCCGGCATCCATCGCGTCAATGCCGGCTTGGATGGCCAAGCGTTCTCGCTCCTTGCGAAGCAAACTATTCACGAACTGATCAACGTTCGCAAATCCTGCTGCTAAGGAGAGTTGTTGCGTATCTTCGGGTACTTTAATCTGCATGAATTGACCTCTTTGCCTATTGTATCTCAGCTCGGGGTTCACAGTCAAAGGCGTTGATTTGTGCAGGGCCGATTTGTGCAGGGCCAAGCAATGGAGCTTGAATTTCCCCCCACCGTCGGGCAAAGGGATTTGAGCTTACTGCCTGACTTTAGCATGTTGCGTTTTCGCTTCAGCCGATCTTGAAGTCGGCGCTCAGGACAGCATCGGACACGCCCACCTGAGCGGGCTGGCTGGATCGCGGCGACATCGAAATGGCGGCTCAGGCGGCCTTGCGAGAATCCGAATACAATGCGCACCTGCGATGTCGTGTGCGCGTGCCTAACCCAAGTATCGCTCGATTTCCATGGCGGAGTGGAAGATTCCCAACACCTCAATCCGTTGCTCATTGGCAACGAGGTAGGCTATGCGGTAGTGCCCGTAGAGGATCTCACGCACTTCACGATCAGCAATAGGCTCGTACCTCTGACCGATCCGCACGTGTTGCCTCAAGATCTGAATTTTCTCATAAATCCCGCACACAACCTTTTGTGCTGATGTCGGACTCTGCGAAGCAATGTACTGGTAAATCTCATCGAGGCAGCGAGATGCTTCCAACGTCCAGACTATTTCTGCCACGCGTCGATCTTTCGTTTTACCTCATTGTCCGTGACTGTTCGTCCAGCCTTTGAGTCTTCCAAGCCGCGTTGGACCATTCGGTCATAAGCGAGTTGGCGCAGCAATTCCTCGTAGGTACTGTCGTCCGGCTGCCGGGCGATAATATCCACCATGGTCTCTTTTGCTGTTGGCATACGGGAGCTCGATGTTGTCTGGGGAAACCGAACAGAAATGGTTTAGTTTAATATGACATATCGACCGTCAATCTGCAATTATACCCGGAGTTTCATGCCGCAGGATGAACCGTCAGTGCCCGTCCTTGGGCACATAGCACTTCACTGCTCAAGAACGCGTTTTATAGAACATTCGCCTGGAATATGGGCATTGTCCCTCGAACCCCCTAGCGAGCATCTTGAACGATGATGGCTGCGGTAGGCTCATATTGCTCGGAATGCCAGAGGTGCGCGATGTGCATAGTGACGGTAGGTTATTCCACTGGTCGAGTGTCCCAATAAGCGTCCTGCCAGTTGAGTGAAGTCATGGCCACCTTCTAGCCCGATAGCTATACGGCCACCTTCAGAGGTAACCGTTCACGGGCTGGACTAACAAATCAAAAAACTGATCTGGACACGGAAGGACGATTTCGGCACCAATACGTGCATGACCGCACCCAGAAATATGCCGAAAATGACAATCCCGCCCGAAATCGAGGCGGAGATGACGCCTGCAGTGAGGGCTTTTGTACTCGCTACGTTCGCTCAGTTTGAGGCACGAATCGCTGACCTTGAAAAACAGGTGAAACAGCTTTCAGCCAAACAACCCAAAGTGACTCCGAATAACTCATCGCTACCCTCAAGTACAGTACATCCTCACAACGATCAAGATAAGCCCGGCAAGAAGAAAACCAAGTCAAAGCGCAAACATGGCGGTCAGAAGGGACATAAGAAACATTCGCGAGATCTGGTGCCCGCTCGCGTGAGTCTCTTGTGTCACTCGTTGGCTGCTACCAGGGTATCATCCTAAATTGCGATCGAGCCAAAATGTATCTGGACGGAAATCGGCTTCAATGGTGCTGGTCGCACTTGAAGCGAGTCTTTCAAAAGTTGATCGACTCACCGGACAATCAAGTCAAACGAATGGGCCATGACTTGATGCGACAAGAACGCGAGTTGTTCAAGTACTGGCGACAATACAAGTCGGGTGAAATCAAGTGGTCAACATTCCAAAAGTATGTTTACCCGATCCGCGAGGAAGTGCGGCGCTTACTATTACGAGGGAAATATAGCGGTAATAAAAAGCTATATGGTTTTTGCAAGGAATTATACGATCGCCGCGAGCATTTACGGACATTCACACGAATCCAGGGGATCGAGCCAACCAACAACACGGCTGAACGAGCGCTTCGTCCGGCGGTGATCTATCGCAAGCTGAGCCTTGGAACACAGAGTTCCAAGGGTAGTCGATTCGTTGAACGCATCTTGACCGTTTTTTAGACATGTCGCTTGCAGAACCGAAACGCCTTTCAATACCTCGTCGCCGCGATGGAGGCGAACTTTTCCCAACAGTCGGCCCCCTCGCTCCTGCCTGCCGATCGTGCTCCAGCAGCAAGAGTAGCTTAACTCTTTAGTCCGGCCCGTGAACGGCTACGGGCTATTTCAATGTTTCTTTGACAACTTCTAACGTGTTCTGAATTCTCGCGTGAACCCAGTAAGCGAAAAATAGTCCCATGACGCCTGCGGCTACCAACGCCAACAAGGCCGGCCGCACAGGCGTTGACTGGGTT